>DATJRP010000077.1:0-3265 GCA_035504555.1 Rhizomicrobium sp. | reverse complement strand
TCCTTCCGTTATCCGTCACGTCCCGACACCGCCGCCCTCAACGGTTTCTCGCTCGCCGTCGCCCCGGGCGAAGCGATCGCGCTCGTGGGCCCTTCGGGCGCCGGAAAGTCCACCGTGTTCCAGTTGCTGCTGCGGTTTTTTGCGGCGCAGGAAGGCCAGATCCTGTTCGATGGCGTCGACACGGCGCAGCTCGATCCGGCCGAATTGCGCAAGCATATCGCGCTGGTGGCGCAGGATCCCGCGATCTTCTCCGGCACCATTGCCGACAACATCCGCTATGGCCGTCCCGAAGCGAGCGACGAAGAGGTGCGCCGCGCGGCGGAAGCCGCGGCCGCGGCCGAATTCATCGAGCGCCTGCCGGACGGTTATCAAAGCCTCGTCGGCGAACGCGGCACGACGCTGTCGGGCGGTCAGCGCCAGCGCATCGCCATCGCCCGCGCCATGCTGCGCAACGCACCGCTTCTGCTGCTCGATGAAGCCACGAGTGCACTCGACGCAGAGAACGAGCAACTGGTGCAGACGGGGCTCGCCAACTTGATGGCTGGCCGCACGACCATCGTCATCGCGCATCGTCTCGCCACGATCCAGAAGCTGAAGCGCATCGTGGTGATGGATCAGGGCCGCGTCGTCGCCGAAGGCAGCCACGCCGAACTCGTCGCCAAAGGCGGCCTCTACGCACGGCTCGCCGCCCTCCAATTCGCCAGCGGCATGGCGCTGGCGGGGTAGTAAGAGGAGTATTCGATGGCCCGACTAGCGAACGATACTGCCATCGAAGAACGCGGCGGCAAGCTTTCCGCGACACTGTCGCGCGACTGGGAGATCTGGGGGCCGAACGGGGGCTACATCGCCTCCATCGCCTTGCGCGCGGCGGGAAAGGTTGCGCCGCCGGGTCATCGTCCCGCGACGTTTTCCTGCCAGTATCTGTCCGTCGGCCAGTTCACGCCTGTCGAGATCGACGCCGAACCCGTGCGCAAAGGCCGAAACGTCTGGTGCACCAACGTCGTCGTTTCGCAGAACGAAAAGCGCCTATTGCAGGCGCAGGTGTGGACTACAAACAAGCAGGATGGGCCTTCGAAGACCGACCGCAAATTCCCGGATGTGAAGCATCATGCGGAACTGAAAACCTGGGCTGAGCTCTTTCCCGACGGCAAAGAGAGCTTTCCGTTCTGGCGGAATTTCGACAGCAAACCTGCGAGCCTTGCCGGCCGGGGCAAGGCCGATCCGCGCGGCTCGGTTAATCAGGACTGGTATCGCTTCCGCGAGTTCACGAAGACGGACGACGTCTTCCTCGATTTCGCCCGCGCGCTGGTGATGATCGACACCTATCCGTGGCCGGCCTTCGGACGCGGTCTCGACACCTCTCCCGACTATGTCGCGCCGACGCTCGATGTCACGGCGTGGTTTCACACGCCGCCCGGCGACGCCGACTGGTTCCTCGCCGACGCGCGGGCGGACGTCGCGGCCGACGGCCTCATCCACGGCACAGTCGACATCTGGAGCGAAGACGGCCGCGCCATCGCAACGGGCGGCAGCAATCTGCTCGTGGTACAGCGAGGCGGATAAAGCGGCGAACGCGTCGTCAGGCGAGGTCGAAGCGATCGAGGTTCATGACCTTGGTCCACGCCGCGACGAAATCCTTCACGAACTTCTCTTTGGAATCCGCCGACCCGTAAACCTCCGCGATTGCCCGCAATTGCGCGTGCGAGCCGAAGATCAAGTCGACGCGCGTGCCGGTCCACGTGACGGCGTTGGTCTTGCGGTCGCGCCCTTCATAAACACCCTCGGAACCCTCGACCGGCTGCCATTGCGTGCGCATGTCGAGCAGGTTGACGAAGAAGTCGTTGGTCAGCGTCCCGGGCCTCTTTGTGAAGACGCCGTGCTTCGCTCCGCCGGCATTCGCACCCAGGACACGAAGGCCGCCGACAAGCACCGTCATTTCCGGCGCGGTCAGCCGCAGCAATTGCGCGCGATCCACGAGAGCTTCTTCCGGTGCCATCAATTGCGGCCTGCGATAATAATTCCGGAAGCCGTCGGCCATGGGCTCGAGCGGCGCAAAGGAGGCCACGTCGGTCTGTTCCTGCGACGCGTCCGCACGTCCGAGCGTGAAGGGAACCTGCACATCGCTCCCCGCGTCCTTCGCAGCCTTTTCGATCGCCGCCACGCCGCCGAGGACGATCAAATCGGCGAGCGAAACCTCGTGGCCGCCGATGTTAAACTCCTTCTGGATTGCCCGGAGCTTCTCCAGCACGGCCTTGAGCTGGGCGGGTTCGTTCACCTCCCAGTCCTTTTGCGGGCTGAGACGGATGCGCGCGCCGTTGGCGCCGCCGCGTTTGTCGGAACCGCGAAACGTCGATGCCGATGCCCAGGCGGTCGAGACGAGCTGCGATACCGACAATCCGGAGGCGAGTATCTTGGCTTTCAGGGCCGCGACGTCGCGCTCGCCGATCAGCGGATGGTCGACGGCAGGGATAGGATCCTGCCAGATCAGCGTTTCCTTCGGCACAAGCGGTCCGAGGTAGCGCTTGATCGGCCCCATGTCGCGATGCGTGAGCTTGAACCACGCGCGGGCAAACGCATCCGCGAATTGTTCGGGATGCTCGTAGAAGCGTCGCGAGATTTTCTCGTACGCAGGATCGAAGCGCAGCGAGAGGTCCGTGGTCAGCATGGTCGGCACGCGCTTCGTCTTCGCGTCGTGCGCATCGGGAATTGTGGCCTCGGCGCCTTTCGCCTTCCACTGATAGGCTCCGGCCGGGCTCTTCTCCAATTCCCAATCGTATTTGAACAGGTTGTCGAAGAAGTGATTGCTCCACTTCGTCGGCGTCTGCGACCAGGTGACTTCTGGACCGCCGGTGATGGCGTCGGCGCCGAAGCCTGTTCCATGTCTGCTCTTCCAGCCGAGACCCTGATCCTCGATCGCCGCGCCTTCGGGCTCCGGCCCGAGGAACGAAGGATCGCCGGCGCCGTGGGTTTTGCCGAAGGTGTGGCCGCCGGCAATCAGCGCGACGGTTTCTTCGTCGTTCATCGCCATGCGGGAGAATGTTTCGCGGATGTCGATCGCGGCGGCAACGGGGTCGGGCTTGCCGTTCGGGCCTTCGGGATTGACGTAGATCAGGCCCATTTGCACTGCGCCCAGGGTCTCGTGCAGCTGGCGCTCGCCGCTGTAGCGCTCGTCGCCGAGCCAGGAGCCCTCGGGCCCCCAGTAGAGCTCCTCCGGCTCCCAGGTGTCGGGCCGGCCACCGGCGAAGCCGAAGGTCTTGAAGCCCAT
>DATJRP010000076.1:0-37871 GCA_035504555.1 Rhizomicrobium sp. | reverse complement strand
CCCAACGGCACCATCCGCAACATCCTGGGCGGCGTCATCTTCCGCGAGCCGATCATCTGCCGCAACGTGCCGCGTCTCGTACCCGGTTGGAGCGAGCCGATCGTCATCGGCCGTCACGCCTTCGGCGATCAATATCGCGCCACGGATTTCAAGGTGCCCGGCCCCGGCCGCCTCACCATCAAGTTCGAAGGCAAGGACGGCAAGACCATCGAGCACGAAGTGTTCAACTTCCCGGGCGGTGGCGTGGCGATGGCCATGTACAATCTCGACGATTCGATCCGAGATTTCGCGCGCGCGTCGATGAACTATGCGCTGAACCGCAAATACCCGCTCTATCTCTCCACCAAGAACACGATCCTCAAGGCCTATGACGGCCGCTTCAAGGATCTGTTCCAGGACGTGTTCGATGCGGAGTTCGCATCGAAGTTCAAAGCGGCCGGCATCACCTACGAACACCGTCTCATCGACGACATGGTGGCGTCCGCGCTGAAATGGTCGGGCGGCTATGTGTGGGCGTGCAAGAACTATGACGGCGACGTGCAGTCCGACACGGTGGCGCAGGGCTTCGGCTCGCTGGGCCTGATGACGAGCGTCCTGATGACGCCGGACGGCAAGACGGTGGAAGCCGAAGCCGCGCACGGCACGGTGACGCGCCATTACCGCGAGCACCAGAAAGGCAAGTCGACGTCGACGAACTCGATCGCATCCATCTTCGCCTGGACGCGCGGCCTCGCGCACCGGGCCAAGCTCGACAGCAACGCGGCGCTCGACAAGTTCGCGCACACGCTCGAGAAGGTGTGCGTCGACACGGTGGAAGCGGGCTTCATGACGAAGGACCTGGCGCTCCTCGTCGGCCCCGATCAGAAATGGCTGACGACCGAAGGCTTCCTCGACAAGGTCGACGCGAACCTCAAGGCCGCGATGAAATAGCCGGCAGTTATCTGGGGGAGACATGAAGCGGTCCGGTATTGTCATCGCGTACTGCGCGGGGATCGTGACCGCTTTTGCGGCGATTGCGACGGGGCAGGCGATCGGCGACGCGCGCAAGGTCGCGTTCGATGAGATCGACGTGCATCGCATCAACGTCGTCGAGCCGGACGGCACGCTCCGGATGACGATCTCCAATCGCGCGCAATTCCCCGGCATGATCGTCAAGGGCAAGGAATTGCCGCATGCCTCGCGCAACGACGTCGCCGGCATGATCTTCTTCAACGACGAAGGCACGGAGAACGGCGGTCTCGTCTTCGGCGGCCGGAGCGCGAACGGCCATGTCTCGAGCGGCGGCCATCTGAGCTTCGACCAATACGAACAGGATCAGGTCGTCACGCTGGAGCAGACCGAAGACGACGGTCACCGCGTGGCGGGGCTTACGATTGACGACCGTCCCGATGCGCCGCTGGATTTCGCACGGTTGTCGCGGCTCGAGGAAATGCCGGATGGACCCGCGAAGACGGCCGAAATCACGCAACTGTCAAAAGAAGGTCAGTTCGGCGCGCAGCGTCTTTTTATCGGGAAAAACCCCGGCAAAGAATCCGTCGTGCGATTGAAAGATGCGGCGGGGCGCACGCGGCTGGTGCTGGGTGTGACCGCGAAAGGCGAGGCAACGATCCGCTTCCTCGACGAGCACGGAAATATCGTGCGGACAGTCGGCGCTCGGGACGCGCATTAGACAGCCCGCCATGCGAATCCGGCATGGGCGGGCCGCGGGATATGTTCTTTATTTGTTCTCTACCTTTGTTAGGCTTGCCGGGCATTTCCCGGGAGGCGGACATGAGCATGGTTGGCTATGTGACAATCGGGGCGCTCGACAGCGAGGCGTCCGGCAAATTCTATGACGCGGTGTTCGGCGCGATGGGCGCGGAGCGGAAATTCGCCGACGGCGGCTGGATCGGCTATGGGCCGAAAGGCAGCGACGACTACGGCGTCTTTGTCTGCCCGCCCTTCGACAAGCAGCCGGCGCGTCCCGCCAACGGCACCATGATTGCGTTCAAGGCGAACGCGAAGGCGGAAGTCGACAACGCCTACAAGGCGGCGCTGGCGCATGGCGGCCGCGACGAAGGCAAACCCGGCCCGCGCCCGGAAGATTCGACGACCTTCTACGGGGCCTATATGCGCGATCCGACGGGCAACAAGATCTGCGTGTTCTGCAAGCCGTAGCGCTCAGCGTGCGGCGCAAAGAATTTCAGCGCGGGGTACGCGGTGGTTGCGCAATGGACGCAAGGGTAGCCGCGTTTGTGTCGGCAACACCGCGCGCGTAGCGCGCAGTTGAAAATTCACAAGAGACGGTGAGATACTCGATCCCTCACCGTCTCACCGTCTCACTGTCTCCTGTGAAAATTGTTTTGCGCGCTACGCGCGCGATATTTTCCGGATGGACGCGGTGCCCTGCGTCCGCTGCGCAACCGCCGCGTCCACTGCGCTAAAAATAGCAACACCGGCGCACCGGTGGGGACGTCACTCCATCTGCGCGTCTTCGCGGGCGGCGCCGGCGGCGTCGATTTCGGCCTGGGTTATGCCGTCGCCGTCGGTAAAGGCTTTGAACGCAGCGGCGTTCTTGAGCCGCTCCTGAAGTGCGGGATGCTTCTGCATCAGGCTCGCGAAATCCTCGGCGGACAGAGTCAGGAGCCGCGTCGGCGTGCGCGCAATGACATTGGCGCCGCGCATGGTGTCACGCAGAAGCGCCAGCTCGCCGAAGAAGTCGCCGGGGCCGAACCCGACGCGGCGGTCTTCCAGCTCCACATCGACTTCGCCCGACACCACGAAATACATCGCGGCCGCGCGCTCGCCGCGCGCGGAGATGATGCCGCCGGCCCCGATCGACTGCGCGCGCAGAAGATTCATGATCTCGCTCAACACGACCGCGCTGAAACCCCTAAACAGCGGCACGCGCGACAGCATCGCAAACGTCACCACGAAATCGCGGCGGTGGATGGTGCTGACGAAACCCGTGGCCACGATGCCGACGGGCAAGGCGAGGAGGCCGACGCCCGCGATCATGGTGACGCCGGCCACCACGCGGCCCAGGCCGGTCACCGGCACGACGTCGCCGTAACCCACCGTCGTCAGCGTCTCGAGCGCCCACCACATGGCATCGGGAATGGTGCCGAACGCCTGCGGCATGGCGCGGCCTTCGACGGCGTGCATGGTCGCGGCGGCGAACACCATCGCGCACAGCTCGAGCAGCAGCGTGCCGACCAGCGCGCGGCGCTCGTCGACGAGCACCTGGGCCAGCGTCGAAAGCGCCGGCGAATAGCGCGCGATCTTGAGCAGCCGCAAGAGCCGGATGAGCCTGAGGAAGCGCAGATCGATGAACGGAATGAAGAACGCGACATAGCCGGGCGCGAAGGCGAGGAAATCGATCACCATCATGGGCCGCAACGCGAAGCGCAGGCGGCCCAGGAACGGCCCCTTTCCGTCGAACAACGGATCCTCCGGTGCGCACCAGAGCCGTGTCAGATATTCGACCGTGAAGACCGCGATCGAGACGACTTCGAAATCCGTGAAAAATCCGGGAACCGCCCGGCGGATCGCGGGCTCGCTCTGCAGCGTGAAGGCGATGACGTTGGCGATGATCAGCGCGATCAGCCCGAACTCGATGATCGAGCCCATCAGCCCGCCCGCATGTCCGCCCTCCAGCGCGAAATAGACGCGCCGTCTGAACGTCAATTCCCGCGGCGCCCCCCGTTTGTGCATGGTTCAGGCGGCCGGCGCCGGCGTGCTCAGATGTCTGGCGATGGCTTCGAGCGCGGCCCCCGCCTTGTCGCCATCGGGCCCGCCGGCCTGCGCCATGTCGGGCCGTCCGCCGCCGCCCTTGCCGCCCAGCGCCTCCGCGCCCACGCGCACGAGATCGACGGCGCTGATCCTGGATTTCAAGTCCTCGGTGACGCCGACCACGAGCGACGCCTTGCCGTCGGCCACCGCCGCGAAGGCCACGACGCCCGAGCCGATTTTCGCCTTGGCCTCGTCGGCGAGACCCTTCAGGTCCTTCGGCGCCACGCCGTCGACCACGCGCAGCACGGTCTTCAGCCCCGCGATCTCGCGCAGGCCTTCGTCGCCCGTGCTCTGCGCCGGACCTGCGAGCGCGAGCGCGCGGCGGGCATCGCCCAGCTCGCGTTCCAACTTGCGGCGGTCCTCCGACAGTTGCGCCACGCGCGCCGGCAATTCGGCGGGGCTCGTCTTGAGCGCCGCGGCGGCGCTGCGCGCGAGTTCGGCCTGGCCGGCCAGATAACGGCGCGCGCCTTCGCTGGTCAGCGCTTCGATGCGGCGCACGCCCGCCGCCACCGCACTCTCCGACAGGATCGTGAAGAGGCCGATGTCGCCCAGCCTCCTCACATGCGTGCCGCCGCACAATTCGATGGAATAGGGCTTGTCCTCCGTTTCGATGCTCTCGCCCATGGTGAGCACGCGCACCTCTTCGCCGTATTTCTCGCCGAACAGTGCTTCCGCGCCCGCCGCGATCGCCTGGTCCGTCGGCATCAGCCGGGTGGAGACGTCGCTGTTCTGGCGAATGACCTTGTTCACTTCGCTCTCGATGCGTTCGAGCTCGTCCGGCGTCACGGCCTTGGGATGGCTGAAGTCGAAGCGCAGGCGATCGGGCGCGACCAACGAACCCTTCTGCGCCACATGCGGACCAAGAACATGTTTCAGGGCTGCGTGCAGAAGATGCGTCGCCGAATGGTTGGCGCGCGTGGCCCGGCGGCGTTCGCCGTCGACTTTCAGATCGACCGCATCGCCCACGACGAACTGGCCTTCGGTGATCTCGACGACATGCACGTGCAAGGCGCCCAGCTTCTTCTCGGTATCGACGACGCGGCCCTTCGCGCGCGCGGACGAAATCGTTCCCGCATCGCCCACCTGGCCGCCGGATTCGCCATAGAACGGCGTCTGGTTGGTGAGGACGAGAACCGTCTCGCCGGCCTTGGCGCCTTCGACGCGCAGGCCGTCCTTCAGGATCGCCGTGATCGTGCCTTCCGCTTCCTCGGCGTCGTAGCCCAGGAACTCCGTGTTGCCCAATTCTTCGCGCAAGCTGAACCACAGCGTGTCGGTCGCGGCTTCGCCGGAACCGGCCCAGGCCCGGCGCGCATCCTCGCGCTGGCGGCGCATGGCTTCGTTGAAGCCGTCGGTGTCGACTTCGATGCCGCGCGCGCGCAACGCATCCTGTGTGAGATCGAGCGGAAAGCCGTAGGTGTCGTAGAGCTTGAAGGCGACATCGCCCGCAAGCTTGCCGCCGGCACGGAGGTTGATCGTCGCTTCGTCGAGCAGCTTCAGCCCGCGCGCCAGCATATCGCGGAAGCGCGCTTCCTCAAGCTTGAGCGTTTCGGTGACAAGCGCTTCGGCGCGTTTCAGTTCGGGATAGGCCTGGCCCATCTCGGCCACCAGTGTCGGCACGAGGCGATACATCAGCGGGTCTTTCGAGCCCAGGAGATGCGCATGGCGCATGGCGCGGCGCATGATGCGGCGGAGCACATAGCCGCGGCCTTCGTTCGACGGCAGCACGCCATCGGCGATGAGGAACGAGGTGGATCGCAAATGATCGGCGATGATGCGGTGGCTGGGCACATTGTCGCCGGTCGCGGGCGCACCGGAGAACTCGGCCGAGGCCGCGATCAGATGGCGGAAGAGATCGATGTCGTAATTGTTGTGCACGCCCTGGAGCACCGCCGCGGTGCGTTCGAGGCCCAGCCCCGTGTCGATCGAAGGCCGCGGCAGAGATTCGCGACGGCCGCCCGCGAACTGCTCATACTGCATGAAGACGAGGTTCCAGATCTCGACGAAACGGTCGCCGTCTTCGTCCGGCGAACCTGGCGGGCCGCCGGGAATCCTGTCGCCGTGGTCGTAGAAGATTTCGGAGCAGGGACCGCACGGACCCGTGTCGCCCATCGACCAGAAATTGGCCGAGGTCGGAATGCGGATGATCCTGGACTCGGGGAGGCCTGCGATCTTCTTCCAGAGGCCGAAGGCTTCGTCGTCTTCGGAATAAACGGTGACGAGAAGCCGGTTCTTGGGCAGCGCGAATTCGCGCGTGACGAGGTCCCAGGCGAACTGGATCGCGTCGTCCTTGAAATAGTCGCCGAAGGAGAAATTCCCCAGCATCTCGAAAAAGGTGTGATGGCGCGCCGTGTAGCCGACATTGTCGAGGTCGTTGTGCTTGCCGCCGGCGCGCACGCATTTCTGCGCCGAGGTCGCGCGCGTGTAGGGCCGCTTCTCCTGGCCGGTGAAGACGTTCTTGAACTGCACCATGCCGGCATTGGTGAAGAGCAGCGTGGGATCGTTGCGCGGCACAAGCGGCGACGACGCGACGACGGCATGGTCGCGCGCGTGAAAGAAATCGAGGAAGGTCGAGCGGATCTCGTTCAGGCTTTTCATGGCTCGCTTGTAGCCTTCGCGGCGAAACCCTGTCCAGAACGGGGCTCCGAGCGGAGAAAGCGTGCGGCTCAGGCAATTTTAGCGCGGAGGACGCAGCGGTTGCGCGGAGGACGCGATGGCAACGCGCTCGTCCCCAGAGTCTGAACTCCCTTTAAGCCGGATTTATCGCGCGCGACCAGCCTTCGCCAAGGCTTCGGCCGGCGAGTGAGTTCTGTCCTCCGAAGCTGCGGAGCAGCGAAGGAGGAAGCGCGCAGCATTACCGAACTGACGGAAGACCCCATTGGCCTCCCGCGCACGCAGTATCCCTGCGTCCCCTGCGCTACCACTGCGTCCTCTGCGCCAAAATCGCCGGACACAGTCTTCGATCGGGAAGCAGCGAAGGGGTACCGCCGTGAAGCGGCACCCCTTCTGGAGCCGTTCCCATGCCAACAGGAACGACGAAACTATTCCTCGGCCGTAGCCGGCTCGTCCTCGCCGCCCCCATGGGTCAAGGCCTGGCCGATCAGGCCGGCATTCTGCCTGATCTGGGCCTCGATTTTCGCTGCGACATCCTTGTTTTGGGCTAAGAAAAGCTTGGCGTTCTCGCGGCCCTGGCCGATCCGGTTCCCCTCGAAGGAGAACCACGAGCCGGACTTCTCCACGATCCCGGCCTTGGCGCCCAGATCGACCAATTCGCCCGTCTTGGAGATGCCCACGCCGTACATGATGTCGAATTCCACCTGCTTGAAGGGGGGCGCCACCTTGTTCTTGACCACCTTCACGCGGGTCTGGTTGCCCACCACCTCGTCCTTGTCCTTGATGGCCCCGATCCGGCGGATGTCGAGCCGGACGGAGGAGTAGAACTTGAGCGCGTTGCCGCCGGTGGTGGTCTCGGGATTGCCGAACATGACGCCGATCTTCATGCGGATCTGATTGATGAAGATGACCAGGCAGTTCGACTTGGAGATGGAACCCGTGAGCTTCCGCAGCGCCTGGCTCATCAGCCGGGCCTGCAGGCCGGGGAGCTGATCGCCCATTTCGCCTTCCAGCTCGGCCTTGGGGGTCAGGGCCGCCACGGAATCGACCACGACGATGTCGACGCCGCCCGAGCGCACCAGCGTATCGGTGATTTCCAGCGCCTGCTCGCCCGTATCCGGCTGGGAGATCAGCATTTCATCGATATCGACGCCGAGCTTCCGGGCGTAGATGGGGTCGAGCGCGTGTTCCGCGTCGATATAGGCGGCGATTCCGCCCTTCTTCTGGGCCTCGGCCACGACATGGAGGGCCAACGTGGTCTTGCCCGAGGATTCCGGGCCGTAAATCTCGATGACGCGGCCGCGGGGCAGGCCGCCGATGCCGAGCGCGATGTCGAGGCTCAGCGACCCGGTCGAAACCGTGTCGGTATCGACCCCCAGATCGCGCTGGCCGAGCTTCATCACCGAGCCCTTGCCGAACGCGCGGTCGATCTGCGACAGCGCCGCTTCGAGCGCCCGTTTGCGGTCGCCCGTGTCTTCCTTATCCCGTGCCACCACCTGAAGAATCGCCTGTGCCATAGCTCTCCGCCTCCTTATTCCATGCCACCCCAAGTGGCGCAATGAGGCTAATGTGCATGGTTTGTTCCTGTTTGCAAGCGGGCAGGTAAGCTATTGAAACAGATAATTGTATCAGCCTGTGTTCTTGGTACGTCCGGCCGAACTTGCGGCACGCGATTATATGCTTCGGAAACGAGTTATTGGGTCAGAATTACCCATGCGCAGACGAGCAACAAAATCATCAGGAAGGTGGTCGAAGCCCAATAAAGCCCAGGCTCCCGTCGGCGCAGATACGGCTCGCGCATAAAAGGGAAACGGCCGGTCCAAAAGGCAAAAGCAACGCCGCCCAATAGCCAACCAGGCATCAGCCATGCAAACCAAACCGGCTGGTGGATCGTCATCGGGATTTTTTATTCCCGCCTAGGCTCGGCGTGCCGTTTTGCGCGATCTCATGCGAAGGCGCTTTGGTTTGGCCATTCCGCGGTTCGACTCAAAAACGTCTCCCAGTCCGTTCAGATGAACGGGCTGTTGCTCAGGAAATTTCACGACAAATTCCAGATCGCCGCCGATCGCCTGCACATAGTTGCGCAAGGTTGAGAGATACATATCCGTCTGCTTTTCGATCTTGGAGACCGAAGGCTGGCTGATCCCGAGTTTGGAGGCGACGTCGACCTGCGCTTTGCCCGCTGCTTTGCGCAAAGCTGCCAAGCTTTCGGCCTCCTTACGGAGTTCTCGATAACGCGCTTTAATGCTGTCGCGCCGGGCCTTCGGCAGCGCGGCAATGACGTCATTCAGATTGCGTGTCATCTCAGTGCCAAATCATATCATAGCCTCAAGGCTATATAACTTATAGCGCAAGGCGGGCAAAATCGCTCGAAATGAGGCTACCACGCGAATTTGTTCGTCTCCGAACCGCCACCATATTATTCTCACAGGCGGAGGAGACCGGTCATGGCGATGCGTGAAATGAAACGGCTTCTGGTGCGGGCGCAGGCGACCGGGCGGAAGATTCGCGCCGTCCTGTCGAGCGCCGTTCCCGAGACGATCCGGACGGCAGCCACGCGAACCTCGCCCTATATCCGCCCCATCTGGGATTTCGCCAAAGAGCCGGTGCTGGCTGTCCTCTTCGCACTCGCCGCCACGACGGCGATCGCGCGGCCCTATTACGTGCCGACGGGTTCGATGGAGCCCACCATCGCCATCGGCGACGAAGTGCTCGCCAGCAAATTCGCCTATGGCTACAGCCGCTATTCGCTGCCCTTCCAGCTCGGGCCGTCGTCATCGACGCGGCTCTTGCAGCGCATGCCCGCGCGCGGCGACGTCATCGTCTTCCAGCTGCCGCGCGATCCGGGACAAGCCTATGTGAAACGCGTCATCGGCCTGCCGGGCGATCGCGTGCAGATGCGCGCCGGACGCGTGTGGCTGAACGGCCAAGAGCTGCCGCTGAAATTCGCGGGCGTCGGACGGGTCGAAGCGGAGACCGGGGCAATGCTGCCCGCGGCGCGCTACATCGAGACGCTGCCGGGCGGGCGCACGCATCTGATCTTCAAGCTCACCTGGAACGGACCGCTCGACAACACGGCTGTGTTCGTCGTGCCCAAAGGCCATCTCTTCATGATGGGCGACAATCGCGACAACTCGCTCGACAGCCGCGTATCGGAAGCGGACGGCGGCGTGGGCTATGTGCCGATGGAGAATCTCATCGGCCGCGCCGATGTCGTGCTGGGCTCCGTCGATTTTCTCAACGCGCCTTCGCTGCTCGACTGGCCGGCGGAGTTTCGCGTGGCGCGGGTGCTGAAACGGGTCCATTGAGGCAACGAAGCGCGACCAAAGAGGGCGTAAAGATCGCCGCATTGTCGCTCTCGACCCTCTGATCAAAGCGTGCCAGGATTCTGATACGTCGTGACGGTTGCGAAACCGCGCGCCGGCCGGTAAAACTGGGCGCGACAGGAAAGCCTTCTCACATCCGCTTTAGCCGCGCGCTTTGCGCGCAGACGGCCGCTTGCGGCCACCGCTGACTGTCGAGATACCCCATGACTTTGAAGATCGTGCGCCGGGCTGCCGGCGCGGACTGTGCGTCGAACCTTGCCGAACTGCCCGAATGGTTCGGATTGCCCGACTCCAATGCCGCCTACACAGCGCTTGCCGAACGCGAGCGGGCCTGGGTGGCGGAGGACGCGGGCGACACGCTTGGCCTCATGATCCTCGCCGATCCCGGCTTCTCCGCGATCGACATCCATCTTCTCGCCGTGCGTCGCCACGCGCACAGACGGGGCGTGGGCAGGGCGCTCGTCCGGCAGGCCTGCGCCGTCGCGAAGGCGATGGGAAAGACCTATGTGACGGTGAAGACCCGCGGTCCGTCGCGGGACTACGAACCCTACCGGCGCACGCGCGCGTTCTACGACGCCGTCGGATTCACGGCCCTGGAAGAGTTCACCGCCATCTGGGGACCCGAGAACCCCTGCCTCATCATGATCATGCCGGTGCCGGGATAGGACGTATACGGACGAAAAATCTCCCTGCGCGCCCCTGATAACGTCCATGCGACTCGGCCGGCGGTGCGGGAAAGCGCCGCCGCGCATGGCTTTTCCGCGCAGCGCAGGCGCCGCCGATTTTCAAAGCCCTGTTATTGTCCCTGTTACCAGGGACTCGATGCGTTGCGCTTTCGGGCCCTAGCTGTGCGCGACCGATCGCAGACGGAAGGCGCCGACCAGCATGGCGATGCCGAAGACGAGCGCGTAGGCGCCGATCCACCAGGTCAGCACCAATGCGCCGATCAACGGTGCGACGAGCAACAACGCGCCGTAGATGATCGAGGCGACGCCGCCCAGCACGAACCACCAGCGGCCGTGATCGGGATGGAGGCGGAAGGCTGCGGCCAGCATGAGCCCGCCGGTGAGCAGCGCCCAGAACGCGATCAGCGTTACGAACACCACGACGGTCAGCGCGGGCCACAGGAACGCCAGCACGCCCACGACAATGCCGATCACGCCTTCGAGCAGGAACAGCGTCCAGCGCTGGTGTTGTTCGGCGGCGCGCACCGCGGCGATGATGGCGAAGACGCCGTCCACGATCGCGTAAGCCGCGAACACGATGACCAGCGAGAGCATCGTCACGCCGGGCCATACGAAGGCGATGAGGCCGAACAGGACGCCGAGCACGCCGCGGATCGCGAACGCCCACCAATTCTTCGCCAATGTCGCAAACATGGAACCGCCTTTCGCGCGAAATCCAAATCACCCCCAACCTACAACAGGCGCCGCCGCGGGACAAAAAGCCGGACAAAAAAATCGCCGGTCGAATCCGCAGGAGGTGGGCGATAGGAACGGGCGAATCGGGAGGCGCGCCTGCGCGGCCGTGCCCAAATCCCGGTGCAGCATCTCCTAAGGCGCTTCACATGACCGAATCCGATGTCGCCGATTTCGTCACCCGCTTCGCCGACGCCTGGGCGCGCCGCGACGGCCAGAGCTTTCTCGCTCTCTGGCATGCCGACGGCACGCTTCATTCGCCGCTCTATGACCGTGCTGCGCCTGCCTGCCTGATCAGCGCTGCCAGACGAGTCCGACCGAGAACACGGTGGCCGACTTCATGTTGGGCAGGTTGGCCCAATCGTAGCGCCCGCCCGCCCTGATTCCGATATCCTCTTCGAACTGGTATTGCACGCCGCCGCCGGCGCGTCCGCCGAAGCGGTCTGCATGATCGGATCCCGACACCGTGGAGGCGCTTTCGAAGTACCAGGTGCCGCCCACGTCGGCGTAAAGCGCCCAGCTCCGCCACGGTCCGAGCGGGAGATAGCCCAGCGCGTCGATCGAGCCGTCCTGCAGCGTGTTGGTGAAGGACGTGCCGCTCGCGGGGTTGGTCGAGCCCGTGAAATAGGAATAGCTCCCCTCGATGGAATAGAAGCGGTTGAAGCGCCAGCCGCCGTCGGCCTCGACGCCGTCGAGATAGGAGGGCGTGTTGACCCCCGCCACATGTTTGAAGTCGGGATAGGCGCCCGAATATCCGATGACGGTGTAAAGCCCGGTGGTGAAGATGTCGTCCGCGCGTGCGGCGCCGGCGAGAGTCAGTCCGGCGGCCAGGGCCATTGCCGCAACGCGAATCTTCATGACGTCTGCTCCCGCTTGGATCAATGCCCACGCTAAAGCGGTTCGGTGCGGAAGAAAATCGGGAATTCGACGGGATACGGTTCCGGACGCCTATGCCGCCATATGCACTTGGGTCTGCGGCAGCGTCACCGTCACGGTCGTGCCCTCACCCAGCTTGCTTTCGATGCCGATACGACCGCCATGCGCCTCGATCAGGCTCTTGACGATGGCAAGGCCCAGGCCCGTGCCGTGTTCGTCGGGCGGTGTCACATCGTGACGGCCCTGGCCGAAGGTTTCCAGCACGCGCCCCATGTCTTCGGGGCGGATGCCGACGCCCGTGTCGCTGACGGCAAGCGTGACATCGCCATTGGCGTCCTCGCGCAGGGACAACGTCACTGCGCCGCCGTCGGGCGTGAACTTCACGGCGTTTGCGAGCAGATTGACGGCGATCTGGCGCAGCGCGCGCTTGTCGGCGAAGACGTCGAGCGATTCGGGAATCTCGCGCACCAGCTCCACGTTCTTGCGCGCGGCCTGCGGCTCGACGAAGCGCAACGCCTCGCCCAGATCCTGCGCCAGATCGAAACGCTCCGGCGTCAGCTCGAGCTTGCCCGCTTCGATCTTGGAAAGATCGAGCACGTCGTTGATGAGGCCCAGAAGATGGCTGCCGCTCGCATGGATGTTGGCGGCATATTCCGCGTAGCGCAGGATCGCGTCGTCGCCGAACAGACGATCGCGGATGACTTCGGCGAAACCGAGCACGGCATTGAGCGGCGTGCGCAGTTCGTGGCTCATATTGGCGAGGAATTGCGATTTGGCGCGGCTCGCCGTTTCCGCTCTCTTGCGCGCGGCGGTCGCATCGGCGAGGGCTGCTTCCAGGCGTCCGATGAGCGAGCGTTTTTCCTCGCGCAGCAGGAGCATCTCGTAAGCCAGCTGATGCACGGCGCGCGCATACATCACGATCAGGCCGAAATAGATGAACTCCAGCGCCGCGAAGCCGAGGCTGAACGGAAACCTCTCGTGCCACAGCGACAGCCCGAGGAACGTCGCGCCGTAAGGAAGAAGATTGGCGGCGGCGAGCGTGCGGCACGGCGCGGATTGTCCGGCGGCGCTCGCCATGCCGGCGGCGACATACACATAAAGCAGGACGTTGTTCATGCGGTCGCCAGGCGCCCAGAAGAATATGGCCGCGCTCACCAATGCGCAGGTCGCGACGAACAGACTGACGGCGAGGCGCGCGATCCATTGCCTGCGGTCGCGAAGCCGCGCGCTGTCGTGCAGGAAACGATGGAGAAGCGCGCCGAGCACAAGCCACGATACGAGCGCGAAAGCCGCCCACACGATCAGCGATCCGAGCGGATACCAATGCCAGAGGATGACGCACAGTCCGATGATGACGAACGGCAGCGGCAGCGAATTGACATAGAGATAACGCGCCGCCGTCTCGAGCAGACGCAGCTCGAGAGTCGCGCGCAAGCCCGCAGGGGCGGATTCCTCGACTCGATAAGAGGCGCTCATCGGAACCAGTCTGGACCGTCCATCGCGCCACCCTAGCGGCGCCAAGGTTAAGACTTACCTGCGAAGCGTCATCTTAGCATTTTGTTAACCAGAAAAATCCAGGCGTTTGAAGGGAAATCCTCCGGGTTGTAGGCCTTTGTTGGCGTTACGGGCAGGTTGGCATTTGCGTCTTTCCGCCGGTCTGGAAGAGCCGGACACTGCCAATTAGGCCCGCTATTCTCGATGGGGGAATCCGATGCGGCGCTGGGGACTTGCGGCGATGTGTGTTGGCCTGGCCGCGTCGGCCCATGCGCAAGATGCGGCGCCGATCACCAAGCCCGTCCGATCGGTCCGCTCACCTGCAGCAATCACGGTCTCGAAGATCTTCACGGCATCGCGCGCGTCAGATTTCGCGTCGCCGTCGATGGCAGCGGCAGCGAACTCAGCTGTGCCGATGTGAAGGCGCTGATGGAAGCCGAAGTGGCCGCCTGGAATGAGTCCGGCAAGCCGAATTAAAAGGCGCCCGCGGAATCCCCTGCAAGCGGATGATCCGGGAAAGTCGACGCGGCGGCGCTTTGGCGGGCGGCGCACCGGCTGCTGCGTTCGTTTGCGACACGTCTTTTGTACGCAAATGTAGCGATAGGCGAATGCTTGACATTGACTTGCGTTGCGGCGGCACCCTCGCCTTGACGCCTGTCGTTATTCCATTGGATAAATCCTTCACTGGGTTGGGGGATGTTATGGAACAAGCAGCACCGCAAGCCGCGGCCGCACAGTCGCGTGAGCGCGCCATTGCCGAAATTCGCAAGCAGCAGAATCTTCCGCTTGCCATCGCGGGAGGATTGGGCGCGGCCATTGCCGGCGCCGTCGCCTGGGCGATCATCGCCGTCGTCACCAAGATGGAACTGGGGATCGTCGCCGTCGCGATCGGTTATGTCGTCGGCCGGGCCATCCGGGAACTGGGCAAGGGCATCGATCCCGTGTTCGGCTATGTCGGCGCGGCGTGCGCGCTGTTCGGTTGCGGCCTGGGAAACCTGCTGGGCGCGATCGCGTTCTACGCCCAGGCGCAGCACGTCGCGGTCACGGATGTGCTCTTGGGATTCGACGTCGCGCTCTGGAGCCGGCTGTTCGGCGTGTTCTTCCAGCCGATGGATCTGCTGTTCTACGGCATCGCGGTCTACGAAGGGTATCGCTTTTCCTTCCGCTACAAGGTGCGCGGATGATGCCGGCGAAACGTTTTCGTTCGGCGCTGGCGGACCGGCTTCGCGTGGGCGCGTTTCTGATCGCCGCCGTTCTGGTCTCTTCGCCCACGCTCGCTGATATCCCTCCTCCTTCTTCGCAGAATGCTGCGGGCGCGCCGACGAAATATCAGCAATATCTGATGAAGTCGGCGACGGTCGGGCCCGCGTCGGTCCGGTTGCGCGATCAGGCGGTTCTGGCGTTGCCGCAAGGTGCCGCGTTCCTGCCGCAAGCGCCGGCCAAAGCGCTCATGCAGCGCCTCGGCAACGAGACGGACGACAACTTCCTCGGCATCGTCCTGCCGTGGGAAGAGAGCGACTGGTTCATCATATTGGAGTTCATTCCGTCCGGTTACGTCGCCGACGACGACGCGAAGAACTGGAATGCCGACGATCTGCTGAAATCCATCCGCGACAACACCGAAAAGGAGAATGCCGAGCGCAAGAAGCAGGGCGTTCCGGAACTCGACATCCTGGGCTGGGTGGAAAAGCCGCATTACGACAACGCCAACCACCGGCTCATCTGGTCGATCCTGGCGAAACAGAAAGGCGCGCAGGCCGCGAGCAACATCATCAACTACAAGATGCTCGCGCTCGGACGGCAGGGTTACATCTCGCTCGTCATGGTGACGGACGCCGCCGTCATCCAGGCGCGCAAACCGATCGCTGCCGCGATGCTGTCGCATGTGAGCTTCACCGGCGGCAGACGCTACACCGATTTCAACGCCTCGACGGATCGCGTCGCGGAATATGGTCTGGCGGCGTTGATCGGCGGCGTCGTGATTCACAAGCTCGGTTTTTTCGCGTTGATCGCCGCGTTTTTCGTGAAAGGCGCGAAGTTCCTGGTCGTGCTTGCGGCCGGTGCGCTGGCCGCGGTGCGGCGCTTCTTCCGCCGCGGCAAGCCTGCCGAAGCGCCAACACGCTCGCTCCTGACGGATACGGCGCCACCGCCGCCACCGCCTGCCGAGCCCCAGCCGTGATCAAAATCCTCGCGCTGCTGCTCACGTCGGCCAAGCTCGGGAAGCTGCTGCTGGTCGTAGGCTCGATGGTGCTGTCGATCTGGGCCTACAGCCTCATCTTCGGCTGGGTCTACGCCGTGGGTTTCGTGGCGCTCATCTTCGTCCACGAGATGGGACATTTCCTGGCGGCGCGTCGTAAGGGCCTCGCGGTCGGCGCGCCCGTTTTCATTCCCTTCTTCGGTGCCTGGATCGCGCTCAAGGAAACGCCGATGAATGTGGAGACGGAAGCCTATGTGGCGATGGCCGGGCCGCTCGTGGGAACCCTGGGCGCGCTCGCCTGCTATTTCCTCGCGCGCCAATACGACAACCGGCTTCTGCTCGCGCTGTCCTATGCGGGATTTTTCATCAATCTCTTCAATCTCATTCCGCTGGCGCCGTTCGATGGCGGGCGGGTGACGTCCATTCTTTCGCCGCGGATGTGGCTCGTGGGGGTGCCGATCCTGATCGGTCTTTTCCTGTGGCGGCCGAGCCCGCTTCTGGTGGTGATGGCGATCCTGGCGGCGCCGCAGGTTCTGAAGGCGCTCAGGTTCGATCACACCGCGCCGGAAAACGCCGCCTACTATTCCGCCAGCGCCGAAATGAAGTTCACCTACGCCGCGCTCTATATCGGGCTTGCGGCGTTCCTCGCCGTCATGAGCTACGACGTCAAGAGGATGCTGGGGCCGTCCTAGCGCGGACGCTACGCGGCGTTGTTTTCGGCCATGTCGGGGAATTCGACGAAGACGCGCGTTCCTTCGCCGAGCGTGCTCTCGATCTTGAGGCGGCCGCCGTGGCGCTCGACCAGCGAGCGCACCAAAGCGAGACCGAGCCCCGTTCCGGCCGTGCCCCTGGCAACCATGGGATCGGCGAGAACCTGCTCGAAGGGGCGGCCCAGGCGCGGAATGTCGCTTGCGGGAATGCCGAAGCCGTCATCGGAGACGCAGAGCACGGTCGCAGCACCCATGCGTCCGGCCGTGAGCCGCACATGGCCGCCGGCCGGCGTGAATTTCAGCGCATTGGACAAGAGGTGAAACAGGATCTGGGTCACGGCGCGCCGGTCGGCCGTGAGCGACAGGTTGGCCGTGCAGTCATGGGACAGCGCGATGCCGTTGCGCTGGGCGCGCTCGCGCATGGGGCGCAGCGACTCTTCCAGAACCTGCTCGAGCGCGAGCGGCTCCGGGTCGAGCGTAAGCTTGCCGCCTTCGATGTTCGCCATTTCGAGGATGCCGGAGATGTGCGCGAGCAGCAATTGCGCCGAGTCGTGAATCATCTGCACATATTCGTCGTAGCGCCCGTCTTTCGGGTCGCCCAGCATGCGGTGGCGCATAATGTCGGCGAAGCCGATGATGGCGTTGAGCGGCGTGCGCAATTCGTGACTCATATTGGCGAGGAATTGCGACTTGGCGCGATTGGCGGCCTCGGCGCGCTCCCGTGCCGCGCGCATGGCGAGTTCCTGGCGTTTGCGCTCGGTGATGTCGCGGCCGACGCTGATCTCGCGCCGGAACGCGCCGGTGCTCTCGTCATAAACGCCGCGCGTCGAGACTTCGAACCAGACGTAATGTCCTTCGGCGTGGCGGACGCGATAGGTGGCGGTCCAGGTCTTGCCGGGTGGCGGCTGGCCGATGATCTTCCGCGCTTCCTCCAGGTCGTCCGGGTGCACGAGCGCAAGATATTTCTCGCCGCGCATTTCGTCGGGCGTGCGCCCGAGCAGCCGCCACAGCGCATTGGATGCCCACACGGCCTCGCCGTTTTCGTGCAGCACGATGATATCGGAGCTTTCGTCCGTCATGATGCTGTAGCGCTGCTGCACGACGTCCTTTTCCCGTTCGGCGGACACCTGCGCCGTCACGTCCTTGCAGACCGCCGCGACCGCGATCACGTTGCCGTCGTCGATCTCGACCTCGCCGTAGGTGTCGACGAACTGCACGGCCGCATGGGGATCATTCGTGCGCGTACGGATATAGAATGGCTCATGCGTCTGCACGGCCGTGGAAATTTTCTCCAGCACGCGCGGAATGTCGCCCGGATCCATGTGCGCGCAGAGCCACATCATGCCGGGTTCGACGCTGCCCGGCTCGATGCCCATTATGCGATAGAGCCCTTCGGACCAGAACATCTTCCCGTCGGCGAAGGTGGTGCGCCAATAGCCGAAACCGGCCGCGCGTTCAGCCAGCCGGAAATGCCTCCAGCCGTTCACGCCGCCTGCGTCGCTATCCCCCGCCATCGAGGAATCCCCGAAAAGCGCGGAAAATATACGTTGCCGCGGGTTAAGCACTGCTTGCCGAATGCCGGAGTCGCGCGGCGCGGCGTTGTCCCGGGGGATAACCCCTATTAAGCTTGTCGCTTGTCGCAATTTCGGACCGCCCATGCGCCGGACCGCGGCCAAAAACGGGAGAATTTCATGAGCCAAGCCGCTGCGAAGGCGCCGATCGCGCCCGGTATTCCCGATCCTTACTCGATTCCGCTTGCGGACATCGATGTCGCCCATCCCGCGCTCTTCAAGGCCGACGCCATCTGGCCCTATTTCGAACGGCTGCGGCGCGAGGAGCCGGTGCATTACTGCGCCCATCACGAGCTCGGCCCCTATTGGTCCGTCACGAAATACAAGGACATCATGGCGGTCGACACCAACCACCAGGTCTATTCCTCGGAAGGCGGCATCACGCTGCGCGACGCGGACGAGGACTTCCGTCTGCCGATGTTCATCGCCATGGATCCCCCGAAGCATGACGCGCAGCGCAAGGTGGTGAGCCCCATCGTGTCGCCGGCCAATCTCGAGAAGCTCGAAGGCACCATCCGCGAGCGCGCGGGGAAGATCCTCGATGCGCTTCCCATCGGCGAAACCTTCAACTGGGTCGACAAGGTCTCCATCGAGCTCACCACCCAGATGCTCGCCACGCTGTTCGATTTTCCCTGGGACGATCGGCGCAAGCTGACGCGCTGGTCCGACGTCGCCACGTCGCCGCCGGGCGCCGGCATCGTGGACAGCGAAGACGAGCGTCGCGCCGAACTGCTCGAATGCGCAGACTATTTCGTGCGGCTCTGGAACGAACGCGTCAACGCACCGCCGGGCAATGATCTGATCTCGATGCTCGCCCATGGCGAAGCCACGCGGAACATGGACCGGATGGAGTATCTCGGCAATCTCATCCTGCTCATCGTGGGCGGCAACGACACGACGCGCAATTCCATCTCGGGCGGCGTGCTCGCGCTCAACCAGTTCCCGCGCGAATACGAGAAGCTGCGCAAGAACCCGGCGCTCATCCCGAACATGGTGCCGGAGATCATCCGCTGGCAGACGCCGCTCGCCTATATGCGGCGTACCGCACTTGCCGATACCGAACTCGGCGGCAAAATGATCAAGAAGGGCGACAAGGTCGCCATGTGGTACGTTTCGGGCAACCGCGATTCCGAAGTGATCGAAAGGCCCGATGAATTCCTCATCGACCGCGAACGGCCGCGGCAGCATCTGTCTTTCGGCTTCGGCATTCACCGTTGCGTCGGCAACAGGCTCGCCGAGATGCAGTTGCGCATCATCTGGGAAGAGATCCTGAAACGCTTCTCCTTCGTCGAAGTCGTAGGCGAGCCGGAACGCGTCTATTCGTCCTTCGTCAAAGGTTATGCGGATCTGCCGGTGAGGCTGCACGCTCGGCACTGAGAAGGATGGCCGCGACCGCGACAAACTCGGACAATTTCTCTGTTGCCGCTCGCAGCCTCATCGGGCACTGAACCTTCGGTGACGCGTTGACTGCTTGGCTTTGCCATTCAGACGCTCTCAAAGACTCGCGGTTCCATGCCGACCTTGCCTTTTCATCTGCTGCAAGGCCCAACGACAACATCCGCGGGCACGGCGCTTGCGATCATCCTTGCGACGTTCATCCTCGAAGACGCCACGATGGTCGCGGTGGGGGTGATGGCGGCGGATCGTCTGATCTCCGTGCCTCTCGGCCTCGGCTCGCTCGCAACCGGCATCGCGCTCGGCGATCTGGGGCTCTACGGTATAGGCCGTCTGGCGATCACGCACCCGCGACTGCGGCGCTGGGTTCACAGCGAGCGGTTCCAGCCGTTTCGGTCCTGGCTCGACCGCAAACTTTATTCGACCGTCATCGCCGCGCGTTTTCTGCCCGGCGCGCGGCTGCCGACCTATCTCGCGTGCGGCTTCTTCGCCGTTCCGTTTCGGCGTTTCGGAATTCCGGTGGCGGCGGCCACGATCGTTTGGAGTACGCTGCTCTTCGCATCCTCCTATTATTTCGGCCTGTACACGTTGGGCTTCCTCGGGCTTTGGCGCTGGCCGATCGCATTCGCCTGCGTCGCGGGCCTTTATCTCGCGGGCCGCGCGCACTGGAAACGCGCAATGAGGCGGCCGCATGGCTGACATTGCTGCAACGGCATCGCGGGTCCGGCCGCGCCGCCCGCTTTCGGTGTTCGAAACGTGGCCCTGCTGGCTCTTCTACGCGCCAATTCCGTTTCTCTGGCTTTATCTCGCGTTGCGCCATCGCGGTTTGACGCTGCCCGTTCTTGCCAACACCGCGGCTCCCTGGAGCGGGTTCCTCGGCGAATCGAAATCCGAAGGGCTTGCGCTCCTCGGTCCCACGGGACGTCTTCATTTTGCGCCAGGTGCATCGTTTCGCTCGAACGCGTCGGGCGATCGTCACGACAACGGTCTCAGGGCACGCGCGGCGATGCACGAAGCCGGCCTCGAATTTCCCGTCGTCGCCAAACCCGACGTCGGGCAGAACGGCGCGGGCGTGAAAATCATCCGGGATGGAAACGCGCTGGATGGGTGGCTTTCCGCTTTTCCCCGCGACACGAAAGCGATCCTGCAGAAATATATCGGCGACGAAGGCGAAGCTGGCGTGTTCTACGTGCGCAGACCGCGTGAAACGCACGGGCGCGTTGTCTCGCTGACGCTCAAATATCTGCCGCACGTAAAGGGCGACGGCGTTTCGACCCTGCGCGAGCTCATTCTCCGGGACAGACGCGCGCGCCACGTGGCACCTCTCTATTTCGTGCGGCACCGCGGTCGCCTGGACCGGGTCGTACCGAGCGGCGAACGTGTGCGGCTTGTCTCCGTCGGCAATCATTGCAGAGGAGCGATATTCAAGAACGGTGCGCGCCATATCACGCCGCGGATGGAAGCGGCCTTCGACACGATCGCGCGCGAGATTCCCGGCTTCTGCTTCGGACGGTTCGACGTGAAGTTCCCGACGCTGCGCGATCTTGAACAGGGGAAGAGTTTCACGATCCTGGAAATCAATGGCGGCGACGCCGAGATGACGCATATCTGGGATGCGGATGAAACGCTGGGACGTGCCTACACGACGCTCTTTCGCCAGTACCGCATAGCCTTTGAGATCGGCGCGGAGAATCGCGCGCGCGGTTACCGCCCGGTTGCGGTGCGGGCATTCCTGGCCGCCTGGCTTCGCAATCGCGCGCGGCTCAAAGCCTATAGTCCGGAAGAATAGCGGCGCTCAAACGCTCACGAATGCCAGCGCAGCGTGAGACGTCCGTTGCGGGCCTCGAAGGAATCGAGCCGCCGGAGGAACGCCTGGCCTAGGAGCGACGAATCCATCGGCGCCTTGTTGACGGTCACGGGCACGTCGTCGAGTTCGATGCCGCCCACGACAAGACGCGCAACATGCGCGGGCGCACCCCAGCCGGCGCCGTTTGCCGTCTGGGATGGCCGCGAATAGTCGAGCGCGGCGATGTCGATTCCCGCACGCTGCGCGTCGGCCGGCGAAAGGACGATATCGGTCGCGCCGGTGTCGATCATGAAATGCGCCGGCGCGCCGTTGACTTCGCCATCGACATAGAAGCCGCCGTCTTCGCCCGCCGTGAGCGTCATTTCATGCGGGCCGGTCGCAACCGCGTAGCTCGGGATCAGTTCGCCGCGCACGCGTTCGCCGATGGCTGAAAGCTCGTTGCGGAACGTATAGCCGATGCCGAGCACGGCGAACGCGGCGCACCAGATGGCGAGATTGCGCAGCGTGTCCCGCGTTCGAAAGCGCCGGCCCATCACGATCCCGGCCGAAAGAAGAATGAGGAAGCCGATGAGATTGATCAGCCGAAACTTGTCCCAATCCGTCGCGAGTGCGCCCGGAAAGAGCGTCGACAGCTTCCACAGCACAAGCGCGCCGACAATGGCGACGGCGATCCAGAAATAGAATCGCCGCTGGTCGCCCGTCGTAACGGGATTGGGCTTCCGTCCCCACGGTCCATCCGTCTGCGGCATCACCCGGCAATCCCATCCCAGCCCGGCGCAAAGTCTAGGCGGAAGTTCCCATCGAAGCGAGAGAGGCGGAATGGCCCGCAGGCCCGAAATGCGTCACACTCGATGGCGTATGATGGGAGGACGACAGATGGCCAAGAACGCACAATGGATCTACGCGCGCAAACCGGAAGGCGCGGTGACGGCTGCGCATTTCGCGCCCGCCGAAAGCGATATTCCTCAGCCCGGCGAAGGCGAAGTCCTTGTCCGCACGACGCTGCTTTCGCTCGATCCCGCCAGCCGGGCCTGGATGGCCGGGCGCACCTATCGCGCGATGCTGGAGCCGGGCGAAGTGATGGCGGGCTGGGGATTGGGCGAAGTCGTCCAGTCGAACGACGAGAAATTTGCGCCCGGCGATCTCGTGAGTGGCGAATATGGCTGGCAGCGTTATGCCGTGTTGCCGGCGCGTGCGCTGACAAAGCACGACAAGCGGCTGAAGCCCGAACACATCCTGGGTGTGCTCGGCATCACCGGCCTGACCGCCTATTTCGGCCTGCTCGATATCGGCCGTCCGCGGCCGGGGGAAACGGTTCTTGTTTCCGCCGCGGCAGGCGCTGTGGGATCGATCGCGGGACAGATCGCGAAGATATCGGGTTGTCGCGTCGTCGGCTCCACAAGCAGCGCCGAGAAATGCAAATGGATCGTGGACGAACTCGGCTTCGATGCCGCCGTCGACTACAAATCCGGCAATCTCATGCAAGACGTACGCAACGCCTGCCCGAACGGAATCGACGTCTATTTCGACAACACGGGCGGCGACGTGCTTGCGGTTGCACTGTCGCGCATGAACATGTGGGGCCGCGTGTCCTGCTGCGGAGTCGTTTCGCAATATAACGCGGTGACGCCGGCTGCCGGCCCTGCGGGCGTGCCGGGCTTTCTCGTCACCAAGCGCATCCGCATGGAAGGCTTCGTGGTGATGGACTTCTACCAGCGCCGCGCGCAGGCGGAAGCGGCACTCGCCGGATGGGTCGAGCAAGGCAAGCTCAAGGCGCCCGTCGAGATCGTCGAAGGATTCGAAAACATGCCGAAAGCACTCGAGGGACTTTTCGCAGGAAAGAACAAGGGCAAGTTGATGGTGCGCGTCTAGAACCGCTCGCTGCGGCGGCGCCGTTAAGCTTCGTAATACGCGGCCTTACAATAGTGCTTCCCGAACCGGCGGAGTCGTGTCTACATTGTGTCCGGGTTGGGTCGGCCTCCCGTGTGGAGTTCGCCGGTCTTTGTGCTGCGTGACCGCGGGGGCCACGAATGACGATTGCAACGTTGCGACGCGGCGGACTTGCGCCGCGCGATCTGCGCAAGACCGGGATCGATCCGAATTTCTGGTATCCGCTGGCGCGCTCGCGCGATCTGAAGCCGGGCAAGACGCTCGGCGTTCATTTCGCCGGCGAGCCGATCGTGCTCGTGCGTCCGGCCGCGGACGCGCGGCAGACGGCCGTCTTTGCGCTCGAAGATCGCTGCGCCCATCGCCAGGTGCCGCTGCATCTGGGCGTTGTAAAAGGCGAGCGGCTCGCCTGCGACTATCATTGCTGGACCTATGACCGCGGCGGACGCTGCGTGACGGTGCCTTATCTCGACAAGGCCAAGAGCCTGCCGAACGGCGTGCGCTCTTATCCCGCGCGCGAGGCTTATGGTTTGATCTTCGTGTTCACCGGCGATCCGGACAAGGCGGCGAGCGTTGCGTTTCCTGACGTACCGTCGCCCGGCAATCCGCAATACCGCACGCGCGTGCTCGACCGGCGCATCGATTGCCACTACTCGTTCATGCACGAAAACCTGATGGACATGAACCATCAGTTCCTGCATCGCAGCCTGATGGGCAACATCCGCGCCACGCCGCTCGATCTGCGCGAAGGCGACGACTGGGTGGAAGTCGACTACACGTTTGCGCGCGCCGGCGGCAAACAGCCGATGGGCGAGTGGTTCATGATCCAGCGCCGCGATAACGGTTCGCCGCTCGCCAGCGGCGCCGAAAAGGACATCATGACCATCCGCACGTCCTATCCCTATCAGACGCTCAAATTCTGGACGGCGGGAAGCACCGAGCCGGCGCTCGATCTCTGGAACATCTACGTGCCGCTCGACCGCGAGCAGCGCACCAATCAGACCTATGGCCTGATGTCCGTGCGCAAGCCCGATATCGCGGGCCTTATGCATCTGATGTGGCCCATCATCGTCTGGTTCACCAACGGTATCTTCGCGCAGGACAAGACCATCGTCGAAGCCGAACAGCGCGCCTTCGAGGAACTCGGCGGCGACCACAATCAGGAAATCTTCCCGATCATCCAGAGCCTGAAGGCGCTGCTGACGCGACGCGGCGTTCCCATCGTAGGGCTCGTTTAGCGGCTCGCCAGGCCGCCGCCGATCTGCGCCTTCGAGACCGAAGCCTGCACAACGGGAATCTCGGAATCCGCGAGCGGGTGCATCCAGTTCTTCCGCTTGAGCGCGGCGGCGATGAAAGGCGCGAGCGCCTCGCGCTTGCGGGCTTCGCGCGCCGCAACATCCGCTTTGAATTCGGACATCACGGTGTTCGCAAACAATTCGAGCGACTCGCAGATGTGCTCGTGGCGGTTGTTGCCGGCCTGCTGCAGGAAGATCACCTGATCGATGCCCGCGTTCTGCAGCTCGCGCAGGTGGCGGCGCATGTCGTCCGGCGTGCCGATGCCCGAGCTTCGCGCCGCGTCGCCCTGCGACTCGGCGACCAGCTTGGCGGTGCGATCGCCGCGCAGCTTCAGATATTCGCCCCACAGGTCGGTGCGGCCGGGGACCGTGTCATGCGCCACCAGCGCGTTGAGCGCATAGCCGAAGAATTCGAAACCTTCCTGGCCGCGGCGGATGGCTTCGGCCCTGTCGGCGTGCATCGAGAACGATGAAACCATGGCAATGTTGGCGTTGACGGAATGCCCGAGCGGCACGCAGGCATCCGATTTAATGATCCCGTAATAGATCTCGGACCAGGTCTTCGCTTCCTCCGGATTGACGAAAGAGAAGGCCAGCGCGCCGAGGCCGTTCTGGGCGGCGATCTTGATCGTGTCGCGATTGGTGCAGGCCAGCCACATCGGCGGATGCGGCTTCTGCAGGGGCTTCGGCAGGACATTGCGGCACGGCATGGAAAAATATTTGCCGTCGAAGCCCGGATAGGGATCGAGCGCCATCATGTTGGCGATTTGCTCGCCGGCCTCCAGCGCCATGGCGCGCTTTTCCTTCGCGGGAATCTTGAAGCCGCCGAGCTCGAGGCGCGTGGCGCCTTCGCCGATGCCGAATTCCACGCGGCCGTTCGAAATGATGTCGAGCGTGCCGAGACATTCCGCCGTGCGCGCGGGATGATTGTAGTTGGGAATCACCTGGCGGATGCCGTGACCCAGCCGGATCGTCTTCGTCAGCGCCGCCGCCGCGCTCAGGAAAACCTCCGGCGAAGAGGAGTGCGAATACTCGTCGAGGAAATGGTGCTCGACCTCCCAGGCGAAGTCGTAGCCCAGCCGGTCTGCCAGAACGACCTGTTCGAGCGCGTGATGGAACAGGACGCGCTCGCTGTCGGGCCTCCACGGCTTCGGCAACTGCATTTCATAGAAGACGCCAAATCGCATGTTCCGCTCCCGATATTTTGATCGCGACTATAGCGGGCTCGGGGCGAGGCGGCTATTTGACAGCCCCATGCCGCCGCAGGAAGCTCCCGCGGCGTCGACGGGGAGACTCATGAGAAAGACAGCGCTGATACTGGCCTTGGGCTTTGCCACCGCGGCGCTTGCCGACGCCACGCCGCCTTCGCCGCCGCCCATGAAAGTGAGGCTCGTGCGCGGAACAGTCGAAAGCATCGACGCGACGGCGCTCAAGATCAAAACCGATGCAGGGGCAGAGGTCGTGGCGGCCATCACGCCGAAAAGTTCGTTCGCCGTCGTCGAGCCGCGGACTTTCGCCCAGATCAAACCGAGCGATTTCGTCGGCATCACCGCCGTGCCCGGACGCAACGACCATCTGCGCGCCGAGGAGATCCACATCATCCCCGTCGTCGGGTTGGGCGAAGGGCAATATCCCTGGGATCATCATCCGTCCACCTCGCACGCCGTTTCCGCCGGCAGCATGACCAATGGTTCCGTCGTGCGCATGGCCTCGCACGCGGCGGAAAGCATGACGAACGGCACCATATCGGGCGCCGTGCGCGGTTCGGAATTGACCGTGAGCTACAAGGGGGCCGCGATGGTCGACGGCAAGTGTGAAGGCCGCGCGGATCCCTCGAAGCCGGGATGCACGGGGACGGCGATCGTCGACGTGACGCCGACAACGGCAATCGTCGCCATCGTCAAAGGCACGAGTGCAGACGCGAAGCCGGGTTTGGCTGTGGTGGCGGGCGTGGCGACAGATGCTGCCGGACATGAGTTCCTGGGCTCGGCGACTTTCGAGAAGAACGGCATCAAGCCAGAGTTCTAACAGCGCTGTAACGTTCGGAATGGGGGCTTGCCAGATTCCTGCGCAGCCCCTTTCATGCGCGCGGGCGCTACTGGAGGGTGTGATGAAGTATGGGAAATGGGTTCTGGCGGCGCTCGGCGCGGGGCTTTGTGCAGGCGCGGCATTTGCGCAGCTGGTACCGCCTCCGCCCGGCTACGAACATGATCCCTACTACTGGCTGTCCGACATCCACGGCGCGAAAGCGCTTGCCTGGGTGAAAGAGCAGGACGCGGTCAGCGACGCCAAGCTGCAAGGCGATCCCCTTTACGCGCCCATTCGCCAGCAGATCCTGGAAATGCTCGACACCAAAGACCGGATTCCGACGGGCAATGTCGATCACGGCGAGGTCTACAATTTCTGGCAGGACAAGGAGCATGTTCGCGGGCTGTGGCGGAAGACGACCGTCGCGGACTATCGCAACGCCGATCCGCATTGGGATGTGCTGCTCGATGTCGACCAATACGACAAGGATACGCACAAGAACTGGGTCTTCCATGGTGCGCGCTGCGCGCCCGGCATGAAGCGCTGCCTGGTCGATCTTTCGCCCGGCGGCGGCGACGCCGGCGAGATCTTCGAATACGATCCCAAGGCGCACAGTTTCATGAGCGACGGGTTCCATCTCGCGGTCGCCAAGTCGAACGCACAGTATATCGACGACGACACGATCATATTCGACACCGATTTCGGTCCGGGCACGATGACGAAGTCGAGCTATCCGCGCATCGTGAAGATCTGGCATCGCGGCACGCCGCTCTCCGACGCCAAGCAGGTGTTCGAGGCGGGAGAGGACGATATCCGTGCCGGCGCGCGCGTCTTCCGCGGACCCTACGGCACCGTCGTCACGATCGAACGCGGGCTGACGACGTTCACGTCCGAGTACTTTGTGCTGATGCCGGACGGCACGACGGAGAAATTGCCATTGCCGGTGGGCGCGGTGCTGCACGGCATCACGCGCGGCCAGATGATTTTCACGCTGCGCGACGACTGGAAGGACGGCGAGCACATCTATAAGCAAGGCTCGCTGCTCGCCTTCGATGTCCTCTCCTTCATCAAGACGAAGACGATGCCGCCTATCTCCGTCCTCTACGTGCCCGATGAGCACGGGACGGTAGAATCGGTGGCCTCCGGACAGGACGCCGTCTACGCCGCCATCTTCGAAAACATCACGGGCTCCATCCACGCCTTCAGGCCCGGCGACAACGGGCATTGGTCCGACGCGAAGCTCGCACTTCCCGAAGGTGGCACGACCGCGACGGTCAGCGCCGACGACTGGAGCGGCGAAGCCTATTTCACCTATGAAAGCTTCCTCGTGCCGCCCACGCTCTATGAGACCACGGGCGACGGAAACGTCGCCGCCATCAAGTCGCAAAAACCCTTGTTCGATGCGAGCACGATGACCGTGCAGCAATTCTGGGCCACATCGAAAGACGGCACGAAGATTCCCTATTTCATCATCCGTCCGAAGGATGCGAAGGGACCGCTTCCCACCATCCAATACGGCTACGGCGGCTTCCAGCTCTCGAACTTTCCCTGGTACTGGGACGACGGGCACAAACCGCTCGATGCCGGCCAGGTATGGATTGCGCGCGGTGGCGCCGTCGTCGTCGCCAACATCCGCGGCGGCGGCGAATTCGGACCTCGCTGGCACGAGCAGACGCTCAAATATCATCACCAGAAGGCGTTCGACGATTTCGCGGCCGTCGCCAAGGACGTGATTGCGAAAGGCTTCGCCACGCCCAAGACGCTCGGCATCGTGGGCGCCTCGAATGGCGGGCTTCTGGTTACGGCCACGATGACGGAGCATCCCGAGCTTTTTGCGGCGGTTGTCTGTCAGCGGCCGTTGGTCGACATGCTGCTCTATACGAAGTTCGGCGCGGGCGCTTCGTGGATCGGGGAATACGGCGATCCGGCCGACCCCAAGATGCGGGCCTATATCGCGAAATACTCCGCCTATCAGAACGTAAAGGCGGACGTGAAGATGCCGTCCATCCTTTTCATCACGGAGACGAGCGACGATCGGGTCACGCCCGTCTTCGCGCGCATGATGGCGGCCAAGATGGAAGCGCAGGGCCACGATGTTCTCTTCAATGAAGCGCCCGAAGGCGGCCATGGCCCGGGCTCGACCAACGCCGAGCAGGCGAACATGTGGGCCTTGTCCTACACGTATTTTGCGGAGAAGCTTGGGCTCGGGAAATAAGAAAATGGAGGAACGGCCATGGCGCGTGCAGCTCTGAAAGAGGAAGCGTCCGGCATCGTCTTCGCGCCGCTTTCGCCCACCATCGGCGCGGAAGTGTCGGGCATCGATTTGCGCGAGCCGCTCGATGCGGCGTCGCTCAAGGTGCTGCGCCAGGGCCTGCTCGACTGGAAGGTGCTGTTCTTCCGCGATCAGGACATCACCACCGAGCAGCATCTGGCCTTCGCGCGGAATTTCGGACCGCTCGAGGTCCATCCCTTCGCGCCGCACAAGGACGGCTATCCCGAAGTCCTGGCGATCACGCACGGCCCCGGCAACAAGGGCCGCGAGAATGCCTGGCACAGCGACGTGACCTGGCGGCTCGAGCCTTCGTTGGGTTCGATCCTGCGTGCGCTCGAAATCCCGCCGGTGGGCGGCGACACGCTCTTTGCCGACATGTATGCGGCCTATGAAGGCCTCACCGACGAAGTGAAGGCCAAGATCGAGGGGCGCACGGCGATCCACGACTTCACCCACTTCCGCCACGGTCTGCGCAAGGCGGGCAAGAGCGAAGCGGAGATCGAGGCGTTCAACCGGAAATATCCGGAAGCCGAACATCCCGTCGTGCGCACGCATCCCGAGACCGGCCGCAAGGGCATCTATGTGAATGTCGGCTTCACGCTGCGTATCGTGGGCATGGAGAAAGACGAATCGGATTCGCTCCTGCGCCATCTCTATGCGCAGGCGTCCATCCCGGAATATCAGTGCCGCTTCCGCTGGCAGAAGAATTCCATCGCCTTCTGGGACAATCGCTCGACGCAGCACTACGCGGCGTCGGATTACTATCCGGCCGTGCGCCGGATGGAACGGGTGACGATCGTGGGCGACCGGCCGCGGTGAAGGGCGCAATCCCACCTCCCCCTTGTGGGGAGGTCGACGCGCGCAGCGAAGCGAGCACGTCGGGTGGGGGCACCTACGACCGCGGCCCCCCACCCGGAGCGCTTCGCGCTCCGACCTTCCCGCGAGGGGGAGGTAAAGTTCTTGTTCCATCCGTAGAGATGATCTCGACGCCAACGCGGAGACGGGTTTCGCGCTGGCTTGTCGGGCTCGGAACCTGGCTCGCGCTCCCGAGATTTGCGCGCGCGGACAACGGCGACGTCGCCGTCGACAGCAATGTCATGATCCGGATGCGCGACGGTGTGCACCTGGCGACCGATATTTATCGCCCCGCGGAGAACGGCGCGCCGCTGCCGGGGCCGTTTCCCGTCATCCTGGAGCGCACGCCTTACGGCAAGACCGTCGTCAGCCGCTCCGAGCTTTCGCTGAAGGATCCCGTCGCCAAATCGCGCGCCGAGGTGGCGGCCTTCTTCGTCTCTCGCGGCTATGTCGTCATCTATCAGGACTGTCGCGGGCGTTACGGCTCCGAAGGCGAGTTCGTCAAATACTTAAGCGACGGCAACGACGGTTATGACGCCTGTGCGTGGATCGTGGCGCAGCCGTGGTGCAACGGAAAGATCGGGACGATGGGGCTTTCCTATGCCGCGCACACGCAGGCGGCGCTCGCCTGCGCCGGCGCACCGGGCATCGCCGCGATGTTTCTCGACTCGGGCGGCTTCGCCAACGCCTATCAGGACGGCATCCGTCAGGGCGGCGCCTTCGAGCTGAAGCAGGTGACGTGGGCCTATCGCGCGGCGTTTGAAAGCCCGGAAGTCGCGAACAGTCCGGCGCGCATCGCAGCCCTCAAGGCCATCGACATCAAGGCGTGGTTCGCGAAGATGCCGTGGGCGCGTGGCCGCTCGCCGCTGACGCCGGCGCCGGAATACGAACGCTACGTCTTCGACCAGTGGGAACACGGCATCTTCGACGCTTTCTGGAAGCAGCTCGGCATCTATGCGGAAGGCTTCTACGATAAGTTCAGCGATGCGCCGATGACGTTCCTGTCGGCCTGGTACGATCCCTATCCGCGCTCGGCCGTCGACAATTACACCGCGCTCTCGAAGATGAAGAAGGGTCCGGTGCGGCTGATCCTCGGACCCTGGACGCATGGCGACCGCTCGCGCACCTATGCGGGCGACGTCGATTTCGGACCTGCGGCGACGCTCGACAACAATCTCGCGCCGGACTTCCTCACGCTGCGTCTCGACTGGTTCGATTGCTGGCTGAAAGGCAAGGCGAACGGCGTCGCGAGCAAGCCCGCGGTGCAGCTCTTCGTGATGGGCGGCGGCACGGGCCGCAAGAATGCGGCGGGCAGGATGGATCATGGCGGCCGCTGGCGCGCGGAGAAGGACTGGCCCATTCCCGACGCGAAGAACACGGCGTTTTATCTGCACGAACATGGCGCGCTGTCGTCCGCGGCGCCGGCCGCGAAATCCGCGCACAAGACCTATGTCTTCGATCCCGCCGATCCCGTGCCGTCGATCGGCGGCACGATCACCTCCGGCGAGCCGGTGATGCGCGGCGGCGCCTATGATCAGCGCGAAGGCCCGCGCTTCTTTGGCTCGCGCGAACCCTATCGTCCGCTCTCGGCGCGGCACGACGTGCTCGTCTTCGAGACGGCGCCGCTTGATGAGGATGTGGAAGTGACGGGCGCCATCGAAGCGAAGCTCTGGATCGCGTCGGACCGCCCCGACACGGATTTCACCATCAAGCTGATCGACGTCTATCCGCCCAACGACGACTACGCGGAAGGCTTCGCCATGAACCTGACGGACGGCATCCAGCGCGCGCGCTATCGCAACTCGTTCGAGAAGCCCGCGATGTTGAAGCCGGGCGAGATCGCAGAAGTGACGGTGCGCGCGTTTCCGACGTCCAACCTCTTCAAGCGCGGCCACCGCATCCGGCTCGACGTCTCGTCGTCGAACTTCCCGCATTTCGACGTCAACCCCAACACCGGCGCGCCGGAAGGCAAGAGCGAGACGCGGGCGATCGCGAAGAACACGATCCACCTCGACGCCGCGCACCCCTCGCACGTCGTGCTGCCGATCATTCCGAAGAGAGACGCCTAAACCGTCGTCGCCGGCGTCACATGCACGCCGCAGAAGAAACCCGAGCGCGCGATCTCATCGCAGGACAGCGTGTGGCGGCTGGGCGATTCGGGCCAGGGATCGCGCACGGTCAGCTGCTCGACGTTGATCTCGCCCTTCTGGCCTTCGGTGTACCGCATCGACGTCAGCACCATGGTGTGGCGGTCGTTGGCGAAGATCAGCGGATTGCCGGCCTGCAGTTCCTTGACAGCGATCGCCAGCGCATCGGGACGCTCGAAGCCGCCGACGCGGTCCCACAGCACGAAGCCGTTCGCGCGGAACGCGTGGCCGCGGTCGCCCGACCACTTGCCGTCAATGGCCGAGATGATTTCCGGGCCGGTCGCGCTCTGGTCTTTCTGGTCGCCGAAAATCTTTTGAACGATCTGGTTCTGCGAAACGTTATAGCCGTGGGCCGCGAAGATCGTCTGTATGCACGCGGCCCAGCACCAGTGCGGCTTCAGCTGACGGGCGGTGTCGCCCGAGCCCAGATCGAGGCCGCAGGTTTCCTCGCCATTCGCGGTTTCGCGAATGGTGCGCATTTCTGCGAGCGCAATCGAAGGAGCAACAAGAAGTCCTGCGCTCCACGCAATCGCTGCGCGGCGCGAAACCGTCGTTAAGTTCATTAAGGTCTGGGCCTCCGAGCACCGAAGTACGTCCCCAGCCCGTTATATATCAGAATTTTCTCAGCGTTTTCAAAGGGGCGTAACTTTGAGTCAAATTCGAACGAGTGTGCGCAACCGCGCGTTGCGCCGCGCTGTCGCGCGCAAGGAAATTCGCGGTAAACGCCCGACACGATGCAACCTGGGAACCTGCCGGAACTTCCTGGTTCGCGTAATAACGCCGGGCCAAAGTCCTATCGGCCTGTAAACCGTGGCGCACGCCTCTCGACATAATGTGCCACGCCTTCCTTGAAATCCTCGGACAGGAAGCTCGCGCCCATATCGGCGTTGGCGCTGTCGATGGCCTCCTCCAGCGTCTGGAATTGGGCGTTCCAGATCTCGCGCTTCATTTCACGCAAGGAACGCGGCGAGACTTCGTTCGCCAGCATGCGCGCATAAGCCATGACTTCCGCATGAAAACTGTCGAGCGGAATCACGCGATTGACGAGGCCCATGGCGAGCGCTTCCGGCGCGCTCACGCGGCGCGCGGAATAAAGAAGATCGGTGGCGCGGCCGATGCCGACAAGCCGCGGCAGGAGCCAGCTCACGCCATGTTCGGCGACGAGGCCGCGGCGCGAGAACGCCGTCGTGAAAACGGCCGCGTCGGATGCGAAACGCATGTCGGCATAGAGCGCCATGACGAAGCCGAGGCCTGCGCAGGGGCCGTTGATGGCCGCGATGATGGGTTTGGGCACCGACGGAAAGTAGGAATTGGTCTTTTGAAAATTGGCGTTTGCGTTCGCGTCGAAAGCCTCTTCGGCCGCCGCGCGGCGTTCGCCGCCGTCGCCCTGTATGCTTTGCAGCGTTCCCATGTCGGCGCCGGCGCAAAAGCCGCGGCCGGCGCCGGTCAGCACGATGACGCGCACCGCATGGTCGTCCGCCGCCGCGCGCATGGCCGATCGGACCTCGTGATGCATCCGTGCCGTCCAGGCGTTGAGCCGATCGGGACGGTTGAGCGTGATCGTGGCGACGCCGTCTTCGACGCCATAGAGAATGTCTTGATACGCCATGGCTCTTTATTCCTCCCTGTTGTTCTGCCGTCAGGGTAGGACGAGAACCCGCGAAGCGCTAGGCGAGAACCTTTGCCAGCGGTTGCCAGTAGTTGATGTGCCAGCCTTCCGCCAGGTGTGCGGCCTCCGCATTCGGGAAGCCTGCGTGGTCGAAGACGAGCCGCGTCGTCGCTCGGTGATCCTCGAGAACGAAATGGGCGATCGAATAGAGACCCGCGTCCCAGCTTCCGGCGCGCCAGGCCTGGACGATCCGCGTATCGGGCGCGAGCTCGAGATTGCGTCCCGTGACATAGCCGCCGAAGAAGGAGAATGCGCCGCCGGGTTGCGCGTCGATGGCCGTCGGCGCTTTTGCGAGGCTCATCTTCATCGCCGTGTTCCTCCCGCTTCGTCATAATCCCGGTGTGTGCATCGCGACGGCCGCGCCCGCGGGCATCGCTGCTTCAAGGCGCGCCGCCGATTCCGGAAAGTCGTCGCGCGTCAGCGCCAGCATGCGCTGTCCGGCGTCGTCGGTGGGATCGATGGCCGGCGCGTTTCCGTCATGCTGCGTGGTCGAATGGATGGTGAAGCCTGCCACGGTTCCGTCCGGCACGAGCCAGGCTTCGATGACGGGACCGTCGCCGCGCGCCGCCGACGTGTCGATGGCGCCGTAGGTCCAGAAATTCCCCAGGCTGTAGGCAATCAGATGTCCGCGATAGAGCTCGAGCGCGCGCGGCACGTGCGGCCCCTGGCCGATCACGATGTCGGCGCCCGCGTCGATCGCATTGTGCGCGAAGGCGAGCACGTCGCCTCTGTCTTCGCCGTCGAAGAAGGCGTGGCCGGGCACGACATGCGCGAAGTCCTCGCCCTCCGCGCCGCCGTGAAACGACACGACGACGATGGCGTGCGTCGCCTTCAGCGCGCGGATGAGGCGCGCGGCGGCCTCGAGGTCGTTGATGTCGGGCGTATCCGCGTTGGGCGCGAAAGAGACGAGAGCGGCTTGCGTCCCGTTCCGGAGCGCGATTTCGGCCACGCGCGCATCGTCGCGGTCGAGCCCGAAATAGGCGATATGGTTGGCGCGCAAGGCGTCGAGCGTCGAAGTGCGTCCCGCTTCGCCGTAGTCGCCGCTGTGATTGTTGGCGAGGCTCACCGCGCGCACGCCCAGCTGCGCGAGGAATTGCGCGTAAGCCGTTGGGCTGCGGAAGACATAGCAGCGCTTGCAGATCTTCGACGGCGCATCCTTGCCGTCATAGAGCGGACCTTCGAGATTGACGAAAGCAATGTCGGCGCGATGGAAGATCGTGGCGATCTCGCTGTGCGCCAGCGCGGCCGCTTCGGATTCGATGTCGGGATCGAGCCCCTGGTCGCGCGAGCCCATCATCACATCGCCCGCGCCGACAACGTCGACAAGCCGCGGATCGCCCGGCGCGAAATCGCGCGACAGCCAGAAGAAATGGCCCGGCAGTTTTGGCGCCGGCGCCGCAATGGTCTGCGCAACGACCTTGCAGATTCGCGCCGCATGCCGTTCCGGAATCGGGAAAATGGCAACGCCCGAATATTGAATCGCGAACGCTGCGGCGAAAACCGCACCCGCCAATATACCGATGAACCTGTGCCCGCGGTCCGCGCGCATCTTTCCCCCACGGGGGCGATGCTAGTCGAGAACGGCACGGCGATACATGCGGCCGCTCAGAACCGAACGATTTTCCCATTTCGTTGCCGAAAATTCTGCCGTGTTGCCGGTTTGTGGCCCTCGATTCATCGTTCCTGATATGTTCTCATTCGGCATGCAACCGAACCTCAATAGATCGATGGTCCGCGCATTCCGATTGTCACCGCCAAACACAGGGCACGGCATCTCTTGCGACGCAGCCGGTGCGTTTGTCGGAGCGATTCCTCTTCTGAGACGAACGCGCGAAAACGGCGGAGACAGGTGGGAGCCGCGCGACTGCGGGCAACTTTCGAAGCAGATTGGTGCGGACTTCGGTCTCCCCGTCGATATGTCGTCGAAGATCGGCGGACTGAAGGCGATCTGCAATGCGTTGAACGACGGCGATATCGCCCGCGCGCAAATCGCAACCGTGCTGTTGGCGATTCCCGAGCCGCCTCCGCTCGTGAAAAGCACGCGATCGCGGAATGACATCATCAAATTCGTTCGCGACCTCGGTTGGAGTGGGATGATCAAGGCCGATTGGGACGCGGACGAACATCCCCGCTGGCCGGCAGGCGCTCCGGACAGCCAGGGAGGGCAGTTTGCACCTCAAGGGGAAGCGTCGGGCGACGCATTTGTTGTTAGTCCTGGGCGTCCGCTGAATAGGGATCAGAACGCCCCGATGGTCCAAGTTTCGATGAACGCGAGAGGGACGTCACCTCGAAGGCCAAATCGCGAATCGGAGGAGGCATGCGAACGACAGCGGGATTCGGACATGTATGTTTGCGGGTCACTTCGCGACAAACAAGAGCGTGCTATATGCGGATCGAGCGCGATGGCGAGATATTCCGCATGCTTGAAGGGCGATCCGTTGCCACCGCTGACACTGCCCGAGCCCGATAACAAATCTCTGCCGCCTGCTCCTGCACCAGCCTATCACTTGCCATATCGACCACCGTGGTGGCTTCCACTCCTTTTCCTTCCGATGCCCGCAGGAATTCCGGCGTAGCCGCTGGCGTGTCAGTGGACGATCGGAGAAGAAACGAGGAACCATGAGAATCAAACTGCAAAATGTCGGCGTTGTGATCGCCACAAGAGAACTGGCGCTCGATGAAAATCAAAAAGTCGAAGTTCTAATCGGCAAACCCGAGCCTTGTCCCGACGGGGTTGATTGGTATTGCCCTCACCAAACTGTGGGGCGTGGGTCAGGTGAGGTTCGTTACGCAATCGGCGTTGACACCGTCCAGGCGCTGATTTTGGCATTGTCGATGGTTGGTGCTGAGCTCTATTGCTCAGAAGAATATAGCGCCGGTCGCCTGAGCTGGGACTGTGGTGCAGTGAAAGGTGATCTCGGATTTCCCGTGCCAGAAAACATTCGCGACGTGCTTCCTGATATGAGTAAGCCGAACAGCGAAAGCCCTAAGTCATAGGACAAGCACGAACGAGAAAGTCTGGCGCACCCGACAGGATTCGAACCTGTGACCTCTGCCTTCGGAGGGCAGCACTCTATCCAGCTGAGCTACGGGTGCAGGCCGGCCCGCATGGGCGCGGGAAGGTTCGTATAGCCCATGCACCCTTCGAAGAGCAATCAGTCGCTGCGGCGCCCGCGCCGACCTTCGCCGCGCGCCTCGAGGCGATGCGACAGCGCACCCAGCTGGTGGATCAGAAGCGCCAAGCCCAACGCGATGTGGAAGATCGGCCAACTCAGCGGCCGCGACGCGTCAATGGAAGCAACGAGCTCCGTCGCGCCGCGGACGATCTCGATCACAAGGCCGACGCCCAGCAACGCATTGTAAGGCCGGCCGACATGTTCCTGCAGCCAGGTGTCGAGGTGATAAGCCCCGCGCGCGATCGCGCCGATCATCGCGTCATTCCGCCTTGCTCAATTCCAGCATGAGACGGTGCGTAAACTCGACGCTTTCGTAGAACGCGTGCTCTTCGCGGCGTTCGTCGCGGCCATGCGCGCGGATATCGCGCACGTCGATCCAGCTGCCGCTCACGCCGTAAGACGGAATGCCGCCGTTGCGCGTGAAGAGTGAATCGCTCGCGCCGGCCGACATGCTCGGCACCACTGCCACGCCCGGCCACATCGAATGCACGACGGACTCGATCTTGTGGAACACGGCCGGCGAAGGCGGCGATTCTGGCGCGGTGATCACCTGGCCCAGCACGTCCACCTTGATCGACGGATCGGCGATCACCTGCTCGATGGTCGCTTTGGTGCCGGCGACGGTTTCATCCGGCATGATGCGGCACTGGATGGTGGCAACGGCGCGCGCCGGCAGCGCATTCTCCTGCACGCCGGCGTTCAGCATCGTGGCGACACAGGTCGAATGCAGGATGGCGTTGAGCGGGATGTCCGCGGAGAGACGTTGTGCAGCCGCAAGGTCGAGGGGTTCTTTCGACAGGGCAAGATAATCCGCCTTGCGCTGGCCGGTCTGCATCGGCGCCATGCGTTCGAAATAAAGCCGCGTCGTGGCGTTGGTCTTGAACGGAAACTGATATTTCGAGAAGCGCACGAGCGCGTTGGCGAGCTGATAGATCGCATTGTCCGGGCGCGGCTCGGAGCTGTGACCGCCTTTGTTGGTCTCCGTCAGCGTGTAGGTGACGTAGATCTTCTGGCTCGTCTCGACGCCGTAATCGGCGCGCTGGTTGTCGATGATCTCGCCGGAATCGCCGTCGGGATTGATGGCAAGGCCCGCATCGACGAGATCCTTGTGATGCTCCATCAGATAGCGCATGCCGTCCTGCGCCCAGTCGCCTTCTTCGTCCGCCGTGAAGGCGACGATGATGTCGCGGTCGGGCACGAAGCCTTCCTTCTTCAGGCGCAAGAGTGTCGTCAGCACGGCGGTGTCCTGATCCTTCATGTCGGAGGTGCCGCGGCCGTAGAAATAGCCGTCCTTCTCGATGAACTTGAACGGCGGTGTCGTCCAGTCTTCCGGCCGTGCATCGACGATGTCGATGTGGCAGTTCCAG
>DATJRP010000075.1:0-69745 GCA_035504555.1 Rhizomicrobium sp. | reverse complement strand
TTGTCTAGAGATTTTCCCGGACGGCGGGCCGCGTCAATCGTTAACGCAACTTTTGATAGCCCTGGTAGTCCGCGAACCACGCCACGAACCGCGCGATCCCATCGGCGAGCGCGACCCTTGGCGCAAATCCGAAATCGCGCGCGGCTCGGGAAATGTCCGCATAGGTTTCCTTGACGTCGCCGGGCGGGCCTTCGGAGTGCTCAATCTGCGCGCTCTTGCCCGTCGCCGCCTCGATGGCGCCGATCAGGTCGAGCACGCTTTCGGGGTGGCTGTTGCCGAGATTGTAGAGGCGATGCGGCGCGCCGGCCCCTTCGGATTTGAAAGGCGTTTCCACGATGCGGACGAGTGCAGCGACGATGTCGTCGATATAGGTGAAGTCGCGGCGCAATTTTCCCTGCCCGAACACGGGAATCTTTCGCCCCTTGAGAACGGCGTCGGTGAAGAGCCAGTACGCCATGTCGGGCCGGCCCATGGGACCGTAGACCGTGAAGAAGCGCAGGCCCGTCTGCTTGAGCCCGAAAAGCTCGGCATACGAATGCGAGAGAAGCTCGCCCGCCCGCTTGGTCGCGCCGTAATACGAAACCGGCTTGTCGGCCCGTGCACCCTCCGAGAACGGCGCGACCGTGTCGTTGCCGTAGACGGAACTCGAAGAGGCGTAAACCAGATGCGCGAGGCCCTCATGATGGCGAGCGTATTCGATGACGTTCTGATGACCGACCAGGTTCGAGCGCGTGTAGGATGCGGGATCCTGGAGCGCGTAACGGACGCCCGCTTGCGCCGCCAGATGCAGGATCACCTCGTAGCGCTGGCCCTTGAGGCATTCCTGGAACGTGGCGGCGTCGGCGATGTCCGCCTGAATGAACCGAAATCCGCGTTTGCCTTCCAGACGGGCAAGACGTGCGCGTTTCAGCGCCGGATCGTAGTAGCTGTTAAGGCTGTCGAGCGCGGTTATTTCATGTCCACGTGAAAGGAGCGCGTCCGCCGCGTGGCTTCCGATGAAGCCCGCCCCTCCGGTCAACAAAATCTGCATGTCTTGCGCGCCGCTTTCGTGAGGTCATGTGGACGGTTGGCCCATGATTATGCCATGACTGCGCCGATTCCAATGCATTCCGGCCCGCAATGATCAAGCCGAAACCCGTCCGCAAAGCCGTCCTGCCGGTCGCCGGCATGGGCACGCGTTTCCTGCCCGCGACCAAGGCGGTGCCCAAGGAAATGCTTCCCGTGGTCGACAAGCCCGTCGTCCAATATGCCGTCGAAGAGGCCATGGAAGCGGGCATCGAGCAGTTCATTTTCGTGACCGGCCGCGGCAAGCACGTCATCGAGGATCACTTCGATCACGCCTACGAGCTGGAGGCGCTGCTCACCCAGCGCGACAAAACCGCCGAGCTCAACAGCCTTCTCGAGGGCCTGCCCACGACCGGGTCGGTCAGCTTCACGCGCCAGCAGAAGCCGCTGGGCCTCGGCCACGCGGTGTGGTGCGCGCGGCACTTCATCGGCGAAGAACCTTTCGCCGTTCTTCTGCCGGACGATCTGATGGCCGGAAAGCCCGGCGCGCTGTCCCAGATGGTGCGCGCCTACAACGAGGTGGGCGGCGGCGCTATCATCGCGGCAGAAGAGCGGCCGCAATCCGAGATCAGCCGCTACGGCGTCATCGCACCGGGCACCATCCGCGGCAACGTCATCGAGGTGAAGGGCGTCGTCGAGAAACCCAAAGCCGAAGAAGCGCCTTCACGCCTGCGCATTGTCGGCCGCTACATCCTGCCGAGCGAGATCTTCGCCGAACTCGACCGGAAGGAAGAAGGTGCGGGCGGCGAGATCCAATTGACGGACTCCATGCAGAAGCTCATCGGGCGCTCGCCGTTCCACGCCGTGAAAGTCGAAGGCAACTGGTACGATTGCGGCGACAAGGTGGGCTTCCTGCACGCCAATATCGCCGTCGGGCTGCAGCGCCCCGATATCGCGCCGGCGCTCAGGGCTATTCTGAAGAGTGTCAAAATCTGAAGCTCCCGTTTTCGAAGAACGGTGAGAGGAGAAATTTATGCGTATCGCGATGATCGGCAGCGGTTATGTGGGGCTCGTGTCGGGCGCCTGCCTGTCGGAGTTCGGCCACGAAGTCGTCTGCATCGACAAGGACCAGGGCAAGATCGCCGATCTCAACAAGGGCCGCGTTCCGATCTTCGAGCCGGGTCTCGACGAAGTCGTCGCCGCCAATGCGCGCGCGGGACGGCTTTCGTTTACCTGCGATCTCGCCTCCGCCGTGCCCCAGGCCGACGCCGTGTTCATCGCCGTCGGCACGCCCAGCCGGCGCGGCGACGGTCATGCCGATCTGAGCTTCGTGTTCGGCGCCGCCGAAGAAATCGCGCGCGCGCTCGGGCACTACACCGTGATCGTCACGAAATCGACCGTTCCGGTCGGCACCGGAAAGAAAGTCGAAGACATCATCCGCAAGATCCGTCCCGAGGCCGAATTCGACGTCGCCTCCAATCCGGAATTCCTGCGCGAAGGTTCGGCCATCGAGGACTTCCGGCGCCCCGACCGCATCGTCGTCGGCGCCGAGACGGAACGCGCGCGCAACGTGCTGAAAGAGGTTTATCGCCCGCTCTATCTGAACGAGACGCCGATCGTCTTCACCTCGCGCGAGACATCGGAACTCGTCAAATATGCGGCGAACGCGTTTCTCGCAACCAAGATCACCTTCATCAACGAGATGGCCGATCTCTGCGAGCGCGTGGGCGCCGACGTGCAGGAAGTCGCGCGCGGCATCGGCCTCGACGGCCGCATCGGCGGCAAGTTTCTCCATGCGGGACCGGGCTTCGGCGGCTCCTGCTTCCCGAAGGATACGCTGGCGCTGCTCAAGACATCGCAGGATGCCAACGCGCCCGTGCGCATCGTGGAGACGGTCGTCTCCGTCAACGAGGCGCGCAAGTCCCGCATGGCGGACAAGATCGTCGAGGCATTCGGCGACATGAAAGGCAAGACGATCGCGGTCCTGGGCCTCACCTTCAAACCCAATACGGACGACATGCGCGACGCACCGAGCCTCGTCATCGTACCCAAGCTGCAGGCGGCCGGCGCGCGCATCCGCGCCTACGATCCGGAAGGTGCCGCGGAAGCCAAGAAGGTTCTCGAGATCGAGACCTGCAGCGACGCCTATGAAGCGATCAGCGGTGCAGACGGCGTTGTGATCCTGACGGAGTGGAATGAATTCCGCGCGCTCGACCTCGACCGCGTGAAGTCGCTGCTCAAGCGCCCCCTGATGGTCGATCTCAGGAACATCTACCGCCCCGCGCAGATGGCGGAGGCCGGTTTCACCTATGTGAGCGTGGGCCGCAAGACGGTCGGCTGATCTTACTGCGCCAGATGCGCAGCCTTGAGTTCGGCCTCGGCCGCGTCGAATTCGCCCTTGAACGCCTGATCGTGCATGAGCGTCACGGCGACGGCAGTTCCCAAGACTTCACCGGCCACGATGTCGCGGCGGAAATGCATGCCGCAGACCAGTCGGTTTTCCGCATAGCCGCTCGCACGCGTCAAAATCGCCTGCGCTTTTTCCGGAATCAGCGCCGCCAGCACGACGCCGGTGGAATACCCCATAGTGGCGTGGCCGCTCGGATAGGACGAGTGCCAGTCGATTCCGCGTGGGCCGCATGTCTTGAGGTCCGGCTCGGCAACCCACGGGCGGGCGCGCTGAAAGAACCTCTTCGCGCGATTGGCCGCGGCGCGCTGCTCGCGCATCACATCGGTCAGCATCTTCGATGTTGCGGGAAGCTTGTCGAGATCAAATCCCTCACCGATGACGGCACGATAGATCGTCGGATTCTCGATTGCGTCGTCCTGCGTCGCCTGCGCTAGCATCTCCGGCGTTCGGGCGGCCACGACCTGATCGAGTTCCGCGCGCTCGGCTTTGGCGGCCGGGGAACCGTCGGCGGGTGGAGGCGGGAGAAGCTGCGTCGCATCGATCGAAACGGCCGGCGCCGACAGCGGCGCGAGCGCGAGCAAAAGCGACAGAAAAGCAGTCCGCATCTTCATGCGAGTCTCCCTCAGAAAAAACGGCGGGGCGAAACCGCCCCGCCGCTCTTCAAGCATTGAAATTCGAAGACCTCAATAGCGGAGGGTGAGGTTCACGAAGATGCTGCGTGGCGCCTGGAAGAAATACTGGTCCAGGCTGTTCTGCCACGACGTTGCTGCAACGTTGTTGGTGGCCTCGGTGATCAGCGTGTCCTTGCGGCTGTCGAGCAGGTTGTCGACGTTGAGGGACAGCTCCGCCGAGCCTACGCCCTGCCACTCCAACGCGTATCCCGCTGTCGCGGTCAGGTTGCCATAGGTGTGCAATTCGTAATACTTCAGATTGTCCGTGTCAGAATATTGCGGACCGACCAGCTTGTCGATCAGGCCGAATTTCCACTGCGAGCTCTGGTACAGAATGCCCGCCGCCGCCGTCCACATCGGCGCATTCGGCTCCCAGAGGCCGCCGTCGGCCTTCGACGACATGAGCGCGCCGTTGGCGAAGGCCGAAAGCCCGTGCACGTCGTAGCCGAACAGCGTGTCGAACGCATAGGTGCCTTCGCCTTCGATGCCCTGATATGTCGCCGAGCCATTGTTGACATAGCAGCTTTCGCTCGAGTCATACGAGCAGGTCTCGACGACATAGTTGTTGTGGATCGGGATGTAATAGACGTCCGCGTCGAACGTGAACTGGTCGGCGTAATAGACCGTGCCGAGCTGATAGTTCGTCGTCGTCTCGGGCGCCGGATAGCCGCCGGGTCCGGTCGGCGGGCTGTTCTCGAACGCCGTGATGTCGGGCACGTAAATACCCTTCGCGTACTGGAAGTAGATGCTCCACGACGGCTCGAGCTTGTAGTTCATCTCGAGGAACGGCAGCAGGTCACGCGTGATGAAGCCCGCCGTATAGTTCTCGCCCGGAGCGTTGGTGCAGTACCCGTTGGTGCCTTCGGGATTAGTGGTCTTGTTGTAGGTGCCGCTGTTCGCGCCGACGCCGCAGAGATTGCCCTGGCCGACAGGTGCGTCCACGCCATGGTCCCAATGGATGTATTTCAGGCCCGGCGTGATCGTCAGGCGGTCATCGAGCGCTTTGATGTCGACTTCGACGAAGGGCTCGTACTGCGTCCAGTCCGAATGCTCGTCGTCCTTGGCGAAGCCCAGATCGCCGTTGAGGATCGATTTGGACGACGAAATGGACGTCTTGCCGCCGGTACCAGTATAGGCACCTGCGAAGGGCTTGTAAGCGACGCCGCAAGCCGCGTTGGCAGCAGCGTCGCCGGTGTCGAATGGATCGATTCCCTGGTCCGTGCATGAGATGGAATCATAATAGTACTTGAAGCGGTGGGTCGCCTGCGTTTCCCACCACACGCCTTCGCGGATCTGACCGTCGATCCAACCCAGATCGTAGTCTTCGGACAGCCGGAAAATGTCGCCATAGACGCGGTAGGCGTTCTCCTTCGAATAGGCGAGCATCCCGGCGTTGGGATCGGTCGTGCCGTTCGCCAACACGAGCGCGGAGTTGGCCGGCGATTTCGGCGCGACGCAATTGCCGGAAGCATTGGTCGTCCAGCCGCCGCCGGGATAGTTACCCTCCGACGTATTGTTCAGAGCGTCGCAATAGGTCTGCGTCTGGTTGTTCGGGCTGAACGTATGGTTCCAGTACGCATAGGTGTAAACGGTATTGTCCACCTTGACGCCGAACTGATCGCCCTGGAGGCGCGCATAATCCATGTCGGTGTGTTTGGACGTGTAGTTATACGGTGTGTAGGTCGGCAGAGCGGGATTTGTGTCCTGCAGCGCGAAGTCCTTGCCGTAGAGAGCGATCTGGCCGGGCGTGTCGCCGTTGTTGTCGTCCAGGTTCTCTTTGAGGAACGCCGAATCGCCGAACAGCGTGACAGTCCAGTGCGAGTTGAGTTCGTCCTGGACCTTGAGCAGCACGTTATTCGTAAAGAGGTCCTGATTGGTCAGCGCGCCGTCCGAGTGCACATATTGCAGGTTCGTCATGGCCCGGACAGTGCCGAAGCCGCCCGTGTCGAGATCGCCCGTCTGGAAGTTCGCGATTCCGGTTACGGTATTGAAGCTGCCGTAGCTGCCGACCACGCGCGCATGCATGTCGTCGGTCAGCCCTTCCGAGAAGAAGGCTACCGAGCCGCCATAGGTCGCAGCGCCCAGCGTGCCGGCGTTGCCGGGACCGCGGTCGACGACGATCGAACCGATCGTCGAGGCGGGGAAGTAGGAAATGTTATGGTGCGTCGGTCCGTTGGTGTCGCCGAACGGAATGCCGTCATAGGTCTGCACGAAATCGCCGTCGGGCAGACCGCGCAGCGTGTTCTTCGTGCCGCCGTCCGAAAGGCCGGGACCGTTGATGTCGCCGCCCGTCATCGAGGGCACGATCGCAAGGATCGACACATAGTCGGCCTGCGGCGGCAGGAAGTTTTCGATGTAGGTTCGGTTGATGATGGTCTGCGGCTCGGTCGTGTCCAGGGAAGCCTTTGCGGGCGCTGCATCGGTGTTGAACCGTGTGCCCGTCACGACGACGGTTTCGGGCGCACTCGTGTCGTCGGCCATTGCGGAGCCGGCGAGCATGACCGCCGCCATGGCGGTGCAGCCGAGCAACACGGATTTGCGGCGTAGATTGAAAGCTTCTGGCATTGGACCCTCTTTGTTGAACGCGAACTTTGCGGCCGAAGCCGTCTGTCTCATTTGCGACGCCGCAGGCGAAACGGCATCTGCCACGCGCGAGCGCGACAGTGCTCGAAAGCCCGATCAGCTATTGGTTCTGCTTAGAGCCCCAACTGGGCACGCCCCGCGCGCGCACGCCGCAACTTGTTTGCGGCGCAACTTGATGGCACTCCATGACTTTTATGTGAGAAGTGAATGACCGTTCTGTGACATGCAGCAGCGCGGCGAAAGAAATTGTGCACTGTGCGTTATCGCCCACACAGTCTGTAGGATGTCGTCTGACGCTGCGTGCATCGCGAACGCGCCGAACGTACGAATGCGAGGCACTTGCAAATATTCGTTAGTCGCATTCGCGACGAACATCGGCGATCAACGAGCCGATCTTGTCGATCTCGACGCAAACGGTGTCGCCGGGCTTGAGATAGCCGGGCGGTTTCATCGCCGCGCCAACGCCGCCGGGCGTGCCGGTGAAGATGACGTCTCCGGGCTCCAGCGTCATTGCCTGTGTGAGATGCGCGATCTGGTCGTAGACGTTGAAAACAAGCTCGCGCGTGTTGGAATTCTGTCGGAGGACGTCGTTGACACGACAGCGAATGCCCAGCGTATGCGGATCGCCGATTTCGTCGGCCGTGACGATCCAGGGCCCGAACGGCGCGTGGGTGTCGAAGGACTTGCCCAAAATCCATTGCGGCGATGCGTATTGCCAGTCGCGCACGCTGACGTCGTTGCCGGCGCAATAACCGAACACGACTTCATGCGCTTTCTCCTTGGGCACGTGCCGGCATCTCTTGCCGACGACGAAAACGAGCTCCGCCTCGTAGTCGACGTCGTTGGAGACCTTCGGAATCTCGATGCGGTCGAAGGGACCGTTCACCGCGTTCGACATCTTCGCGAACCAGACCTGGCGCGTCGGCTTCTCGCGGCCCGTCTCGGCGATGTGGTCGGCGTAGTTCAGACCGATGGCGAGGATTTTCGGCGGCCGCGGCACGGGCGCCTTCAGGTGCACGTCGGCGAGCAAATGCTGCGGCTTGGTGCCGGATACAAACCGCCGGACATCGTGCGCGATGCCGTCCCAGGCGGCGATGAGGCCGGTCATCGTGGACGGCAGCGAGGTCTCGGAGAGATCGAACACACGATCGCCCTCCACCACCCCGACGCGCTCGCATCCCTGAACTTCGAACGTCACAAGCTTCATGTCATTCTCCTAATGCCTTCGTCACTCCGGCGCGGCGATGCTTCTGTCCGCGACCGTATGCCTGGCAAGCCAGACGATGCCCAGCATGGCGACGCTGAGCCAACCTGAAATCCAGAAGATGTCCAGCGAGGACAAAAGAAAAGCCTGGTTGATCATTTCATGCGTAATCACGCCGAGACTCTTGAGTTCGGACACGTGTCTGGTGCCCAGGTGTTGGACCGCCTGGTGCAGAGCGGGATTGTAAACCGTAGGCGTCTCGGCAAGGCGGCTCTGGTGCAGCCGCTCGCGGCGGTCCCACATGGTGGTCACGATCGAGGCCGCGAAACCGCCCGCCGTGATGCGCGCGAAATTGGAGATGCCCGAGGCGGACGGAATGCGCTCCGGCTCTATGCCGTCGAGCGAGATCGCGACCATGGCCAAGAAGAACGTGGCCGTGCCCGCACCCTGGAAGAGGAGTGGCCAGACGAACTCGCTGAAGCTCGCCTGGGTGGTGAGCCACGCACGCAAAAAATATGAGATCGCAAAGGCGACGAAGGAGAAGCTCGCCGCCCATCGCACATCGAAGCGGCTCATCAGGCGCGCGGCGATGGGTGTCAGGACCACCGCGACGACGCCGCTTGGCGCCAGGACGAGCCCCGCCCAGGTGGCCGTGTAGTTGAGGTTGACCTGGAGCCAAAGCGGATAAAGAACGAGGTTGCCGAAGAAGACCGCATAGCCGAGACAGAAGGCGATCGTACCCAGCCTGAAATTGCGCTTCTTGAAAAGCGTCAGATCGACGACCGGATGCTTGTCGGTGAGCTCCCAGATGATGAACACGATGAAGGTGATCCCGGAAACCAGCGCCAGCGCGATGATGGCGTTCGAGTTGAACCAGTCCCAGTCCTTGCCCTCGTCGAGCATGATCTGAAGCGTGCCGACCCAGACCGCAAGCAGCCCGAGTCCTACGACGTCGATCGGCAATTGCCGCTTGGGCGATTCGCGATGTTTGAGAAAACGCCAGCAAAGGAACGCACTGACGGCGCCGACCGGCACATTGATGTAAAAAATCCAGCTCCAGGGATAGTTGTAGGAGATGTAGCCGCCCAGGATCGGCCCGCAGATCGGCGCAACCAGCGTCGTCAGCGACCAGATGCCGAGCGCGGTCGATCGTTTTTCCGCCGGGAAGATCGAAATGAGCAGCGCCTGCGAGCCGGGAATCATCGGGCCCGAGACGGCACCCTGCAGCACGCGGAATATGACGAGAGAACTGAGGCTCCAGGCGATGCCGCAAAGGAACGATGCGATCGTGAAGAACACGACGGAAAGCACGAAGGTGCGGACAATGCCGTAGCGGCCCATCAACCAGCCGGTGATCGGCACGGAGACGCCGTTGGCGGCCGCGAAAGCCGTGATGATCCACGTTCCCTGATCGGCACTGACGCCCAGATAGCCGGCTATCGTCGGCAGCGCGACATTGGCGATGGTCGTGTCCAGCACCTGCATGAAGGTGCCGAGCGCCAGCGCGATCGACGCGATCGCGAGCGGAGCGCCCGTCATCGGCGCGGTCGAACCGGCCTGGCTCACGGAGACAGCTCCGCCTTTCCGCCGCCATTGGCGGCGACGATGCTCGCGATCAGGGCGTTGGCATGGACGATGCTGATGCGTCCCGTGGAGTCCTCGGGCTCGGGCGGCCGCACCGTCTCGCTCAACAGCGGCCCCGACTGGTCGCGTGTGTCCACGCTTATGGAGGTCGAAAGGCCGATGCGCAGCGGATGTTTCTGCAACTCACCTTTGTCGAATTCGATGCGCACAGGCAGCCGCTGCACGATCTTGATCCAGTTGCCCGACGCGTTTTGCGGCGGAAGGAGCGCAAAGGCGTCGCCGCTGCCGGCGGCAAGCCCGGCCACATGGCCGTGATAGGTCACGCTCGAGCCGTAGATGTCGGCCGTCACCGTCGCAGCCTGGCCGATGCGCATGTGGCGCAGCTGGACCTCCTTGAAATTGGCGTCCACCCAGACCGTGGCGAGCGGCACCACGGCCATCAGCGGCGTCCCCGGGGTGACCTGGTCGCCCACGCCGGCGCTGCGCTGCGCCACGACGCCGTCGATCGGTGCCGTCAAGCGCGTATAGAAAAGATTGATCGCGGCATTGCGCAGCCGCGCCTCGGCGGCGAGCACCTGCGGATTGTTGGCGACATTCGTGCCCTGGATCTGCGCCACCGTCTGATTGAGAGCATTGTTGGCGGCCGTCGCGGCGGCGGCGGCCTGGTCGAGCACGTGCCGGGCATCGGAGAGGTCTTCCGCGGACACTGCACCGTCGCCGACCGCCGCCGCGCGACGTTTGTAGTCGGATTGTCTTTGCGCCAGCAGCGCCTGCGCCTGCGCCAGCTGCGCCCGCTGCTCGTCGGCCTTCTCGAACAGCGCGCGCACATTGCGCGCCGTGTTGGCGAGGTCGGCTTCCGCCGCCTGCATGGCCACTTGGGCCGGCAATGGATCGAGCTCGACGAGAAGCTGTCCCCGCCGCACCCACTGGGTGTTGTTGGCATGAATGGCAAGAATGGTGCCTTCGGTGCGGCTGTTGATCATGGCGGTGTCGCCGCTGACGTAGGCATCGTCGGTCGATTCGAAGTAGCGCGCGTAAAGCAGGTAGTAGGCGCCGTAGGCGAGCGCCGCGAGAATCACGACGACGGCCACGACTCCAAGCCAGCGCTGGCGCGGGCTCGCCTGCGAAAATCGACCGGACAGAGAAGTTGTTTCGCTCATGAAGGTTCCCTCAGAAAGCGCGCCTTAACGGGACGCCGTCGTCGTCATGGAAGCCGGAGGCTGGAAATCGCCGCCCACGGCGAGGAGCAGCGTGACGCGTTGGATTGCACTGTCGGACGCTAACGAGACTTCGCCTTCGCGTGCGCTGAAGACGGTGTTCTCCGCATCCAGCAGCGTGATCTGATTAGACAGCCCGGTGCGATAACGCGTCTCCGCAAGATGGAAGGCATTTTCGGCGGCCTTGAGCTCGCGCTCGTGCTCGACGCGCTGGGCCTGGAGCGAGCGGATCCGCGTCAGCGCGTCCGAAGCCTCCTGTACCGCACCCGCCAGCGTGCCGTTGTAGTCGGCGACCGAGAAGTCGATGTCGGCGACGGCGCCGGAATATTGCGCGCGCAGCTCGCCCGCATCGAACAACGGCAGGTGGATCGCGGGCCCCGCGCCATATTGCGTCGATACTGCGCTGAAAACGGGAGCAAGACCGATGGCGGCCCACCCCGCCGAAGCCAGGAGATTGACATCAGGATAGAATGCGGCCTTGGCCACTTTGCGACCCGCAAGCGCCGCGTCGATGCGCGCTTGTGCCGCCAGGATGTCGGGCCGGCGCGAAAGAAGGTCTGCCGGCAGCACATCCGGCAGCGGCAGCGCCGCATCGAGTTTGAGCGAAGGTTTTCCGATCCCGCTGTAGGCATCCGCGCCGCGGCCGATGAGCGCCGCCAGTGCATGCACCATGATGTCGCGTTCGCTGTCCGCAGCCACGCGCGCCTGGCTTGCCTGCGCGAGCAGCGCTTCGGCTTCCTGCTCTTCGACCTGGCTGTCGATGCCGTCGGTGACGCGCCGCTTCGTCAACGTGACAGTGCCGGCGCGGTCATGCTCGGTCTGTGCGGCAATGTCGGCGAGTTTGTAGGCGCGGTCGAGATTGACATAGGCCTGCACGACGGCGCCGGAGATGGCAAGGCGCGCCGCGCCGTAGTCCAGCCGCGAAGCATCCTGCAGCGACTTGGCCTTATCGAGCGCGGCGGCCTGCTTGCCCCAGAAGTCGATATTCCACGACAGATCGCCTTCGATCGTGCCGAACCAGCGCCACGTGCCGGCGTAGGGCGGCGGAATGATGTAGATGTCGCTGAACTTCGTGTATTCGTCCTGCGCGTTGAAATCGAGACGCGGATAGAGCTGCGCGTTGGCCTCTTCCATGCCCGCCTTGGCGGCACGCAGGCGCGCCAGCGCTTCGCCGAGCGTGGGATTGTGTGCGAGCGCTTCGCCCATCAGCCGGTCGAGCTGCGGATCGCCCAGACCCGTCCACCAGCCCGTGTCGATCCTGGGCGCGGGCTCGCTGCCGAGGCCGAGCGTATTGGCGGGGATCTGCGTCTGTTGCGGGACGATGCCGTCCGGCACGCAAGCGGTCAGCAAAACGGCAAGCGGCAGCATGGCGAGAGCGCGCTTCATGACACCCGCGCTCCTTCGCGCGTCGCCGACACCGTGTCGCCCGCCTTCAATGCAGCTCTGAGCCGGGTCAGCAATTGCGTCAAGAGCTGCACGTCTTCTGGGGAAAAACCCTCTAAAAGGTCATTATAAAAGTTGACGAGCTTTGGAACGAGCCGGTTGACGGCGGCGCGTCCCGACGGCGTCAGCGTCAGAAACACGAGACGACGATCATCCTTGTCGCGCCGGCGCTGGATGAAGCCGCAAGCTTCCAGCTGATCGACGATCCGCGTCATCGACCCCTTATCGTGCGCGAGTTCGCGCGAAATGTCGGCGCAGGTGTTGGCGATCTCGTCGCGCAGGCACATCAAGACGCGCCATTGGGTGAAACTGATGTCTTCACCCTCGAACTGCGCTTCGAGCAGCGCGCGGTTCTCCGCATAGACACGGCTGATCAGGTAGCCGATGCAAATCTCGGCGCGGAAATCCTTGACCCGATAGTGAATGTTCTTAGCCACGCGCAGCCATTTAGTTGCTTGAGCAACCATTGCCAAGGCAGTCATCTATGCAATTTGCGCAATACCCCCGTGCTTTTTGCACGTCTTGGCAACGCACAGATCGGCCTTTGCGGCCCAAATCTGGGATGCGGATTTCGGCCGGAAGGGCGCCCGCAAACCTAACCCTCTGAAAGATTTTTGCTTTTCAGGCCGGAGCGAAGCCGCGATAGAGGGCCCGCATGGTCGCCTCCCGGATGCGGCCGAAATCGCAGTCGAGCTTGCCGGCCATCTGCAGCACGATAGCGCCATGCGTGGCCGCCCAGAACACATGGCCGATGACGACGGGATCGCCTTGGAAGACGTCTTCGGCGATGAGACTCCGGACATGCTCCGTCATTGTGCGGCGGGCGCGCGTCGCGGCACGGACAAGATCGGTATAGTTCTCCTCGCCCGGCTGCGTGAGATCGAACATCAGCCGGTAGGAGTCCGGCTCCTCGAAGGCGAAGCGGATATAGGCGTCGCCCACACGCATCGTGCGCTCGAGCGTAGGACCTTCACCGGCAAAGGCTTTTTCGAGCGTGTCCGCGAACCGGTCGAAGGCGCGGGCACGCACGGCCGCCAGGATGTCGTCCTTGTCCTTGAAATAGCGGTAGGGTGTCATCGGGCTGACGCCCAATTCCGCCGTCAGCGCCCTGAGCGTGAAGCCGTCGCGCCCGTGCCTGGCGAAGAGCCTGGCGGCTGCATCGCAGAGCTTGTCGCGGAATTCATCGATCTCGGGCTGGGACAAAGGACGCGGCATGGAGGACCTTGCGAAGCGGCTTGCCAAGGTCTATCGCTTACACTATAAATTTACAATGTAAAAAACATCAGGAGGATGTCATGAATGTGGCCGTTCGCAGCAATCCTTATCTCTCGGGAAATTTCGCCCCGCTTTCGAGCGAAGACGATTTCGCGGAGTTGCCGATGGAAGGCGCGCTGCCGCACGACCTCGCCGGCGCGCTTTACAGAAACGGCCCGAACCCGCAATTCCCGCCGCGCGACGACAATTATCACTGGTTCCTGGGCGACGGGATGCTGCATGCCTTTTTCATCGCCGACGGCAAAGTCTCCTATCGCAACCGCTTCATCCGCACGCCCAAATGGGACGTGGAGCACAAGGCCGGCAAGGCGCTGTTCGGAAGCTGGGGCAATCCCGCGACCACCGATCCCTCCGTCATCGGCCATATCGGCGGCACCGCCAACACCAACATCGTCTCGCACGCCGGTAAGCTGCTTGCGCTGGAAGAAGCGCACGAGCCTTTTGCCGTCGATCCCGCGACGCTCGATCCCGGAGGCTATGAGACTTACGCGGGTGAGGCCGGACGCTTCACAGCGCATCCCAAGATCGATCCCGAGACGGGCGAAATGCTCTTCTTCGGCTACGGCGTGGGCCAGGTGCCGCTGTCGGCGGGCATGGTCTATGGCGTCGTGGACAAGACCGGACACGTGACGCGTCGCGATCTCTTCCAGGCGCCGTTCGCGAGCATGGTCCACGATTTCATCGTGACGCAGAATCATGTGCTCTTCCCGATCCTGCCGCTGACTCTGAGTCTCGAGCGCGCGATGAACGGCCTGCCCCCGGTCGCCTGGGAGCCGCAGAAGGGCGCGCGCGTCGGCGTCATGGCGCGCAACGCCGGCATCGACACCGTCCGCTGGTTCACGACGGATGCGAACTACGTCTTCCACGTGATGAACGCGTGGGAAGCGGGAAGCCGCGTGATCGCCGACGTGATGGAATATCCCAACGCTCCGCTCTTCCCGAACGCCGACGGCTCGGCAGGCGCACCCGCGCGCGCCATCCTGCGCCGCTGGACCTTCGACCTCGCCGGCAACACCGACACCATCAAGCGCGAAACGCTGGACGACATATCCGGCGAATTCCCGCGCTTCGACGAACGGCGTGCGGGACTTTCCTACCGCCACGGCTGGTTCGCGGCGCGCTCGACCAACGAACCCGATGTCCGCTTCGATGCGATTGCCCATATCGATCTTTCGACCGGCCGTCGCGCGGCGTTCGTCCTGCCGCCGGGCGACGTCACCTCCGAACCCGTGTTCGTTGAACGATCTGCGAGAGCGGAAGAGGGTGATGGCTTCCTTCTCGCCGTCGTCTATCGTGCACACGAAAACCGCAGCGACCTTCTCGTACTCGACGCGCAAAACGTCGAAGCAGGGCCGATCGCCACCGCCAAACTGCCGCGGCGGGTGCCGTTCGGCTTTCACGGAAGCTGGCGCGGATGCTAATCGCCGTCTTCGCTGCCCGCTAAGGACGCCATCGTCTGGAAGACGCCATCGCGCCGGACAAGCGCATGAAAAAGCGCGGCAGCGATGTGCAGCAGCACCAAGGCGAAGAACGCGAAGGCGAGATAGAAATGGGCGTTCCAGAGGACCGTGTGAAGCCAGTCGCTCGGAGGCAGGATCGGCGGCAGATGCCAACCTCCCCATAAGACAACGGGATAGGACGCCGCCGACAGCATGCCCCAGCCGATCAGCGGCATGGCGATGAACAGCGCGTACAACAGATAATGCGAAAGAATGGCCGCGAGCTTCATCGGCTCGGGCAAGTCGGCCGGCAACGCGGGCGCGCCGTCGCGCAAGCGCAGCACCAGACGGATCAACGCCAGCACGAGAATGGCGATGCCGAGCGGCTTATGGATGGACACGAGCGTCAGATAGCGCGGCGTAATGGTCGACACCATGCCGACGCCGATGAAAAACATCGACAGGATCAGGATGGCCATCAGCCAGTGCAGCACGCGCTGCCATGGCGTGAAGCGGCGGATCATGGCGCGCCTCCCGTCACGGTTCGGGGATAATGGGCAGCCTCGGCCGTGCGGCGATTGAACGACACCGAATAGGCCGCCGACCGCGCCGCCGGGAACGGATCGTCCGACGTTCTTATTCCAACGGGCAGGACGGTTGGATCGAAATTGATGTCGCGGCAGGGGCCGTTCCGCTCGGCCTCGATCTGCTGCACGACCAGCGTGCCGGCGGCGACGGCGCGGCGGTCACTCGGCCAGGCCTTGCTCGGATCGCTTGTGGGATCGCCGGGCCCGGCGACGGTGAGGACCAACGTCCAACGCTGCGGCGCGCCGGCGACCCGTTGCGCAATGTCCTGCTCCAGGAAATCGGGCCCGCGCTTGGCGAGATCGGCAGGCGAAACGGCGACCGGTGCAGCCTCCGGCACCAGCGACCAGCGCACCGCATGCGCTTTGCCGAAACTGTTGGTGAAGATGAAGCTGTTGAGGCCGTTGTAGCGTTCTTCGGCGTAGCTCGCCGTCCACGGCGCGCTCTTGGCCCAGGCGCCGAACCGTGCGAACTCCGGATGCGCCGCGGCAAAAGCCTTCATCGCGTTCGGATCCTTGGCGCCCGAGGCGCGCAGCATTTCGTAGAAGGCCTGCGGCGTCGAGACGAGAAAGAACGGCGCATCGATCATGGCGCTGCGCCATTGCTGTCCGTCCGGCGTCGTAATCCGTATCCCCAAGCCGCGCACGCGCACCGTCGCATCCGCGGCATCCGGATTGGTCGTGGCGAGATTGAAGCGCCCGAGAACCGGATAGCTACCGCTCTTGAAAACTTCGGCCCGCGAAAGTTCGGAACCGGCGCCGTTCGCCTCGAAGACGCCGGTGAAGCAGATGCCTTTGGCATGATTGCGGCGATGGCCGAGCGGCGGCCTGGCCCCCGGCGGCGTGAAGGCATCGACAAGCTTTGCCGGAGTGATTCGCGCGGGCGAAAACCATCCGGCGGTGTAGGCGAAAGCCGCCGCGATCACGCCGACAATGACGGCGATCACGACGAACGAGCCAAGCGGAAGCGATTGTCTGGGTTCTGACATATGGGTCTCTTGCGGTTGTTCGACTCAGGAACAGACGCCAACCAACCCCACCAGAATCGGGCGATCGAAATAATTGTTGCCGAAGTCGTATCGGATGTCACCAACGCGAACGTCGCGGCGACTGGACGGCGTGCGTTATCGTCAATCGCGAAATTTATCTTCAATATCGAGAATGCGGATAGCTGACATTTGCGTGGCGCAGCGCAATGGTGCTTCGGCTGGCTGATTTCCCCGGACCGTTATGACGCGTCTCTTCGCCCTCATTTGCGTCGCAGCCCTGGGCAACGGCCTCGCGCATGCAGAAGCTGGCAGCCCCCGTCGGCAGCCCCTTGGCAGCCCTCTTCCGGGCACACCCAGATACCGATCTGGCCGGGAGTGGCACCTGATGCGCACCCAGTTGCGGGACCGGAAACCAAAGGGCCGGGGGGATTGGTTGCAGGCAAACCATATACGTGGGTCAGCAACGTGACGCGACCCACGATGACGGTCTATGCACCAGAGGGGAAGAACACCGGGGCTGCGGTCGTGGTGCTTCCCGGCGGCGGCTTCCAGATTCTGGCTATCGACCTCGAAGGCACCGAAGTCTGCGACTGGCTGACATCCAAGGCATCACTTGCATTCTGTTGAAGTATCGCGTCCCGAGTGAACCCTATGATTGGCGATGCGATTGTCATCCCGTCGACGATTTCGTGACACCGACGCGGTCGTTAGAGGATTTGCAAAGAACCATGGGGCTTGTGCGCCTTCACGCCAAGGAATGGCACATCGACCCGCACAAGACCGGCGTCATGGGGTTTTCGGCCGGCGGATACCTCGCCGCCGAGATCAGCACGAAGTATAAGCAACGCCTTTACACATCCGTAGACGATGCCGACAAAGAGAGCGCCCGCCCGGATTTTGCCGCGCTTGTCTATCCGGGGCATCTCGCGACCGATAACGACAGTCTGAATCCGAATGTTCCCGCCTCCAGCGAAACACCCCCCACATTCTTGGTGCAGGCAGAAGACGCTCACATCGACCCCGTGCACGAATGCCTAGTCTACTACGCTGCACTGGCAAAAGCCGGCGTGCCGGCGGAGATGCATTTGTACGCACAGGGCGGGCACGCGTTCGGTTTGCGGCGCACCGAGCTGGCGATCACGCACTGGCCCGACCTGATAGCGACGTGGCTCCAGACAATTAGGATGACGTCGAAGTAGAACGCCAAACGCGCCCGAAAGTTGGAGTTCAGCGCCCCTGCCCTGCCCTGCCGGAGCAAATTGGCAGGAATCGAGGCCCGATTGGCGCTCCTGCCGAAGCCTGACTTCCTACATAGATCGCATGGAGCGGCGTCGGTGCCGCTCCTCGCGAAACCAGGAGGACGACATGACCAGCACCACCTTCACGAAGACCGCAGCGCCGGAATGGCTGCTCGCGATGTGGAAGGAAATCGACGACAAAACCTTCGGCAAAGGCTTCGACTGCTTCGCCGAGAACGCAGTCTGCAATCTCGGCGTCGCCGACTGGCATGGACGCGAAGCGATCCGCCGGAACCTGCGCGAGTTCATCGACACGGGATTCACCGCGCATCACGACGTCGTCGAGTATTGGGACAGCCCCCAGCTCAAGGTTTTCCACGGCAAGGTCGCGATGAAGTTCGACGATCCCAAACTGGCGCCGGTGCGGCCGACGATGTCCCACTTCTTCTACATGGATCCGGCTGATCCCACGAAGGTCATCCGATGGATCGGTGCTGTCGGTCCCACCGGGTTCTGACGGTACGAGGCGACGGTCGAAGATTGGACAGGCGTGTCCGGAACTTCGACTTGCTCGCCTGCGAAACGGCGATCGCGCCGCAATAAATTCGCACAGCGCACAAACACGTCATTGTGTTGCCGAAATCGCGTTCGAATATCCCTTCATTGCCGATAGCCGACGCGCGGGCTAGGCTGTTTTCGGCAGCGCTCTTCGAGCGTCTGGGAGGGGAAAATGATTCGGCGGGTTTTCCTGATCGGGGGCGCCATCGCGGCTGCCCTCGTCATCGTTCTGGGCGGTCTCTATTTCCTGGGTGAGCGCAAAGGCGGAAGCGGCGGATTCTTCGCGCGCATCGCCAGCGGCTTCCAGACCGTCACCGGCGCGGCGCACACCGAGCTCGGCATGCCGGGCGGCGAGTTCGCCTTCACGCGTCTCGACATCGACACGACCAAGCCGCAGGCCGAAGCCTGCCTCGCCTTCTCGCGGAACCTCGATGTCAGCGGCAAGACGCACTACGAGGACTATCTTTCGATCGACCCGCAGACGCGCATCGTCGTGCGCCCCGTCGACCAGCGCCTCTGCATCAGCGGCTTGAGCTTCAACCAGACCTACACCGTGACGCTGAAGGCTGGCCTGCCGTCGGCCGGCGGCGCGAAGCTCACGGAAGCCGAAACCGTTCCCGTCGAATTGCGCGACAAACCCGCGCTGGTGCGCTTCTCGGGCGGCATCATCCTGCCGCGCGACAATGCCGAGGGCGTGCCGGTCACGACCGTCAACATCGACAAGCTGAAGATCAAGGTCGTTCATGTCGGCGATCGTCTGCTGTCGCAGATCGAAAGCGGGACGGTCGATCAAACGACGCTTTATTCCTACGACCAGACGCAGCTCGAAAACAGCCAGGGCGCCGTCGTCTTCTCCGGCACGATGGACGTCGCCAACGTCAAGAACGATTCCGTCGTCACGCTGATCCCGATCCGCGACATCCTGAAGAACAAGCCGCCGGGCGCCTATGTCCTCATCGCGCGCGACGCGGCGAAGGCCAAGGACGACGACTCCGACGACGACAGCAGCGAGCGCGCCGCGCAATGGGTGATCGATTCCGACATGGGGCTGACCACCTTCCAGGGCGCCGACGGGCTTTCCGTCTTCGCACGTTCCTATGCGACCGCGAAACCGCTCGGCAACGTGAAGCTGACGCTGGTGGCGCGCGACAACAACGTGCTGGCGACGGTCACCACCAACAGCGACGGCCGCGCCGATTTCGATCCAGGCCTGTTCAAGGCGACGGGCGGCGACGAGCCGGTTGTCGTCATGGCCTACGGCACCGGCGGCGATTTCAGTTTCCTCGATCTGCGCCGTCCGGCCTTCGACCTGACCGACCGCGGCGTGGGCGGCAGGCCTTCGCCCGGTCCCGTCGATGCCTTTCTCTACACCGAGCGTGGCGTCTATCGCCCCGGCGAGACCGTGCAGTCGGTCGCCACCTTGCGCGACAAGGTCGGTGCCGCCGTCAATGCGCCGCTGACACTCGTGGCCCAGCGTCCCGACGGTGTGGAATTTTCGCGCACGACGATCGCCGGCGCGTCGCTGATGGCGGGCACGACGACCTGGTCGCTGGCACTCAAGAAAACCGCGCCGCACGGACGCTGGCAGATCGCCGCCTATATCGATCCCAAAGGCGACGCCATCGGCCGCGTGCAGTTCGACGTCGCCGATTTCGTGCCGCAGCGCCTGAAGGTGACGCTCACGCCGCAGGAAACCGTGCTGCATCCCAACATGGACATGCACATCCGCACGGAAAGCCGGTTCCTTTACGGCGCGCCGGCGTCGGGACTTTCGGGCGAAGGCGAAGCGCGCATCACGACGGATCCCAATCCCTACCCGCAGTACGCAACCTATCATTTCGGGCGGATGGACGACAGCTTCTCCGATGTGACGGTGACGCTGAACGTGCCCAACACGGATGGCATGGGCGTGACGGTGGCAACCGCCACCATCGGCGACGTTGCCGACACGACGCTGCCTCTGAAAGTCATCGCCAAGGTCTCGATCCATGAGCCGGGCGGGCGCACGACCGACAAGACCGCCGAGATCCCGCTCCGCACGCGCGATGCGGCGATCGGCATCAGCGCCGATTTCCAGGACAACTCCGTCGCCGAAAATGCACGCGCGGGCTTCGAGGCGATTGCCGTCGACGGTTCGGGCAAACGCATCGCGCTCCAGCACCTGAACTACACATGGGTGAAAGAAGTCACGACCTATCAGTGGTTCCAGGACCAGCAAAGCCAGTGGAAATACGAGTCCACGACGCGCGACCGCCTCATCACCAGCGGCACCATCGATATCGGCGCGGGCGCGCCCGCGAAGCTCGCGCAGAATTTCCCCTGGGGTACCTATCGCCTCACTATCACCGATCCCAAATCGAAAGCGGCGAGTTCCTACCGCTTCTATTCCGGATGGGCAGCGAGCGCCGCGGGCGACAGACCGGACCGCATTCCCGTTGCGGCGGACAAGCCGTCTTACAAGCCCGGTGAAACCGCGCACATCTCGATCAAGCCCGCAGCCGACGGGCAGGCGCTCGTCGTCGTCGCTGGCGATCGCATCTATTCCTCGAAACTGATCGACGCGCCGGCGAGCGGCGCCAGCATCGACGTTCCGGTTTCGGCGGACTGGGGCGCGGGCGCTTACGTGCTCGTGACGGATTATCGCCCGCTCAACGAGGCGACGGGCCGCGAGCCGGTGCGCTCCATCGGCGTGGCCTGGCTGGGCGTCGACAATTCCGAGCGCACGCTGACGCCCCTGATCGGCGGACCCAACAAGGTTACGCCGCGCCAGCGCATCACCATTCCCGTCATCGTCAAAGGACTGGACAGCGGCGAGAGCGCCTATCTCACGCTCGCCGCCGTTGACGAAGGCATCCTGCAGCTCACCGATTTCAAGTCGCCCGATCCGGTCGGCTTCTATTTCGGCAAGCGCCGGCTGGGCGTCGGCATGCATGACGATTACGGCCGGCTGATCAAGGCGGAAAAAGGCGCGATCGGATCCCTGCGCGAAGGCGGCGACAATCTGGGCGGACGTCCCCTCGCCGTCGTACCGACGAAAACCGTCGCGCTGTTCTCCGGCCTCGTGAAGGTGGGTGCCGGCGGCATGGCGCAGGTGCCGCTCGACATCCCCGACTTCAACGGCGAGCTCCGCCTGATGGCCGTTGTCGTGAGCGACAAGAAGGTGGGCGCGGCCTCCCGTCCGCTCACCGTGCGTGATCCCGTGGTGGCGGAGTTGATCCTGCCGCGCTTCCTGGCGCCGGGAGACAAGGCCTCGTCCTCGCTCGACCTCAACAATGTCGAAGGCGCCGCCGGCGCGTACACGGCGACGATCACGACGTCCGGCCCGCTCAGCTTCGACAATGGCGCCACGCATTCCGAGACGCGCACGCTCGCACGCGGACAACGCGCGCTCGTGCCCTTCGTGCTCGACGGCCGCGATCTCGGCATTGCCAACATCGGGCTCGCGCTCACCGGACCGAACGGCTACAAGGTGCGGCGTTCGTGGCAGATCGAAGTGCGCGCGCCGCAGCTCGATCTCGTGCGCGACGACATTGAGCCTCTGGGACCGCATCAGAGCTTCGTCGCCAACCGTGCGCTCGTGGCCGACGTGGTGCCGCAAACGCTGGTGGCTGCACTGAACGTCTCGGCGTCGCACGGCTACAGCGACGTGCCGGGCCTGTTGCGCTGGCTCGACAAATATCCCTATGGCTGCGTCGAGCAGACGACGAGCCGCGCCATGCCGCTTCTCTACTTCAACGATCTGGCGGGACTGGCGGGCATCACCAGGGATCAGTCGCTGCCGCAGCGCCTGCAGGATTCCGTCGACAACGTGCTCGACATGCAGAATTTTGCCGGCGATTTCGGCATGTGGGGTCCGGGCTCGGACGCCGATCCGTGGCTCTCCGTCTTCGCGCTCGATTTCCTGGCGCAGGCGAAACAGAAGGGCTTCGTCGTGCCCAACGATGCGCTGAAGCGCGGCGCGCAATGGCTGCGTCAGCAATCGACGTCGGACTCGAACGACGACGACGTCCGCGCCTATTCCTTCTATGTGCTCGCGCGCATGGGCCAGGTGAACTTGAGCGACCTGCGCTACTTCAGCGACACGCGCGGCGGCGACTGGAACACGGCCATCGCAGCGGCACTCACGGGCGCCGCGGCGGCGCAGGCCGGCGACCGTTCGCGGGCGACCTATGCCTTCGGCCGCGCACGCGACATCATCATGGCTGCCAATCCCGTCACCTATTCGACCGACGACTACGGCTCGTATATTCGCGACCTCGCAGGAACTACGGCGCTCGCCATGGAAGGCGGCGATGCGGAAATCGTGCCCGCACTGATGCAGCGCGTCAGCACGGTCAACATGGGCCTCAACGCCACGACGACGCAGGAAAAGGCGTGGATGCTGCGCGCGGCATATCAGCTGACGCGTCAGAAGACGCCGCTCAACGTGCTCGTCAACGGCAAACCTGCGCAGCCGCGCGACGGCGCCGTGCGTCTCGTGCCGTCCTATGGCGCGCTCAACGCCGGAATCACGCTCACCAACGCGGGCGACGCGGGCGTTTGGCGCGAGACCTCGGTGCAGGGCACGCCGTTGACGCCGCAGCCTGCGGAAGCCAACGGACTTACACTTAAGAAGACGGTGTGGACGCTCAGCGGCCAGCCGGCCGATCTCGCCAACCTGCACCAGAACGACCGCGTGATGATCGTGCTCGAAGGCCAGATGGAGACACCTTATCTGCACCACATGGCGTCGCTCGACCTTCTGCCGGCGGGTCTCGAGATCGAAATGCCGATCGCGGGCGACGACGCCAAGGCCTATCCGTGGCTCGACAAGCTGAGCGACGTGAATTTGGAAGACGCACGCGACGACCGTTTCGTCGCCGCCTTCGATATCGGCTCGCAATACCAGGACAAGCCCGATCCGAAGAAGCCGCTTCCCCCGCCGCCCAGCTTCCGCCTCGCCTACATCGCGCGCGCCGTGACGCAAGGCAGCTTCGTGATGCCGGCCGGCGTCGTCGAGGACATGTACACGCCGAGCGTGCACGCAAGGACGACGATGGGGATATTAGACGTGAAATGATCCCGCACGGCGGAGCAGATTTTGCGATGCGGGCGAGACGCCCGCGGTCCCGGTGAAGCCTTCGTTCTGGAAAATCAGCGAGTTTGTGTGGATCCGCCATGAAGACTCTGTACGAACTCGATGACTTCTCCGGGACCGCGGACGTCCCGTCCGCATCTCTATGACATACGATCTCTCAAAAATTCGGCGCAGCGTTGACAGACATAAGCGCGCCATCATCGCGGTCAGCGTCGCCTTCACCTTCATCCTTCTCTTCGCCATCGCCGACATCGCCTTCCCACCCGACATGTCGCGCTACCGTGCCGTCTCGCCGGAAGTCGTCGACCGCCATGGCGTGTTGCTCAGGCCCTTTCTCTCGAAGGACGGCTATTGGCGGCTGAAGACGACAGTCGCCGACGTCAATCCGCGCTATCTGAAACTGCTCGAAGCCTACGAGGACAAGCGTTTCGCGTCGCATTGGGGCGTCGATCCGTTTGCGCTGGTGCGCGCCGCGCTTCAGTTCGGCCATGCGGGCCGCATCGTCTCCGGCGGTTCGACGCTCACCATGCAGGCGGCGCGCCTTCTGGAGCCCAGGCCGCGCGGGATCGGCGCCAAGCTCATCCAGATGGTGCGCGCGGTGCAACTTGAAGAGCGCTATTCGAAAGACGAGATCCTCTCGATCTACCTCACGCTGGCGCCGTTCGGCGGCAATCTCGAAGGTGTGCGCGCCGCTTCGCTGGCCTATTTCGGCAAGCGACCCTCCGCGCTCGATCTCTCCGAAGCCGCATTGCTCGTCGCGCTGCCGCAATCGCCCGCGAAGGACCGCCCGGATCGTCACGGCCTCGCCGCCATCAAGGGCCGCGACAAGGTGCTGGCACGCATGGTCGAGGAAGGTGTCGTGACGCCGGGCGACGCAACCGTGGCGCGCAAGGAAGGCGTCGCCTCGATGCGCTTGGCCATGCCGCTCGCAGCCCCGCATCTGGCGCAACATCTGAAGCGCGCCAATCCCACTGCGACCTTGCTCGTCACCACGCTCGACGCCTCGCTGCAGAGCGCGGTCGAACGCATGGCGGTGCGCGAACGCGCCTATCTCGAAGACGGCGGCAGCCTTGCCATCGTCGTCATCGAAAACAGGGCCCGCAACGTCCTCGCCTATATCGGCGGCACCGATTATTGGGGCCGCTCGGGACAGATCGATCTGGCCGCGCGCCCGCGCTCGCCGGGTTCGGCGCTCAAGCCGTTCATCTACGGCCTCGCCTTCGACGATCTCATCCTGCATCCGGCGAGCCGCATGGAAGACGAGCCGATGAATTTCGGCGATTACGCACCGCGCGATTTCGAAGGCTCGTTCCAGGGCGCGGTGACGGCTGCGGAGGCGCTGCGCATGTCCCTCAACGTGCCGGCCGTGACGGTGCTCGACCGCATCGGACCATTGCGGTTTTCGCTGGCGCTGGAAAACGCCGGTGCGCATTTGGCCTATCCGACGAAGGATACGGCGCCGAGCCTTCCCATCGCGCTCGGTGGCCTCGGCATCAGTCTGGCCGACATCACCATGCTTTATGCCGGCATCGCCGAAGGTGGTGTAGCGCGGCCGCTGCGCATGCTCGCCGATGCGCCGCCGGGCGACGGCCATCGTCTCTTCGGGGCGCCGGCCGCGTGGTATCTGCGCGACATCCTCGACGGCGTGTCGCTGCCCGAAGGCTGGGCGATGGGACAGGGTCTCGCGCGCAAACGCACGATCGGTTTCAAGACCGGCACGTCGTACGGATTCCGCGACGCATGGTCGGTCGGCTTCTCCAACGACTACACTGTCGGCGTCTGGGTCGGCCGCGCCGACGGCGCGCCGAGTGCGGGCCGCATCGGCCGCGAAGCCGCGGCACCCATCCTGCTCAAGACTTTCGAGCTTCTGCCCGACGACAGGCGCCCCGCACCGCCGCCGCCGCCCGGCACGATCCTCGTGCGTTCGACGGAGGAGCTCCCGCCCAATCTGCAGATATTCGCGCGCACCAGCGAAGCACCCGCCGTGCAGGAAGCGACCGTGCCGCCGCCGTCGATCGCCTTCCCGCCCAACGGCGCGACGGTTCTTTTGCCCGCGCCCAACGCCAAAGAGAAAACCATCGTCTTCAAGGCGGATGGCGGCCGTGCGCCGCTCACATGGCTGGTCGACGGCCAGCCGCTCGGGACCTTCGACCGTTTCCAGCCCGTGCTTTTCGCGCCGAAAGGCGAAGGTTTCGCGCAAGTCACCGTCGTCGACGCGGAAGGCCGCAGCGACAGCGCCAAGATACGCTTCAAGAAACCGCAATGACCGCTTGACGCAGCGCGGCACTTGGAGTGGTTTCGGCGCCGATCCGAGAGCCCCATGGCCGCCGCAGAAGAACTCCCGCCGGAAGATCGCGCCGCACATCGGGCAAGCGCCGTCGCATCGCCCGAAAGCTTCGCGACCGTCACGACTCCGGCTGAGCGCCGACGGGCTTTTCTTATCCTCTTCCTCAGCCTGATGTGCCTCGGCGCCGGGCAGTCGGTGATGTTCGCGATCCTGCCGTCGATCGCGCGCGAGCTGGGACTCAGCGAATTCGCGGCGTCGCTGCCCTTCGTCACATCGGCCGCGATCTGGGTGTTCACCAGCACCTATTGGGGCAAACGCAGCGACCACTTGGGCCGCAAGCCGATGATCCTGCTGGGCCTCATGGCCTTCGGCGTTTCGTTTGCGCTGTTCGCGAGCTTTGTCGGCCTCGCCATGGTGCATGTCATGGCCGTCGCTTTCGCCTATCCGCTGATGATCGCGTCGCGCTCGCTCTACGGTCTTTTCGGCTCGGGTGCATCGCCCGCGGCGCAGGCCTATGTCGCCGATCGTACGACGCGCGCCGAACGCACGCAGGGCGTCGCCACCATCGGCGCGGCTTTCGGCCTCGGCACCACCATCGGCCCGGGGATCGGCTCCGCGCTCGTCGTCTTCGGCCTTCTCGCGCCGTACTACTTCACGGCCGCTGCCGCGGTCGCGAGCGCGGCCGCCATCTGGTACTTCCTGCCCGAACGCACGGCACCGCGCATGCGCCTCGAGCGCCAGAAGCAGCCGCTCAAATGGCATGACCCGCGCATCTGGCCCTTCGTCGTCTTCGGATTGGGCATCAGCACGGCCGGCGCGGTGCCGATCCAGACCGTCGGCTATCTCGTCATCGACGTGCTGCATTTCAGCCCCGCCGAAGCGCCGCAATACACGGGCATCGGGCTTGTCGCGTCCTCGCTCGCATCGCTGTTCGCGCAGCTCGTCATCGTGCAGCGCTTCAACATGTCGGCGCGCGCGCTCATGCGCTGGGGCACGGTGATCGGGCTTGCCTCTTTCGCGCTTTTCGTGATCAGCCGGCAGTTCGGGCCGCTGGTCGTGGCGCTCATCATCTCGGGCCTCGGCTTCGGCATGGTGCGGCCCGGCTATTCCGCGGCCGCCTCGCTGGCCGTCACGCCCGACGAGCAGGGCGCGATCGCGGGCATCGTCGGGGCCACGGCCGGCGCGGGCTTCATCTTCGGCCCCATGATCGCGACGGGGCTCTACCGGATTTCGCCGGCCGCGCCCTACGTCTTCGGTGCGGTCCTGATGGCGGCGATGTATGCCTATGCGCTGCTGTCGCCGCATCTGAAGAATGCGGGCGCGCTCGCCCCCGACAGCGACGTCGTGGAAGAGACCGCGGAGACGCAAGTCCCCAATGCATGAGCGAAGCGAGGATTGAAATGAGCGACACCAGGATGCGTTACGCCGGCGGCTGTCTCTGCGGCGCGCTGCGCTACGAAGCGACGGGCGAGCCTTCTTACATGGGGCATTGCTATTGCGGCGATTGCCGCAAAGCCTCCGGCTCGGGCTTCATTCCCTTCATGAGCTTTCCGGCGCGCGCGATCCGTTTCACCGGTACGTCGAAAATCTTCGAGGTGCCGGCCGCGCGCGGCGGCGTGTCCACGCGCAATTTCTGCCCCAACTGCTCGAGCCTCGTGTTCGGCGGCATCATGGGACAGTCGGACTCGTTCACGATCTACGCCGGCTCGCTCGACGACGCGTCGCTCTTCAAGCCGTCCATGGCGATCTTCAATCACGGCCGTCCCGACTGGGCGATGCTGCCGCCGAGTGTGACGACGGTGTTCGAAAAGATGCCGGGGATGAAATAGCGGCCTTGCGCGGAATCCCTGGTAACAGGGACATCAACAGCGGGTGAGATTTTTTCTCCCGCGCGCGGCGCTCATTTCGCCCTTATTGCACGGGCCTTTCTCGCATTCCGTCCGTCGGGACCAAGGACAAGAACAGGGCTACGCAGGGGGGATTTTCATCTGCCTACGGACGATAAAGACGAGCGTTTGACTCTTGATTGAAGCCTTCATATTCGGAAAAGCAAAAGACGATTTCGACGGACACAGCCCGCGGACGATACCGAAACACTACCACAGTTTGATCAATCGCCGTTAGGGAAAGGTTCGGCAACATTTGTTGCCGGTTTGGATCGGCCGCTCTGCCCGATTGGTTGATGGCGGATCAGGTCTTTTGCGCACTCACCGACGACGGGAAGGTCATGTTGCCGCCGAAATAGCACTCCAGCGCGGCGATCTTGCCGTCGCGCAGCCGGAAGTACTCCACATTGCGGAAGCTTTTTCCGTTCTGGGTGCGGCACAGATATTTTACGAGCACCTCGTCGCCTTTGACCGCCACGACTTCCAGGTCGAAGTCCCGGATGAAATTGACCTGCGTTTCCCAGCAGCTCTTCTTGAAAGCCGCCTTGCTGATATGGTCGTCAGGAGCGGGACTCGTGAACGTGAAGTCGTCCGCGAGGATTTCGTCGTAAGGACTCCAGTTCTTTTTTTCCGTTGCCCACAGCCCGTACCATCTGCGGATCAACGCCTCGTTCGCGGACGTCGTCGATGCGAGCGCGCCGGATGATTCCAGCCAAAGAGCCGTTCCTGCCAAGGCACCGGTTCCGGCCTCGAACAAGGCGCGGCGCGAGACTGGGCTTGCGGACATGATCTGCGTCTTCTCCCCCCAGGGCAAACACTTCACCGATTAGTAAACTATCAAGTGGACGCCGTCAATTCACGCGAGGCTGCGTGCGGCTTCGGCTTGAAAAATCGATGATCACAAGGCCGTGAGACCGCCCGGATGCAGCCAGGCCTATCCCCCCTTCGCCGCGATCGCGCGTTCCAGGCGGACGAGAAGATCTTCCGTCGCAAAGCCGTCGGCCGGAATGCCATTGGCTTTCTGGAAGGCGCGGATTGCGGCGCGCACCTTGTGGCCCAGCACGCCGTCGATGTCGCCCGGATCGTAGCCCAGCTTCTTCAGATCGTTCTGGAAGGCGATGCGTTCGTCGCGCGTAAGCGGCGTTTCTTCGCGCGGCCATGCTGCGATCACGGGACCGCCGCCCTTGATGCGATCGGCCAGGAGGCACACCGCGAGCGCGTAGCTCTGCGCGTTGTTGTATTTGAGGACCACCTTGAAATCGTCGAAGACCATGAACGCCGGTCCGTGCGCGCCGGCGGGCACGATGATGGCGGCCGGCTTGTCGTTCGCCGTCAGCGCGTCGCCGTTCGCCTTGCGGACGCCCAGCTTCTTCCATTCGGCGACGGTTTTGATCGTGTCGATGTCGGCATCGCCGTAGTTGAAGCCCGCGGGCAGCGTGACTTCGAAACCCCAGGGCTGCGCGTCTTTCCAGCCGGCATTCGCCAGCAGGAACGCGGTCGAGGCGAGCGCATCGGCCGGCGAATGCCAGAGATCGATCCTGCCGTTGCCCTCTTCGTCGACGGCGTTCGCAAGAAACGACGACGGTACGAACTGCGTCTGTCCGAATGCACCGGCCCAGGACGACGTCATCTGTTTGGGGTCGAGATTCTCGCGCTCTTCCATCTTCATCGCCGCGATCAATTCCTTGCGGCCGAAATCCATGCGCGGGCCGTCATAGGCGAGCGTCGCCAGCGCTTCGAACATGTTGAAGTGGCCCATGGCATCGCCGTAATTGCTTTCGGCGCCCCAGATGGCGACGAGATATTCGGGCGGCACGCCGAAACGCGCGTGGATCTTCTCGAGCATCGGCGCGTCGGCTGCGAGAAGCTGCGCGCCCGTCGCCACGCGTTTGTCCGATACCGCCGTGTCGAGATAATCCCAGATGGGCTTCACGAATTCCGGCTGCTGCAGATTGGCCTGCTCGACGCGCGGGTTGCGCGCGATCCCCGCCATCGAACGGTCATAGGTCTCGGGCTTGATGCCCTGGGCGAGCGCGACGCTGCGGAAATCCCGGACGAAGGCGGCGAACTTGGCGTCGGCGGCCTGATCGGCCGCGCTCGCCTGCGCGGCGGCGGAATTGGGCGCATAGGCCGCAGGGATATGAGGCCCCGTCGCCGGCGCGGCCGTCGTGGCGCAGGCGGTCGCAGAGGCCGCAAGGACCACGGGCAGGAGCGCCCGCCACCCCCCTCGTGTCATGGCCCGCAAATGCGGGCCACCCGGGTGACTTTTCGGAGCACTTAAAAGGTTTGAAGACAGTTCAGGCTCCTGCATCGGCGCGCTACTCGTTCCAACTGGGTGGTCCGCATTTGCGGGCCATGACAGTTAATATCATGAGATTCGTAGGCGGGTTGACAGGCAAAATCGGCCCCACTAGGTTCCGCGCCTCTTTTGCGCTTCCAAGGTTTTCCGGTCAGCCGCCATGAAGATTCGCAACTCGCTCCGCTCGCTCAAAAAGCGCGACAAGGATTGCCGCGTCATACGCCGCCGTGGCCGCTCCTACGTGATCAACAAGAAAAACCCCCGCTTCAAAGCGCGTCAGGGTTAAATCGACCCATTTTTCCGGCGTCAAATCGGGTCACCCGGATGCCGCGAAAAAGCGCGGCCCCTTGTGATGACGGGCTGAGAAAGAAAACGTTTCGCTTTACCCATTCGCCGCTGCTGCCGCGACCGGCTCCCTGTCGGGCGTGCGCTGGCGGATGAACTGTCCGATCCGATTGAGCGACACACGCGCTTCCGGCACGTACGGGCTCGCCTGGAAGACGTGCTGCATGCCGTCGTAAATCTCGACGCTCACGGGCACGCCCGCCTCCGCGGCGCGTTCGCCGATCCGGCTCGCATCGTCGCGCAGGATCTCGAGGCTGCCCGCGTGCACCATGATGGGCGGGAAATCGTGGAAGCCGGCAAAGACGGGCGAGGCATAGGGATCGGTCGGGCTCGTCCTCTTCAGGTAGTGACGTGCGCTCACGAAGAGCAGCTCCCAGGACAGCGCCGCATCGTTCCTGGCGTTCTGCAGCATCGACCAGCCGGAGAGCGAAAGATCGGCCCAGGGCGACATCGCCGCGCAGGCCGCCGGCATGGGCAGGCCCGCATTGCGGATAGCGAGAAGACACGCGAAGGCGAGGCCGCCGCCGGCAGCATCGCCCGCCAGCACGATTGACGACGGCGAAATCTTGCGCTGCAGGAGATAGCGATAGGCGTCGATGCCGTCGCGCAACCCTGCTGGAAAAGCGAACTCGGGCGCCAGCCGGTAGGACGGGGCAAAGGCGATCGCCTGGGCCGCCTGACAAAGCCGCGCGATGAGCGGACGATGGGTTTCCGGCGAGCCGGAGACATAACCGCCGCCGTGGAAATAGAGGATCAGGCGATGGGTCGTCGTGTCGCCCATCCGGATCCATTCCCCCTTGACGGGGCCCACCTGCGAAGGCTCGAAGGTCGCGCCTTGCGGGATGGGGCCGAAGCGCTCGGTAAGATAGCTGTACTGGCGGCGCAATTCCTCGATGTCGCCTTCAAGACCCAGCGTTCTCGGACGCGCCATTCGCGAAACGCGGGCAAACCAGGCGCTCTGCCAGCTCGGCATTGGAAAATCGCAATCGTGACGATGAAACGTGGGCGACAGTAGCGCCAAGCTCTTCGCGCTGTCACCTTGGTTTTGACGCTGTTTCGGACGCAAAAAAGAAAGCCGGACGCAAATCGCGCCCGGCTTCCGTCGTCATCGAACAAAGATTAGGCGGCCTTCGCCTGTCCTTCGATCACGGTGACGTTGCCGCCGTTGATCGGGATGCGGCGCGGCTTGCGCTCCTCGGGCACGATGCGCTCGAGATCGACGTGCAGGAGGCCGTTCTCGAGCTTGGCGCCCTTGACCTCGACATGTTCGGCGAGCTGGAAGCGGCGCTCGAACGCGCGGCCCGCGATGCCCTGATAAAGAAAGCCCTGCTTGTCGGTCTCTTCGCCGCGTTTGCCCTGAACGGTCAGGACACCTTCACGCACTTCGACATTCAGGTCCTTCTCGGCGAAGCCTGCGACCGCAATGCTGATGCGATAGTGGCTCTCGTCGGTCCGCTCGATGTTGTACGGCGGGAAGGTCTGCGTCGTGTCGTAACGGCTGACGGAATCGAGCAGGTCGAGGACCCGGTCGAAGCCGACGGTGGAACGGAAAAGCGGGGAAAAATCGAAATTGCGCATGGTTCACAACCTCCTTGGGAAGCGATGTGGCTTGGGGCCCGCCACAATGGCCGGACCCTTCCGTGATGCCCGGAATGCCGCCTGGCCCTCCCGGACAGACCTTAGGTAGGAGCGCGGATTTGACCCTTCAAGGGTAAGGAAATGGGCTAATTCGGCACGACGAAGAACGGCGAAATCCGGCTTTCGGCGGCCGTTTTTGGCCCGCCCCGCCATCCCGCCGCCTTCAAATCTTAATGGAACCTTGTCCGTCAGCGGCCCGTTTCCGGGTCCAAGGGGCTCATCTTCGGAGAGAGCATTCTTATGAGTAAAGCGTTGAAGACCGCCGCCATGTCCGCGCTTCTGGGCCTGGGCGCGCTCGCCTACACGGCGGGAAGCGCGAGCGCGTATATCGCGTGCAACGAAGCCGGCGATTGCTGGCACACCGATCATCGCGACCACTACAACGGCGTGACGATCCAGTGGCATCCGGACAGCTGGTACTGGCATCACGACTGGGACAACGAGCACACGCTCCACTGGCATCACCGGCACGAAGGCCACGGCTACTGGAAAGCCGGCGTCTGGATTCCGCTGTAAGGTTCTTGCACCAAAACATCCGTCATGGCCCGGGCGCGCTATCGCGCGCCGGGCGATGACGAAAAAATTTCAGTTCGGGTTGACGCCAAATTTCCGCGCAAAAAACTCCGCATTCGCTTCGTCGGCGCGCAGCCATGAGACGTGGCGCAGGAAGCCGTGGATCTCGTTCGGGATCACGAACTCCTCATAGGGCAGATGATGGGCGTCGAGACGGCGCGCGAGATCGACCGTCTGCTGGAACTGCACGTTGCGGTCGTCGTCGCCCTGGATAAGCAGCACCGGCGATTTCCAGCTGTCGATGGACGCATCGGGTGAAGAGTCCCACGCGACCTTCATCGCTTCCTCGCGATCGCCTTTTTCGTAGCGCGGTGCCGACTTGCCGACCCACGAGGCGAGGAACAGCGACCAGTCGTGTACGCCGTGATAGTCGACGCCGACCTTGAAGATGTCGGAATTTCGCGCGAGCCCCATCGCGGTCAGATAGCCGCCATACGATCCGCCCCAGATGCCGATGCGATCGGGATCGACGCCCGTTTGCTTCTGCAGGAAACGCGCGCCGGCGACCACGTCCTGATATTCGGACGCGCCGGCGAGTCCCGCATGATCGGGCTGATGAAAGGCGCGGCCGTAGCCGATGCCGAGTCGGTAATTCACCGACAGCACGACGAAGCCGTGGGCGGCGAGATACTGATTCACCGCATAGGCGTTGCTGTAATAATCCATGTAATGCCAGCCGAGCAGCATCTGCCGCGGCGGGCCGCCATGCACGAAAATGATGCCGGGCTTTTTCGCGGCACCGTCGGAGCGCTGGAATAGTTGTCCATGCACAAGCGTTCCGTCTTCCGCTTTGAAGGTGACGGGCGTAGGCGTGACAAGCAGCGAAAGCGGGAAATCCGACGGGATCGCGTTCGGTTCGATCCCCGCGCGATGCGTGCCGTCCATCGCGACGACACCGACAAGCGGGGGCTCCTGCGCGCCGGTGCCGACGAAGGCGACGCGATCGCGGCCGGCTGCGACCGGCGTGTACTCGATCGACGCTCCACTCGTGAGGGCAACGGGCGCTGCATGATCGACCGGCCCGATGAAGACGTGACGGCGATCATAGTCGCCATCCATCGATCCCGTGTTCGCATCGTAGATCATAAATCTACCGTCGCGGCTTTCGTCGACATGCTCGACCATGAAGTCGCCCGGCGTGAGCAGCGTAGGCTCACCGCCGCTCGCGGAGATCGAATAGAGATGCGGCCAGTTGTCGAGGTCGGCCATGAAGACAAGCCGGTCGCCCGCCGCCCAATGCAGATTCGCTTCGCCTTCCGTATCGGGAAACGAGCCGTCGAGCGTATCCGGGCTCTGCCACACGAGGCGGCCCGTGCCGGTCGCAACATCCGCAACCCAGATCGACCAGGGATGCGGCACGCGCTTCAGGATCGGTTCGGGCGCGCCGCCTTCACCGGGCCTGCGCGCAAATGCGATGCGCGTACCGTCCGGCGACCAGCGCGGCGAGGAATCCCGGTTCGTCGTCGGCGCGAGATAGAGAAGCGGCGCGGTCTTCGACGTGAACACGCCGATGAAGGAATGGTCGGTGCGATCCGATACGAAGGCGAGCTTCGTGCCGTCCGGCGACCAGCGCAGATCCTTGTCCTTGCCGCGATCGAAGAAGAGACGTTCGGGCTTTCCCTTGCCGTCGAGCGTCGTGGTCCAGACCTGATCGTTGGCGATGTAAGCGAGCACACCCTTCGACGAGATCGCCGGCGCATCGCCCTCGGCGATCTTGACCGGCGCAGCCCCGCTCAGCGACGCGCTCCAGATCGTCACTTTTGGTTCTTCCGGCGATGACGCAGGGTCAGGCTGCAGTTTTCCTTCCGCCGGCCAGTTGGCGTCGTGATCGCCGCCGCGGACATAGAGAAGACGCGTCCCGTCGGGCGAGAACGTCAGCTGCGTGATCTCCTGCCCGTCGTCCTCCTTGTATTGCGTGACCTGGTGCGCCCTGAAAGCCGGACCTTCGGCGACCCAGACATTGCGAACGCCGGCGACGTTGCGCACCCAGGCGATGCGATCGGCATGTTCGGCGGCGGCGAGATTGTCCGAATAGGGATAGTGGAGGACTTGCTCCATGGTGAAGTTGGCCGAGGCCGGGACGGCCGTCGCGACGAGGGCCGACAACGCGGCCGCCGCCATACGCAAATCAGGGCGCGAAAGGAACATGGGTTTTGTTTCCGGAAAAAGAGGCGGGATGACGTGACGGCAACCAGTGTCCGCCCGTCGAAAAAGACCTGCAACCGGATTCTCGCCGGGAGTTGTGCGGAGAACTGACAAATGCTCATATCCCGTCGCGTCCCCGAGGGGGACCGGTGGGAGCCGACACCAAATTCAGGAAGGAAGCATCATGAGCTCGGAGCAGGTGAAGCAGATCATTGCCGAAATGGGCGGCAGCCTCGGCGCCAATTCGGGTCTGGGCGGCACGTTGAAGTTCGATTTCGGCGAGCCTGGCAGTGTCTATATCGACGGCAAGTCCTCGCCCAACACCGTCACGGACGGCGAAGGCAAGACGGCCGACTGCACCATCAGCCTGAGCCTCGAGACCTTCGAAAAGATGGTCAAAGGCGAACTCGACGGCACGTCCGCCTTCATGCAGGGCAAGCTGCGCGTCGCCGGCGACATGGGCCTCGCCATGAAGCTCGGACCGATCCTGCAGAAAGCGCGCGGCTGATACGGCCGCAAGGTGGCAGGCTTGCAGACGCGGTCCATCGAAAGCCGCGACGGTAAGCTGCTCCGCACAGGTCTATGGGACGCCGCGCCGGGCACAGGCTCGCGCGGCGTCTGCGTGTTGCTGGACGGCCAAACCGAATTCCTCGAGAAATACGACGAAATCGCGGCCGAATTGTCCGCGCGCGGCTTTCAGGTGGCCGCACTCGACTGGCGCGGACAAGGCGGTTCGGAGCGCCTCGTGCCGGACCCGCTCAAAGCGCATGTGCGGGATTTCGCCGATTACGACGGCGACCTCGCCGCCTTCATGGATCAGGTCGTAAAGCCGCTTTCGCCGAAGGCGCCGCTCGTGCTCGCCCATTCCATGGGCGGCCATATTCTCATGCGCGCGCTGCATGATCATCCCGGCCAGTTCGCAGCCGCCGTCGCAACGGCGCCGATGATGCGGGCCTTGACGCGCGGTTATCCGCCGGTCGTGGCGCGCGCCGCCTGCTACATGGAGAACCTCGCGGGCCAGCGGAACGAATGGGTCTGGGGCATGGCGGAGCGCGATCCGCTGAAGCTCACCTTCGCAGACAATCTCGTCACCTCGGATCGCGGACGCTTCGCGCGCAACCAATCCTATCTCGCCGCACAGCCGGACATTCGCCTCGCCGGTCCCACCTGGGGCTGGCTCGAGGCCGCGTATCGCTCGATGGCGCGCACAATGTCGCCGGGATTTCCGGAGGCGATCGAGACGCCGGTGCTGATCGTCGGCGCCGGCCGCGACCAGATCGTCGACACGAGGGCCGCGCGCGAATTCGCCTCGCGCCTGCCCCGCGGCACCTATCTCGAATTCGCAGATGCCGAGCACGAAATCCTGATGGAAAACGACGCCATCCGCGCGCGGTTTTGGAAAGCGTTCGACGGGTTCGTGACGAAGTACGTTTGACTAAACAAAAAGTGTCATTCCCGCTTGCGCGGGAATGACCCGATTAATTAAAGCGCGCCCGAAAGCATCTTCACCGCTTCCGCGTGCACGCGGGCATCGCCGGCGGCGACGAAGCTTCCGCCTTCGGGCGGCACGGGATTGCCGTTCCAGTCGCTGACCACCCCGCCCGCGCCTTCGACGACGGGAATCAGCGCCGCCACATCCCACGCTTTGAGTCTGGATTCGGCGATCAGGTCGATATAACCCATGGCGAGAAGCGCGTAGGCGTAGCAATCGCCGCCGAAATAGCTCATGCGCGCCGCATTCGCCATCGTTTCGAACGACGTGCGTTCGCCGTCGGTGAAATAGCCCCAGGGATGTGTGGTCGAAACGATCGCATCCGCGAGGCGTGCGCAGCTGCGCGTCTTGAGCTTTGTGGTCGCGCCGCCTTCGTGCAGTTCGGTCGTGCCGTCGAAACCGATGAAACGTTCGCGCAGCACCGGCTGATCGATGATGCCGAGCATGCGCTTGCCGCCTTCTTCCAGCGCGATGAGCGTGCCCCAGGTGTGGCGCCCCGTGATGAACGCGCGCGTGCCGTCGACGGGATCGAGCACCCAGGTGCGACCGCTGGTGCCGGGCGTGTGGCCGTATTCTTCGCCGAGAATGGCATCGTCCGGCCGTTCGCGCCCGATGAGGGCACGCAACACTTCCTCTGCGCCGCGATCGGCGGCCGTCACCGGATCGAACGCGGCCTTGCCCTTGTCGATGACATCGATGCGCCGGCGGAAATAGGGACGGATGACCTCGCCCGCGGCGTCGGCCAGACGGTGCGCAAATTCGATCGTGGCTCGGTCCATCTCTCGCACCTTCCCGTTTCGCCCCTATATTGGCCTCAAGCTCATAGGCGGAGGGGACAGGAATGAAAACCGGCACGCGGAGCGTCGTCGTCACGGGTTCGTCCACGGGGATCGGCTGGGGCATTGCCAAGGTCTTGATAAAGAAGGGGATTCGCGTTTTCGGCAGCGTCCGCAAACAGGCCGATGCCGACCGTCTCCAGACCGAGTTCGGGACGAACTTTGTCCCCCTGTTGTTCGACGTGACCGACTCGCGTGCCGTCATCGAGGCTGCCAAGAAGACCGCATCGATGCTGGACGGCCAGCCGCTGATGGGGCTCGTCAACAATGCGGGCATCGCCATCGCCGGCCCGCTTCTCTATCTCGACATCGACGAATTCCGCCACCAGCTGGAAGTGAACGTCACCGGCCAGCTGATCGTGACGCAGGCCTTTGCGCCGCTGCTCACCTCCCATAGGGAACACGGCGAAACCCCCGGCCGCATCGTGATGATCTCGTCCGTCGGCGGCAAAAACGCGTCGCCGTTCGTGGGGCCCTACAACGCCTCGAAATTCGCGCTCGAAGGATTTTCCGAAAGCCTGCGCCGCGAACTGCTGCTGCTCGGCATCGACGTGATCGTCGTGGCGCCGGGCGCGGTTGCGACGCCGATCTGGGACAAGGCAGAACAGGTCGATGTCTCGCGCTATGCGAACACGCCCTACGCCGCACCGCTCGCCGCCATCCGCAACTACATGCTGACGAGCGGGCGCAAAGGTTTGAAGCCGGAGAAACTGGGACAAGCGGTGTTCACGGCACTCACGACGCGCAAACCCAGGACGCGTTACATCGTGACGCCCGAACCGCTGCAGAACTTCCTGGTGAATAATCTCCCCAAGCGCATGGTCGACCGCATGATCGGCGGGAGGCTGGGACTGTTGCCGAAGAAATAGATCATGTCGGGCCCGAGGAGCTATTTCGGGTCGCGGAAATAGACTTCGACGGTGCCGGTGTATTTGACCGTGATCGCATTGCCGTGACGGTCGACCGACTTGCCGACGGCCAGGCGCACCCATCCCTCGCTGATGCAATATTCCTCGACATTGTGGCGTTCGATGCCGTTGAAGCGCACGCCGACGTCGCGCTTCAGGACTTCTTCGTCGTAATAAGGGCTCTTCGGATTGACGCAGAGCCGGTCGGGCAGGCTTTCGCTCATCGCAAATCCTATTCGGAGAGGCTCTGCGCTCCCGCGTGGTGATGGACGTGCGGGCGCCAGGACAGGTTCTCGGTCAAAACGTAGACCGCGATCGCGACCAGGAACAGGACAAAGCCGGCCCAGAACAGCGGCGAATGGTGGATGCGGGTCCAGTCGCGGCGGGGCTTCGGCGCGCCATGATTGTGTTCTTTGCTCACCCGCCCGCCTTTTCCACCTTGCCCTCAGCCCGCCTCGGCCTTCGCCTTTTTGCGCAGATGCGGCAGCAGCGCTTTCTTCCGCAGACGGATCGACTGCGGCGTCACCTCGACAAGCTCGTCGTCTTCGATGTAGGCGATCGACTGCTCCAGCGTCAGCGGCACGATGGGCGTCAGCTTCACGGCCTCGTCTTTCGACGTGGTGCGGATGTTGGTGAGCTGCTTGGCCTTCAGCGGATTGACGTCGAGATCGTTGTCGCGGGAATTCTCGCCCACGATCATGCCCTGATAGATCTTGGTGCCCGGCACGACGAAAAGCCTGCCGCGCTCTTCGAGATACCACAGCGCATACGCCACCGCCTCGCCGTCGCCGGTCGAGATCAGCACGCCGTTCCTGCGGCCTTCGATCGGGCCCTTGTAAGGCGCATAGCCGTGGAACATGCGGTTGATGACGCCCGTGCCACGCGTGTCGGTGAGGAACTGGCCGTGATAGCCGATAAGGCCGCGCGACGGCGCGAAGAACACGAGCCGGGTCTTTCCGGCGCCGGTCGGACGCATGTCCTGCAGCTCGCCCTTGCGCTGATTGATCTTGTCGATGACGACGCCGGTATAGGGATCGTCGACGTCGATGGTCACTTCCTCGATCGGTTCGAGACGCTGGCCCGATTCCGGATCGGACTGGAAGAGCACCCGCGGCCGGCTGATCGACAGCTCGAAGCCTTCGCGGCGCATGGTTTCGATGAGCACGCCTAACTGCAATTCGCCGCGGCCGGCGATCTCGAATGCGCCTTCGCCGGAATCGCGCACATGGATCGCCACATTGCCTTCGGCTTCGCGCAGCAACCGGTCGCGGATGACGCGGCTCTGCACCTTGTCGCCTTCGCGGCCCGCGAGCGGCGAATCGTTCACCGACACGGTGATGGCAAGCGTCGGCGGATCGATGGGCGTGGCATGGATCGGCGTTTCCACTTCGACATCGCAAAGCGTGTCGGCAACCGTCGCCGTCTGGAGACCCGCGATGGCGATGATGTCGCCGGCTTCCGCACGTTCCACCGGCACGCGCGCAAGGCCGCGGAAGGCGAGCAGCTTCGTCGCGCGCGCGCGTTCGACGATTTTGCCGTCGCGCGACAGCGCCTTGATGTTGCGATTGATGGTGATGGCTCCGGACTCGATGCGGCCGGTGAGAATCCGGCCGAGATACGGATCGGCTTCCAGCGTGGTGACGAGCATCGCGAAGGGAAAGCCGTCGCCCGCCATCGCCAGCGGCTTGGGCTTCGGCACGTCGGCGACGATGCGGTCGAACAAAGGCGCCAGCCCGTCATGCGCGTCGTTCAAGTCGGCCACCGCCCAGCCCTGACGGCCGGACGCGTAAAGCACGTGGAAATCGAGCTGGTAATCGTTGGCTTCCAGCGCCAGGAAGAGATCGAAGATGCTCTCGAGCGTCTCTTTCGGCTGGGCATCGGAGCGGTCGATCTTGTTGATCACGACGATCGGCTTGAGGCCCAGCTTCAGCGCCTTCGACAGCACGAATTTCGTCTGCGGCATGACGGATTCCGCCGCGTCCACCAGGAGCACGACGCCGTCCACCATGGAGAGGATGCGCTCCACCTCGCCGCCGAAATCGGCGTGGCCGGGCGTGTCGACGATGTTGATCCGTGTGCCCTTCCACTCGACGCTGGTGCATTTGGCGAGGATGGTGATGCCGCGCTCCCGCTCCAGGTCGTTGGAGTCCATCGCCCGTTCCTGGACCTGCTGGTTGTCGCGCACGGCTCCGGACTGCTTGAGGAGCTGGTCCACAAGGGTCGTCTTCCCATGGTCGACATGGGCGATGATGGCGATGTTTCGAATATCCATGTGGCCTCGCGAGGGTCCCCGACGCGCTCGCACCTCGCTCGGATGGCCGGGCTTATAGACGGCCCTGAATCGTGCTGCAACTGCGAAAAGGTGCCTTAAGCCCCGGAACGGACACCCCCTTCCCCGCGTATCAAGGGCGGGATGCAACCCGATGCCCGCGAAGCAATTTAATGGAAATTTATGGCCGGTTCAGAAAAGCCGGCCCACCGCCGGTGAAAAAGCCGTAAATTTGTAAAAAACCTTGGCGAAATGGGGTGCAAGGATCGCAATTTGCGACACCCATGCTAGTTAGTCGCGCCGACGGAGCGATACAGATTTTGCAGAATAGTCCCGCGAGCCACCGCCGCGTGCGGCGGTCGACGTTTCGGGTGCGCCGACGTGGGATCTTCAGGATTTGAGGGAATGGATACCAGGTCTTCCAACGCCTTTGAGGCAATATCGACCGGTGTGCAGGATGCAGTGCCTGAGCGGTGGCGGCGCGCCGCGGCCCGCACTCCCAGCTGGCTCTGGGCTGTCGCCCTCGTGCTTCTGGGGGCCCTTGTCTGGTACGTCTTTTTCACCGGATCGCCGCTGCCGCCGAAGCAGAAGGCCATACCGGTCAACGTGACCAAAGTGGCCCTGCAGGACGTGCCCGTCTCCGTCACGGCGCTCGGCGCAGCGCAGGCCTGGTACAGCGTAACCGTCCTGGCGCAAGTGAGCGGCAAGCTGCTGACGGTCAATTTCGCCGAAGGCACGGATGTGAAGGCGGGCCAGGTGCTTGCCCAGATCGATCCCGCGCCGTACCGCGCGGCACTGCTTCAAGCGGAAGGCGCGCTCAAGCGCGATCAGGCTCTTCTCGCCAATGCACGGCTCGATCTTGCGCGCTACAAACAGCTCGTCGCGGCAAGCGCTGTCTCGCAACAGGTCTATGACACGCAGGCCGCGCAGGTGAAGCAGGACGAAGGCACGGTGCTGCTCGATCAGGGCCAGCTCGATGCCGCAAAAGTCAATCTCGACTGGACGCGGGTCACGTCTCCGATCACGGGCAGGGTCGGCGTCCGCCTGGTGGACCCCGGCAATCTCGTCAGCGCCAGCGGCTCGATTGGAAGCACGCCGGCGACTGCCTCTGCCACGAGCAACGCACCGGCTTCCGGCGCCAACAGCGGCAGCGGCATCGTCATCGTCAATCAGGTCGAGCCGATTGCCGTGACCTTCACCATCCCGCAGGGCCAGTTCCAGCGTCTCGTGGAAGTTTCCAACGGCTTTCGCAAGCCGATGGTCACAAAAGCGTTCAGCCAGGAGACGGGCGCCCTGCTGGGCGAAGGCGCACTCAGCATTGCCGACAATCGGGTCGATCCTTCGACGGGCACGGTGCAACTGAAGGCGCGCTTTCCCAATGCCGACAGGAAACTCTGGCCTGGGCAATTCGTGAACGTGGAGCTGATGCTGCAGGTTATTCCGCACGCCACGACGGTTCCCGTCGCGGCCGTTAATCAGGGCCCGAACGGGCTCTACCTGTACGTCGTCGGGCCGGACAAGAAAGTCTCGATGCGCCCCATCACCGTCGCCTGGACGCAAGGCGACACGGCAGCCATCAAGGATGGTGTGCGCGTTGGCGAGACGATTGTGACAGACGGGCAGATGATACTGAAACCGGGTTCGCTGGTGCGCATCGTTCACCCCGGCACCACCGCCAAACGGCGGACGACGTGAACCTTTCGGCGCCCTTCATCAAACGTCCGGTCGCCACGACGCTGATGGCGCTCTCGTTCCTGCTGGTCGGCGTCGTCGCCTACAACATGCTACCGGTCGCGGCGCTCCCCAACGTCGATTTTCCGACGGTCCAGATCAATGCGAGCCTGCCGGGCGCCAGCCCGGAGACCATGGCCTCGAATGTGGCGACGCCGCTCGAGCGGCAATTCTCGCTCATCTCGGGCATCTACCAGATGACATCGGTCAGTGCGCTCGGTTCGACCAGTATCACGGTTCAGTTCAATCTCGGGGATAACCTGACCGACGATTTCGAGCAGGTACAGGCGGCCATCAACGCGGCGAGCGCGCAGCTGCCGACAAACCTGCCGGCGCAACCGAGTATCCGCAGGGTCAATCCGGCCGACTCGCCGATCATGATCATCGCGCTGACCTCGGACAGCTTGCCGCTTTCGGTGGTGGACAATTACGCCGACGTGATACTTTCGCAGCAGATTTCGCGCATCGACGGCGTTGGCCTTGTCACCATCGGCGGCGAACAGAAGCCTGCCATGCGCATCCAGCTCGACCCCCGGAAGATCGCGGCGCGCGGCCTTCAGATCGACAACGTGCGCGCGGCCATCGTTGCCGCAACGACCAACTCTCCCAAAGGCAACATCATCGGACCCAACCGGGCCGCGGCGATCTACGCCAACGACCAGATTCTCGATGTAACGCCCTGGCAGAACCTCGTCATTGGCTACCAGAACGGCGCCCCGATCCGCATCAAGGACATCGGCACGGCTACGGACAGTGTCGAAAATGATCAGATCGGTGCCTTTGTCTTTCCGGGAAAAGGCAATGTGGATCCGACGCTGACGGCCAGCAAATGCATCATGCTGATCGTCTATAAAACGCCCGGTGCGAACGTCATCGATACGGTCGACAAGATCAACGCGGCGCTCCCCCAGCTGCAGGCCAGCGTGCCGCCCGCCGTACAGATCCACATCCTGATGGACCGGACGCAGACGATCCGCGCATCCGTGGCGGACGTGAAGCTCACGCTACTCATCACCATCGTCCTCGTGGTGCTGGTGATCTATCTCTTCCTGCGCAATGTCCGCGCCACCATCATCCCGAGCACGGTGATCCCGCTGGCGCTGCTGTCGGCGATGGCAGCGATGCTGGCGTTGAATTTCAGTCTCGACAACCTGTCGCTGATGGCACTGACCATCGCCGTCGGCTTCGTCGTCGACGATGCCATCGTCATGGAAGAGGTGATCTGGCAGCGCCTCGAGCATGGCGAGAAGCCGTTCGAGGCGGCGCTGGCCGGCGCCGGCGAGATCAGCTTCACGGTTCTTTCGATCTCGATTTCGCTCGTGGCCGTGTTCACGCCCTTGGTGTTCATGGGCGGCGTCGTCGGCCTTCTGATGCGCGAATTCGCGGTCACGCTGAGCGCCGCGGTGCTCCTGTCGCTGGTGCTGACGCTCACGCTGACGCCGATGCTCTGTTCGCGGTTCCTGAGGGCGCCGACACCCCCATCGAATGCCTTCACCAAGGCGCTGGAACGCGGTTTCACAAAAATCGAAACGAGCTATGCGAGTTCGCTCGACGTCGTATTGCGTCACAAATTCGTGGCGCTGATGGTTTTTGTGGGAACGGTTTTCCTCGCCGTGATCCTTTACACGACCTCGCATACGGGTTTTTTCCCGCAGCAGGATAACGGCTTCCTTCAGGGGACGATACTCGCCTCGCAGGATTCATCATACATAAAGACGGAACGGAAGATCCAACAGGTAGGCGCCGTGATCCAGCAGGATCCGGACGTTTCCGGCTTCGGAATATTCCTCGGCTCTTCGAGCCCCAATCAGGCGAGCCTGTCCATCGCGCTCACGCCAAGGACAAGTCGAACCAGGAGCGCCGATCAGATCGTCAACGACCTGCGTCCCAAGCTCGCTCAGGTAGTCGGCGCGCGGACACTCCTTCAGGCGAGGCAGGACATCAATATCGGCGGTCGCTTCGGACAGGCGCAATACCAGTACACGTTGTCGGACTCCGATCTCAATGAGCTCAACAACTGGGCGCCGAAGATGCTGGCGCAAATGGAAACCCTGCCGGAGCTCAGGGACGTAAGCTCCGACCAGCAATCGCAGGCGGGCGCCGTCAACCTGACGATCGATCGCGATCAGGCGTCCAGGTTCGGGATCACGCCGTCCGCGATCGACGCGGCCATCTACGATCAGCTCGGTCAGGCGGAAGTGACCCAATATTTCACGCAGCAGAACGCCTACCACGTCGTCGTGGAAACCTTGCCATCGCTCCAGGCCACACCCGATTTCTTCAAGTCGATTTACATCCTGTCGCCGCTGACGGGCAAAACGGTGCCGCTGTCGCTTTTCGTGAAGGTCGATCCCAACGCGACGAGCAGCCTGACCGTCAGCCACCAGGGCGAATATCCGGCGGTCACGCTGTCGTTCAATCTTGCACCGGGGGTGGCGCTCAGCCAGGCGACCGAAGCCATCGATGCCGTGCGCGACCGGCTCGGCGCGCCGCAGACTCTCATGGGTTCGTTCCAAGGCACGGCGCAGGCATTTCAGGAGTCACTCGCGACCGAACCCGTGCTGATCGCCGCGGCGCTGATCGCGGTCTATATGATCCTGGGCGTGCTCTATGAGAGCTTCATCCATCCGCTGACCATCCTTTCGACGCTGCCGTCGGCAGGCGTCGGGGCGCTTCTGGCACTCAAGATCGCGGGGCAGGATCTCAACGTGATCGGCATCATCGCGATCATTCTTCTGATCGGCATCGTGAAGAAGAACGGCATCATGATCGTCGATGTGGCGTTGCGTCTCGAGCGCGAACACGGGCTCGAGCCGGAAGAAGCCGCGCGGCAGGCTTCGCATCAGCGGCTGCGGCCCATTCTGATGACGACCGCCTGCGCGGCGCTGGGCGGCGTCCCCATGATCATCATGAACGGCACGGGTTCGGAATTCCGTCAGCCGCTTGGCTGGGCGATTGTGGGCGGCCTGCTCGTTTCGCAGGTGCTGACGCTCTATACGACGCCGGTCGTCTATTACTATCTCGACAAGGTGAGTCGGCGCCTCAGCGGCGAAGGCGAGCACGATACGGGCACGGCGCCCGAGCCCGCACCGGCGGAATAGCGTTCAAGCGGTCTTCGTCAACCCGTCGATCTCGGCCAGATCATCCGGCGAGAGCTTCCACCCCGTCGCTTTGACATTGTCTTCGATCTGCTCGGGCCTTGTAGCGCCCGCGATCACGCTGGCGACGACCGGCTTCGCGAGAAGCCAGCCGAAGGCGAGCTCGAGCATCGTGTGGTCGCGGCGCGCGCAGAACGCTTCGAGCTTCTCCACGGTTTCCCAGTTCTTCTCCGTCATGAAGCGATTGGCCAGGCGCTGCATCCGCGCCATGCGCGTGTCCTGAGGTAGCTCGCCACCGCGCGCGTATTTTCCCGTCAGAAGTCCGCTGGCAAGCGGAAAATAGGGCAGCAGACCCATGCCCTTCGCGTCCAGCGCCGGAAGGAGCTCGCGTTCGCTGTCACGGACCAGAAGGCTGAGTTCGTCCTGCGCCGAGACGAAAGGCGTCAGCCGTCTGTCCGCGGCCGTCCATTGCGCGTCGACGACCTGCCAGGCCGCGAAATTCGAGCAGCCGATGTAGCGGACCTTGCCGGCGCGAACGAGGTCGTCGAGCGCGGACAGCGTTTCCTCGATGGGCGTGGCGGCATCGGGACGGTGCACCTGGTAGAGGTCGATCCAGTCGGTCTTCAGACGCTTGAGGCTCGCTTCGGCCGCCGCCACGATGTAGCGCCGTGATGCGCCGCCGCCCGTGTCGTCCATCGGCATGCCGAATTTCGTCGCCAGCACCATGTCCTTGCGTCGTGGACCCAGGATTTCGCCCAGCTGCGTCTCCGACCCGCCGCGATTGCCGTAGACGTCCGCCGTGTCGAACAGCGTGACCCCGAGATCGAGGGCGCGATGGACGACCTTGCGCGAAGCCTCGACATCGAGAACGCCGAAATTGTTGCAGCCCAGTCCCACCTCGGAAACCTTGAGGCCCGAACGGCCCAGATGGCGCTGTTCCATAGTACGTCTCCCGCATGTTCTTGCCCGCAAGCGTGGCGCTCCCGAAAACATCCGTCAACGCGAAACAAAAAGGGCGCCGGTTTCCCGGCGCCCTTGAAGCATTGTCTTCGGTCGAACGGGCTTAGAACTTCACGCCCAGCTCGATGCCATAAGTCTGAGGATCGCCGTAGAAGGCGTTCGTGTAGAGACCGGATGTGGCGCTCGCCAGATACTCGCCGGTGATGTTGTCGCGGTTGAAGATGTTCTTCATGTAGATCTGCGCATACCACAGATCGTCCGGCGGGTTGAGCTGGAGCGATGCGTTCATGATGTCTTGCGATTTGATGTAGTCGGCGCCGTCTTCGAAGATGCGGGCCCACATATGCGTCTGCCAGTGATAGTCGACGCGCGCCGTCAGGCTGTAGTCGCCCGGCAGCGGCTGGACGTACTGGGCGCTCGCACCGAGGGCAAGCTGCGGCGCGTTCTGCAGCGCATTGCCGTTGAGGCTGACCGGCTGACCTTCGGCGATGCCGCCGGTTGCCGGATTGGTCCACGAATATCCGGCCGGAGCCGCACCGCTGCACGATCCGAACGCGACGTTCGGAATGCCCTGCGACGCGAGGGCGTGCACGCCACCCACCGGCGCGGTGAAGTTCGCCGGCAGGCCCGGGAAAGCACCGGAATAATACAGCACGCAGTTGCTGCCCGTCGTGGCGCTGATGGTGTCGTCCTTGATGAGAAGCGTGTTCGGGTTGCCGCCCGTCGGGTTGCGGGGATCGACCAGCGACGTGTTCTGGATGCTCGAACTCTCGTTGGCGGCATTGAGGCCGAATTGCAGCCTGTCGGTCGCCTGCCACAGGAAGCTGCCTTCGGCCCCCCAGACCTTGGCGTTGATGTTCTGGTTGACCGACGTGTTGTCGACGATCGAGGACACCTGCAGGCCATTGTAGTTGTAATAGTAGATGTCGCCGTTCGCTTGCAGCGTATTGCCGAAGAGACGGTTCTTCGTGCCGAGTTCGTAAGCGTCGATATATTCCGGATTGTAGGTCAGCGGAATGCCGGCGCTGTTGTTCGCCTGAAGTCCCGGATTGGCGCCACCCGCTTTGTAACCGCGCGCGTAGGACGCGTAAATCAGGGTCGAGTCCGTGAAGTCCAGCTTCGGCGTGTAGTCCGTCACGAACCGGCCTGTGAACTTCGTGAAGTCCTGTTTCGTCGTGTCATAGGGAAGCACGGAAGCGGGAATCCCCGTCGCTTCGCTCGTCGTGCCGATCGGCACGTCTCCGCCGTTCAGGAACGTGATGCGGTCGGACTGCGTCTTCTGGTCGTCCGTCAGACGCAGACCCGCCGTGAACTTCAGGAGGTCGGGGATCGCCTGGTAGTAGACTTCGCCGAAGATCGCCTTGGACGTGAGATCGGCATATTCGCCTTCGTTGTGATAGTAGCTCGGCGAATAAATGCATCCCGTCGCGTAGCAGGCCGGATCGGCGAGACCCGAAAGACCGCCGAGGATGATGCCCGGATAGTCGAGCGTCGGAGAGGTCACATAATAGTCGCCGACGTCCTGCGTATGCAGATAATAGAGGCCCAACATCGCATTCAGGGGACCGCTGAAGCTCGTCGCAAAGCGCCATTCCGCAGAATACTGGCTGAAGTTTTCGTTGTCCTGGTCGATCCCGATGTTGTTGCTCACGTACGAATAGTTGTTGCCGGTCAGACCGAAACCACCGATGCCCGATATCGGCAGCGCGCCCGGTTGAGAGAAGTACTTCGCATAATTTGCCGCGTAAGCGGGACCGCCGATCGCGGTCAGATAACCGAGGAACGTCTGCTCCGCGCAGTTCAGGTTGGGCGAGCCCAATGCTGCTGCAAGGCAGTTTGCCGTGTTGGCCGGAAATCCGAGGCCGGTCGCGGCGGTGTTGGTATTGGTGGTGAAAGGCAGGCCGGGGATGTTGTTGTAGCTTTCCTGCGTCAGATAGGAGTTCTCGTCGTAGCCCAGGATCAACGTGCTATCGAGCCAGGGCGTCAGGGTCTGGTGCCATTTGGCCGACAGGTAATTGTCCTGCGAGCGCCAGACAGGCGTGAAATCGGTGTTGATCTCGCGCGCGCTGGTCGGATCGACGTAGCCCGCGGGAAGCGTGAGCGGTGCCGTCAGATTGTAAAGGCCGAGAAACGGGCCAAGCGCGCCCGCGGCGGTCGAGAGACCCTGCTGACTCGACGCGATGACGCTGGAGTTGGAGTAGGCGTTGACGGGCTCCGTGCCCGCGGAACCGGGCAAACACCCGAGGATACCCGTCGGATCCGTCGTACACAGCTGCTTGTCGCCGCGCATATGCGAGTCGTCTTCTTTGCTGAACTCGCCGGTGAAGTCGATCGTCGTCTTTTCCGTCGGCTGCCAGCGCAACGTCGAACGCACGGAATATTCGTCGAGGCTGTCGACCTTACTGTCGTCGTAAATGTTGGTGACGAAGCCGTCGCGCTTGTCCCATTCGCCGGCAATGCGGATGCCCAGTTGGTCGGTGATGATCGGGATATTGACGGTGCCCTGAAGCTTGGTCGCGTCGTAATTGCCGTAGTCGCCGATCATCTGCACCGACGCATTTTCGAGGTCGGGCTTGGCGATGTTGATGTTGACGGCGCCGCCGGTCGCGCCGCGGCCATAGAGCGTGCTCTGCGGGCCGGCCAGAATTTCGACGCCGGACAGGTCGTAGAAGCTGCCTTCCGTGAGTTGGGGAGCGCCCAGATAGGTTTCGTCGAAGTTGACCGCGACGCCCGATTCGGAGTCATAGCCGATCGCCGTCACGCCGATGCCGCGAATCTGGAAGTCGGCGGAGCCATACTGGCCGGCCGAATACGTGACGTTGGGCGCGTGGAACTGCAGATCCTTGAACTGGGTGATCTGTTGCTCTTTCAGATCTTGTCCGGTGAACGCGGTGACCGCGATCGGAACGTTTTGGACGTCTTCGGACTTCTTCTGGGCCGTAACCACGACCTCTTCGATCTGGGCCATCGCCGGAACGGCCATGGTGCTCGCAAGAAGCAGAGCATTGAGAAAAAGAAGGGACCTCGCGGCCCCCGCGCGCGGTGCAGGCATAACTCACTCCCCTGTTGCGTATCCGTCCGAGACTGAAATCTCCGGCCGCATCCCTTCGAGGGGCGTCGCGTGCCGAGGCCTTTTTGGGGCGTATTGTTGATAGGGGGAGTTCTAATGTCTGAGCAAGATCATAAATCTTCAGAACAATGACGAAAGTGCTTTCGTCATGTTTCTGTGGCGCGGAAGCCACACCCATTTTCTACTGAAAAATCAAGGGAATGGTGGACGCGATGTGCGTCGACCGAAATGGTCTTTGGCACGGTTGTCGCCCGAAACACAAGAGTGACTCCCGTCTCATCGTTCGATCAGGCAAAAACAAAGGGCGCCGGTTTCCCGGCGCCCTTTCGAACTCTGCTGGCGATCGTCTTAGTCGAACTTGATGCCCAGCTCGATGCCGTAGGTCCTGGGGTCGCCGTAGAAGGCGTTTGTATAGAGGCCCGAGGTCTGGCTGGTGACATATTGGCCAGTGATGTTGTTCTGGTTGGTGATGTTCTTGATGTAGGCCTGCGCATACCAGACATCGTCCGGCGAGTTGAGCTGCAGCGATGCATCCCAGACATACTCGTTGCCGATGAAGGACGAGCCGTCTTCGAAAATGCTGCCCCACATATGCGACTGGAAATGCAGGTCCGTCCGCAGAACCAGGGCGTAGTCGGCAGGCAGCGGCTGGGTGTATTGACCGCTGACGCCGACGCTGAGCTGCGGCGTGTTCTGCAGCGCGTGACCGTCGAGGCTGATGGCCTGTCCTTCGTAGCTTTGCGAACCTGTCGCTGACACCGGCGCGATCGCTCCGCCCGAAGCTGCGGCCGCTGCTGCCAACGCCGCCGGATTACACGAGCCGAATGCCACGTTGGGAATGCCGTAAGCCGCCAAGGCATGTTGGCCGCCCGCCGGCGCAAGATATCCGGCCGGCAGAGGCGTCGATGCACCCGTGTAATAGAGCACGCAGTTCTCGCCGCCCGTGGCCGTGATCGTGTCGTCCTTGATGAGCAAGGTGTTCGGATTGCCGCCGGTCGGGTTCGCCGGATCGACGAGGCTCGTGTTCTGAATGTTCGATTCCTCGTGCGCGAAATTCAGGCCGAACTGCAGCCGGTCGGTCGCCTGCCACAGGAAGTTGCCTTCTGCGCCCCAGACGTGGGCCGCAATGTTGTCGTTGACCGACGTGTTGTACTGGATGGTCGAAACCTGCAGGCCCTTGTAATTGTAGTAGTAGACGTCGCCGTTGGCCTGCACCGTGTTGTTGAAGATCATGTTCTTGGTGCCGAGTTCGTACGCCGCGATATTTTCCGGCGAGTACTTCTGAGGCACCGGAAGACCAGGCTCGATGTTCGGATTGGCGCCGCCGGCCTTGTAGCCCGTCGAGTAGGACAGGTAGACCAGGGTCTGATCCGTGAAGTCGAGCTTCGGCGTCCAATCGACCACGCCGCGGCCTGTCCACGCCGTGAATTGCTGCGAAACCGGGATGAACCCGTTCGGATTTCCCGGAGGTGCGGGAGATTCGGCGTAGTAGTCTTCGTTCGTCTGCCCGACGGGCGTCACGCCGTTGTAGAGCAGAATGCGGCCGGTATTGAACTTGTCGTCATTGGTCAGACGGATGCCGCCCGTCAGCTTCAACGTGTCCGGGATAAGATCGTAATAGACTTCGCCGAACACGGCCTTGGATGTCAGCGTCGATTGCTGGCCGACATTGTGGTAGTAGCTCGGCCCCAATATGCACCCGCCGCTGTAGCAAGCGGGACTGAAAGCACCGGCCAGGGCGCCGACGAGGATGCCCGGATAGTCGAGCGTCGAGGCGTTCACAAAGTAGTCGCCCGTCACCACCGTATGCAGGTAGTAAATGCCGACCATTCCGTTGAGCGGGCCCGTGAAGCTGGTCGCGAACCGCAACTCGCCGGAATATTCCGACGACTCTCCGTCCGACTGGTCATAGGCCTCCACATTCGGCGTGAAGGTGTAGTCACCGCCGATGATGCCGAGATTGTTGGTGCTGGAGATCGGAAGCTGTCCGCCGGGGCCCGTCGCAGGAACCTTGGCGAAGTACGGCGCGTATTGCGCGGCATAGGCGGCCGCGGCTGTAGCAGAGCCCGTCGCAGCAAAGGCAAAACCGCCGGCGGTCGAAAGAAGCGTTGAAGCTGCGCAATTCAGACTTGGCGGTCCGGGAATATAGCCTGCGGTTCCAAGCAGCCCGTTGCCACCGAATATGGCGTCCGTGCAGCCACCGTCTGCGGCCGTACTGGACGGAAACGGCGATCCGGGAATGTTGTTGTAGCTTTCCTGGGAGAAGTACGAGTCGTGGTCGTATCCCAGCACCATCGTGCCATCGAGCCACGGCGTGATCGTCTGGTGCCATTTCGCCGACAGGAAATTGTCCTGCGACTGCCAACGCGGGGTGAAGTCGGTGTCGATCTGGCGGTCGCCCGTCGGATCGATATATCCCGGAGGGGTCGTCGCCGGCGCCTGAAGATTGAACAGGCCCAATTCCGCGCCGAGCGCCTGTGCGGTCGCGAGCGGCAATCCGAATGTACCCTGCAGGAAGCCCGAGATGGCCTGCTGGCTCGAATAGATGTTGCTGAGTGTCGAAAGCGGATTGAGCGGCTGAGTACCCGCTGAACCCGGCAAGCAGCCGAGGACACCCGTCGGATCCGTCGTACAAAGCTGCTTGTCGGAACGCATATGCGAGTCGTCTTCTTTGGTGAACTCGCCGGTGATGTCGATCGTCGTCTTTTCGCTCGGCTGCCAGCGCAAGGTCGGGCGCACCGAATATTGGTCGAGGCCGTCGACCTTCTGGTTGTCGTAGAGATTGGTCACAAAGCCGTCGCGCTTGTCCCATTCGCCGGCGACACGCAGCGCTAACTGGTCGGTGATGATCGGGATATTGACGGTGCCCTGGACCTTCGTCGAGTCGTAATTGCCGTAGTCGCCGACCACCTGGACCAAGGCATTCTCAAGGTCGGGCTTGCCGATATTGAGGTTCACCACACCGCCGGTCGCGCCGCGGCCGTACAGCGTACTCTGCGGGCCGGCCAGAACTTCGACGCCGGAGAGATCGTAGAAGCTGCCTTCGGTCAGCTGCGGTGCGGAGAGATAGACTTCGTCGAAGTTGATGGCGACGCCCGATTCTGCGTCGTAACCAACGGCGGTCACGCCGATGCCGCGGATCGAGAAGTCGGCGCCGCCGAAATTGCCCGCGGTGTACTGCACGTCGGGAGCGTGAAACTGCAGATCCTTGAACTGCTCGATCTGCTGGGTCTTGAGGTCCTGTCCGCTGAACGCCGTCACTGCGATCGGCACGGATTGGACGTCTTCCGTTTTCTTCTGCGCCGTAACCACGACCTCTTCGATCTGGGCCATGGCCGGCAAGGCAATCGCGGATGAAAGCAGAAGGGTGTTGATGAACCAAAGGGACCGCGAGGCCCCAGCTTTACGCCGTGCAGACATTTCAAGCTCCCCGTTGCGAACCCGCCTGGCGGCGGGATTCCGTGATACGCCGTCGCTCGTCCTTAAATCGGACGATGCTCAGCGCAGCGTATTTTCAGTCACGAAAAGGATAGGTGGAAGATTCCCGGGCGAGCAAGAACATATTCCCCAAGCCCCACTAACGGTGTCGTTTCGTGCGTATTAGTACCCGGAATGCCACAGTTCTTTTTCGATGTTCGCCTTGCAATACAGCGTTTTGGATCGCGGCCGCAGAAGCATCACTGACGGTCTGCATGAGTGAATACAAACAATACTATTCAGAACAATTTGTTTTATTGCACACGCGATATTGCGGGCGCGAACGCAAACATCCGCGCGCTGTCGAAGAGCGTTTTCCGCTTTTGGTGCAGGCTATTGGTGCAGCGGGAAGGGGCCGATGGGAAACGGCTGTTCGTCACGAACAAAGGTGACAAACGCCAGAAGCTCCCAGAGGTATTGCACCAGGCTGAAGCTGAAACCCTTGAGCTCGTCGTTGAGCCGGCCCGTTACCGCCAAAACCACGAACTGGACCACGGCGAGAGCGACGATCAGATGGATCACGAACCAGGCAATGATCGCGAAGGCGAATGCATAGAGCAGCCGGACGCCGGGAAACGGCATGCGCTGGGGTCGACCGCTGTCGATCGTCTGGTTTTCCGCCATGGCAGTTCCCTCCTGGGCGGCATCGCACCGCCACCCCATATCTATGACGCAAACGAGGGGCTTCAAGCCGAGGGGATCGGCGGGCTGATTCGAAATGCCAGCGCGTCGAACGGGCCCGCGAGCAGAAGCCCGGCGATATAGCCGCCCATATGCGCCTGCCAGGCAATCACTTGCGGTCCGGAGCCCGGCCCCGCACCGAGCCCCGTGACACCCACGACGAGATTGATGACGAGCCAGACAGCGGACCAGACGATGATCCGTGACGACAGAATGGGCGCCAACGGCGTGTGCCGGCGCAGATCGCCGCTCACCGTCGCCGCATAGCTTGGAAGATCCCGCGCCTCGACAAGCGCAACGATGCGGAAGGCCATCGCCATCACGCCGGAGATCGCGCCCGATGCGCCGATGGTCGGTTCGTACGCGCCCCAATTGGTCACCAGATGCGCGGCAGCGCCGGCCGCACCGCAGACGAGGAAAAACAGAATGAACGTCACCGAGCCGAGGCGGCGCGCGACGATGGAGCCGAACGGCAACAGCCAGACGCAGTTGACGATGAGATGCGTATAGCTGCCATGCAGGAAGATGTAGCTGACGAACGGTATCGCCCGTTCCCAGAAGGTCTGCGGAGCGACATTGTGTGCCGTGAGAAACGCGTGCGAATAGCGCGCCGGAATAAAGGCGTAGTTCGCGATGATCTCTTCGGACAACAGCGTGGAGGCCATCGTGCGCGCGACGTGCGCGACGACGAGCACCAGGATGAGGCCCGCGACGACGGCCGGCACGCGCAGGGCCGGTTGGCGCTCTGGTTCGTGGAGAAAAGCCATGCGATCAACCCACGCCTGACAACGCCGCTTCGACGAGCGGCAGGCGATCATTGCCGAAGTACATGTCGTTCACGTTTACGAAAATCGTGGGCGAACCGAAACCGCCGCGTGCGACGAGCTCGTTGGTGCTGGCGCGAAGCTTCGCCTTAATGTCGTCGGCTTCGCTCCGCTTGAGAAGGCCTCGGCCGTCAAGATTTGCCCGTACGGCCGTTGCCTCGAGCACGGATGCCTGGCTGATGTCTTCCAGCCCACCCCAATAGGCCTCGAACACGGCGCGCGCGAACGGCACGAGCCGCCCCTTTTCGTCCGCGGCGATCACGGCGCGCATGGCCGTCACCGCACGCACGGGAAAGACCGGCGGCCGCCCGATCCTGATGCCGCAGAGCCGCGCCCAGTCCTGAAGGTCTTTCTCGTAGTACACGCTCTTGCGCGGGTCCGGGTTGGCGCGGCGCTCATAGACATCCTGGTTGACGGCGTTGAAGACCCCGCCGACCAGAATCGGCCGCCACAGGATCTCTACTCCCGCGCGTTCCGCCAGCGGAACAATGCGCGTGAAGGCCAGATAGGTCCAAGGCGAAGAGCAATCGAAGAAGAATTCCAGCTTTGGCACTCGGCGCTCCCAAACGGGTCCCGAACCTAGCCATCTTCGTCCCGTATTGAAACACACCAAGTGCTTAACGCGCGTTAAGGGCTGGCACGGCGGTTGCTCCCGGTGGGCCGACACCATTTGGACCACTTGCCATGCCGATGACGAAGAACAGCGTTGCGATCGCCTGTCTCATCTCGACGTTCGCCCTCGCGGGTGGAGCCGAGGCGCAGGTCACGAGCGCCAGCGACTACAACCATCCTTACGGCATGACACAAGGCGACGAAAACGCCCCCGTCAACGCGTCGCTGCGCGATGCGAACGGGAATCTCACGCTGGTCAACGGCCAGTTCACGAGCTCGAGCATGAGCCAGCAGACCGGATTGCAGCCGATGGGCGCGCTCGGAATGCCGAGCCTCGCCGCATCCAACACCGTCGTCTCAGGCGCAAGCGTCACAACGACCGGCGCAGGAGCCGGCGGCGCTTCGATGCTCGGCCAGGCTTCGGCAATCGGCAATCAGCTCAACGTCGTGACCGTCGGCAACAACAACACCGTCGTCGTCAATTCCAAGCAGATCAACAACGGCAACCAGACCGCCACGGTCAATATGACCGGGCAGTAACGCCTTTCCAGGAGCAGGGGGAGCCCCACCCATGACCTCTCGTGCACGCCGATATTTCGTTCTGCCTCTCGTGGTCAGCGTGGCCGCGATTGCGCTGACCGGATGTGTGACACCAAGCGCAGACTCGATCGGCCGCTATACGACACCGATCGGTGACGCGCCGGTGATCGCCAACGAAACGCCCTACTCGGCGGCACTTCGCTGCCTGGAGAGCTACACGGCGCGCAGACCTCTGCGCATCGCGGTCGGCCAGATCGCCGATTACACGGGCAAGATGGAATCCGACAACAGCGGCAAGAAGCTGACCCAGGGCGCAGCCCTGATGGCGATGTCCGCGCTCGCGAAAGCCGGTGTGCCGCTCGTCGAGCGCTTCGATACGTCCGTCGCCGAGATGGAGCTCAAATACGCCAACAACAAGCTCATCACCGACGACAAACAGCCGGACACGCCGGGCGACTATCGCAAGATCCTCGCAGGCTCGATCCCCGGTTCCGACTACTATCTCGTCGGCGGCATCACCGAGCTCAACTTCAACATCCGTTCGATCGGCGCCCAGGGCGACGGCGGCGCGGCGGGCACGAACGGCCTGTCGGGCACGGCCGGCGGCACAATGTATGTGATGAATGTCGGCCTCGACCTCAGGCTCGTGAACACCGACACGCTCGAAGTCGTCGACGTGATCTCCTACCAGAAGCAGATCATCGGCCGCCAGGTGCAGGCCGGCGCCTTCAACTTCCTGGGAGCAACCTTCTTCGACGCGAGCGTCGGCGAAAGCGCGCTCGAACCTATCCAGCTCGGCGTGCGCTCGGTCGTCGAACGCGCGGTGCTCGAGATGATTTCACGCCTTTATCACACGCCCGCCGGTTCCTGTGCGTCCGGGTTGGGCACCGAAGCCGATCCGCTGGCCGGCCCGGAGGATCGGACTCCCGCTTCGTCCGTCGTGCAAGCCACCGCAACATTCAACTCTGAGGAAGCTCAACATGACCCATCTCGCCAAGATCCTTATCGCTGGTACGGCTCTTCTGACCCTGTCGCCGAGCCTCGCCTGCGCACAGACGTCGAGTGACGGCAGCATCGTCCTGAACGGACAGATCGACCTTCAGCAAAGTGCGTCGAAAGTGAATACGACGGTGACGAACGTGGCGGGCAACGTCACGGGCTCGTCGGCCTCCGTCGGCAACAATCTCGAAGTCGTCACCATGAACGACTCCAACGTGACCAACAGCCAGTATGTCGGCCAGGTCTCGATCGCAGCGGACCAGAACGCCACGGTGAAGAACGCCGACGGCACGGTGACGTTGCAATCGCAGGCAATCTGCAACGCGGCCGACGTTTCGACCGATCCGCACACGACCGCGATTACCAGCTATCAGGAATGTCAGGCGAGCGATCCGTCCGCGCTTCTGAACGCCAACGTCGTCAATGCGGGCAACGACACCTCGCTGTCGAGCCAGGCCGTCGGCAACTCGTTCAGCGAAGACACGAACGCGAACTATATGCCGATCCAGAACACGCAGCTCAACAATGCGAGCATCGCCTCGACCGTCAACTCGACCGTCAAGAACGTGTCCGGCAACGTGACCGTCAATTCCTCGGCGATCGGCAACAACGCCCAGATCGTCCAGTACTGAACGGGGGAAAAGGCGCCCTCGACGGGGCAAAAAGAGCGGCGCCCGAGAGGGAGGGAGGATGCGCAGCCTCCCTCCTTTTTCTTTGACCATTCCCCGCTTGGGGGCGGGCGCGCAACCTTTGAAATAGGTGCGACAAAACAGCCCGGTATAGTTAACCTTCGCAAGTGCAACACGATCTCGTGGCAAGCTCTTTCTCGTGAGTGATCGCGGCGAAAGAAAGTTCCTCTGGTTTCTCGCGCTGGTCGTCGGCTTGGCGATCTGCATTTTTTCCTTTTCAGGCCAGGGCTCTGTGATCCGCCTGATTTTTCTTCCGCTAGGAATTTTTGTCGTGGTGGCGTCGTGGATCCGCCTGCGGCGTCTGGGCAGGCGCCGCTCCAAGCTCGAGAAAATCGAGTAGCTGTCCACAACCTGAAATTGGGGCGCCCGGCCTATTTGGCGATGGGGATCTGGTCGGCCTGCTTGCTGATGGGGCTGAAATCGTAGTGGGTCAAGATTTTCGCGAGCTCGCCCAGCACGACCTCGACCTGCGGTGGCGACAGCACGGCGCTTCCCGGCGCCAGGAGCCGCATCGAGCGCACATGCACCGCGACCGGTGCTCCGTCGTCGAGACCATTATGGAGAAGACCGTCGGCCACGTCGCAGAGGCTGCGCATGCATCGCGCCAGCGGTTCGTATCCGAACGTGGCGGCGAGCGTGACGATCAGGTCGGCGCGGTGGAGAACCATCTTCAGCTGGTCGGCGGGAAGGCGGTTCTTTTGCATGCCGGCCATGATCTTGTCGATCTCGTCCATCTCGCGCTTGATGGCTTCGTCGCCTTCGCCGCGCATGGATTCGATGCTCTTCATCGCGTTTTCGATGGCGATGTCGCGCATGAGCCCGCCCGGGCGCGCGGCCAGTTTCGCGAGCCTCGTTTCGGGAAAATGCGTCATGACGGTTTTCATTGCGGAGAGCCTTTCGAGACCGCTTCGGCGAGCTTGTTGACGACACGCGGCGCTGTTTCTTGTCCGCGATTTGCATCGTCCCCGCGTTTCCAGATGCCATCCGGCGGATCGACGGACTGGAAACGCCGATCGGGACCCGAATAATTTCCCGCATCGATGAAGGGACGCTGCACCCGCGCAATCCACGTAATGCGATCGAACAATCCTTGCGGCGATACAGGCTTTCTCACAATGATATTGGCGCCGCCGTCGCGGGCGGCCGAAACGAGGCGCAACTGCGCGTAGCTCGTCAGCACGACGACGGGAACGAACCGGATCTTGTCCATCTCCGGCCGTCTCAACCAGCGGATCAATTCCGCGCCGGACATGTCCGGCAGCATCGCCTCCATAATGCAGAGATCGACGCCGTTGCCGTTGAGATAGGCCATCGCATCGGCGCCGGTCTGACCGATGATGGGCGAGTCCATGCCGAAGCCGCGCAGCATCGATGAGATGAGCCCACGCGAAAACTGATCGCTGTCGAGCAACAGCGCTTGAACGCCCTTCAGATTTAGCCGTGCCTGCCCCATCGGCTGCCTTTGCACACACCTTTGGAAACGTTAACCTCCGGAGGCTTAATTCTTTGTTTCGACAGCGTCGCCGATCAGACATTTCCCCGCCCCTGCGAAAGTCCTCATGGCCCAAAAGACCGTCAGTCCCGTCGAGCTCAGCTTTCGCGGGTTCGTCCTCGGCATCCTCATCACGATCGTCTTCACCGCGGCCAACGTTTACCTGGGTCTTAAAGTAGGGCTCACCTTCGCGACGTCGATTCCGGCGGCCGTCATTTCCATGGCGGTCCTGAGCGCCTTCCGCGATTCCTCGATGGTCGAGAACAACATCGTCCAGACGATCGCATCGGCGGCGGGCACGCTCTCCTCCATCATCTTCGTGCTGCCGGGCCTCATGATCATCGGCTGGTGGGCGGATTTTCCGTTCTGGGAGTCCTTCGCCGTCTGCACGGCCGGCGGAATACTGGGTGTGCTCTTCACGATTCCGCTCAGGCGCACGCTCGTCACCCATTCCGATCTTCCCTATCCCGAAGGCGTGGCCGCCGCGGAGGTGCTGATCGTCGGCCAGGAAGCGCGCGAAGCGGGCAGCGATGCGCAGACGCGCGAAGGGCTTTGGGCCGTTCTTTACGGCGCGATCGCCTCGGCGGGGCTTGCGGCGTTCGCCGCTACGCGTATCGCCGCGGGCGAAATCCAGGGCAATTTCCGCGTCGGCACGAGCGGCGCCATGTCGGGATACGACGTCGGATTCTCGCTGGCGCTGTTCGGTGCCGGACAATTGGTCGGCCTTTCCGTCGGCATGGCGCTTTTGCTGGGCCTCGTCATTGCGTGGGGTGCGATCATGCCCATCGTGACGTCGCTCATTCCCGCCGGCACGCAATCGCTCGATGCGCATATCGATTTCGTCTTCCATCATCAGGTGCGTTTCATCGGCGCGGGCGCGATCGCCGTCGCGGCCGTCTGGTCGCTGGCGAAACTGGCAGGGCCGCTCGTGCAGGGCCTGATCGTCACCTTCGGAACCTCGCGCGCCGGCGCCACCGGCGATCCGCGCGACAAGGACCTGTCGCCGCCGATCGTGATCGCCCTGACGCTCGCCTGCCTCGCGCTCTCCGCCGTGCTCGTCTATCAGTTCGCCGACGCCACGACGCTGCGCGCCAGCGCGGGCGCGCTCACCATCGCCTCGCTGCCTTACATCCTCTTCGGTGGATTCCTGATCGCCGCCATCTGCGGCTACATGGCGGGCCTGATCGGCTCGTCGAACAGCCCGATTTCCGGCGTCGGCATTCTGGCGATCCTGATCTGCGCGACGCTGTTCGGAATCATGATCCATCCCTCCGCGGCGCTGCGGCAGCCGCTGACGGCGTTTGCGCTCTTCGCCACCTCCATCGTCTTCGCCATCGCCACCATCTCGAACAACAACCTGCAGGATCTGAAGACGGGCCAGCTCGTCGGCGCGTCGCCCTGGCGCCAGCAGGTGGCGCTGATCGTGGGCGTCATCGCGGGCGCACTCGTCATTCCGCCGGTGCTCAATCTGCTTGCGCAGGCGAACGGCTTTGCCGGCATGACGGGCGGCGCCGTGCATCCCCATCCCCTGCCCGCGCCGCAGGCCAATCTGATTTCGGCGCTGGCGCAAGGCGTCATCCAGCACAATCTCGACTGGGGCATGCTCGGCGTCGGCGCGGGCCTCGGCGTCGTCGTCATCCTGTTCGACGAGATCATGGGTGCGCTGAAGCTGTTGCGCTTTCCGCCGCTCGCCGTCGGCATCGCGATCTATCTGCCCATGTCGGCGACGGTCGCCATCATCGCCGGTGCGATCGTGGGCGACGTCTACAACCGCTTCGCCGCGCGCACCAAAGATCCCAAGCGCAGCGAGCGCCTCGGCATCCTGGCGGCGTCCGGCATGATCGTGGGCGAGAGCCTGTTCGGCGTGGCCTATGCGGGCCTCGTCGTCGCCGCGCAGTCGAAGCTTTTCGCCGTCAAGGAAGCCGGCGCACCGCTGGCGCTCGTGCCGGCCGATTTCGCGCCGGCCGATGTGATCGGCTTTGCGACGTTTGTCGGGCTGGCCGTGGCAATCTACTGGTGGATGGTGCGCAAAGCGCGCTGACCGCCAAATCCCAGCTAACAGCGACAATAACAGGGCCTTCAAAAAACGCACCGCCGCGCGGCACGCATTTAAGCCAATGCCGATGGCCTTTTCCGCGACTCCGCGCCCGGCCGCGTGGACATTATCAGGGCCGCGCAGGGATTTTTTCGTCCGTGTACGTCCTGCGAGCGCGGCGCAGACGTCCCTAAAGTAGGAATCACCACAGAGGCACAGAGACACGGTGAAGGAAAAAAGATTCAGCGCGGGGTACGCGATGGTTTCGCGGGGGACGCGGTCAATATCGCGCGCGAAGTGCGCAGGCGTTCTTCCGGCAAATCTGGAAAAAACCTGCGCGCTGACGCGCGCGAAAGAGTCCCTGCGTCCGCCGCGCGTCCTTCGCGTCGAATCTTTCTTCTCCGTGTCTCTGTGCCTCTGTGGTGAATCTTCTTTTTTCATCGGCGCCGAGTCTGCGCCTGCGGGAGAGGCCTGTGAAGGAGGACGTTTGGGGGACAGTCACGATTTGCGGCAACGAACAGGCTACGGGGTGACACGTTTCGTTGCAGGCTGTATGACGCGGCCCATGAACGACGTCTTTTCCATCGCAGGCCACCCCATCGGAACCCGCGTGCTCCTGGCACCCATGAGCGGGGTGTCCGACCTGCCGTTCCGGCGCGCGGCGTCGCGGCTGGGTGCGGCTTATGTCGCGACCGAGATGGTGGCGTGCGAAACGCTGGCGCAAGGCCGCGCCGACGTCGTGCGCCGCGCCGCGCGCAGCGACGATATTCCGCTGACGGTGATCCAGCTCGTCGGCCGCGAAGCGCATTGGCTCGCGAGAGGCGCGGCCATTGCCGAAGCAAGCGGCGCCGACATCATCGATATCAACATGGGCTGTCCCGCCCGCGAAGTGACGGGCGGACTTTCGGGCTCGGCGCTGATGCGCGATCTCGATCAGGCGGAGCGTTTGATCGCGGCGACCGTCGGCGCCACGCAGCGGCCCGTCACGCTCAAGATGCGGCTGGGCTGGGACTGCGCGTCCATGAATGCGCCGGAGCTCGCGGCGCGCGCCGAAGGCGCCGGCGTCAGGGCCATCACCGTGCATGGCCGCACGCGGCAGCAATTCTTCAACGGCACGGCGAACTGGCGCGCGGTGGCCGAAGTGAAAGCGGCGACGCGCCTGCCCGTGATCGTCAACGGCGATATCGTCGATGCCGCGACGGCGCGTGTGGCGCTCTCGCAATCCGGCGCGGATGCGGTGATGATCGGCCGCGCGGCGCTCGGCAAGCCGTGGATCGCGCGTGCGGTTGCCAGTGCACTTGAGAGCGGCGGCGCGATGGCCGAACCCGATCTCGCAACCCGGCTCGACATCATCCTCGATCATTTTCGCGATGCGCTGGCCTTTTACGGCGATCGCCTGGGCCTGAAGACGTTTCGCAAACATCTCGCGCGCTACATCGAGGATGCGCCACTTGCGATGTCGCCGCCACGGCGTCGTGCCGCCAAAGCCCGCCTCTGTGCGCTCGACGATGCCGGTGCGGTCGAACGCGACATGATCGCGCTCTGGCAAGACAATGAGTCCGGCGCCGCGCTTGCGGCCTGATCGTTGCAACAAAGGAGTCCCGCGATGACGAAGGACGAAGTGACGGCGTGGGCGCTGGCCAATGGCTGGCGAATGATCGGCGGCTTCCCGAGCCTCACGCGGCCGGCGCAACCCGACACCGCCATCGTGCGCCTCGTCCTGAAGGCGACCGTCGCCAGCCTCGAAATCAAGAAGCCCGCCGGCAAATGGGAAAAGGTCGCGGGCGAGAGCTATTCGAAGATCGTGGCTGACCCTGAGACAGGAACACCGAGCAATCTCGGCATCACGACGATCACGGGTATCACGCTTCTGATGCAGGAGAACAAAGATCGGAACGTGTTCGGGAAGAAGTGAGGTGACTTGCAATATTGTACGTAATCAGGTACAGGAAGCCGATGAAGACCACGTCTTACAGCAATCTGCGCAAGAACCTCGCGAGCGCGCTCGATGCGGTCGTCGACGACCGGGAACCGGTGATCATCACGCGTGACAAGGGAAAGCCGGCGGCCGTCCTCATGTCGCTGGAAGATTTCGCGGCCTATGAGGAGACGCACTATCTGCTGCGCAGCCCTGCGAACGCAGCGCGGCTGTCGACGTCCATTCGCGCGCTTGACAGGGGCAAGGGACGCGCGCGCAAACTCAAAGAATGAAGCTGATCTTCAGCGAACAGGCTTGGGAAGATTATATCTTCTGGCAGGCCGAAGATCCAAAGCTCCTTCAACGCATCAATGCCCTGATCAAGGAATGTATGCGCACGCCGTTCAAAGGCACAGGCAAGCCGGAGCCTTTGCGCGGCCCACTTTCAGGATGGTGGTCGCGACGCATCACGCAGGAGCACAGGCTCGTCTATCGGCCGTCCCCGGAAGGACTTCTCATCGCGCAGTGCCGGTATCACTATTGAGCCCGGCCAGGTTCCAAAACCTGAATCCGATTCGGCCTCGGCATAACGATAATCTCCCGCCTCACGCTTCGGATGCAGGAAAACAAAGATCGCAACGTGTTCGGGAAGACATGAGGCGGCCCGCCGTCGCCCTATGTCGCGACATATCGGCTTCCTGACCAGATAAACCGCCTGGATGAGCCACCACGATCCCGGGAAAGAATTAAGTCGTAGGCGCCTCGGTGGAGTCGGTTTGAGAATTTGACTATCAATCTATGCTTGCGCGCGCCCGCAGCGTCGTTTGTCTTATCGAGCAATTCATCACCAACGTTGGCGTGGAAAATTTCGTTCAGTTTATTGCCCCGACGCCGAAAAAGATAAAGCTCCGTCGAGTTGTAGTTGGTCGAAGTAGAATTAAACTCCTCAGTGACCCTCACGGCAAATGCTGCTTCCGTCGGTGAGATGCGAAATGGAATTGAGTCGATCGTTACGTACGTGTTGGTTATGGGATTCACATCTGCGGGCAGATGAGGCGCGCCGTTCAAACCAGCTACCTTTTTGAAATCGGATCTGGTCATTTGCACAACGCCAACACACAGGACACCACCATCGTTCGCAGTCGAATCGCCGGAGACCGTTGCCACGGCATGCAGGTCTGGCTCGCTCGGCAAAGGCCGTAAGGTAGCCGCCCAAGGGCCGCCAAGCTCACAGCCGACCGCCGCCGCCGCACGAGATACATCGTCGCCGTCGGCGGCCTGCGACGGCTTCGCCAGTACGCAGCCCGCAAATACGGCCGCACTGATTGCAGCTGCGAGGCTCGAGAAACGTCGCTTAGAATTGAGTCTGCTCACCCGCTTTCCCCATTACCACTACTAAGCGCGCCGCATCCTGATCTTCCGGTCCAGCTCCAGGATATGCTTCGCCTGTTTCAGATGCGGCTGATCCAGCATCTTGCCGTCGAGTGACGCAACACCTTCGCCGTTCGAGAATGCGGCCACCACGCGATAGGCGTGATCGATATCGGCGGCCGACGGCGTGAACGCCTCGTTGATGACGCTCACCTGATCGGGATGGATGGCGAGCATGCCGGTGAAGCCTTCGCGCTGCGCGTTCTGCGCCGCTTTGGTCAGCCCCGCCATGTCGCGGAAATCCGCATGCAGCGTGTCGATGGCTTCGACGCCGGCGGCTTTGGCCGCGATCAGCGCCAGCGAGCGCACGACGCGATAGGTGAAAGCAAAGCCGCCCGTCTCGTCGCGATTGGTGGCGGCGCCGAGCGCAGCCGATAAATCTTCTGCGCCCCAGGTGAGCGCGGCCAGCCGCGGCGGCGGATTGCGGTAGTCCATCAAAGTCGCCACCGCCATCGGCGTTTCGCTGGCGACCGGCATCAGAAGAATGCTGCGCGCGGGAAGCCCATGCTTGTCTTCGAGCGCGGAGATGTCGCGATCGAGCGCGCGCAGGATGTCCGGCGAATCGGGCTTGGGCACGACAAGCCCCGCCGGCCGCCGCGCCACGACGGCGTCGAGGTCTTCCTCATAGTCGACGCTGCCCACGGGATTGATGCGCACCCAGAGCGACGCGTGCCCTTTCGCCTCCGATTTGAGATATTCCCGCGCCAGCCCGCGGGCCACGTCGCGCCGGTCCGCCGCGACGGCATCCTCGAGATCGAGGATCAGCGCGTCGGCCGGCGAAGACTTTGCCTTCTCGAGCTTGCGCTCGCTGTCGGCGGGAACGAAGAGGAAGGAGCGGAGAATCATGGACGAGCCTTTCGACGACGCGGAGTCTTAGCGGAAAAGAACGATACCCAATTCGAATTTTCGCGATCCATGCCGGCGGGACGCCGGCGGCCCCAGCAAGATGCTGAGGCGCCGGGCTTTCTTTCCGGGACCGCCGGCCATCTTTGAAATTCTAAATATTTTTCAACGCCTTAGCCATAATCACGCACTGGCAATGCGGAAAAGGTCCTTTTATTCCAAATGATTGCGCCCAAGCGCGTGCTGGCTAATATCAAAAAAGAAGGGCAGAGCGCGGCCCCCGCGCTTATAGTTTCGCTCGCAAAGGACGCGTGCGGCGCCGCTTTTGGCGGGCAATGCGCCGCCCATGGAGATGTACCAGGACGATGAGTTCAGTTGCGACGGAAGGGCCCGTTAAGCCCGCGCGTCATTCCGGCATGAAACCCACCGACGTCACCGACCCGAACTACTTCCACAAGGTCGTCGATTGCCAATGGGCGTGCCCGGCACATACGCCGGTGCCGGAGTATATCCGCCTGATCGCGGCGGGGCGTTTCTCCGACGCCTACATGATCAACTGGAAATCGAACGTGTTTCCGGGCGTGCTGGGCCGCACCTGCGATCGTCCGTGCGAACCGGCGTGCCGGCGAGGCCGTGTCGAAAAAGAACCCGTCGCGATCTGCCGCCTGAAGCGTGTCGCGGCCGACAACAAGGACGTCGACACCATCCGCGAACAATTGCCCTCACCCTCGCATCACAAGAACGGCAAGCGCATCGCCTTGATCGGCGCCGGCCCCGCCTCGCTCACCGTGGCGCGCGATCTTCTCCCGCTCGGCTACACCTGCGTGCTCTACGACCAGGACAAGCTTGCGGGCGGCATGATGCGCACGCAGATCCCGAAATTCCGCCTGCCCGAAACCGTGCTCGACGAAGAGTGCGACTATATTCTGGGTCTCGAGCCGGAATTGCGGCTGGGCGAACGCGTCGACAGCCTGAAGGCGATCCTGGCCGAGAATTACGACGCCATCTTCGTCGGCTGCGGCGCGCCGCGCGGACGCGATCTCGAGATTCCCGGTCGCAAGGAAGCCGCCGCCAACATCCATATCGGCATCGACTGGCTGTCGAGCGTTTCGTTCGGCCACACGACCAGGATCGGCAAGCGCGTGATCGTGCTGGGCGGCGGCAACACCGCGATGGATTGCTGCCGCACCTCGCGGCGTCTCGGCGGCGAGAAAGTCGACGTGGTCGTGCGTTCGGGCTTCGAAGAGATGAAAGCGTCTCCCTGGGAAAAGGAAGACGCCATGCACGAGGACATCCCGATCCACAATTTCCTTGTCCCTAAGGAATTCCTGCATGAGGGCGGCAAGCTCAAAGCCGTCGCCTTCGAAAAGGTGAAGGCCGTGCGCGACGCCAAGGGCAAGCGCGATCTCGTGCCCACGGGCGAACCGCCGGTGATCATGGAATGCGACGACGTGCTGGTCGCCGTCGGCCAGGAAAACGCCTTTCCCTGGATCGAACGCGACATCGGCATCGAATTCGACCGCTGGGACATGCCGAAGGTCGACGCCACGACGATGCAGTCGACCAATCCGAAGATCTTCTTCGGCGGCGACTCGGCGTTCGGACCCAAGAACATCATCTGGGCCGTCGCGCACGGCCACGAAGCCGCCGTCTCCATCGATCTCCTCTGCAACGGCCAGGACGTGACCAAGCGGCTGCCGCCGCACGTCAATCTGCTCAGCCAGAAGATGGGCATCCACGAGTGGAGCTACGACAACGACATCTCCAACGACCTGCGCTACAAGGTGCCGCACGCGCCGAAGGAGAAGACGCTCAAGGACGTCCGTCTCGAAGTGGAGCTGGGGTTCACGCCGGAGCTCGGCTTCCACGAAGCGCAACGCTGCCTCAATTGCGATATCGAAACGGTGTTCGCGACGAATCTCTGCATCGAATGCGACGCCTGCGTCGACATCTGCCCGATGGACTGCATCACCTTCACGCCCAACGCGGATGAAGCGGACCTGCGCCTGCAGCTGACGGCGCCCGCGCCCAATCTCGGCCAGGACCTCTACGTCTCCGACGCGCTCAAGATGACGGGCCGCGTGATGGTGAAGGACGAGGACATGTGCCTGCACTGCGGGCTCTGCGCCGAGCGCTGTCCCACCGGCGCCTGGGACATGAAGAAGTTCTATCTTGAACCTGCACAGGCCGGATCATGCCCCAACCGATAGAAGCGACGAACGACTTCGTCGTCAAATTCGCGAACGTCAACGGTTCGGGATCGGCCAGCGCCAACGAGTTGTTCGCGCGCTGCATCCTGCGCATGGGCGTTCCCGTCGCCTCGCGCAACATCTTCCCGTCGAACATCCAGGGGTTGCCCACCTGGTACGAAGTGCGCGTATCGGGCGAAGGCTGGCTCGGCCGGCGCGGCGGCGTCGATCTCATGGTCGCGATGAACCCGCAGACCTGGGACAAGGATGTCGCCTCCATCGATCCCGGCGGCTATCTGCTGCACGATTCGACCAAGCCCCTGCCGCCGTCGAAATTCCGCGAGGACGTGAATTCCATTCCCGTGCCGCTGACGGAGATCAGCAATCGTACTTACAATGATCCGCGCCAGCGTCAGCTCTTCAAGAACGTCATGTATGTCGGCGCCATCGCCTCGCTGATCGGCGTCGATCCCGACGTGGTGAAAGCCGCCATCGCCGCGCAGTTCGAAGGCAAGGAAAAGCTGATCGGTGCGAACGTGCAGGCGTTCCACCTCGGCTACGATTACGCCGGCGAGCATCTGGCGGGCGCCTGCGGCCTCAACGTCGTCAAAAGCGACAAGGTCGGCGACCGCATCTTTATCGGCGGCAACGATGCGGCGGCGCTGGGTTGCGTCTATGGCGGCGCCACGGTTGCGGCCTGGTATCCCATCACGCCGTCGACGTCGCTGGCCGAGGCCTTCGGCGCGCATTGCCGCAAACTCCGCGTCGATCCGGAAACCAAGAAGAACAAATTCGCCATCGTGCAGGCGGAAGACGAGATCGCGGCCATCGGCATGGTGATCGGCGCCGGCTGGAACGGCGCGCGCGCCTTCACCGCAACGTCCGGTCCCGGCATTTCGCTGATGCAGGAATTCTTCGGCCTCGCCTATTTCGCGGAAATTCCGGCCGTCATCTTCGACATCCAGCGCGGCGGACCTTCGACCGGCATGCCCACGCGCACGCAGCAATCCGACGTGCTGATCGCGGCCTATGCGAGCCACGGCGACACCAAGCACGTGCTGCTCTTCCCGAAGGACCCGCACGAATCGTTCGAGTTCGCGGCGGAAGCGTTCGATCTCGCCGAACGGCTGCAGACGCCCATCTTCGTGATGATGGATCTCGACATCGGCATGAACGACTGGCTGTGCGAGCCGCTCAGCTGGGATGACACGCGCACTTACGACCGCGGCAAGATCATGACGGCGGAAGACCTGGAAGCCGGCAAGACCTTCGGGCGCTATCTCGACGTCGACGGCGACGCCATTCCCTACCGCACGCTGCCGGGCACGCATCCGACCAAGGGCGCCTATTTCACGCGCGGCACCTCGCGCGACCGCTTCGCGAAATACAGCGAAGAAGGCGCCGTCTATGTCGACAACATGCAGCGACTGCTGCGCAAGATCGAAACCGCCAAGACGCTGGTGCCCAAGCCGCTCCGCCGCGACGCGAAGGAACCGGCGAAGTTCGGCGCCATCTATTACGGCTCGACCACCGTCGCCATGGAAGAAGCGCTTGCGAGCCTCGAGCAGAGCGGGCTGCATCTCGACACGCTGCGCCTCCGCGCCTTTCCGTTCGCGGAAGAGGTCGTCGAATTCATCCACGCCCACGAACAGGTCTTCGTGGTCGAGCAGAACCGCGATGCGCAGTTGCAGAAGCTGCTGGTCAACGAATGTTCGATCGATCCCGCCCGCTTCATCTCCATTCTTCACTATGACGGCACGCCCATCACGGCGCGCTTCATCACCGACGCGATCGCCGAGCGCATGACGCTCAAGGCGCGCAAAGAGGCTGCAGAATGACCTACATCGCCAAACCGAAGCTGCGCCATCCGGGCATCCCGACCAATGTCCTGGGCTTCACCCATCGCGACTACGAGGGCTCGATCTCGACGCTGTGCGCCGGCTGCGGGCACGACTCGATCAGTTCGGCGCTGATCCAGGCCTGCTTCGAGCTCGCCATCGAGCCGCATCGCGTGGCGAAGCTGTCGGGCATCGGCTGCTCGTCCAAGACGCCGGACTATCTGCTCGGCCAGAGCCACGGCTTCAACAGCGTGCACGGCCGCATGCCGTCGGTCCTGACCGGCGCCAATCTCGCCAACCGCGATCTCATTTATATGGGCGTCTCCGGCGACGGCGATTCCGCCTCCATAGGACTCGGCCAGTTCGCGCATTGCGTCCGCCGCAGCATCAATATGGTCTATATCTGCGAGAACAACGGCGTCTACGGCCTCACCAAAGGCCAGTTCTCCGCCACCGCCGACAAAGGCTCGAAGAGCAAGACGGCCGTGAATAGCGACAGTCCGATCGACCTTGTCGGCATGTCGCTGATCCTGGGCGCCACCTTCGTGGCGCGCAGCTTCTCCGGCGACAAGAAGCAACTCGTGCCGCTGCTCAAGGCGGCCATCGCCCATCGCGGTTCGGCCTTCATCGACGTGGTTTCGCCTTGCGTGCAGTTCAACAACAATCCACAGTCGACGAAATCCTACGAGTTCGTCCGCGAGCACAACGACGCCGTCAACCGCCTCGACTTCATCGAGCCGCGCGCGGAGATCAAGGCCGATTACGAGCCCGGCACGGTCACGACCATCGAGCAGCATGACGGCTCGATCCTGAAACTCTCCAAGCTCGATCCCGCCTATGACCCGCACGACAAGGCGAAGGCGATGGCGTATCTGCAGGAGCGTCACGCGCGCGGCGAAGTGGTGACGGGGCTCCTCTATATCGAAGACGACGCCGAAGATATCCATCGCCATCTCAACACCGTGGACACGCCGCTCAATTGCCTGAGCGAGAAGGAGCTGTGTCCGGGCTCAGCGAAGCTCGCGGCCGTGAATGACGAGTATCGGTAACTTCCAACCCTGATTGTCATGGCCCGGCAAGACCGGGCCACCCAGGAGCGCATGGAACGCGGCTTTTGAGATTTGGCAAACGCAGGCTTCGGCGCTTGCGCGCCGTTCTGAGTTTTCGGCGGCCTTTGGGTGGCCCGGTCTTGCCGGGCCATGGCACGTTATTTTCAATTTTTTAGGGGCTGACGTAGATAAGGGAGGGATCTACGGTGGCTGAATGGGGATTAAGCGCTGCAAATTGGGCAAAAAGCAGCAGTTGCGGCTTCTGGAATGTTTTGTCCTGGGAGTGACGGCGCGATCGGCGGCGGATCTGCTGG
>DATJRP010000074.1:0-92404 GCA_035504555.1 Rhizomicrobium sp. | reverse complement strand
CGGCAGCTTCTCTTTCGCGCCTGTTTCCGGCGATACGATCTTGACCGGTGCGGTCGAAGCCACTGTCGGCGCCACCTGGCCCGGCTGGTTCGTCTTGCAGCTGATCACCCAGACGTCATAGAGCGGATGATCGAGCGGGTTAAGCGACGGGCTTGACGCCAGCATCCAGCCGGAGAACACGCGTTTGGCCGGCCCATCGGGACGATGATCGTCGATCTGCACGAAAGCCGTCGTCTCCGGTGTTTGGTCCGGCGGCGTCGAATAACAGTAGCGCGCCGTGATCGTCAGCGTGGCGAACTTCACTGGCACACCGACAGGCGCGAAGATGTTGACCGCTTGCCCCGAGATCTTGTCGAGGCCGCGCAAGATGACCGCGCGCTTGACGCCGTCCTTGCCGGGTACAGCATCGGCAACCGTCAGCGGGCGCTGCGGCGCCGCGAAATCGACCGCGCTGTTGCCCTGCGCGAATGCAACCGCAGTCATCGCAGCGAAAGCGCTACACGCGAGAAGAAAACGGTGTCTCGTCATTTGGCACCCGAATTCCCATAGATGACCCGTCCGATCAAGCTAGCAAAGTCGATGGACCCTTGCGTATTGGTTAGTACGCCGCCCGAAGCCAACATTTTATCGCTGCCGCCCGGAACGATCGCCAGATACTGGCCTCCCAGAAGGCCGGCTGACGTCACCTTGACCGAAGAATCGTCCGGAATTTGGACGTCGCGGCGGACCGTGAAATGCAGGACCGCCTGGTAGGTCTTGGGATTGAGATTCATCGACGACACGGTGCCGATCTTGATGCCGTTGAGGCGCACATCGGTTCCGGTCGTCACGCCGTCCACGCTGGTGAACGAGGCCTTGACGTCATATCCGCTCACAACGCCCTGGCTACTCGTGGTGTACGCAAAGTACAAAAAGCCGGCCAGCACGGCGACGACCAGCATGCCGATCAAGGTTTCCGTAGTGGTGTTCTGCATGGGCGCCGCCTCAGTGAGGTTCCCAGGTTTCGCCGGCGACAAGGGTCTTGCCGCCGCGTCCCGGCTGAATGGAGAAATAGGGATTGCCGTTGAAGATGGCCGATGCGATCCGGATTGAGGAAGCGTCCGAAAGCGGAATGTCGTCGCGCAGCGAAAGATGGACGATCGGCTTGTAGGTCTTGGAATCGAGCTCGATTGCGGACACCGAACCGATCTTGATACCGTGGACCTTCACATCGGCGCCGACGGCGATACCGTCCACGCTCGCGAGCAACGCCTTGACCTCGTAGGTGTTGTAGCTGCCGCTGTGCGTGGCGTTATAAGCGAACAGGAAGAACCCCGCGGCGACGGCGATCACGGCGGCGGCGATCAGGGTTTCGACGGTGTTGTTCCGCATGGAGGCCTTATTCCGGCTTCCACGCCTGATAGTCGCCCGTGGCCGGCGGACGTTCGGCCTTTTCGGCCAGGCTCCCGGGCGGACGGATCGCGCCGGGCGTGCCCGTCATATTCGGCAGGTGATCCTTCTCCCAGGAACGCACGACCGGCGGATTGACCGTCGGCGGCTCCTTGAAGGTGTGATGCAACCAGCCGTGCCAGTCGGGCGGAACGCGGGAGGCCTCGACGGTGCCGTTATAGATGACCCAGCGGCGCTTGCCGCCCTTAGTCTGATAGTAGCGGTTGCCGAACTTGTCTTCGCCAACATACTCGCCCGTCAGCCACGTCATGATGCGCGTGCCGACAGTCGCGTTGCGCCACCAGACAAAGAAGAACCGCAGAAGCGCCATCGGGGGGCCAAGTCCAAGTCGAGATTCGCGGGGACTATAGGAGCGCCCTCATCGCGCGCCAAGCGGGCCCAAAGGCCGCGGCGCTCTGTCCCGAGTCGCTGCCGTCGCGCATGGAGTCGCGTCAGTCGCGTGACGATCCGGGAACAGTTTCTTTTCAAGCGTTGCGGCAGGATTGAGGCAAGCGGGCGCACGAAAACAAGGCTTTCCGGAGCCAGGCTGAGGTGCTGCAAACGGTCGACGCCGCGGCAGGTCCGTGAGACCTCCACCCGATCATTCCACAGCTTCAGATTAATTTTTAAATCTCGGGATTCTTTGACTTTTCACCCCTTCATGCCCACCACAAGATGTAGCGTTAGGGTCTCGTTTACCACTTAGCCCTTGCGTCCCGTTCCGGCCCATGGGCATAGTTAGCGCCTGTCGCTCGTCGCGACACAAAATCTGGCGGACGAACCAAGTTCTAGCCGCCGGAAGCCCTTAGTCCAACTGGGTTTCCGGTGAAGGATTTGTCGTCTCTGAGCGTCAGGGGGCACGCGGCGAATGGCAGATTAGGGAGCCACTCTTAGTCCGCTGGGGGAGTCACTATGCGTATAAGGCGTCAGTTCACAGTCGAAGGCCACTCGCCCTACGAGGGCATCGCGTTCCGTCTCGCCACCAGCGAGATCCGCAATCCGGACGGCTCGGTCGTCTTCCGGCAGACGGACATCGAGGTGCCCGAAGAGTGGAGCCAGGTGGCTTGCGACGTGCTGGCGCAAAAGTATTTCCGCAAGGCCGGCATTCCGACGAAGCTGAAAGCCGTCCGCGAAGACGGCGTGCCCGAGTTCCTGTGGCGCCGGGAGTCCGAGAGCGATGACCGCACCGGCGAGAATTCCGCGAAGCAGGTCTTCGATCGCATGGCCGGCACGTGGACCTATTGGGGCTGGAAGGGCGGCTATTTCGACACTGAAGCGGACGCACGCGCGTTTCACGACGAACTTTGCTTCATGCTGGCCACACAAAAGGCCGCGCCCAACTCGCCGCAATGGTTCAACACCGGTCTGCACTGGGCCTACGGCATCGACGGTCCGAGTCAGGGTCACTACTTCGTTGATCCGGTCACGCGCCGCCTGCAGAAATCGAACTCCGCTTACGAGCATCCGCAACCGCATGCCTGCTTCATCCAGAGCGTGAAGGACGACCTCGTAAACGAAGGCGGCATCATGGATTTGTGGACGCGCGAGGCCCGTCTCTTCAAATACGGTTCGGGCACGGGCACGAATTTCTCGAGCCTCAGAGGCGAAAACGAGAAACTGTCGGGCGGCGGCAAGTCGTCGGGCCTGATGAGCTTTCTCAAGATCGGCGATCGCGCGGCCGGCGCCATCAAATCGGGCGGCACCACGCGTAGAGCGGCCAAGATGGTCGTCGTCGACATCGACCATCCCGACATCGAGAACTTCATCGACTGGAAGGTGATCGAAGAGCAGAAGGTGGCCGCCCTGGTCGCCGGCTCGAAGCTCGCCGAGAAACATCTCAAGGCCGTGCTCAAGGCCTGCGTGAATTGCGAAGGCTCCGGCAATGACTGCTTCGATCCCACCAAGAACCCGGCGCTCCGCCGCGAAGTGAAGCGCGCGCGCGCTTCCATGATCCCGGACAATTACATCGAGCGCGTCATCTCGTTCGCGCGCCAAGGCTACAAGGACATCGACTTCCGCACCTACGACACGGATTGGGATTCCGAAGCGTATCTCTCCGTTTCAGGCCAGAATTCCAACAACTCCGTGCGCGTGACCGACGAGTTTCTGCTGGCCGTCGAAGAAGACAAGGACTGGGACCTCACCTATCGCGGCAGCAAGAAGCCGTCGAAGACGATGCCGGCGCGCGAGCTGTGGGAGAAGGTCTGCTACGCGGCATGGTCCTGCGCCGATCCGGGCATCCAGTTCCACTCGACCATCAACGACTGGCACACCTGCCCGGCCGGCGGCGAAATCCGCGCCTCCAATCCATGCTCGGAATACATGTTCCTGGACGACACCGCGTGCAATCTCGCCTCGCTGAACCTCATGGCGCTGCGCAAGGACGACGGCAGCTTCGACGTGGCGGCGTTCGAGCATGCGACGAAGCTCTGGACCGTTGTCCTCGAAATCTCCGTGATGATGGCGCAGTTCCCGTCGAAGGAAATCGCGCAGCTCTCCTACGACTACCGCACGCTGGGCCTGGGCTTTGCCAATATCGGCGGGCTCCTGATGGCGGCCGGCATTCCCTATGACAGCCGCGAAGGCCGCGCGATCGCGGGCGCCATCTCGGCCGTCATGACGGGCGTCTCCTACGCGACCTCGGCCGAAATGGCGGGCGAGCTGGGGCCGTTCCCGGAATACTCCACTAATCGCGATGCTATGCTGCGCGTGGTGCGCAACCACCGCCGTGCGGCCCATGGCGAAGCGAAGGGATACGAAGGCCTTCTGACCCTGCCCGTTCCGCTCGACCACGCGGCGATCGCGGACAAGGAGCTCGCCAACGCGGCGCGGCGCGCCTGGGACACGGCGCTGTCGCTGGGCGAAGATTTCGGCTTCCGCAACGCGCAGGCGACCGTCATCGCGCCCACGGGCACGATCGGCCTCGTCATGGATTGCGACACGACCGGCATCGAACCCGACTTCGCGCTGGTGAAGTTCAAGAAGCTGGCCGGCGGCGGCTATTTCAAGATCATCAACCGCTGCGTGCCCGAAGCGCTCGCGACGCTCGGCTACAGCCAAGGCCAGATCGACGAGATCGTGGCCTATGCGGTCGGGCACGGCACGCTCGAAGGCCTCACCGCGGGCGTCACGCATGCGGCGCTGGAAGAGCGCGGCTTCGGTGCGGAAGAGATCGGCAAGGTCGAGGCGGCGCTGGAATCCGCCTTCGACATCCGTTTCGTCTTCAACAAATGGACGCTGGGTGAGCGCTTCTGTATCGACACGCTGAATGTCGATCCCGCGCAACTTGACGCGCCCGATTTCGACATGCTGAAGACGCTGGGCTTCGCCAAGGCCGACGTCGACGCTGCGAACCTGCACGTGTGCGGTGCGATGACGCTCGAAGGTGCGCCCTATCTCAAGGCCGAACATCTGGCCGTGTTCGATTGCGCCAATCCTTGCGGCCGCATCGGCAAGCGCGCGCTCTCCGTCGACAGCCACATCCGTATGATGGCCGCCGTGCAGCCCTTCATCTCCGGCGCCATCTCCAAGACGATCAACATGCCCAACGCGGCGAGCGTCAAGGAATGCGGCGAGGCCTACATGCTGTCCTGGAAGTTGGGCCTCAAGGCCAACGCACTCTATCGCGACGGCTCGAAGCTGTCGCAGCCGCTGGCAAGCCAGGTCTTCGCCTTCGATGACGATGAGGACGAAGCCGAGGACGTGGTCGCCGCGCCGCAGGCGCAGCGTACGACGGTCATCACCGAACGCATCGTCGAGAAAGTCATCGAGCGGGTCATGACGCGCGAACGCGAGAAGCTGCCGCAACGCCGCAAAGGCTACACGCAGAAGGCGGTCGTCGGCGGACACAAGGTCTATCTGCGCACGGGCGAATACGAAGACGGCCGCATCGGCGAGATCTTCATCGACATGCACAAAGACGGCGCCGCGTTCCGGAGCCTGATGGACGCCTTCGCCATCGCCATCTCCATGGGCCTGCAATACGGGGTGCCGCTGGAAGAGTTCGTGGAGGCCTTCACCTTCACGCGCTTCGAACCGGCGGGCCTCGTTCTCGGCAACGATTCCATCAAGAACGCGACCAGCATTCTCGACTACATCTTCCGCGAACTGGCGGTGTCCTATCTCGGCCGCTACGACCTGGCGCACGTGCCGCCGGCCAAGGACGAAGATCTCGGTCACGGCGACATGAGCGGCGGCGACGATCGCCACGAAGCGGCGCGCGAACTCGCCAAGAACCTCGCCCGCGTCACGTCGACGGGCTATGTCCGCGGCAAGATCCAGTCGCTGGCCGTCGTCCGCGGCGGCGCGCAGCCGAAGATGCTGGCAGAGCATGATCACGACCATGCTCATGCGCACGAGACTTTGGAGGACGAAGAAGAAGAGATGGTCACCGAGACGCTGAGCGAAATCCGCGCCAGCGTTCTGGAAGCCGCCGAAGCCACTGCGGGCAATCCCGTCGCCAGCGTGATGGCGACGCTCGAGACGCGCATGGCGCAGCCGACGAAGCGCGACATCTACGCCAAGCGCTCGGCCGAAGCGCGCATGAAGGGCTTCGAAGGCGACGCCTGCGGCTCGTGCGGCAACTTCACGCTTGTGCGCAACGGCACCTGCCTCAAATGCAACACCTGCGGCGGCACGAGCGGCTGCAGCTGACGCCGAACCTTCGCTGTCATGGCAGAACCAAGACCTGCCATGACGGTTTGGGAAAGCGCGAATTCCCTGCGATCAGGGATTTTAACAGGGGATTTGAAAAGCCCTGTCGCGCAGAGAATGCGTTTTCCCGCTGCGGCACAAGCGTTTCTTGCGCCTCTCAGCCGGCGCACGTGGACAAGAGCAGCGAATTAACAGCGTAACACCCGCCTCTCGCACGATGCGCCTCGCGCTTCCTGCGCCGCTTCAGCTATTCACAATGTCAAAAGAGCACGCGGCAGAGTCTGGACCGAACGGCGGCGATGCGAAAGGGAAACGTTCGGCAACAGACCGCAAGAGGATGTGGTCGCGATCCAAGCAACGACTAATTTGAACGTGCCTGCCGTGGCGCGGGCGGCTGAAGAGATTGAAGACGTCCGCCGGGACCGCGGGCGTCCTGCCCGCACAGGGCCGAGACGCGTCATGTTGCGGCCAAGGTGGCCGCTGTCCCGGCAGAGTCTTCAGTCCGGCACGAACTCCAATATCTCGCCGGGCTGGCATTCGAGCACGCGGCACAGCGCGTCCAGTGTCGTAAACCGGATCGCGCGGGCCTTGTTGGTCTTCAGGATCGACAGATTGGCGAGCGTGATGTCGATGCGGCCCGCCAATTCCGTCAGACTGATCCCGCGTTCCTGCATGACGCGATCGAGATTGAGCTTGATCATCGCGCGCCGCCTAGATCGTCAGCTCGTTTTCCTTCTTGAGCGCGATGCCCTGACGGAACACTTCCGAAAGCGCGAGCACAAGAAGGCCGTAGCAGAACATTGCGGTGTCGAAGAAGAAGAAGCGATGTCTCGTGAACATCGATGCGGGAAGACGAACCGACGTTCCGGACACGGTGATGACCGCGTGCTGGCCCAGATAGGTGATCACGGCTTGGCCGAATATCCCTTGCGCGAAGGCGAGGATGAAGGAGCTCGCGATCAGAAGGCCCGCGATGCCCTGCACGAGACGGACGGTGCCGGGGCTGAAGCTCTCGCCGCGGCCGACATTGCGGAACAGACGCCGCAAGAGCTCGAAGAGTGCGGTCAGGAAGAGAATGTGGACCAGCCACAGCGGCAATCCGTAGTCCTTCATGGTTTCGATCAGGCCGCTGGCTTTTCCGATGAAGAACGTGACGGTCCCGTGGAACGCCGTGGCCTGAAAATCGAAATCGCCGTCGGCGGGCTTGAGGAGAACCGTCACGGACTGCCCTCCGACGTCGACCGTCCGCGGCCCCATATGGGCATTCGCCGGCACATGCGGATTGACCAGCATCAGGATGATGACGAGGAAGGCCGCGAAGGCGGTCAGCCCCACCAGGACGGTGAAAATCCAGCGGAATATCTTGGGCAATGTACCGGTAACGGAGGCCATCGGGCCCTCCTTTTTATCGACAATCGATAATATTTATCGAATTTCGATATGAGTCAAGGGGCAGTCGTCCCAAAATGTCACCCTGCAGTCCGGCACGCCGATTGCTCCGTATGCGCCTGACTGTTTCGGAATGAGACGCGTCCCATGTTTCGAGTTCTCGCCAATGCCCTGACGTTCGCGTTTTTCTATGCGCTGGTGACGACGGCGCATGGCGCCAACATGGCCGATGCGAATGCCGTCGCCTCGATCAAGGCAGGCCATCACGACTGCGCGCATTGCGAGCTCGCCGGCGCCGATCTCACCAACACCTGCGTCAAGGGCGGCAATCTCGAAGGCGCCGATTTTTCGGACGCGAAGCTCGTCCTGATGTGCATGTCGTACGCGGATTTCAAAGGCGCGTCGTTCCGCCATGCCGATCTCGCGGGCGCCAATCTGGCGCATGCGAAGCTCGACGGCGCGGATTTCACCGGCGCCTCGCTGTCGATCACGAGTTTCAAAGGCACCGATCTGCGCGCCGCCAAGGGCCTGACGCAGAAGCAGCTCGATGCCGCGTGCGGCGACGCCGGCACGAAGGCGCCCCGCGGACTTTCCGTCAAAACCTGTTCGTAACGCTTTGCTTGTAGCCTCCTTGTAACTAACACCCCGTCCGCGGATGTACCGGGCGGGGTCTTTTTTTCGTGGCACGTCGGTCCGTGTTTCTCGCTGGGACCGCCGGCGCCGGCACGCCTCGCTTTTGCCGTCCGGCACATTGTTGACGGACGTGCCTGCGTGACCACCGTATGCCGGCGGGACGCCAGCGGTCCCAGGAAGACGCGCATCAACGCCGGCGCTTCAGCGGCAAGACTTTCCATTCGCGCCCCCGCACAAACATCCGAGCATCAAAGCTGCGGTCTCCTGGAGCAAGTATAGGCAAGACCAATAGCTTCCCCGGCGAAGGCGAGAGTTGCGAATAGTCCCGAACGCGTTACAATCGGCGGCAGTGTATGGGGTTGATAGCCGGGGGGCTCAATGTCGAAAATTCGTATCATAGCCGCGCCTTGCGCGCGTGCGATCGCTGTTGTCTTCATGCTCGCCATGCTGCCGGGATGCGCATCGTTCTATGTCGACGACAGCCTCCACGATCTGACGGCCGCCGAAAAAGTCTCGGTGGCCAATCCGCGCCCCGTCCAGCTGCTGTTCGATTTCCAGACCAAAGGCATCAGCAATGCCCGGGCCACGGATCAAGTGCGGCCCTATGTCGTGAGCGCGGTGCAGGGCAGCGGCCTGTTCACGCAGGTGACGTCGGAGCCGGCGCCGAGCGGAGCCGTGTTGAACGTGGTGATCAACAACGTGCCGCTGACGGACGATGCGTTTGCCAAAGGCTTCATGACCGGCTTTACGCTCGGATTGGTCGGATCCAATGTCGGCGACGGCTATATCTGCACGATCGATTATCTTCCGGGCGGCAGCGGTCCGAAGATTACGAAGTCGATGCGGGATGCGATCTATACCTCGTTGGGCGCCACTGCGGGAACGCCGCCGCACGCGCAGAAGGTTTCCAGCGCCGAGGCCGCAGTGCAGACCATGGTCCGCCAGGTCGTCTCTAACACGCTCAACGCGGTCGCGCAGGACAAGGGCTTCCAACAGACCGTGGCCGCACGGTGAAGCCCGGCATTTCCGTCGCGCTGGCGCTTGGCGGCGCACTGGTCGCAGGCTGCACCCAGACCTTGCCACCGCCGCAGCCATCGCTGGCAGCCTTGGAGATTTTGCGGGCCGGATCGCTTCCGCGCATGCATACGGGGTCTTTCGCGCCCGCGCCGGGTCTGAGGCCGGATGTCGATCAACATGTGGCTATCCGCAGCGTTGTCCTCAACTCGCCCTATGACGGCTCGCTCTCGAAATATCTCGGCAAGGCGATCGACGCCGACCTCGCCGCAGCCGGAAAGCTCGACCCCAATTCCGACCTGGTGATCAGCGGCCTTCTGACCAACAGCGACGAGTCCGACGGCTTTTCGGTAGGGCACGCCGAGCTCTCGGCCAACATCACGCTGACAAAAGCCGGCAGAACGGTCTTCCAGAAAGACCTGGCGGTCGAAGCGCACTGGGATTCGAATTTCGTGGGCGCCATTGCGATCCCGGACGCGATCAACAACTACACCTCGCTCTACGACAAGCTGGCGATCAAGCTTTTCGAGGACAAGGATTTCGCCGCCGCGGCAAACGGGACGGCTGCCGGACCGTGAATAAAATTTCCGTGCCGCAGGTAAAGCGCGTGCCTGTCGGGTGAAACCGGTGGGCGGAGTATGTGATCGACGATCTCTTTCATTATCGCGCTGGCGGCGGCGCACCACGAAGCTTCGATCAGTTTTGGATTGGCTCTGAACTCATCCGGCGTGCTGCCTTCGAGTGGCGTGTCCTCCTGGGACCGCGGACGTCTTGTCCGCATTCCTTGACAGAAATGAGATCGTGGAGGAAAAACCGCGGACGAGACGTCCGCGGTCCCAGGAAATTACTCCGCCGCCTGCTTCACGTCGTCCTTCGGTTTCCAGCGCAGCACGGGCTTGCGCGCGGCCGCCGTTTCGTCGAGACGCCGGCGCGGGGCGAAGAAGGGTGCACCCGCAAAGCGTTCCGTCTTGCCGGCCTTGGCCTCAATCGCCATCTCGCGCAGCACATGGATGAAGCGGTCGAGGCTTTCCTTCGATTCCGATTCCGTGGGCTCGATCAGCATGGCGCCATGGACGACCAGCGGGAAATACATCGTCATCGGATGATAGCCCTCGTCGATCATCGCCTTGGCGAAATCGAGCGTGGTGACGCCGGTGCCTTCGAGGAAGCTGTCATCGAACAAAGCCTCGTGCATGCACGGACCTTCGAACGGCGCGCTCATCACGTCCTTGAGCGAGGCAAGAATGTAGTTCGCCGACAGAACCGCGTCTTCCGACGCCTGACGTACGCCGTCCGCGCCGTGGCTCAGCATGTAGGCGAGTGCCCGCACGAACATGCCCATCTGGCCGTGGAAGGCACACATGCGGCCGAATGGCTTGGTGCCGGACGGCGCCGCATCGGCATGCTCCACAAACCGGAAGCCGCCGGAGTCGTGCACAAGCAACGGCAGCGGCGCATAAGGCGCCAGCGCCGCCGACAGCACGACCGGTCCCGCACCCGGCCCGCCGCCGCCATGCGGCGTCGAAAACGTCTTGTGCAGGTTGATATGCATGGCGTCGATGCCGAGATCGCCCGGGCGCACGCGGCCGGCGATGGCGTTGAAGTTGGCGCCATCGCAGTAGAAATAGGCGCCCGCCTTATGCACTTCGTCGGCGATCTCTTTCACGCGCTTCTCGAAGAGACCGCAGGTGTTGGGATTGGTCAGCATGATCGCGGCGACGTCGGGACCGAGCTTGGCTTCGAGCGCGTCCGCGTCGACATGGCCGTCGCCCTTCGGCGGCACTTCGTCCACCGTGAAGCCTGCCAACGCCGCTGTCGCCGGATTGGTGCCGTGCGCGGAGGAGGGCACGAGAATGCGCGGTCGATGTTCGCCGCGGGCGGCCAGCGCCGCACGAATCGTCAGCAGCCCGCACAATTCGCCGTGCGCGCCGGCCTTCGGGCTCATGGCGACCGCCGGCATGCCGGTCAGCGTCGTCAGCCAGTTCATCAGGTCGGAGATGAGCGCCAGCGCGCCCTGCACCGTCTGCTGCGGCTGCAGCGGATGGACGTCGCCGAAGCCCGGCAGGCGCGCCATCTTCTCGTTGAGGCGCGGATTGTGCTTCATCGTGCAGGAGCCGAGCGGATAGAGCCCGGCATCGATCGCATAGTTCATGCGCGAGAGGCGCACATAATGGCGCACGACTTCCGGCTCAGAGAGCCCCGGTAAACCCACCGGCCCCTTGCGGCGCAGGCCGCCCAGATAGGTTTCGGACAGCTGCACTTCGGGAATGTCGACGCCCGTCATGCCTTCGCGGCCGAGTTCGAAGATCAACGCCTCTTCGTGATCGAGTCCGCGATCGCCGGAAATGGTCGGGAGCTCGGCGCCCTGCGCCTCGCCCGCGGCGCTCGGCCGCCCCTGGTTGTTCATCATGCGAGCACCTCCGCGAGCGCCTTGGCATAGGCCTCGCAATCTTCGTCGGTTGCGGTTTCAGTGGCGGCCACGATCAGCAGATCGCGCGCCTGCCCTTCATGCGGAAGAAGCCGCGAGGCGGGCACGCCGGCGATGATGCCTTTCTCGGCGAGATCGTCGACAACACTGGCCGCGGGTCGCGAAAGCTTCAGCGTGAATTCGTTGAAGAACGCAGTCGTGACGAGCGTGACACCTTTGATCTTGGAAAGCCTGTCGGCCAGCGCGCTCGCACGCGCATGGTTGGCGCGCGCCAGACGCAAGAACCCTTCCTCACCCAGAAGCGAGAGATGGATCGTGAAGGCGAGACAGCACAGACCGGAATTCGTGCAGATGTTGCTCGTCGCCTTTTCGCGGCGGATATGCTGCTCGCGCGTCGACAGCGTCAGCACATAGCCGCGCTTGCCGGCGGCATCAGTCGTTTCGCCCGCAAGGCGTCCCGGCATCTGCCGCAGATATTTCTCGCGCGTGGCGAAGAGCCCGACATAAGGGCCGCCGAAACTGAGGCCGTTGCCGATCGACTGGCCTTCCGCAGCCACGATATCCGCGCCCATGGCGCCCGGCGATTCCATCAGGCCCAGGGAGACGATTTCCGTCACGACGGCGATCAGAAGCGCGCCTTTGGCGTGCGCCGCTTCCGCGATGGGCGCCAGATCGCGCACGAGGCCGTACACGTCCGGGCTCTGCACGACGACGCAGGCCGTCTCGTTATCGATGAGCGCGATGAGGTCTTCCGGCTTGCCCGGCGTGCGCGGTGCCTGTACGACCTTGCCGCCCAATTCGACCAGCGTTGCCGCCGTCTCGGCATAATGCGGATGCAGCCCGCCCGAGAGGATCGCCTTGGGCCGCTTGGTAATGCGCTGTGCCATCAGCACGGCCTCGGCCGTCGCCGTCGAGCCGTCATAAAGTGACGCATTCGCCACTTCCATGCCGGTCAAGAGCGCCACCTGCGTCTGGAATTCGTAGAGATATTGCAGTGTGCCCTGCGCGATTTCCGGCTGATAGGGCGTGTAGGAGGTGAGAAACTCCGAACGCTGGATCAGATGATCGACCGCGGCCGGCACGTGATGGCGATAGGCGCCCGCGCCGCAGAAGAACGGCACGGAGCCTGCGGCGACGTTCTTCGCCGCCATCTTCGACAGCGCGCGCTCGACGGCGAGCTCGCCCTGATGATCGGGAAGATCGAACGCTTTGCGTCCGACGACGGCCTCCTTCGGCACGTCGCGGAACAGCGCGTCGATGTCGGCCGCGCCGATCTTCGCCAACATCCGGGCGCGATCGTCGGGAGTGAGAGGAAGATAACGCATGCCTGCTTACAGCCCTTTCACAAATTCCGCATACTGAGCGTCGGTCATCAGTTTTGCGAACTCAGCCTTGTCCGCGATCTTCAGCTTGAAGAACCAGCCGTCGCCTTGTGGATCGGCATTCACTTTCGCGGGGTCGTCGCTGAGCGCGGCGTTCGACGCCGTCACCTCGCCCGAAATCGGCGCATAGACTTCGCTCGCCGCCTTCACGCTTTCGACCACCGCCGCCTCGCCGCCCGCGCCGACTGTCCGTCCCTGCGCCGGCAGTTCGACATAGACCACGTCGCCCAGCTGATCGGCCGCGTATTTGGTGATGCCGATCGTCGCTTCATCGCCGTCGAGGCGCACCCATTCGTGCTGATCGGTGAAACGAATTTCGCTCATATTCAACTCCTGTTTCAAATTCCCTGGCGGCTAGCGCTTGTAACGGTGCTCGACAAAAGGCATCGGGGCCACGCGCGCAGCCATCGGCTTGCCGCGGACCATCAGGTCCACTTCGGTGCCGTCGCCCGCGAACGCGCTTTCGACATAGCCCATGGCGACCGGCGCATTGAGCGTGGGGCCGAAGCCGCCGCTGGTGATATGGCCGATGACGCGCCCGCTCTTGTCGGTGATCTCCGTGCCTTCGCGCGCCGGCGCCTTGCCGTCCGGACGAATGCCGACGCGTTTGGTGGCCGTGCCGTTGACGAGCTTGTTCATGATCGCCTCGCCCGCAGGAAAATCCTTCGCGAGCTTGCGGCGCTTGCCGATCGACCAGGTGAGATTGGCGGTGACGGGGTCGGTCTTGTCGTCCATATCATGGCCGTAGAGACAGAGGCCCGCTTCGAGCCGGAGCGAATCCCTTGCGCCCAGTCCGACGGGGAGGACTTCCGAATCGGCGAGCAGACGCTGCGCCACTCCCTCGGCGTCCTTGGCATGCAGCGAAATCTCGAAGCCGTCTTCGCCGGTATATCCCGAACGGCTGATGATCGCGCCGGCGCCGCCGATATCGAAGCGCGCGATCTTCATGAAGGAGAGTTTCTCGACGCCCGGCACGTGCCGGCGCAGCACCGTCTCGGCCATCGGTCCCTGCAGCGCCAGCAGCGCCCGATCCGTCTGCGGCTCCACGACCGCCGCACCGTCCAGCTTCTCCGTAATGTACGCGAAATCGTCTTCCTTCGTGGCTGCGTTCACGACGAGGAACAGTCCCGGCTCGTCCATGAGCCGCGCGACCATGAAATCGTCCTTGATGGTGCCTTCGTCGCTCAGGAGCAGCGCGTAACGCTGCTGGCCGTCTTTGAGGCCCACGACGTCGGCCGGCGTGAGGCGTTCCAGTGCGGCCGCCACGTCATGGCCGGTCAGGAAGGCCTGCCCCATATGCGAGACGTCGAACAGCCCCGCCTTCTCGCGCGTGTGCAGGTGCTCCCTGAGAATGCCTGCGGTGTACTGCACGGGCATCTCGTAGCCCGCGAACGGCACCATCTTGCCCTGCAAGGCCAGATGCAGCTCGTAAAGCGGCGTGCGGCGGAGATCGGTTTGCGGCGTCTCTGTCATTCGGATCCGACTGTGAGGTTGAAGCAGCGTCTTCCGGCAAACCGGATTTCGCGCCCCTCTGTCATCGGACCTGAGAGATTTCGCCGCCCAGCAGAAGGCCTGGCCGGCTTACCCCTTCGGTGGAGACAGCCCCACCGGCCGTCCCGCTTTCCAGAAGTTCATAGCCCGCGCGGTCCTTTTGCCTGAGAGTTTCCGGGGCGGTTGCTCCTTCGGCGCCCGTGTCGCAACGGGTCTCTCCCGCGAGGGATCATGTGCATGCCGTACCGGCGCGCCATCGCGGCGGACCGGTACGTTGCAACGCATCATAAAGTGCCGGTTACGCGAGTCAATTACCGGTCGTTTTCACTCACAACCGCGTTGCCGAGATCGATGACGGCGCGGCGGTTTTGCGGTTCGCGGACACCTGGCCCCGTGGGCACGAGCAGATCGTGGAAGCCCTTGCCCTCGATCGATATCTGCGTCGCGCTGAGACCATCGGCCACCATTTCGGCCCTCACGCTTTCCGCGCGCCGGACCGAAAGCTGCATATTGTAGCGATCCGATCCGACCGTATCGGTATTACCGGTGATCTTTATACGGACCATTCCGGTCCGCTGCGCCACTTCGACGGCGGTCTTCACGACCTCGCGTGCTTCAGGCGTCAACGTCGAACGATTGAAATCGAAGAAGACAAGGAAATGCTGCGGTGGAGGCGCCGCTGCAACCGGCGGTGGCGGCGGAGGAGCCGGCGGCGGGGGCGGAGGCGGCATGACCTCGCTCAAATGCATAACGCCGAGACCGGCGGCCACATCGATATAGCCGGTGTTGCCTTCGAAGCTGAGCGGCTGAAGCGTGAAAGAGTGAGCCAAACCGCCCACTAGACCGTTCGCGCCTACGCCACCGCCAACCGTGGCGCTTGCCGTACCACCGATATAATCGCCGGCCAATGCGCCACGTCCGATATTTCCCGCGGGCGCGATGACGGCCCACACAAGCGTGGCGCCGCGCGTATAGCCGATATCCACGCCGACCTTGGTGATCCGGCCCGTATACGCATCCGGACCGCCCACACCTTGATAGCGGCACTCCATTCGCTTCGATGAACCGAGAATGTAGCCCCAGCCGCTGTTGACGTGACAGTTCAGCGTTCCGACTTTGATGCCGCCTTCGGCATATGCTCCCGTACTGAGAAGAGCAGCGCCGAGTGCAAGTGCACCCGCTGCCCACCGATCAAACTGACGCATGACTGACTCCCATCTGGTTACAGGAAGCCTTTGCGCCGGAAGACCCGGCAAAAGGCCCCGTGATCACAACGCGCAAGAGCGCGACTTCTTCCCAGGCGGCGCGCGAAATCTTTCGCCGCAGCGCCCCGCTTGCCGGGCGGGCGGGCCCCGTGAAATGCTCGCGGAACAGGCAATTTCAGGGAAACGCCAGATGAGCCTTCACACGCCGCTCTGCGACATTTTGGGAATCAAGGTTCCGGTCCTTCTCGCCGGCATGGGCGGCGTGTCCTATGCGGAACTTTGCGCCGCCGTTTCGAACGCCGGGGGTCTCGGCACGCTCGGGATGGCCGGACGTTCGCAAAAGGAAATCCGCGACGAGATCAAGAAGACGCGCGACCTGACGGACAAGCCTTTCGGCGTCGATCTCCTCGCTGCCGTTCCGGAATCGCTCGAACGCACGGCCGATCTCATCATCGAAGGTGGCGCGAAAGTTTTCATTTCGGGACTGGGCGTGCCGCCGCCGCATCTGGTTAAGCGCTTTCACGAGGCCGGACTGAAAGTCATGAATGTCTCGGGCACCGTGCGCCACGCGCGCGCCGCGGAAGCCGGCGGTCTCGATGCCGTCGTCGCACAGGGCACGGAAGCCGGCGGTCACACGGGCCGCATCGCCGGCATGGCGCTCATTCCGCAAGTCGTCGATGCCGTCAAAATTCCTGTTGTCGCCGCGGGATCGATCGTCGACGGACGCGGCCTGGCTGCGGCGCTCGCGCTCGGCGCCCAAGGCGCCTGGATCGGGACGCGTTTTATTGCATCAGCCGAAGCGCATGCGGGTGCGATGTACAAGCAGGTGATCGTCGACGCCGACGACGAAGACACCGTCATCACGCGCTGCTATTCCGGCAAGCCGATGCGCGTGCACAAGAACGAATACGTGGCCGATTGGGAACGCCGCCCGCAGGACATCCAGCCCTTCCCCGCGCAGGCGATGCTGTCGTCGCAGGCGGGCGTGATGGGCGGCATCGGCGGGCAGATCGAAGGACTCCAGATCGACCGCTCCGCGTTCGCGATGGGACAAGGCTCGGGCGCCATTCACGACGTGAAGCCGGCGGGACAGATCCTGCGGGATATCGTGGCGGAAGCCGAGGACGTTCTCGGCCGCATCGCGCGCTACGCCGTCAGAAAATGAGATACCCAAGGACGACGACGCCGGACACGGCCACGAGCGCGCCCGAGATGTGGTTGATCCACTTCATGACGCTCGCGTCGATCTTGGCATGGAAGTAGCCCACGATCGTGGTGAGTGTGAACCACCACAGCGTCGACCCGCCGACGACGCCGAGCACGACGATGGCGGCGTCCGCGAAACTCGTGCTCGCGCCGGAAAAACCTCCGAGCGTGGCGAACAGCGTCGCGAAGCCGAAGAGCGTTGCCGGATTGGTGATCGTCAGCGCGAAGGTGGATGCAAAGGCCCGCACCAGCGACGGCGCACCCACTTGCCGCGACGCCACCTGTTCGACACCGCGCCCGTGCAACGGATCGGAGAAATAGGTGCTGACGCCGAAGATGATGAGCAATATGCCGCCAGTCAGCTCAAGCGTGCCGGAGAACCCGTGGAACCACTGGGCCACGGCCGTGAAGCCGAAGGCCGTGATGATGGCAAATACGCCGTCGCCCAGCGCCGCGCCCAGCCCGGAGACGAATCCGTTGACCGGCCCCAGCGCCAGCGTGCGACGGATGCAGATGAGATTCACCGGTCCGATCGGCAACGCCACGATGAGCCCGATCACGAGTCCCGACAGGACAAGAACGAGATAGCTCATTCCGCGATAAGGCTTTGCGCTGCGACGATCACGAGCCGATCTCGACGATGAGCCTTCCGCGAACCTTCCCGGCGAGAATGTCGTCCGCCGCGCTGCGCACATCCGCGAGCTTGACGGTGCGCGTCATGGAGGCCAGCTTCTTCACGTCGAGATCCCGTGCCAGGCGTTCCCACGCCTTGAGGCGGCGCGCCATCGGCATATAGACGGATTCGATTCCCAGAAGCGAGATGCCCCTCAGGATGAAGGGCGCCACGCTTGTCGGCAGATCGAGCCCCTGCGCAAGGCCACAGGCCGCAACCGCGCCGCCGTACTGCGTAGACGCGATGACATTGGCAAGCGTCTTCGAGCCGACGCTGTCCACGGCTCCGGCCCATCGTTCCTTGGCAAGCGGGCGCGGATCCCCGCCCAACTCGCTTCGGGGGATGATCTCCTTCGCGCCGAGCGCTTTGAGATAGGCCTCCTCCTCCGGACGGCCCGTCGAAGCGATGACGTGAAATCCGAGCTTGGCGAGAATGGCGACCGCAACGGAACCGACACCGCCGGCCGCGCCGGTCACCACGACCGGCCCTTTGGCAGGCGTCACGCCCGCATCTTCCAGCCCCAGCACGCAAAGCATCGCCGTATAGCCGGCCGTGCCGATCGCCATCGCGTCCGCCGTCGAAAACGCCTTCGGCAGCGGCACGAGCCAATCGCCCTTCACGCGTGCAACTTCGGAATAGCCGCCATAATGCGTCTCGCTGAGTCCGAAGCCGTTGAGGAGCACCTTGTCGCCCGGTTTGAACTTCGCGTGGCTGGACGTTTCCACGGTCCCCGCCAGATCGATGCCGGGAATCATCGGGAATTTGCGCACGACCGGCGAGCGTCCGGTGAGCGCCAGGCCGTCCTTGTAGTTCACGGTGGAATGGGACACGGCGACGGTCACGTCGCCCTCCATCAGATCGTCCAGTCCCAACTCGACGTCGTTCACGCTCTGGGCGTTGCTCGCGTCCTTGGTGATGAGGACGGCGCGAAACCGCGATTTCATGTGGCACTTCCTGATTGTGATTGCTGCCAAAACGGGCAGCTGTGGCCGGCTGGAAACACAACGCACAAAATTCGGAGCCTTCCGTCAAGCTTATAGGTTGCAGAAGCCTTTCTTAACTCGACAAGCCGGGAACCCATGCTCAAGCTTTTTCTTAGGAATCAGGTCGCATGATGGCGAAGGGACAAAGACTGGTAGGGCGAAAGGAAGTTGCGTCGATGTATACGTTCGATTTGGCGATGCGGGGCTATCGTCTGACGACGGCAGAGATTCTCTACCACATGCCGGACCATCCGGATCTTCTGCAGTCCTTCATTTGGCAGGACCTGGACCAGGCGCCGAAATTTCCCGTTCTCAAGAAGTTCCTGCGGTTCTGGGAGACGAATCTGGACGGCAAGTTACATTCCGTCCGGGTGGCCGCCCGCGGGCTTTTCTCGGCGGCCGAGCTGAAACACACGGGCACCGAATTCACGCTTCACTAGAACCGAAGGTCGTCCAAAAGCGTACGGGCTCGCCCTGCCCGCTCGCGACCAGGGCGCGGTCCCGCATGACCGTCCGTCCACGGATGATCGTGGCGAGCGCCCAGCCGGTCGTTTCCATGCCGTCGAACGGCGTCCAGCCGCAGCGCGACGCGATCCAGCTGTTCTCGATTTTCTTCTTCGCCTTCAGATCGACGATGGTGAAGTCCGCGTCGTAGCCGCGCGCGACGCGCCCCTTTCCCGCGATACCGAAGATCCGCGCCGCGCCCGCGCTCGTGAGATCCACGAAGCGTTCGAGCGTCAGCCGTCCCGCCGCCACGTGATCGAGCAGAATCGTGACCAGCGTCTGCACGCCGGGCATGCCGGACGGCGTATCGGGATAGGTCCTGTCTTTCTCTTCGCGCGTGTGGGGCGCGTGATCGGAGCCGATGACGTCGATGAGCCCTTCGCTCACGGCTTTCCACAACGCCTCGCGGTGCGAGGCGTCGCGGATGGGCGGGTTCATCTGCGCATAGCTGCGGAGGCGCTCGTAGCATTCGGGTGCGGCCAACGTCAGATGCTGCGGGGTGGTTTCGGCCGTCGCGAAATCATGCGCGTCCGCAAGCAGGGACAATTCATCCGCTGTCGTGACATGCAGCACATGAAGCTGCCGTCCGGCCTTGCGCGCGAGCCTCAGCACGCGCTCCGTCGACAGCCGCGCCGTTTCGGCATCGCGCCAGACGGGATGGGTTCTCGGATCGCCCGTCACAGCCAGCGACTTGCGCGCCTTCAGCCGCGCTTCATCTTCCGAATGCACCGCCATGCGCCGGCGGCCGCCTTTGAGCGCCGCGAAGATCGCGTCTTCCTCATCGAGCAGCAGCGTGCCGGTCGACGAGCCCAGAAACGCCTTCACGCCCGCGACGCCGGGCAGCCGCTCGAGCTCCGCCAGCGCACCCACATTCTGCGGCGTGGCACCGACATAGAAGGCGTAGTCGCAATGCATGCGGTTCTTCGCACGGGCGAGCTTGTCCTCGATGGCCGCCCGCGTGGTTGTCGGTGGATTGGTGTTGGGCATTTCGAAGACGGCGGTGACGCCGCCCAGGACCGCGGCGCGGCTGCCTGTCTCGAGGTCTTCCTTATGCTCATTGCCCGGCTCGCGGAAATGGACCTGGCTGTCGATGACGCCCGGCAGGACGTGCAAACCCTTCGCGTCGAACTCCTCGGCGGCCTTGGCGCCCGAGAGCGCGCCCACCGCCGCGATCCGGCCTGCCACAACGCCAACATCCGCCGGCGCGATGCCGGACGGGGTGGCCACGGTTCCGTTTTTGATGAGGAGGTCGAACGCCATGATTGTTCCTTTTTATACCGCCGATCTGGCCTCGCGGCGCGGATCGGTATAGTCGTCAGCCGCCCAACCGCAAGCCCCTTCCGGATTCCCGCTGGCGCCCATGAAAATCGTCCACGCTTCGCATTTCTCCATCCGCGACGACGGCTCGAACTTTTACGCCATCCAGTACAAATTGAGCAGCGGCCTCACCCGGCTCGGCCATTTCGTTTTCAACTATTCGGATCGGGATGTGGCCAACGCTAATCCCTTTCGTATCCGGGCCTTGGGCCATGGCCGCGCCAACGCGAAACTTGTCGCCGTTTGCCGCGAAATCCGCCCCGATCTGCTGCTCCTGGGGCATTGCACCATCATAACGCCGGAGACCGTTTCTTCGATTCGCGCAGCCCATCCTGGCATCCGTATCGCACACTGGAATTGCGACGGGCTCTTCGTCGAGAAGAATCTCGCCCGGCTCCGCGCGCTCGCCCCTCTGGTCGACATGACGTTCGTGACCACAGCCGGTGAGGATTTGCGCCAGGTCGTCGAGTCCGACGGGCGTGCGACCTTCATGCCCAATCCGATCGACAAGGCAATTGAGAATTTGCGCGTTTTCGAACGCAACGACGTCGCGAACGATCTCATCTTCCTGACGGGCTTCAACGCCTACGACAAGGAAAAGCTCGAAATCTGCGACACGATTCGCGCGCAATTGCCCGAGCTGAAATTCGATGTGCGCGGACTTTACGGCATTCCGGGTGTCTATGGCGCCGATGTGTTCGACGTGCTCGCCAACGCCAAGATGGGCCTCAACATCTCCAAGCGGAACGACATCTATCTCTATTCGTCCGACCGCATGGCGCAGCTGATGGGCTTGGGCATCCTCGCTCTGATCGACAAGCGCACGCGCTTCGACGAGATATTCGGCCCGGACGAACTCGTCACCTATGACGGCGTCGACGATCTGATCGGCAAGCTCGACTATTTTCGCAAACACGACGACGCGCGGAAAAAGATCGCCGAGAACGGCTGGCGCCGCGCGCACGACATCTTCAGCGAGACGGTCGTGGCGCAGTGGATTCTGGATCGGACATTCGACGGGCCGCTGTCGCGGACCTATGCGTGGCCGACGGAAATTATTCAGAAGCCATAGCCTTCACCACCCGCGAGCGTCGACCGCAGGATCTCGGCGATCTGCTGGCCCGCGGTTCCGTTGCCGTAGGGATTTTTCGTCGAGGCCATCTGCGCATAAGCCGCCGCATCGCTCAGCAGCCGATCGACGTTCGAGACGATGGCTTCGACGTCCGTGCCGACGAGCTTGTTCACGCCCGCTGTCACGCCTTCCGGCCGTTCCGTCGTCTTGCGCATGATGAGAACCGGCGTGCCGAGCGACGGACCCTCTTCCTGAAGACCACCGGAATCCGTGAGCAACAGCTTGCTCGCATCCATTAGGCGCACGAACGGCTTGTAGGAGAGCGGCGCCTCCAGAACGATGTTCGGGATCGCACCCAGCCGCGCGCGCACGATCTCGCCGACCGCCGGATTGAGATGCACGGGATAGACGAACGCCACGTCCGTGTGACGCTCCGCCAGTCGCTTCAGCGCCTCGCAGATGTTCTCGAAGCCCTGGCCGAAGCTTTCGCGGCGGTGTCCTGTGATCAGGACGATGGTTCGCTTCGCAGACAGCACCGCCTCGATGGCTGGTGGCAGCGCCGGCGGTTCTTTGCGGATGCGTTCGCGCATTTCGAGGAGCGCATCAATCACCGTGTTGCCGGTGACATAGACCGACGTAGGCGCGACTTTCTCGTCCAGCAGGTTTTGCTTGGCAAGCTCCGTCGGCGCGAAATGCCACTGTCCGACCATCGAGATCACGCGGCGGTTCATCTCTTCCGGGAAAGGCGCCTCGAGATCATGGCTGCGAAGCCCGGCTTCGACATGGCCGAGCGGAATGCGGCGGTAGAAGGCGCATAGCGCCGCCACCTGCGCCGTCGTCGTGTCGCCCTGCACCAGGATCGCATCGGGCGTCTCGCGCTCGAGCAGCGTGTCGATCGCCATATAGAGTCGCGAACTCAGGCTCGCGAGCGTCTGCGACGGCGCCATCACGCCCAGATCGACGTCCGGCTTCAGATCGAAGTCGGCGAATGCCTGCTCGAGCATTTCCTTATGCTGGCCGCTGGCGCAGAGCGTGACGGCGAACGCGTCGCCCATCGCCCGCAGCGCGCGGACCACGGGCACCATCTTGATCGCCTCGGGCCGCGTGCCGGCGAAGACAAGAATCTTTTTCACGCGGCCTCCGCGCAGCTGCGATAGACATCGACCGTGCGCCTGACGATCGCAGGCCAGGCGAATTCGCGCTCCACCTTCGCCCGCGCGGCCGCGCCCATGCGGCGGCGCATGTCCGCATCGAGCACCAGCCGGTCGAGCGCAACCGCCATCGTTTCGGGATCGCGGGGTGGCACGAGAAGTCCGGTCGCTTCGTCTTCGATGATCGTGGGAATGCCGCCGACGCGCGTGCCGACCAGCGGCAGGCCTGTCGCCATCGCCTCGAGGCCCGAGATGCTGGTGGCCTCGGCGAGCGACGGCAGGACCGAGATGTCGGCGGCGCGATAGATGGGCGGCATATCCTGGTTGGCCACGGAGCCCAGAAAAATCGTCCGCTCGAGCATACCGTTTTCGGCGAGGATGATCTGCATGGGCGCCCGCTCCTCGCCGTCTCCGGCGACAAGGACCCGGACGTTCCGGCTGCGCAGTGATCCGAGAGCCCTCGCAAACCAGACGATGCCGTTCTTCTCGGCCAGCCGCCGTGCGAGCAGGACGACAATCTCGTCCTCGCCTATCCCCAGCCTGGAGCGGATATGGGAGGCCCCTGGGCTAAAGCGCGCCGGGTCGACCCCATTGGGGATCATGGCGGCCGGGCCCCTGTAGCCGAGCGCGCGCGAGGCCTCGATGAGCTCATCGCTCGGCGCGATCACGAAAGCCAAATGCTTGAGAAGTCCGGCCGTCCGCATTCGCCGCCAGGGCGATGCTTGCACACGATCCAGGAAGCCCGAGGTGTGGTTGGTGAAGATGACGGACGCGGGGAGATCACGCGTCGCGCCGAGCGGACGCATGCCGTGGACATGCACCAGGTCGAACGGTTCGCGTGCCAGCCGGCGAACCAGCCAGCGGTGCAGAAGGAACTGGTAGAACGGTTCGCCCTTGAAGAGCCTCGGCCGTTCGACCGGAAAGTCTTCACGCTGGCTGGGTATCGGACCAAAACCCGGCCCCTGCGGGTGGACCACTACGACCTTGTCGATCGCAGTCGTCAGCCCGCGGGCAAGCTCAAGGACATGGCTGCCGACACCGCCGATATCTGGCGGAAATTCGCTGGTGACAAGCAGAACGCGAAGACTCACAGATCGGGCCCCGGGCGGCGGCCGACCAGTAAGGCCCGTCTCGCGCCTTGGCAACCGCGCCCGCCCGCATTACCTCATCGCCATGACCTTCTGGCTCGACGACCGCGCCGTGATCGCCGTTTCCGGGCCCGAGGCCCGCGACTTCCTGCAGGGGCTGATCACCAACGATATGACGCGTGTCGGCGCCGACGCGCTCAGTTACGCGGCTTTGCTGACGCCGCAGGGGAAGATCCTTTTCGACTTCCTGGTCGGCGAACGCGATGGCGCGCTTCTGATCGACACGCCCGCGGCCGCGCGGGACGCTCTCGCCAGGCGCCTCTCGCTTTACCGCCTGAGGGCCAAGGTGGAGATCGCCGTGCGCGACAACCTGGCCGTCGTTTGGACCGGCAGTACGGACGCCGCTCCTCCCTTCGTCCGCGATCCGCGGCATGGCGAACTCGGCTTCCGCGCGTTCCTGCCCAAAGCCGACGCTCCATCGGGGCCCGGCGGCGAGGCGTTCCAGGCGCTGCGTCTGAAGCTCGGCGTGCCCGAGGGCCGCGACTTCGGCCAGGACAAGATGTTCGCGCTCGACTCCGATCTGGAAGAGCTTCACGGCGTGGCCTTCGACAAGGGCTGCTATGTCGGCCAGGAGCTGACCGCGCGCATGAAACATCGCGGCACGGCGCGCAAACGTCTGTTGCCAATAGCAGCCAACGCGGCGCTTCCAGCCCCCGAAGTTCCGGTGATGGCCGACGGCCGCGAGATCGGCCTGCTGCAATCCGTCTACGATACACAGGGTTTCGCACTTCTGCGTCTTGACAGGCTCGAAGAGGCCGATGGCGCAGCGCTGACGGCCGGCGGCATCGCCGTGCATGTCTCAAAGCCCGATTGGCTTTTCTCTTGACGGCGCATGCGAAAGCGTAAGAGTCGCGGTCCCTCGCAAGGAGAACAGCACACATGCTTCATCACGTTTCCGTCGGCGTCGCCGACGTCGAGCGCGCGGCGAAGTTCTACGACGCAGTGTTGGGTACGCTTGGCTACAAGCGCGTCATGGAATACCTGCCCTACGCCATCGCTTATGGCGAAACCGGCCCGAGCTTCTGGATCCAGCTGCCGAACAATCAGCAGGCGCCGTCCATCGGCAACGGCGCGCACGTCGGCTTCTCCGCGCGCACGCGGCTTGCGGTCGATGCGTTCCATCACGCAGCGCTGGCGAATGGCGGCGGCGACAATGGTGCGCCCGGTCCGCGCGCCGATTACGGCCCGGACTATTACGGCGCCTTCGTGATCGATCTGGACGGCAACAAAATCGAAGCGACGCTTCATCCGGAAGCGAAGCCCGCGAAAGCTGTACCCAAGAAGGCGGCCGCGAAGCGCAAGCCGGCGAAGAAAGCTGCCAAAGCGAAAGCCAAAAAGGCGCCGGCGAAAAAAGCCAGGCCCGCGAAGAAAGCGAAAAAGAAAGCCAAGCGTCGGTGACATCGAAAACCGGGGGCTGCACCTGGCCCGGCGTGGATCCGCTTTACGTCGCCTATCACGACGAAGAATGGGGCGTGCCCGAATATGACGACCGCGCGCTCTATGAAAAGCTGATCCTCGACGGGTTCCAGGCCGGCCTTTCGTGGATCACGATCCTCAGAAAGCGCGAGAACTTCCGCAAAGCCTTCGACAATTTCGAGCCGGAGAGGATCGCGCGCTACGGCGAGCGGCAGATCGGTCGTCTGTTGAAAGACGAAGGCATCATCAGAAGCCGCGCCAAGATCGAAGCAACGATCAAAGGCGCGAAGCTCTGGCTCGACATCCAGGAAAAAGAGCCCGGCGGGTTTTCCGCGTTCATCTGGAAGCACGTCGATGGCAAGCCGAAGATCAACCGCTTCAAATCGATCAAGGATGTGCCTGCCAAGACGGCGATGAGCGAGGCGCTGTCGAAGGATCTGAAGAAACGCGGCTTCAATTTCTGCGGACCGGTGATCGTCTACGCGTTTGCTCAAGCCGTCGGCATGGTCAATGACCACGTCGTCTCCTGCCCCCGCCATAAAGAATGCGCAACGCTCGGAGCAAAACCCGGGCGCTGAATTTCCTCTTGCCGCTCTGTAACCCATTCTTGCCGGCTACGCGGTTCCGGCATTATGCATCCTGTGGCGGGATTTCTGGGCGAGCCGCAGTGGCTGAACGACGTCTCGGCAACCGATTGAAGGAATTTCGTTCCAAGCGTGGTCTCACGCAGACCGATCTTGCCGCCATTGTCGGCGTGTCATGAAAGACCATCAACACGGTGGAGAATTCCGTGTTCGTACCGTCGACGACGCTCGCTCTATTGCTGGCGCAGACGCTTCGGACGACCGTCGAAGCCCTGTTCTATGTCGTCGAAGACGACGAATTAACCGACGGAACGATGAGCGTCTGCTCGAAGCGTTCGAGGTCGCGGTCGACGAAGTTCGCCTCCGTATAATCGTACCGCGCGAGCGTGCGGCGCCAGAAGGCAACGGCGGGCCGGTTGGCGGCCATCTGGCGGATTTTCCAGGGCCCCGGAAAACGCGCCAGCAACGCCAATGCGAAGGCCTCGCCCATGCGCGAACGGCGGAACTCCGGACGGATGTAGAACTCGCCCACGCGCATCGCATTGGCATCGACATCACGCAGGATCAGCGCAAAGCCCGCGCGGCTGCCGTCTTCCTTCGCCCAGAACGGCCAGCGATGTTCGTCCGTCCAGTAAGCGTCGAACCATTTGTATTCGTAGACGCCGTTGACGCGCTGCACGCCCGCATAGACCGACAGCTCTTCGATGTAGGTTTGCAGCATGTCCCACAGCAAAAGCTTTTCGCCGATCGAAACGGGCTCGACGTTCATGGCCGTCAGCCGCGACCGCGATAGGGTGCAACGCCCGTGTCGGGGAGCCACACGCCGGCGGGCAACCGTCCGGTTTGCCAGAAGACATCGATAGGAATGCCCCCGCGCGGATACCAGTAACCCGCGATGCGCAGATATTTGGGTTTGATGGCGGCCGCGATGCGTTTGCCGATGAGGATCGTGCAGTCTTCGTGGAACGAGGCGTGATTGCGGAAGCTGCCGAGAAAGAGCTTCAGCGACTTGGACTCCACGAGCGATTTCGCGGGGCAATAGTCGATCACGAAATGCGCGAAGTCGGGTTGCCCCGTCACCGGACACAGGCTCGTGAACTCCGGCGCCGTGAAGCGCGCGACGTAGTCCGTATCCGGGTGCGAATTGGGTACCGCTTCCAGCGCCGCTTCGTCTGGCGACTGCGGCCACGCCACGGAGTGGCCCAGTTGGGTGAGTTTGGTGCGCTTCGCCATGTCAGCCCTCATACACGCAGGATTGGCCGTAGGACGGCCGCCGCACGCGCACGCGCACCACTTCCGGCAACGCTGACCTGGCGCGCGAAAAGATATAGCGCGCGAGGTTTTCCAGCGTCGGCGGTCCAAGGCCTTCGATGTCGTTCAGAAGCTGGTGATCGAGATCGGCACGGATGGCTTTCAGCACGCGGTCCACTTCGCCCAGATCGCGCAGAATGCCTGTCGCCGCGTCGGGTTCACCCCGCAGCGTCACGTCCACATAGAAGGAATGGCCATGGATGCGCCGGTTCTCCGCGCCGCCCACGCCGAGGTAATGCGCCGCGTCAAAGCCGAATTCCTGGGTCAGCTCGATCATGGCGCGGGCGTATGACAGGCAGGAGCCACGGCGTCAAACCTGCGGCGGCTTCCGGCTCCGCTCCCGTTGCTCGTCGCGCAAGAGCCGCAACCTGGCTGTCGCCGCGCTCGCCGCCAGCAGGACCACGAGATCGATCACGGCGAAACGGATCCAGTCCGCGCCCGATTGATGGGCCATGGAGTGCGAGAAATAGAGAAACGCCACCATGCCCAGGCTGACGGCCAACAGCAGGCAGAACTGACGGAGAAACAGCTGCCAGAAGCGCCTCTTGTCTGCCATCGCGGCCTGCTTATTGGTGCTCGTCGTGCCACTTCTGGACGGCGGCCATCGTCATCTCGACGTGTTTGTCCGGATTGAGCGACGTGTAGGAGGTAAGGATCTTGCCGTCCGGCGCGATCACATAGGACGTGCGGTTCGCATATTCCGGCTTCTGCGCGAGCACGGCATCGTAAGCCTTGATGACCGTTTCGTCGGGATCGGCTGCAACCGGGAATTTGCTGCGGCATTCGCTGACCGAGAACCTGTCGAGCTTGTCTATGTTGTCATGCGAGACGCCGATGACCGTCGCGCCCAGCGCCTGGAATTTGTTCATCGCATCGGCGAAGTCGTGCGCCTCGACGGTGCAGCCGGGCGTGAATGCCGCCGGATAGAAGTAGAGAACCACCGGCCCCTTCTTGAGCGCGTCCGCCAGCGAAAAGGTAAACTCCTTGCCGCCCATCGAAGCCTGCGCCGTGAAGTCGGGCGCCTGCGTCCCGTCCGCGAGCGCCGCCAGCGCCGGTCCTGCCGCCAGGCTGCCCAGAATCAATGCGCAAAGTGCCAGCCGTTTCATGGTCTCCCTTTCCCTCGTTGTGCCGGACGGGTTGATACACCGGCCGGGTGACGATTTCGCCTGCTATCGCGCGGACGCCCAAGACCAGCGACACAATGGCTTGGGGTGGAATTGTTGCACAGGCGCTATCCCCATGCTAACTGCATCGCGCGCGCGGTCGGGGTTTGGCGCGCGAGCGTTTTACTGCAATGAAATCAAGAAGATAACGACCGGCGCACGAATCCGGGATGCGCAAGAGGCCGAGGCGAAGTGGCAACCGAAGAACCGCTGATTTCCGGACTGGCCGGACGCTACGCGACCGCCCTTTTCGAGCTGGCGCAGGAAGAGCGTGCCGTCGAGACCGTGGAGCGCGATTTCGCGGCGCTGAAGGTACTGCTGAACGAAAGCTCGGACCTTCTGCTTCTGGTCCGCGCGCCCGTCTTTTCCCGCAAGGAGCAGGAAAAAGGCATGGACGCGATCCTGCGGCGCATGGAAGCCGCGCCGCTGACCGTGCGCTTTATGCTCCTGCTCGCGAGCAAGGGCCGTCTCTTCGCGCTGATGGACGTCATGCGCGCCTTCGAAATTCTGGCGGCCAAGCAGCGCGGCGAAGTCCGTGCGCAGGTGACATCCGCGCGCACCCTCAGCGATGCCGAAGTCAGCGAGCTCAAAGCCATTCTCAAATCCAGGCTCGGCCGCGAAGCGCGGCTCGACGCCAAGGTCGATCCTTCGCTTCTCGGCGGTCTCGTCGTGCAAGTGGGTTCGCGCATGATCGATTCGTCGTTGCGTACGAAGCTTGATGGGCTTCGCGCCGCCATGAGAGGACAATGAAATGAATATCCAGCCCGCCGAGATTTCGGCAATCCTGAAGCGCGAGATCCAGAATTTCGGCACGGAAGCGGAAGTCAGCGAAGTCGGCCAGATTCTCTCGGTTGGCGACGGCATCGCCCGCGTCTATGGCCTCGACAATGTCCAGGCCGGCGAGATGGTCGAGTTCGCGGGCGGCATCAAGGGCATGGCGCTCAACCTCGAGAGCGACAATGTCGGCGTCGTGATCTTCGGGTCCGACATGACCATCAAAGAAGGCGACACGGTGAAGCGCACAGGCGCCATCGTGGATGTGCCCGTCGGCAAAGGCCTCCTCGGCCGCGTGCTCGATGGTCTCGGCAATCCCATTGACGGCAAGGGCGAGCTCAAAGGCGTGGCTGAACGCCGTCGTGTGGACGTCAAGGCGCCAGGCATCATTCCGCGCAAATCCGTGAACGAGCCCATGCAGACCGGCATCAAGGCGATCGACAGCCTGATCCCGGTGGGTCGCGGCCAGCGCGAGCTCATCATCGGCGACCGTCAGACGGGTAAGACCGCGATCGCCGTCGACACCATCATCAACCAGCGCACCGTCAATCAGGGCACGGACGAAAAGCAGAAGCTCTATTGCATCTACGTCGCCGTCGGCCAGAAGCGCTCGACGGTCGCGCAGATCGTCAAGACGCTCGAAGATGCGGGCGCGATGGAATATACGACCGTCGTCGCCGCGACGGCGAGCGACCCGGCGCCGCTGCAGTATCTTTCGCCGTTCTCGGGCTGCGCCATGGGCGAATGGTTCCGCGACAACGGCATGCACGCGTTGATCATCTACGATGATCTTTCGAAGCAGGCCGTGGCCTACCGCCAAGTGTCGCTGCTGCTGCGCCGTCCGCCGGGCCGCGAAGCCTACCCGGGCGACGTCTTCTATCTTCATTCGCGTCTGCTCGAGCGCGCCGCGAAACTGAACGACGCCAATGGCGGCGGCTCGCTGACCGCGCTTCCCGTCATCGAGACGCAGGCGAACGACGTATCGGCCTACATTCCGACCAACGTGATCTCGATTACCGACGGCCAGATCTTCCTCGAGACGGACCTGTTCTTCCAGGGCATCCGCCCGGCGGTGAACGTCGGCATCTCCGTGTCGCGTGTGGGCTCGTCGGCGCAGATCAAGGCGATGAAGCAGGTCGCAGGCTCGATCAAACTTGAGCTCGCGCAGTACCGCGAAATGGCGGCGTTCGCGCAGTTCGGCTCCGACCTCGACGCGGCGACGCAGCGTTTGCTCAACCGCGGCGCGCGGCTGACGGAGCTCCTGAAGCAGCCGCAATTCTCGCCCCTGCCGGTCGAAGAAGAAGTCGTGTCGATCTACACCGGCGTCAAAGGCTATCTCGACAAGATGCAGGTCGGCGACATCGGCCGCTTCGAGGACGAACTCCTGCGGCTGATGCGCGGCAAGCACAAGGATGTGCTCGACGCCATTCGCACCGGCAAGCAGCTGACGCCCGAGATCGAAGGCAAGCTCAAGACCGTCATCGACGAGTTCTCGAAGAGCTTTGCCTGATGCCGAGCTTAAAGTCCTTCCGCAACCGGATCGCGAGCGTCAAGGCGATCCGCAAGATCACCAAGGCGCAGCAGATGGTGGCGGCGTCGAAACTTCGGCGCGCGCACGAGGCGGCCGACGCCGCGCGGCCCTATGCGGAAAAGATGAATGCGGTGATCGCCAATCTCGCGGCGGGACTGAAAGGCAATCCGGACGCCTCGCCGTTCCTGGTCGGCACCGGCAGCGACAAGCGGCATCTCGTGATCGTTGCGACTGCCGATCGCGGCCTCTGCGGCAGCTTCAACACCAACATCGTGCGTCTGGCCAAGCAGCACATCGAGAGCCTTCTCCGCGACGGCAAAGATGTGAAGATCCTCTGCGTTGGCCGCAAGGGACGCGATCAGCTCCGCCGCCTGTACGGCAAGATGATCATCGACACGGTCGATTTCATGGGCGTGAAGCGCATCGGCTTCGCCAATGCGCTGCCCATCGGACGCCGCGTCATCCAGATGTTTCAGTCGGGCGAATTCGACGTGGCGACGCTTGTCTATTCGCGCTTCAGGTCCGTCATCAGCCAGGTGCCGACAGCGCAGCAGCTGATCCCCGTGTCGATTCCGGAGACGACCCCAGCCGGCGACATCGTCTACGAATACGAGCCCGACGAAGGCGAAATCCTCTCCGAGCTTCTGCCGCGCAACGTCACGGTGCAGATTTTTCGCGCACTGCTGGAAAACGTCGCCGGCGAATACGGCGCCAAGATGAGTGCGATGGATTCCGCCACGCGCAACGCCGGCGAAGTCATCGACAAGCTGACGCTGCAGTATAACCGCACGCGCCAGGCCATGATCACCAAGGAACTGATCGAAATCATTTCGGGCGCGGAAGCGCTCTGACGAGGGAGTACGGGTCCACCAATCGAGAAAGCGTCATTCGCCCGTGCCAGGCTGAAGAGTTGGCCGAGGGCGGCGAATGGGTTGGCGGGACAGGTTAGCGAGTTTGGCCGAATTCATTCGGCAGCTGTTCCGGCGAAAGCCGCGTTACGAGGCGCTCGAAGCGCCGGTGGCTGTCGAAGGAGCGGTCCGGTTTTACGAAGGCAGTCATGAACGGGGCGTCGTCATCGAGGCCGCCCCGCTCGAAACGGAAGTGAAAGAGAGCCGCGCCATGGACAAAGAGATGAGCAACAAGATCGGCCGCGTGACCCAAGTGATGGGCGCCGTCGTCGACGTGCAGTTTGAAGGCGAACTGCCGGAGATCATGAACGCGCTCGAGACGGACAACAACGGCAACCGGCTGGTGCTCGAAGTGGCGCAGCATCTGGGCGAGTCGACCGTGCGCACGGTGGCGATGGACGCAACGGAAGGTCTCGTGCGCGGCCAGCGCGTGAGCGATACCGGCAGCGCCATTTCGGTGCCCGTCGGCGACGGCACGCTCGGCCGCATCATGAATGTCATCGGCGAGCCGGTGGACGAAGCGGGCCCGATAAAGTTCTCGACGCGCCGTCCGATCCATGCGGAAGCACCTACCTTCGTCGAGCAGTCGACGGAGAGCCAGGTGCTCGTCACCGGCATCAAGGTCATCGACCTGCTGGCGCCCTACGCGCGCGGCGGCAAGATCGGCCTCTTCGGCGGCGCGGGCGTGGGCAAGACCGTGCTTATCCAGGAACTCATCAACAACGTCGCCAAGAAGCACGGCGGCTATTCCGTGTTCGCGGGCGTGGGCGAGCGCACGCGCGAAGGCAACGACCTCTATCACGAGATGATCGAGTCGGGCGTCAACAAAGATCCGAAAAAGGGTTCGACCGAAGGCTCGAAATGCGCGCTCGTCTACGGCCAGATGAACGAGCCGCCCGGCGCGCGCGCGCGTGTCGGTCTCTCGGGCCTGACGGTCGCCGAATATTTCCGCGACCAGGGCCAGGATGTGCTTTTCTTCGTCGACAACATCTTCCGCTTCACGCAGGCGGGCTCCGAAGTGTCGGCGCTGCTGGGCCGCATTCCTTCGGCCGTCGGTTATCAGCCGACGCTCGCGACCGACATGGGCGCGCTGCAGGAACGGATCACGTCGACCAACAAGGGGTCGATCACCTCAGTGCAGGCCATTTATGTGCCTGCCGACGACCTGACCGATCCGGCGCCGGCGACGTCGTTCGCCCACTTGGACGCGACGACGGTGTTGAACCGCGCGATCTCGGAAAAAGGCATCTATCCGGCCGTCGACCCGCTCGATTCCACCTCGCGCATTCTCGACCCGCGCGTCGTCGGTGAAGAGCACTATCAGGTCGCGCGCCAGGTTCAGCAGATCCTGCAACGCTACAAGTCGCTGCAGGACATCATTGCCATCCTGGGCATGGATGAGCTTTCCGAAGAGGACAAGCTGGTCGTGGCGCGTGCGCGCAAGATCGAACGCTTCCTGTCGCAGCCCTTCCACGTGGCCGAAGTGTTCACCGGCTTCCCCGGCATCTTCGTCGACTTGAAGGACACCGTGAAGAGCTTCGCGGCCGTTGTACGCGGCGAATACGATCACCTGCCGGAATCGGCGTTCTACATGGTCGGCACGATTGAAGACGCCGTCGCCAAGGCGCAGAAGCTCGCGGCGGAAGCGGCGTAGTCCATCATGGCCGACAAGATTGCCTTCGATCTCGTTTCGCCGGAGCGTCTTCTGCTCTCCGAGCAGGTGGACATGGTCACCGTGCCCGGGCGCGAAGGCGATTTCGGCGTGCTGGCGGGCCATGCGCCGGTCATCTCGTCGCTTCGTCCCGGCGTGATCGACGTGAAGGGCGATGGCGACGTGCGTTATTTCGTGCTGGGCGGCTTCGCGGAAGTGACGCCGCAGAAGCTGACGGTGCTGGCCGAAGACGTCCGCCCGCTGGCCGAAGTCGACGCGGCCGCGCTGGACCAGTGCATCCGCAATGCCGAGGAGGACATCCTTCACGCCAAGTCCGACTCCGACCGGGCCAAGGCGGTCGAATCGCTCGACCACCTTAAAATCCTCCGCGCCCACCTGTAGAAACCATAAAAAACAAAGACTTATCTGGTCCCATTTCGGCTCGGCAACAGCCTTTGCTATAAGGGCGTTTCTGATGGGCGGTCCAAGGACGGGGTAGCCATGGGTGCCGGAACGGTTTTTAGCGCTGGCTGGACGCTGGACGACGTCGACTGGTCGAAGTTCGACGCGTCGAAAGTCGACCCGGCCTTGCTCGCCACCATCAAAGGCGCCTCGCTGGTCGAGTACAACGCCCACGACTACGTCGAATACCTCACGCGCGTGTTCAAGGACGCCGGCAGCGAGACGCTGGCCGACATCGTCCGCTGGGGCGAAGAGGAAGTACAACACGGGCTTGCGCTTGGGCGCTGGGCCGAGATGGCCGATCCCGCCTTCAACTTCCGGTCGGCCTTTGCGCGCTTCCGCGCCGGCTACCGCCCGCCGCATTTCGCCAGCGACAGCGAGATCTCCATCCGCGGCAGCCGCCGCGGCGAGATGGTCGCACGCTGCGTCGTGGAGTCGGGCACCTCGTCCTTCTACAGCGCCATCCGCGACGCATCGGACGAGCCGGTGCTGAAGGAAGTGGCCGGCCGCATCGCCGCCGATGAATTCCGTCATTACAGGCTCTTCTTCGAGACTCTGCAGAAGCAGGATGAGCCCGACCTGCCTCTCTGGCGCAAGCTGATCGTGGCCGTGACGCGCGTGAACGAGTCCGACGACGACGAGCTCTCCTATGCCTATTACTGTGCCAACGTGCGGGAAACCGACGAAGCAAAGAGCCCCTATGACCGCGCGGAATACGCCCGCGCCTATCACGCCAAGGTCGTGACGCTCTACACGCGCCCGCACATCAACAAGCTCGTGCAGATGGTGGCGAAAGCCATCGGCGCCAATCCGCACAGCCGGATGACCAGCGCCGCCAGCATCTTCATGTGGCAGTTCCTCAAGATGCGCGCGGGCTACACCAAGCTCGCGGCGTAAGGCGCGATTTTCGGCTTCCTTTCGAAGGTGCGTTTGCGCCGTAACGCGCGTTCGTGTTCCGTCACCTATTGATCTGGATCATCGCCAACGTTCCCTGTTGGCCGAAGCTGGCATGCGATTTCACGCGGGGCCCAGCGGTTTCGATATAAAACGTATACGCGGCGCACGCCTAAAAGGGCGACGCCCGAACTTTTTCTTGGCCTGGAGGCGGACTACACGGTCGAGCGCAATTACAGCTATTCCTCGCCGCAACGTGTTTACGGCGGCGCGGCTTATGTCGCCTATCAGATTACGCCGAAGCTCGATTTCGGCTTCCGCACGGAATATCTGGCCGACCATGGCGGACTGTTCAGCGGCGTGACGCAGGATCTCAAGGAAGGAACACTCACGCTCGATTATCGTCCCGCGGGCGACGGCTTCCTCGTCGATCTCGAATATCGCCGCGACTGGTCGAACGTGCCTTATTTTCTGAGCTCTACGCTCAACGTGCTGGAGAAGGATCAGCCGACGCCGGGCGTCGGCCTCATATGGTGGTTCGGCCAGAAGCAGGGGGCGTGGTAAGATCACCGCGCGCGGCTGAGGACAGTTTAGGAGGTACGCGATGGGTATCGATTTCCGTTCGGCACTGTTCGGCGCGATCGCCGCCATCGTCGCGATCTGCGTGATCGCCGCGCTCTACCTTGCATTGGGCTTCTACGATGTCGGTGCGGACGCGCCGCATTGGGGCGTCACGCGGGCGGTCATCGGTTATGCCCGCGAGCGGTCGATCACCGTGCGCGCGCGCGATGTGATGGCGCCCTCGCTCAACGAGCCGGGTCGCGTCGCCGACGGCGCATCCGACTACGATGCGATGTGCACGGCGTGCCATCTGGCGCCGGGCATGAAAGAGAACGAGATGCGTCCCGGTCTCAATCCCAAGCCACCGAAGCTCGCCGTGATCCCCGCCCTGCCGCCCGCCGTGCAGTTCTGGGTCATCAAGCACGGCATCAAGATGAGCGGCATGCCGGCCTGGGGCAAAACCCATTCCGACGACGAGATCTGGAACATGGTCGCGTTCCTGCAGAAACTGCCGAAGCTCACGCCCGGCGAATACAAGATGCTCGTCGGCATCGCGGCCGGGCATCACGACCATGACAAGAAGATATGAGTTTCAAAATTTATTGTCATCCCCGCGAAGGCGGGGACCTAGTAGCGAGCGTCCGCGAGCGTAAGAGTCTTTCGGCGCGTGGACACACGCCAACTGGGTTCCCTTTCCCTCGCTCCGTTCGGCCGGGAATGACACTAAAATTCACAAACTCCGCTTCACCATCATCTGCTTGATTTCGCCGATGGCCTTCGCGGGGTTCAGACCCTTCGGGCAGGTGTTGGCGCAGTTCATGATCGTGTGGCAGCGATAGAGGCGGAACGGATCCTCGAGATTGTCGAGGCGCTCGCCCTTGGCTTCGTCGCGGCTGTCGGCCAGCCAGCGATAGGATTGCAGGAGCGCCGCCGGGCCCAGATAGCGGTCCTGGTTCCACCAGTAGGACGGGCACGACGTCGAGCAGCAGGCGCAGAGAATGCACTCGTAAAGTCCGTCGAGCTTGGCGCGGTCTTCCGGCGATTGTTTCCATTCGGTCTCGGGCGTTGCCGATTTGGTCTGCAGATAGGGCTCGATCGACGCATATTGCGCGTAGAAATTCGTCATGTCCGGCACGAGGTCCTTGACGACCGGCATGTGCGGCAAGGGATAGATCGACACCGAGCCTGAGATGTCCGAGATCGCCTTGGTGCAGGCGAGCGTATTGCCGCCGCCGATGTTCATGGCGCAGGAGCCGCACACACCTTCACGGCAGGAGCGGCGGAAGGTCAGCGTCGGATCGATCTCGTTCTTGATCTTGATGAGCGCGTCCAGGACCATCGGCCCGCAGCTGTCGAGGTCGACGCGGTAGATATCCATGCGCGGATTGGCGTCTTCGTCCGGGTTGTAACGATAGACTTTGAAGTCCTTCGTGCGCTTGGGCTTTTTGCCGTTGGCGGTGACCGGCGCGGGCCAGGCCTTGCCCTTCTTGACCTGACTGTTCTTGGGCAGATTGAACTGGACCATCGCTACCTCGGGAAAATCGCCTTGAATCCTGCATATCAAGCGGCGGCCAAAGGGGCAAATATCAAGAGGGGCAAACGCCAATCGGCCGCAAGGTTCTTTAGCCGTGCCCCACCTGCTCGAACGCCCAGGCGAGCGAGACGGGCTGCTCGCGCACCGCGCCGGAGATGACGATCTGCTCCGAGCGCCGCACGGCGTCGCCACCCAGATAGATGCTTTCCTCGATGCCCACGGGGCCGACATTGGCGTGGAAGCGCCAGCCCTCGCCCGTCGGCATCTTGAGCAGCACGTCGCCGCCCTGCGCGATGGAGCAGCGCAGATCGGGATGGATGTGAAAGCGCACGGCAAACGGAATGCCTTCGCGGCGGAGCTTCTCCTTCGGCGTAAGCGTATCGGTGCCCGTCAACAGATTGCCCGCAGGCGCCAGCGTGAGCGCGCGCGCGTGTTCGATGCCGAAGGCGTGCACATAGCCGTCATGGCGTCCGTCGATGCGCCAGCCGGCCTGCGTTTCCTGTCGCGATGTTTCCACCCTTGCAGGCCCGCCCATCAAACGCGGGCCCAGAAGATCACGCGCAAATCCGCGGGAAAGAATACTGGCCATGGACGTGTCCGCGATGGTGACGGTCGAGTGGGCCGCCGTGCCGCGCAGCGCGCCGTTCCATCGCAGCTGCCCCGGCGACGCGCTTCCGCAATTGACGACGATCCGCTGTGCCGCGGCGCTGAACTCGAAGGCCAGGCATCCCGCATGGGATTCGCAGGCAAAGGCGCCGGCCGGCGTGACGCCAACATCCATCAGTGCCAGCGTGCGTCCGGCGACGAGCCGCTGATAGGCCGAGTGCGGCGCGAAGACGAAAGGCTGACCGCGTACTTCGTCGCGCGCGAGAAGGCCCGCGATGGTCCGGGGATCGCATTCCTTGCCGCCATTGAACAGCGCCAGCGCGCCGTCGCCATGGCGGAAGAAACGGATCATCGGCGCCATGCGGTCGTGCGCGCTCAGGATCGTCTGCGGCACCTGATAGCCCACGGCCGACAGCGCATCCATCACCATCACGACGTGGCGGTAGCAATGCAGCAGCGTCTCCGGCGACCGGCTCATATGTCCGCCGTCCGGCAGGATCTGGCGCGCGAGCTGCGCTTCGAGACGTGTGAGGCCGGCGGAGAGACGCTTGGTGCTATCGTCGAGACAGAGGCCCGAGAGCGCGAGCGCCGAAGACGCCTCGAAGCGCGGCAGGCCTTCGGGCGCCTCGTCCACGTTGCGCGCCAGCTGCCGGCATTGCTCGCGCAGCGACACGAAGAGCTTCGAGCGCCACAGCATGTCGGAGTTCGACAACACGAAGCGGCCGTGCGCGAAGATCCTGATCAGCCGCCGTCCCATCACGTCCGGCGACCAGGCGGGCTCGGTGTATTTGCTGTAGCGCCTGACCCATTGCGACATCAGGTTGGTGGCGAGTTTCCTCGCAGCATCGCCGCCGGCAGCCGCCAGCGGCGGAAGCCAGTCGAACTCCAGCAGCGACAGCAACCACAGCCGCGACGGCGCGGGCTTGTCGAAAATCGATCCTTCGATCACTTCAACGCTGTCACCGCCGAAGCGGAAGCGTCCCCGCAACAAGGCATCGGCGTCTTCGAGCCGGCGGGGCAGAGCGTCGTAGGGATAGAAGATCACGCGGTCGGGCATCTTGCCCGCGAGAAGCCGCCGATAGAACCACGACCTGCGCCACAGCACGCGAAACGGCCGCAAGCCCCGCAGCAGAAGGACTTTCAGGAACTCCGGCAGGAGTGCCAAGGGCGGCAGCAGCCGCTTGGGGCCGTTCTCCGACACGTGTCAGCCGCGCAATCGCGCGATGTTGGCGGCATAGTGCGCCGGGCCGTCCTTGAAGACAGCCGTTCCCGCCACCAGCACATCGGCGCCCGCCGCGATCGCGCGCTTCGCCGTCTCCGGCGTGATGCCGCCGTCGACTTCCAGTGCAACCGCGCGGCCCGACTTCGCGATCCGCTCCGCCGCCGCTTCGATCTTCCTGAGCTGGCTTTCGATGAAAGATTGCCCTCCGAAACCGGGATTGACCGTCATGATGAGAACGAGATCGACCAGATCGAGCACGTTGTCGATTGCATCGATGGGTGTTCCCGGATTGAGCACGACGCCGGGTCTCTTGCCGTGACTGCGGATCAACTGAAGCGTGCGATGGATGTGCGGCCCGGCTTCGGGATGCACGGTGATTCCGTCAGCGCCGGCCTCCGCGAACGCTTCGATGTAAGGATCGACGGGCGCGATCATCAGGTGCACATCGAAGGGGATTCTCGCGTGCGGCCTGAGCGCCTTCACGATGGCGGGACCGATGGTGATGTTGGGCACGAAATGGCCGTCCATCACGTCGACATGGACGAAATCGGCGCCCGCGGCCTCGATCGCCTGCACCTCTTCGCCCAGCCGCGCGAAATCGGCGGAAAGGATCGAAGGCGCGACTCGGACGGGCTTGGACATGTCCGTTAAGTGCCGGATTCCCCTGGTGGTCGCAAGGCGAAGAACGGCCAATCCCCTACAATCAACGCAAGCCCGAACGGCACCAGCCAGATGAGCCGCGACTGATAGCGGTCGTGCGGATTGGAGAGCGCACCGCAGATGGCGGCGTTGCCGATCAGGGCCAGCAAAATGAACGCCAAGAACACACCGTTCCGTCTTTGTCTGCGGCGGAACGACAGCACGAGCGCAATGGCGAGCCCCGCGAGCGACAACCATGCAACCGTCAGGTGCACGAAATTGATCGGGCGGAAATCGATCTCGCCCTCCTGCTGGCGCGCCGAAAGATAGGCGTGCATCTGGTGCGGTATGAACCAGCTCAGCGGCTTCGAAAGGACCCATTCCTGCGGCTCGATCTGATCGCCCGTCTTGAACATCGTGAACTGGCGGAATGCATCGGCGAACGCCGATTCGATCTGCAGGCCCGGATAACGCTCGATGCTCGCCACGATGATTCGCGTCGACTCGGCGCTCGTGCCCGAGAACCGCCCCATCTCCATGAACGGGCTGCCCCTGCCCCACAGCCACTGGTCCGCCGTGCGCGGAAGTTCTTCTTTGTAGGCGCAAAGCTTGTAGTGCGACTGGGGACATGTGTCGTCGAGCAGGCGCATGACGATGCGGTCCTGCAGCATGCGCGCGAAGATGAAGGCGGGGCCTGCGCGGCTGACGAAGAATTGCCCGGTGAGCTCGTAGTTGCTTGCGACGATCAAGGCGAGGCCGAGCACGAAGGCGGCGTAAGGCTCCGTCATGCGCGCCTTCGGCCACTCGCGCGCCTTCGTGAAGAACAGAACCGCACGGTAGACAGCGATGGCGACGGCAAGCCCCGCCACCAGCAGCAGATGCGACGGATGCACTGCGACTGCCAGTGTGGCGATCGCGAGCGTCAGCCACCTGCGCCAGCCGGGCGACGCGTGGAAGACGAGAAGGTAAGTCGCGAGAACGGCGATGGCCGCGAAGCTATCCGGCTCGATCTGCCCCACATACCAGGGAAGCCCCGTCAGCAGCACGAGGCCGAGACCCAGTCCGATCATCGTTGCGAGATTCATGCGCGGTGCGACCGCGCGCGCGGTCCCGACCATGACGAAGGCCATTGCCGCCGACTGCAGCCCTGCGATCAGCCAGAGGCTCTCACGCGCGCCGCCATAATCGAGGAACAGTGAGTAGACCGGCGAGCGTTCCGCCAGAAACACACGGCCCAGTCCTTCAAGCAGATACGCGCCCGTGTCGTAGAAGATGATGGGAAAGCCGTTCCACAGCGCCACGCCGAGCATAAGCGGGACGAGCGCCAGAATCGCCACTGCTTCGGCGCGGACGTCGATGAGCGGAAGGCTCGCGGCGCGCGCGAGCCATTCGGCTACGGCCGGCCTTGCATGCGATGCTGCGAGATTGCCCTGCATGGCGAAGAACCCAGTTCCGAAATGGATATAGCATCCTCTCGACGGCGCTTTGAACGCCGCGTGCATGAAGACGCGACAAAAGGGTCGGGACTCGCGGTTGACTTGAGGGGGCTCGCCCCTACACTCCGGCCCGGTTCGATTTTGGTGAATTCCATGGCGGAACAGGCCAAGGCCACGCGGGCACGCCCGCTGTCGCCGCATCTTCAAATCTATCGCTGGCCTGTGACGATGGCGACCTCGATCACCCATCGTGCCACCGGCATTGCCCTGGCGGTCGGCACCCTCGTTGTCGCCTGGTGGCTGATCGCGGCCGCGACCGGCGCAGACGCCTACGACACCTTTTCGATGTATGCGCGCTCACCGCTCGGCCTGCTGATTCTGTTCGGATTCGTGTGGTCGCTGTCGTTCCACCTCCTGAACGGCATCCGCCACCTCGCGTGGGACTCGGGTTTCGGATTCCAGGTCAAGACGGCGGAGCGGACGGGCGTCCTCGTCTGTGCGCTGTCGCTGATCGCCGCCGTGGGCATCTTCGCTTACGCGTTTGCCACCAGGGGAGTGCTGGCATGAGCGTGCGCACGCCGCTGGGCCGCGTCGAAGGCCTGGGCGCCGCCCATCGCGGCACGGAACATTTCATCAGCCAGCGCGTCACGGCCGTGGCGCTCGTTCCGCTGGCCATCTGGTTCCTCGTCTCCGCGTTGTCGCTGATCGGCGCGGACCGCAGCGACGCCGTCGCGTTTCTGGCCGAACCCGTGAATGCCGTCCTCATGGCGCTCTTCATCATCGCCGGGCTCATGCACATGGCGCTCGGCCTGCAGGTGGTGATCGAGGATTACGTCATCAGCGAAGGCGGCAAGGTGGCGCTGCTCGTGCTGAACAAGTTCTTCGCGTGGGTCGTGGGCGCCGCCTCGATCTTTGCGCTCCTCAAGATCGCGCTGTCGCGGTCGCTGTCGTAAGCATTCGGACAAGGTTTCATGACCGCCTACCCCATCATCGATCATACCTTCGACGTCGTCGTTGTCGGCGCGGGCGGCGCGGGGCTCCGAGCCACGCTGGAATCCGCAGCCCACGGCCTCAAGACCGCCTGCATCACCAAAGTCTTCCCCACCCGCAGCCACACGGTGGCAGCGCAAGGCGGCATCGCGGCGGCCCTCGGCAACATGGGCGAAGACGACTGGCGCTGGCACATGTACGACACCGTCAAAGGATCGGACTGGCTGGGCGACCAGGACGCCATCGAATATCTCTGCCGCAATGCGCCGGAAGCCGTCTACGAGCTCGAGCATTTCGGCGTGCCCTTCAGCCGCACGGAAGAAGGCAAGATATACCAGCGCGCCTTCGGCGGCATGACGTCCCACTACGGCGAAGGCATTGCGCAGCGCACCTGCGCCGCGGCCGATCGCACCGGCCACGCCATGCTGCACACGCTTTACGGGCAATGCGTGAAGCACGAAGTGAACTTCTTCATCGAGTATTTCGCACTCGATCTCATCATGGACGAAGGTGCGGTGCGCGGCGTGATGGCGTGGAATCTGGAGGACGGTTCGATCCACCGCTTCCGCGCCCACAAGGTGATCCTGGCCACCGGCGGCTACGGCCGCACCTACTTCACCTGCACCGGCGCGCATACCCAGACGGGCGACGGCAACGCCATGGTGCTGCGCGCAGGCCTGCCGCTGCAGGACATGGAATTCGTGCAGTTCCATCCGACCGGCATCTACGGCGCGGGCGTGCTCATCACCGAAGGCGTGCGCGGCGAAGGCGGGTATCTCACCAATTCCGAAGGTGAACGCTTCATGGAGCGCTATGCGCCCCATGCGAAGGATCTGGCCTCGCGCGACGTCGTCTCGCGCGCCATGACCATCGAAATACGCGAAGGCCGCGGCGTGGGCCCGCTGAAAGACCACATCAATCTCCATCTCTCGCATCTCGATCCCAAGATCATCCACGAGAGACTGCCGGGCATCTCCGAGTCCGCGCGCATCTTCGCGGGCGTCGACGTCACGAAGGAGCCGATCCCGGTTCTGCCGACCGTGCACTACAACATGGGCGGCATCCCCACGAGCTATATGGGCGAAGCCTTCACCCTCAAGAACGGCAATCCCGACACCATCGTGCCGGGCCTGATGGCCGTCGGCGAAGCGGCCTGCGTCTCCGTGCACGGCGCCAACCGCCTGGGCTCGAATTCGCTCATCGACCTCGTCGTCTTCGGGCGCGCGGTGGGCCTGCAATGCGCCAAGTCCATCGAACCCGGCCAGCGCCATGGCGATCTGCCCAAGGGCGCCGGCGACGACGCGCTCGCCCGCCTCGACCGCTTCCGCAACGCCAAGGGCTCGACGCCGACGGCGAAACTGCGCCTCGCCATGCAGAAAGCTATGCAGGAAGACGCGGCCGTCTTCCGGATGGGCGAGACGCTTCAGAACGGCAAGAACCGCATCGCCGAGATCTATCGCGCCGCGTCCGACATCGGCGTCTCCGACCGCTCGATGATCTGGAACAGCGATCTCGTCGAGACGCTCGAATTCGAGAACCTGATCCAGCAGGCGATCGTCACCGTCGAAGGCGCCATCAACCGCCAGGAAAGCCGCGGCGCCCATGCCCGCGAAGACTATGCCAAGCGCGATGACCAGAACTGGATGAAGCACACGCTCGCCTGGCTCGATCCCAGGACCGGCGTGGCGAAACTCGACTATCGCCCGGTGCACACCTACACGCTGACCAACGACGTCGAATACATCCCGCCGAAGGCGCGGGTGTATTGAGGCGGAAGATTTTCACCAAACGTTGCCGAAATGGGCCCGATCTGTAGCCTCACGGGCTTTGATCAGATCGTGCTAGGATTCCGCTATTCCTGAGAATTGCGGACGCCGCGGTGCGGGCTGCATTTGAAAAAGAATCGGAGAGGAATTGCTCCCTCTCCGAATCCTTCAGGCGACATTTTTCAGACGATTATTCGTCGCACTCCCAATGGCTCTCGAGCTTGCCGTCGTCGCCGCGGCGCCAGCGCATGTGGATGGGCCGGCGCTCGCTGTGGGCGTGCATCGTGAAGTCATCCTCCCGATCGCCGAGAACGAAGCGGAAGGGATACGCGACAATGTCGCGAAGGTTCTTGAAATCGAACATGGCGGCCATGGTTGCCTCCTGTTGGTCAAAGCGTTGAAGCCTTGGCCAGGAAGAGCTGCCGCTCCCGCTGTCGGCGCGTGCGCCGCGTTCGAGATTAGGTGTGTGCCTTCCTGACCGGAACAATGACCGGCGGCAGGCACGAGGACGGGATTCCGCCGCGGTTGCTGCCGACGGCCTTGGTACTGGCATGCGGACCCATGTGGTCTCCCTGGTTGCGTGGACACGGCCCCGGCTGGCCTTCGCCGGCGCAGGATGCGACTCAAGCGTTCGCAACTCCTGGGTTGCGCATATAGACCCATTACGCTGCGACGCAAGAGATTTGTCACAAAACCTTCAAAGAATTCTCGGCCGGCGGGCTACTCGCCTTTCCAGTGCGGCGGCCGCTTTTCGGCGAAGGCCCGCGGCCCCTCGACGAAGTCCGCGCTCCTGAACATGGCAGCGACGGCCGGATAGCGCCCCTGACTGGCGATGGCATCGGCGAGCGAAGGCTCGTCGAGGCCCTTGTAGACGGCCTCCTTGGAGGCGCGGATCGACATCGGCGAAAGCTCGAGAATCTGCTTCGCCCAGCCGCGCGCGGCACCCATGAGATCGCCCGGCGCCACGACATCGTTGACGAAACCGAGCTCCAGGCCTTCGCGCGCGCTGACTCTGCGGCCGGTGAGGATCATGCCCAGGGCCCGCTTGGGACCGATCACGCGCGGCAGACGATGAAGACCGCCGGCCAGCGCCGCGAGGCCCACGCGCGGTTCGGGCAGCGCGAAGATCGCGGCCTCCGATGCCACGATCAGATCGCAGGCGAGCGCGATCTCGAAACCGCCGCCCATGGCGATGCCGTTGACGGCGGCGATGAGCGGCTTGTTGAGGTCGAAGCGCGCGGTCAGGCCGGCGAAGCCGCCCGGTGGCGACGACATCTTTCCACCCGAGGCCTGGTATTTGAGATCGTTGCCGGCGCTGAAGGCGCGATCGCCGGCGCCCGTGACGATGCCCACCCATTGTTTCGGATCGGCCGCGAACTCGTCGAAGACCTTGTTGAGCTCGAAATGCGCTGGAGGATGCAGTGCGTTCATCACCTCCGGCCGGTTGAGGGTGACGATGGTCAGCGGCCCGTCCCGCTCGACCCGGCAGAATTCGTAGTCGCTCATAGGCTGTTTTCCTCCTGTTTCCCGCTCATTTCGGACTGTTCCTCCCCATCCGGCAAGCCTCAGGTAACCATTTAAACGTACTCTCATCGATTGGGGCGTTTCGGAATCCGGACATGTCAGCCTCTTGGATGGTCAGTGTTGGCGGCCGCGCCTACGGCCCGTACACGGACGCTCAGATGGCGGCGTTCGCGGCGGAAGGCCGTCTTGCGCCCCAGTCGCAGATCGCGCGCTCCCATGAGGCCACCTTTCGTCCCGCCGGCGAAGAGCCCGCGCTCGCCGCCTTCTTCACGCCGGCGGCGGCAGGGCCTGTCGTGGCGGAACCGGCTCCGCGCACGGAAGCGAAACCCGCGGGCACATTCGGACGCAGCAAGGACGAAGGCCAGAAGACGGGCGAGCCGGCGCACATCGTCGTCATTGCCGACATGAAATCGCGCTCGATCGTGGGCCTCGAAGAAGAGATCTATCGCCTCGGCCAGGCCTGTCCGCTCCTGCCCCAGATATGGCTCCTGCGCACCGAGCAATCCGTCAACGCCGTGCGCAATCACCTCGTCCAGCAGTTGGGCAAGCTCGACGTGCTCTTCGTCGTCGACGCCACCAACAACAAGGCGGCCTGGTTCAATTTCGGACCCGAAGCCGAAGCGCGCATCCGGCGCATCTGGTCGAAAGACGAAAACGCGAAGCTCCGCGCCGCGGGATAGATCGCTATCCCGGATCATGGTCGGCGCGATCATCGTGCAGCGCCATCCGTCACGCGCGCCTGCGATCGTTCCGATCGATTCCGACTGCATAAGTCGGCGAAACGGGCAACGAAGGCGCAACGTCCGTTGCCCAACTGTCTCTCTTCACACGCGCGCGCTCCGGATGCAGACTCTTGCTGTCTGCTCTTTGAAATTGTGAAGATCGAACCAGCTCGGTCGCGCCAAGTCCGCGCCTGCCCGCCGTGCACGGGGCCTGTTACGCTGCTTATTCCCTGTTTTTGTCCATGTCCGCGGACACGGAAGCGTGAGAAAGCCTTGCGGCACAGCGTCCAAACGTACGCCGTCGGCGATCCTCTTTTCTGAATCGCCGTTAAAGTCCCTGTTACCAGGGATTTCGGCGAACACGATCGAATGGGGCACACACGCGAAAGCTCAGCCGATCGCTTTCAGCTTGTCGCGGAAGCGCTTGTAGTTTTGCACATAGACCGTTGATGACATCTTCAGCACCGAAAGCTGCGGTTCGGTCAGTTGGCGCACCACGCGGCCGGGCGAGCCCAGGACCATCGAGCCATCCGGAATTTCTTTGCCTTCGGTGATCATCGTGCCGGCGCCGATCAGGCAGTTCTTTCCGATCTTGCAGCGGTTCAAAAGGATTGAGCCCATGCCGACGAGCGTGTTGTCGCCGACGGTCGCCGAATGCAGGATGACCTTGTGGCCGACGGTGACGTGGGCGCCGATGACCGTGGGCAGGCCGGGATCGGTATGGATCACCGAATTGTCCTGGACATTGGAGCCTTCGCCGATCTCGATCCAATCGTTGTCGCCGCGCAGCACGGCGCCGAACCACACGCTCGCATCTTTCAGAAGCCGCACGCGTCCGATCAGGACGGCATCCGGCGCCACCCAGTAATCGCCGCCCGGCGGAAATTCGGGTTTCCAATCGTCGAGCGCATAGATCGTCATGACGTCCTCGGATGTGCTGGCCGGCCGCATCATGACAGCGCGCCGTCCTTCGAAAAAGCTTCAATAAAGATTCATGGCGCCCTCGCAAGACGGCGGGACGGAATTCCGAAAACGCGATACCCTGAACGTGGCTGATTGAGTCGCGGCCGGAGAAATCGGGTGCACGATCGCACTGTGGGGACAGTCGGAGATAACGCCGCCACCAGCGGCTTCCGGCTTTCGCACCTTCTCCCGCAAAACCCCGTCAGCCTTCCCCAGATGCGTTCTGTGATCGACCAAGGAGACTCCATGGCGAAGCGTTCCACGCGTCGTAAAATCCGTGAGATGCAAGAACACGGACAGCCGAATGTTCATCCCCTGTTTCCGCGTACAACCGACTATGATCCGCGGGAGGCGGACGGACGCGACCGAAAATATGTGAAGAATATTCGCGCCATGAGCGCGGTCCAGCAGCGTCTGCTGGATGCAATCGACGAATGTTCGGTGGTGGCCGCGCTCGGCCCCGCGGGAACCGGCAAGACCTATCTCGCCATCGCCAAGGCCGTGGAAGCGTTGGAACAGAATCGCGTGGGGCGCATCGTGCTCACGCGCCCGGCCGTCGAAGCCGGTGAAAACCTGGGCTTTCTGCCCGGCGACATGCAGGAGAAGCTCGCGCCTTACTTGCGTCCGCTTTACGACGCGCTGACGGAGCGGCTCGGCACCAAGAGGCTGAAGGCACTCCTCGCCGACGGCGCCATCGAAGTGGCCCCCGTCGCCTATATGCGCGGACGCACGCTCAACGACTGTTTCGTGGTCATCGACGAGGCGCAGAACTGCACCTACGGGCAGCTCAAGATGCTGCTCACGCGCCTCGGTTGGCGCTCCACGATGGTGCTGACGGGCGATCCGGACCAGACCGATCTTCTGAGCGGCCTTTCGGGCTTCGGCGACATCGCCGAACGTCTCGAGCGCGTGTCGGAGATCGCGGTGGTGCGGCTCTCCGACGCCGACATCGTGCGCCACCCGCTCGTGGCGAGCATGCTGAACGTGCTTTAGAGGGCGAGCGCGAGCGAGACGACCAACAGTCCGATCGCAAGGCTCCAATAGAGTGCCAGCGCCGCGGCCAGCCAGAAGGCGATGTGCGAGCATTCCTTCTTCAGCCGCGTACGCGCCGCGTTGTCGAAGAGCACGCTGGGTCCGGCGACGACCATCACGGCGAGATAGAGCGCGCGCGACGGCTCTGTCTTGCCGACAATGAGCCGGTACGTGTTGGCGACGATACCCGACGCCGTCAGTCCGGCCGTCATGATGAACATGGCCACCAGCAATTGGTGCAGCACGGCGCTCCCCGCGGTTAATCTCCGGAGCAGTGCGAATGCAGCCGCCGTGCCCGTTTGCATCCGCCGAAATGTGTCAATTTGGCGCTGCGGCTGCGCAAAGAAGTGGGCCGGCGAGGCTTCCAAGACACGATCTTAACGATTTTTATCGAGAGTCGGCGTCTCGCCGCGGGACAGGCAAAACGCCATGCTAGAACGGCTCGCGAGGAGCAAACCCTTGTCCCTGTCGCCGCCTATGAACAGCCGCGAGGATTACGACGATACGATCCGGCAGCGCTCGGGATGGCTAATCCCGGTCGGCGTGTTTGCGATCACGGCGGTCCTGTCGGCGATGGTGCTGCTCTTCTACCTCGCTCCGACGCCGGCCTCCTTCATCGAGGAACATCCCGCGCCCACCGCGCGCACCGACCCCATTACGATCACGGTCAAAGGCGTCGCCTTCAAGATTCCGGCGAACTACATCCTCTACAAAAGCGCGCGCCAGGGCGGTCCGCGCAAAGACGTGGCGCTGATCGCGTTCTATCCGGATTTCCGGGGCTACAGCGATTGGGACAGCCAGGTCTTCGCGCAGGATGCGGCGGACTCGCCGCTCATCTACCTCCTGATCCGCGAGGAGCCGTTCGACATCACCGAGGCCGAACGCCTGCAGCGCATCTACCGCAACTTTCTCACCGATCCGGCCGGCAAGCCGGGCCCGTTCGACCTCACGGAATACAGCTTCCGCGACGATTCCGGTTACCGGAACGAGGACCTCTTCGTGGGCGGCACGGCCGACAACCCGGTTGTCCTGCGCTGCGACCGCTTCAGCCAGGAGGTGCACAGCCCTTACTGCCTGCGCGACATCCGCCTGAAGCGCGGCGTCGCCGTCAGCTACCGGTTCAAGCGGGCGCTGCTCGCGAACTGGCGCCAGATCACCACGGGCCTCGACCGGCTCGTGCAGACCTTCCGCACACGCGCCAAATGATCATTTGACGCGATAGCGTTCGGCCAGCGTCTGACGGCGCGGCACGATATCTTCGAGGACGCTCGCGACGGCCGGGTGGAAGACAAGCGCGCCGGCTGCGGCGAAGAGGATCGCCAGGACAAATCCCGCACGTGCAGCACCGAACTCGCGATACCACGGCGTGAGCAATATCAGCGATCCCAGGATGCCGGTCGCCGCCACGGGACCTGATCCCAGGATGCCCGCTTCGGACGCGCTTGCCGCGTCGCTGCGGCCTGACAAGGCGGCGCCGGCGGCAACAGCTGCGACTGGTGCGAAGCAGATCGCGCAAAGTCCTGCTGTCGCAAGCAGAAGCGGAGCGTCGACGGCTGCGCCGCCGCGCGAATAACCCCACAGAGCATAGATCAGCGTGCCGGTCGCGGCGAACGCGATGGCGAGTGTCCGGCGCCAGTCTCGCCCTGCGAGAAGGGCAGCTGCCACAATCACAAAGCCCGCGGCCGCCGCATCGAGGCGCAGTGCCGGAACCTTTGCCGCATCCAGCTTTGCGCTGCCGAAGGTGCCGAGCACGAGCAGCACGACCAGAATGCCCGTGGCGCTCATAGCCCATGGCGGCCGCGCCACCGACGCGATCCGTTCGAAGCGGCGCGTCCATCCTTCCCGCGTCCGGTTCGTGCGCGCGATGAAATCCTCGCCGCCCGCGAGGAACGATCCGGCGAGCGGAACGGCGGCCCATGCCGACAATGCGGCCAGCGCATTTCCACCGGCCAGCAAAAGCGATGGCATCACACGCTGCGGGTCCGCGACGGCGAGTAACCCCGGCAATCCCAGCGCAACGACGAGGACGGGCCCGAGAAACCGAACATTGTTCTGCAACACGAGCATCGCCGAGGCCTGCGGCGCTTCGCCGTCGGCGACGCGCTGGGCGAAACCGTCGCCAGAGATCAATGCCACAGAGAATCCCAGCGCGTACACGAGCGCGCCGAGAGAGGCGGCGGTGGAGGAAAGAGAGGTCCCAAACGTCCCGCAAAAGACGAGCGACACTCCCGGCAATGGCGCCAGCGTTCCGGCGGCGGCGAGCAGAGGATCACGAAATTGCGACAGCGCGATCAACGCGGATGCGACCAGCATCGCCGCGAACCGGAGCGAAAATCCCAATCCCGGCGCCTGTCCGACAGCCACCGAAAGCGCCGGCGCCGCAAGCGCCGCCATTCCGAGCAATAGAAGGATCGTATTTCGCGCGGGCCCGAACAGGCTCACTGCCGCATCACGGGAAGGCCCTGTGGCGCCGTCGTCCATTCTCGCCTAGCCGGCGCGGGACGGGGGGGCCTCCGGCAGGTCCATTTCGAGAATCGCCATCTGGAACGCGTAGGTCGTCTCGCCGTCTTCCTCGTCCTTGAAGATCACACCGATAAACTCGCCGCCGACATGAACTTCGACCGAATCGGTCTGCTTCGGACGTTCCAGCAGCGTGATGGTGTCGAGACGGAAGAGGTTGCGCAGATATTTTTCGATGCGCCAGATTTCGCTGCGGGTCAAGAAAGGCTCTCCGTTACGGCCGGTTTTCAACTCGCATGGGCCGCCTGCACGGTCAAGATAGGAACCTCGCAGGTCCGGCCCAAGAGCGCCATATACGCGATTTCGAGGAAAATGCGTTAAGACTGGAATCATGCCTTCTCCGCCCCAGGGCTATTACGCGGTCAGTGCCGGACCGCCACCGCCCCGTCCTGCCCTCAGCCACGCGCTGAAAGCCGATGTGTGCATCATCGGCGGCGGCTTCACGGGATTGTCGGCGGCGCTGCATTTGGCCGTGAAAGGCGCGGTGACGGCACTGGTGGAAGCTGAGACGATCGGCTTCGCGGCATCCGGCCGCAACGGCGGACAAATCCACACGGGCCTTCGCAAGGAACAGGCGGAACTCGAGCGCTGGCTCGGCCCGATCCACGCGCACGAGCTTTGGACGCTGTCCGACGAGGCGAAGACGCTGCTACGCGATCTCGTCGCCAGCCATGCGATCGCGTGCGAACTCAAATCCGGCCTCGTCATCGCCGCCCACAATACGCGCGCGGCGCAAGCGCTGGCCGACGACACGGCGCATCTTGCCCGTCACTACGCCTATTTCGCCGCGCGCATGATGAACGCCGAAGAGACGCAGCTGGCGCTCGGCACGACGCTTTATCCGGCGGCGCGTTTCGATAGTGGCGGCGGCCATCTGCATCCGCTGAAATTCGCGCGCGGGCTCGCGACGGCGGCGGAACGCGCGGGCGCCGCCCTCTGGGAACACTCGCCCGCGGTCACGCTGGAGCCGGAGAAAACGCATGTCGTTGTGCGCACGCCGGACGCCGCCATCGCCGCCGACCGCGTCATCCTCGCCACTGATGCCTCCAGCGGCGCGCTCGTCCCTGCGCTCGCGCCGTTCATCGGTCATGTCGAAAGCTTCGTCACCGCGACGGCGCCGCTGCCGTCCGAACTGGCGCACGCGGTGCTTCCCTCGGATGCAGCCGTCGCCGACACGCGTCATGTGCTCGATTATTATCGCAAGAGTTCCGACGGACGCCTGCTCTTCGCCGGCCGCGAAAGCTATTTCCGCCCGCCCCGAGACGTCGCCGCCCTCGTGCGTCCGCGCATGCTGCGCGTCTATCCGGCGCTGGCCGGCGTGCCCACGGAATACGCTTGGAGCGGAACGGTCGGGATCACGCGCACGCGCATGCCCCATTTCGGCAGGCTCGGCGAACGGGTGTTCTTCGCCCACGGCTATTCGGGCCAGGGCGTGGCGCTCGCCGTCCTGGGCGGTAAGCTGCTGGCGGAGGCGGCGACGGGCAGCCCTGAGCGCTTCGACGTTTTCGCGCGCGTTCCCGCGGAGCGTTTCCCGGGAGGAGAGTTCCTGCGCAAGCCGCTCGTCGCCGCGGCGCTGTTGGCCTTCAAAGTGATGGATGCATTGTGAGGCACGGATCATGATCAGCTATGTCACCCTCGCCGCCGGAGGCATTATCCTGCTTCTGCTGGTGTCGGGTTTCTTCTCCGGCTCCGAGACGGCGCTGACCGCGGTCTCGCGCGGCCTCATGCATCAGCTGGAAAAGGAAGGCTCGCGCCGCGCCCGCGACGTCAACGCTCTCCTGTCCGACCGCGAAGGCCTGATCGGTGCCATCCTCCTCGGCAACACTTTCATTAACATCCTCGTCTCGTCGCTCGCCACCACCCTACTACAGCAGACCTTCGGCGCCCGCACGGTGGTGATCACCACGATCGCCATGACGATCCTGATCCTCGTCTTCGCCGAAGTCCTTCCCAAGACGCTCGCCATCGCACGCACCGACCGCTTTGCGTTGACAGCAGCCTATTTTCTTCGCCCCATTGTGAGCGTGCTGGCACCCGTCGTGCGCGCTGTCCAGTTTTTCGTCTGGCGCGTTCTGGCTCTTTTCGGGGTTCGCGAGCGCGAGGAGCCTGAGGCCATGCTGCCGCCGCACGAAGATATCCGCGGCACGATCGCGCTTCATCACATCGAAGGCGGCGTCGAGCGCGAGCACCGCGACATGATCGGCGGCATCCTCGATCTCAAAGATCTGACCGTCGCCGACGCCATGACTCACCGCAAGAACATGGCCGTGATCGATGCCGACCAGCCCATAGCGCAGCTCCTCGACGCGATCATCGCCGCCGACCACACCCGCGTGCCGGTCTGGCGCGACACGCCCGAGAACATCGTGGGCGTGCTCAACACCAAGGACATCGTACGCGAGCTCGTGCGCAGGCGCGGCATGCTCAAGGATTTCAACATCCAGCCGCTGCTCGCCGAGCCCTGGTTCGTGCCGGAGACGATGACGCTGGAAGAACAGCTGAGCGCCTTCCGCGAACGGCGCTCGCATTTCGCGCTGGTGGTCGACGAATACGGCGCCCTGCAGGGCCTGATCACGCTGGGCGACATCCTGGAAGAGATCTTCGGCGACATTCCCGACGAATATGCAAAAGTGGAATCCTCGGACATCCGCGCGCTCGAGGACGGCTCCTATCTCGTTCATGGCACGCTCCCCATCCGCGAGCTGAACCGCGAACTCGACTGGGATCTGCCGGACGAAGAAGCGACGACCATCGCAGGCCTCGTCATCCACGAAGCGCGCGCCATTCCCGACGTCGGTCAGCGCTTCGCGTTTCACGGCTACATGTTCGAGATTGTGCGCCGGCAACGCAATCAGATCACGGTGCTTCGGATCAATCCGCCGTCGCGCAAGGCTGCAGTGGAGGCGGCGCACTAGCGCGCGGTCGCCTGACGCGGTGCCACTTCGTCGGACACCGGTGCGCCCACGACGCGTATCGCCGGCAGCGTGACCGTCGCCGTGGTGCCGATGCCCAGTTCGCTCTCGATCGTCAGCGTGCCGCCATGGAGTTCCGTCAGCGAGCGGGCAAGCGGCAGGCCGAGCCCTGCGCCGTGATGTTTGCGGCTGAAGGCGGACTCCACCTGCCCGAACGGCGCAAGCACCATCGGCAGGTCCTCGCGCGCAATGCCTATGCCCGTGTCGCGGACGCTGATGGCCAAGGTCCCGTCGTCGTTCCGTCGCGATGCGAGCATGACTTTGCCGCCGCGCGGCGTGAATTTGAGCGCGTTCGACAGCAGGTTGATGATGATCTGCGCGAATTTGCGCTTGTCGATCCAGACCGCGGGCGCATCGTCGGGAATGTCGATCTCGAAGGCGATGCCGCATTCGAGAAAGCGGTGCCCCAGGAAGGTTTGGAACATGTCCATCAGCCGCGACAGGGGCACTTCGCTTTCGGCAAGTTCCGACCGGCCCGCTTCGATCTTGGCGAGATCGAGAATGTCGTCGATGATGGCAAGAAGATGTCGCCCTGATTTGTGGATGTCGAGGGCGTATTCGCTGTAGCGCTCGACCGCCTCCGGTCCGAGCGATTGCTCGGCGATGATATCGGAGAAGCCCAGAATGGCGTTGAGCGGCGTCCGGAGCTCGTGGCTCATATTGGCGAGGAATTCGGACTTGGCACGATTGGCGATTTCGGCGCGGACTTTGGCCTCGCGCAGCATCAGTTCGTCGTGCACGGCGCCGGTGATGTCGCTGCCGACGCCGCGATAGCCGAGGAAGACTTCGCGGGCGTCGAAATGGGGCCGCGCCGAGACCGACCAGTAGCGGGATGTCCCCTGCGCTTCCTTGATCTCGAGTTGTATGCCGCGGAATTCGCGCTGGTTGAGCACGGCCGTAAGATAGGCCTCACGCTGTTCCGCCACGACTGCGCTCTCGCGAATGAATTTGTCGGCGTCCATGCCGAGAACGCTATCGGCCGGCGCGCCGCCCACGATCGTGCTGAAGCGCTCGGAGACGTAAGTGACGATGCCACCCGCATCCATTTCCCAGTACCAGTCGGATGCGATGTCCGCGAAATGGCGGAAGCGGCGTTCGCTCGATTCCAGTTTGTTGCCCAGCGCCAATTGCCGCGTGACGAGCCGCGCCGCCAGGATCGTCCCCATCGCCCAGAGTAGCACCGTCATCGCGCTCAATCCGAACACGACGAGCCCCGTCGCCATGCGCGCAGCGTCGCCCAGATGGGCGGAGAACCTGTTTTCGAGAAGCGTCAGCTGATCGTCGATGTGATCGATGCGATCGAGAAGCCGCGCACGTACGCGTTTGTTGCGATCGTGCCGGGTGACCATCCAGTGAAGTTCGCGGCCTTCGGCGATCATCGCGGAGACGAGCCTGTCGCCTTCCCGCCAGTCGCTGACGGCCGCCGCAAAGGGCTGCCACCAGGAGAACCAGCGAAACAGTTTGATCATGCCGGCGATATCGGCGGGGTGGTTTTCGCCCTGCAGAAAACCGTGCTTCGCGGCTTTCAGATCGGGCGCCGCATTTTGCAGGGCAACGCGTGCCATGTGATCGCCGCGCGGAACATTCACGGCCGCAAGAAAGCGCGCGTAATCGTCCGGCCGCGCCGAATAGGCATAGCGATGCAGGCTGAGCACCGCGATCTTCTCGGCCTTGGAGTAGCGGCCTTCGCCCGTCACATAGGCGCGAGTGCTGTCGACGATCTTGATGGCACTCCAGCTCGCCATGAGCGCCGCGACGAGCAGGAACACGAACACACCCAGGATCACGCCATAGCTGCGCAGCTGCTGCCGCGCGACATCGGACAGCGCCTCTTGCCCCTCCGTGTGGATCGGCCGACGCATGCTCCAGAGCTGCTCCCCGCGACCTGGCTTTTGAACGCCAGTATTCGCCATGATGGCCTAAACATAGAAAGCCATCGTAAATTTGGGGTTACCCGATTAGCGGGTTATTAAGGCGTCAGGCCGCGGGCCGCACGCCGGAACCCCCGCTATCCTGGCCAGGCTCAAGCATCGCCGGGGTGCGAATGGGGTGGGCTCGCCTATGGCTGGGGCCGGCTCGGCACCCGCGCGGGTGCGACAGCGGCCGGCGAAACCGATGAAACCATTGTGACCGGGCAGACTTTTCTTTTGGGGTGTCTTGTCGGGAACGATGCACCATGTCTGACCGGATCGAAGATTACGCCGTTATCGGCAATTGCGAGACTATGGCGCTGGTCAGCCGCGGCGGATCGATCGACTGGCTCTGCCTGAACCGCTTCGACCGCCCTGCATGTTTCGCGGCGCTGCTCGGCGATCCCAGCCATGGCCGCTGGCTGATCGCACCGAAAGACGCCAATGCCCGTTCGTCGCGCCGTTATCGTGATAAAACGCTCATTCTTGAAACGACCTTCGAGACCGGGGACGGCATCGTATGCCTAACGGACTTCATGTACCGGCGCGATGCGGTGGGAGATCTGATCAGGCTTGTGCGCGGCGTGCGCGGCAAGGTCGCCATGCAGACCGAGTTGATCATCCGCTTCGAATATGGCTCGCGCGTGCCCTGGGTTACGCGCCGCGACGATGGCCGGTTGCAGATGGTCTCAGGACCAGATCGCATCATGATCGATACGCCCGTCGAGCTCAAAGGCGAAGACATGCACACGACCGGCGACTTCTGCATCTGCGAGGGTGAAGAGATCCCCTTTGTATTCTCGCGCGGCCTCTCCTACCGCAAAGAACCCGAGAAGCTCGACACCGCCGCCGCGTTCGACCGGGTCGAGAAGTTCTGGACGGGATGGTCGGCGCCATTTCAGAACCATTGCGAATGGTCAGAGCAGATGTTGCGCTCACTCATCACGCTCAAGGGGCTCACCCATTGGGAAACGGGCGGGATAGTTGCGGCAGCGACGACGTCATTGCCGGAGAAGCTCGGCGGTACGCGCAACTGGGATTACCGGTTTTGCTGGCTTCGCGATGCGACGCTTACACTCTACGCCCTCGTCGAGACGGGATTTCTCGACGAAGCGAAATCCTGGCGCGAATGGCTTCTGCGCGCGGCAGCCGGCAGCCCCGATCAGCTGCAGATCATGTATGGCTTGGCCGGAGAACGACGCCTCGAGGAATACGAGGTGCCGTGGCTGCCGGGTTATGAAAACTCGGCGCCGGTGCGCGTCGGCAATGCGGCGGCAAGCCAGACCCAACTCGACGTCTATGGCGAAGTCGTCGACGCCATGTATGTGGGACGCAAACACGGCATCCAGGCCGAAGCGCCCAGCTGGGAACTGGAAGTGGCGATCACCGAGCATCTCGAAAAAATTTGGAATCAGCCCGACCGGGGGATCTGGGAAGTGCGCGGCGAACCGCAACATTTCACGCATTCTAAGGTGATGGCGTGGGTCGCTTTCGATCGTGGCATCCGCGTGGCGGAAGAGTTTGGACTGGATGGCCCGCTCGATCGCTGGCGCGCCGTGCGCGACCGGATTCACCGGGACGTCTGCGAGAACGGCTTCGACGCGGAGATGAACTCGTTCGTGCAGTATTACGGCTCGCAGTTGCTGGACGCGAGCCTGCTGCAGATCGCGCTCGTGGGTTTCCTGCCCTGCACCGACCCGCGCGTGATCGGAACGGTCGCAGCCATCGAACGTACGCTGGTGCAGGACGGCTTCGTGCATCGCTACAACACGTCCGCGGGAACCGATGGACTTCCCCCGGGCGAAGGCGTATTCCTCGCCTGCAGCTTCTGGCTCGTGGACAATTATGTGCTGATGGGCCGCTACGACGAGGCGCGCGCGCTCTTCAAGCGGCTTGTCTCGCTGTGCAACGATGTGGGGCTGCTGGCGGAGCAATACGACCCCCTGACGCGACGCCAGGTCGGAAATTTCCCGCAGGCCTTTTCGCACCTCTCGCTCATCAACAGCGCGCGCAATCTGTCGGCGGTCAGAGGCCCGGCGATGGAACGTTCGTCCGGTGCGAACCCGCCGGGCGACAGGGCATGTCCCAAAAGTGCTGCCGCAGAGTAACCGGCGCTACAGGCCGATGAACGTTCCGTATCAGCGGTCGGATGCTTCCTCCGGCGCGAGCGCCGTCAGCGCCAGCGCGTGCACGCGGCCGCGAAGCTCTTCGGCAAGAACGCCGTAGACGCGACGTTGGCGTTCGATGCGGCTGACGCCCTCGAAATCCCTCGAAACGATCCGTACACGGAAGTGTGTTTCGCCTTCGGGCCGGGCGCCGGCATGGCCCGCATGCTTCGCGCTTTCGTCTTCGATCGTGAGCGCGTCCGGCGCGAGCGCCGCCGTCAACTTTGCGCGAATTGTGTCGGCAATGGTCATAAAAAGCCCTCCGGACGCTTTCTGGCGCATAGAGGAATGCGCTCGTCAAGCACTTCGTTTTCTTGTTTTTTCACCGTTCGAACCCATAATCGTCCGATGAACGAAGCGCGGTACAGACCGAAGTTCGGGAAGGACATCCGCATCAAGCCGGATGAGCCCGTTCGGCGTGCTGCTGTGCCGCGCCGCTGCGCAAGACCGGACTGCGAAAACGAGGGCACGTGCCGCGTGCCCAAAGCCCGCGACCGGTTGAACGAATATCTGTGGTTTTGCCTCGAACACGCCCGTGCTCACAACGAGTCCTGGGATTATTTCGCCGGGATGAGCGAGGCGCAAATCGAGGCTTTCCGCACCGAAGCGCTGACGGGCCACCGCCCGACCTGGCCGCTCGGCAAACGCTCCGCGCGGGTGCGCCCGGGCGCCGGGGACGTGCACTTTGACGACGGTTTCGCGGTGTTCAGCGACGTGGCGGAACAGGAACGGCCGCGGGCGCCTGAGCGCCATCTCACGCGCCCCCAGTTGCAAGCATTGGAGATGCTCAATCTTGACGCATCTGCCACCTTGCAGGAGATAAAGGCGCGGTATAAGGAACTTGTGAAGCGGTTTCATCCCGACGCCAATGGCGGCGATCGGGGCGCTGAAGAGCGTCTGAAGCAGGTTATCAAGGCCTACGCCGTTTTGCGGGCGAGTGGCCTTACCTAGGGCGACTCCGAGAACGCCCTGTTGCGCGCGCGGCCAAGGGCCGGTTTTAGAACTCGGACGATTTCCATGGACACAAAGCCTCAAGGCCTCGATCCCGCCTTCATGCCGGACACGAAGGTCGAAGCGCGTACGCTCTTCGGCATCGACACGACGATGAAGGTACCGGCGTTCTCGAAGGGGAACGAATATGTTCCCGAGCGCGACCCCGCCTATCGCTTCGATCGCGAAACGACGCTCGCCATTCTCGCGGGCTTTGCCTTCAACCGGCGCGTGATGATCCAGGGCTATCACGGCACCGGCAAATCGACCCATATCGAGCAGGTGGCGTCGCGCCTTAACTGGCCCTGCATCCGCATCAACCTCGACAGCCACATCAGCCGCATCGACCTGATCGGCAAGGATGCGATCGTGCTGCGCGACGGCCAGCAGGTGACGGAATTCCGCGAGGGTCTGCTGCCGTGGGCGCTGCAGCACCCCGTGGCGCTCGTGTTCGACGAATATGACGCAGGTCGCCCCGACGTGATGTTTGTGATCCAGCGCGTCCTCGAAGTGCAAGGCAAGCTCACGCTGCTCGACCAGAACCGCGTCATCCATCCTCATCCCGCGTTCCGTCTCTTCTCGACGACGAACACGATCGGCCTGGGCGACACGACCGGCCTCTATCACGGCACGCAGCAGATCAATCAGGGCCAGATGGACCGCTGGAGCATCGTGACGACGCTCAACTATCTCTCGCACGACGCCGAAGCCGAGATTGTGCTGGCGAAGGTGCCGCAATACGCGACGCCGGAGGGTAAGAAGAAGATCGCCGCCATGGTCCGCGTGGCCGACATGACGCGCAACGCCTTCATAGCGGGCGATCTGTCGACCGTCATGAGCCCGCGCACGGTGATCACCTGGGCCGAAAACGCCGAGATCTTCGGTGATGTCGGCTTCGCCTTCCGTCTCACCTTCCTCAACAAATGCGACGAGCTCGAGCGCGCCAGCGTGGCCGAGTTCTATCAGCGCTGCTTCGGCGAAGAACTGCCGGAGAGCGCGGCTAAAGTCCTGGTGGCGTGAAGAACGAAAATCCCGCCGAGCCGTTCAAGCGCGCTGTTGCGACGGCCGTGCGTTCGCTCGCGGGCGAACCGGAGCTCGAAGTCAATTTCAGCGCCGAGCCGCCGGCGCTCAAGGGTCTGAAGGCCCGCCTTCCCCTGCCCTCACGCAACCTTTCGCCCAACGAGATCGCCGTCGTACGCGGCCAGGGCGACGCCTATGCGCTACGTCGCGCCTTCCACGAAGACGCCATTGACGCGCAATTCCGGCCGCAATCCTCCGATGCCGCCGCCGTCTTCGAAGCGGCGGAGCAGGCGCGCGTGGAGGCCATCGGCGCGCTCGCGATGAAGGGCGTCGCCGAAAACCTCGCAGCCCAGCTCGAACAACGCTGCAATACGCGTGGATTAGCCAAGGCCCGCGACCGTTCCGAAGCGCCACTGGCCGATGCGGTCGGCCTTATCGTGCGCGAGAAGCTGACGGGCGAACCGCCGCCCGCATGCGCGCGCGCTGCCGTCGATCTCTGGCGGCCATGGATCGAAGAACGCGCCGGCAAGGATCTCGCCAAGCTCGATGCATCGCTGCGCGACCAGAAAACGTTTGCCAGGATCACGCGCACCATCCTGCACGATCTGGAGTTGGGCGACGACCTGCCGGAGGACTCCGAAAGCGAAGGCTCCGACGAACAGGGCGAGCCCGAGCCGCAATCCGATCAGAGCGACGAAAGCGCTGACGCCAGCTCCGAATCCGAACTCGCCGACGCGGAGATGAGCGAGTCCGACATGGAGGACGGCGAAGACACCGCCGCGGAAACCCAGGTCGAGGAAACCACCGAGCCCTCGGATTCGCAGGAAACCGATGAAGGCATGAAGCCCTGGCGGCCGGAACAGCCGTTCTCCCATGCCGACGAATGGGGCTACAACATCTTCACGACGCAGTTCGACGAGGTGGTGTCGGCGATCGATCTCTGCGATCCGGACGAACTGACGCGGCTCAGGAACTTTCTCGACCAGCAATTGCAGGCGATGCAGGGCGTCGTGGCGCGGCTTGCCAACAAGCTCCAGCGTCTTCTGATGGCGCAGCAAAACCGCAGCTGGGAATTCGACATCGAGGAAGGCATCCTCGACACGGCGCGCCTGCCGCGCATCATCATCGATCCGATGTATCCCCTCTCGTTCAAGCGCGAGAAGGACACGACCTTCCGTGACACGGTGGTGACGCTTTTGCTCGACAATTCGGGTTCGATGCGCGGGCGGCCGATCATGGTCGCCGCTATGTGCGCTGATATTCTGGCGCGCACGCTCGAACGCTGCGCCGTGAAGACGGAAGTCCTGGGCTTCACCACGCGCGCCTGGAAAGGCGGACAGTCCCGCGAGAAATGGATCGCGAGCGGCAAGCCGCCCCATCCCGGCCGCCTCAATGATCTGCGCCATATCGTCTACAAGGCTGCGGACGAACCGTGGCGGCGCGCGCGCAAGAATCTCGGCCTGATGATGCGCGAAGGTCTCCTCAAGGAGAACATCGACGGCGAAGCGCTCATGTGGGCGCACAACCGCATCGTGGCGCGCCCCGAACAGCGCAAGATCCTCATGGTGATCTCCGACGGCGCGCCGGTCGACGATTCAACCCTGTCCGTGAACGCAGGCAACTATCTCGAGCGCCATCTGCGCCACGTCATCGACGAGATCGAGGAACGTTCGCCCGTCGAACTCGTCGCCATCGGCATCGGTCACGACGTCACACGCTATTATCGCCGCGCCGTCACCATCGTGGACGCCGAACAACTGGGCGGTGCCATGACCGAGCAGCTGATCTCGCTCTTCGTCGAGGAAGACAAGCGCGCCAATGTCATCGGCCGCCGGTCCGACGCACGCCACTCCCGCGCCCGTGCGCATGCAGGCGTTTAGAGTGCTACTCGCTGACGTTTAATATCCGCCGAAGCCGGGCAGCGGCGCTATCATGCCGCGCAGCAGCCAGTAGGGTGCGAGCAGCACGATGGATGCCGCGATCGTGACGCCCATATAGGTCATCATCGGCACCAGCCAGTCCGCGCCCGTGCCGAGATAGGCGGCAGGATACGCGACCAGCGCCAGCGCTACGCCGCCGAACAGCGAGGCAAAGAACGGCGCCTGCCACCATTGCGGACCGCGCAAACGATCGAACACCACGATCGAGAACAGCTGCGCCACGAGCAGACCCGAACCGAACGCGAGCAGAAGACGCGACGCCGGCAGCGGCGCGCCACGCAACAGCGTCAGGTCGTCGCCGGCGTAGAGGGCTGCGGCGATGACGACGGCAACGCCGGCCAGAACCTGCGTGAAGGCGTAGCCAGCGCCATAGCGGCGGTTGGTGAGTTGCACGATGAAGAGGATGAGCGGCAGTGCCAGAAAGCCTGTGTCGAAGGGCTTGCCGCCGACATCGCCGTTGCCGAGCCACGCGGCCGGCTCGCCGCCATAGATCAGGGCGCCGGCCGCGGCCGTCACAAGCAGGAAGACCGGAAAGATGAGGCGCATGATGGCAAGGAGCATCTCGCCCACAGCGCCACGGGAACGATCCTGGGGCCTGGAGATATGGGCGCGCCCGATACGCTCTATTGGGCGGCGGACGCGCTCTGCGTCTGCCACATTGGCCGCAAGCCCAACGCCGACAGAACGGCGCCCATCGCGCACTCCGGATTCAAAGATCGACACGATACCCCACCCGCGCCGGCCGCATCGGCCTGGCACATTTTGAAACATTACCCAAGATTTCCTGCAGGCGCCATGCCTGCCCTGGGTTTTGCGAGATGGTATCGTTAACAGACGACGGTTCTGTTGCAGCCGCAACGGCGGTGGCCGCCCATCGCATTCCAAAGCTGTGGAAAGCCGACTAAGCGGCGGCGCGCTTCTTCGCGATCTGGCGCTTCAGCTTGAGCGCGCGATTCGAGAGCACCTCGTCCTTGCATTTGAGCAGGAAAGTGTCGAAGCCACCCGAACGGTCGATCGAACGCAGCGCGTTCATGCTGATCTTGAGGCGGACGTCGTGGCCGAGCGCGTCGCTGGCGAGGGAGACGATCTGAAGGTTCGGGCGGTAGACCCGCTTGGTCTTGTTGTTGGCATGGCTGACGTGGTGCCCCACGAGCACGCCTTTGCCCGTCAATTCGCAGCGCCGCGACATGGCCTTTGCCTCTCGTTCCGAAAAAGAGCGGTCCTCATAAGGGGGTAGCCCCAGCCAGTCAAGCGCGCCGGAAGTTCCGGATCAGCGTGCGCGCGGCGGCGTGCGGAAGCGCCCTGCCGGCCACCACGGAAGCCTCGAGGCTTGCCGCCGCGGCCGCCGTGGCCGGATCGGCGGCGATCTCGTCGCTCAGGACGGCCTCCACCTCGTTCCAGAACCATCGTCGCGCCTGCCGTTCCCGGAGACTCTTGAGATGCCCCCCGGCGGCCAGGGCGCCGCGGAAAGCCTCCATGGCCCCCCAGGCCTCAGCCACGCCCTCGCCTTTCAGCGCGGAGATTTTCATGACCTGCGGGAACAGGCCGGGGTATTTCGGCCGCATCAGATGCAGTGCCGCCTGATAGTCGGATGCCGCTCGGCCGGCCGCCGCCGCGAGGTCGCCGTCGGCCTTGGTCACCAGGATCAGATCGGCCAACTCCATCACACCGCGCTTGATCCCTTGCAGATCGTCGCCGCCGCCGGGGCCGACGAGCAGCACGAACATGTCGACCATTTCTGCGACAGCTGTTTCGGATTGACCCACCCCGACCGTTTCGACCAGCACGACATCGAAACCCGCGGCCTCAACCAAAAGGAGCGCCTCGCGCGTGCGCCGCGCCACCCCGCCCAGGGTTGCGCCCGAGGGCGACGGACGGATGAACGCCCCAGGATCGCGCGCCAGCTTTTCCATGCGCGTCTTGTCGCCTAGGATCGAACCGCCAGAGCGCTGCGACGACGGATCGACGGCCAAGACCGCGACACGCTTTCCGCCGTCCGTCAGGAAAGTTCCGAAGGCTTCGATAAACGTCGATTTGCCGGCGCCGGGCGCGCCGGAAATGCCGATGCGGACGGCACGCCCTGTATCGGGCAATACCTCTGCCAGCAACGCTTCGGCAGCTTCGCGGTCCTGCTTGCGGGTGGACTCGACCAGCGTGATCGCCCGCGCCAGCGCCCGGCGGTCCTTGGCGCGCAGCGCGGACGCGAGACCCTGCTCGTCGATCTTTAACCTTCGCCCCTTCACGATTGGACCGCCCTGTCGTGCGTTACTATGATCGGCGCCGCATCCGGGAGACGATCATGTTGAGCCATTCGGTACGCGTACCTCTGCTGGCCGCCTTTGCCGCGGCGCTCGCGCTGCCCGCCGCCGGAGATCAGGCCAAGCCCGCCAAAGTCGCAGCCCTCGAAAACGGCTCCTCGCTCGGCGTCGCCTACACGATCAGCTTCTGGGGAATTCCGTTCGGACATACCGATTTCGATTCGAAGTTCAAACCCGAAAGTTACAGCACGATCTCGCATTTCGAGACGAGCGGAATCGTCAGCATGTTCTGGCAGGCCAAGATCGAGGCGAGCTCCAGCGGCCAGGTGGAAGCGCACGGTCTCGAACCCGCCGTTTACGACTCCCTTTATCAGCGCGGCGCCGACAAAAAGGAGCGCGTGAAAGTCACCTTCACCGGCGCCGATCCGACGGTCGAGGCCGATCCGCCCTACCCGCTCACCGAATATCCCGTCACCGAAGAACAGAAGAAGGAAGCCGTCGATCCCCTCAGCGCGGTGACGCTGGTGCTGGCCGGTCTCAAATCCGACGCGACCAATCCCTGCGGAACGGTCGCGCCCGTATTCGACGGACGGCGCCGCTACAACATCGAATTCCACTATCTCAAGGAAGAAAAACCCGACATCGACACGGCGCTGGGTCACGGCAAAGCGCATCTCTGCGAAATGCATTACAACCAGATCGCGGGCTTCAAGCCGAAAATCATGAAGGAGGGAAAGTCCTTCCCGCCGATTTATGGCTGGTTCGTCGATGTGCCCAATCCCAGCGCGCCGAGTGGCCACTATGAGATCGCGCTCAAAGTGTGGGCCTCGACGGGTTGGGGCACCGTCGACGCGACCCTTTCCCATATCCTTGTGAACGGCGCAGATCTTACCCCCAAAGGGTGATGACTTTTAAAAGTGACAAATCGTCAGTTCTAGGGTAAGCCTGTCGCTGCCTCGCTAGGAGCGCTGATTCATGGCCGATCTGCCTACGGTTCTCGACCTCACACCGCTCAACCCCAAATTCAACGAAAACCCGCACGCCCTGCTCGACCGGCTGCGCACCGATTGTCCGGTGAGCCGTGACAACACGGCGGGGCTGTTCCTCCTGACGCGCTATGCGGATGTGCGCGGCGTGCTCTCCGACACGACGATGTGGCGCGGGCCGGAACGTGCCGAAGAAGCCGCGGTGCTGACGCGCGCGATCCTCAACCAGAACATGCCGGGCCGCACCGTGCCGCACGACGAAGACGGCGCCGGCATCCTTTTGATGGACGAGCCCGACCATATGCGCATCCGCGAGCCCTTCGCGAAGGCGCTCTACAAGCGCGTGGCCAAATCGAAGCCGCTGGTAGCGCAGGTCGTGAAGGAATGGCTCGACAGGGTCGAAGGTCGCGCGACGTTCGATGCCATGGCGGATTTCGCCCTGCGTGTTCCCATCGACGTGATCGCGCGCATCCTGGGCGTCGACAATTCGCACCTCGACGAATTCCGCGAGTGGAGCGAGGGCGTTATCCTGGTCCTCAACCCGTTCCGCGACGAAGAACAGACGAAGTTCTGCGTGCGCTCGGGCAACGCGTTATCGGCTTACATGCGCGATCTGATGGCGCGGCGCCGCGAGACGCCGGAAGACGATCTCGTCAGCGATATGGTGATGCTGCAGAAGGACGGCGCGTCGCTGACGGACGGCGAGATCTCCAACAATCTTCAGGGACTCCTGATCGGCGGCAATCTCACGACGACCGATCTCATCGGCAACGGCGTATGGCTTTTGCTCACGCACCCGGAAGAGCTTGCGAAGCTGAAGGCCGATCCGTCGCTGATCAATTCCTGCATCGAGGAAGTGCTGCGCTATGAATCGCCTGTGGACGTGACGGGCCGTGTGGCGCCACGCGACATGGATGTGGGCGGCTGCCCGGTGCACAAGACGCAATCGCTGTTCATGTCGCTCCGAGGCGCCAATCGCGATCCGGCGGCGTTCCCAGATCCGCATCGTTTCGACATTGCGCGCAAGGATGCGCCACATGTGGCGTTCGGCGGCGGCCTGCATCTCTGCATCGGTTCGCCGCTGGCGCGCCTCGAAGCACAGGTGGCGATCCAGATGCTGTTCGAGCGCTATCCGGACCTGCACCTCGCCGATCCCGACATGAAGCCGGAATGGCGCACGCAACCCTTCTTCAGAGGGCTCAAGACGATTGAGGTAGCGGTGTAGCCCGCGGCAGACGCCGCGCTGCAAGACCAAAAAAAAGGATGATCACGCCGCCGGCCGCGACGATCACAGCGTGGATCGTCCAGAATTCGTAAGGCGAAACTTTCTCGTAAAGGCTGCCGAGGCGGCCGCTGATGAAAGCACCGAGCGCTACCGACAACGTATAGACGCCGTACATCGTCGCGTTGAGCGACGGCGGCGCCATGCGCGAATAAATCGCGATCAAGGTCGGCGCGAAATAAACCCAGCCGAGATTGGACACGAGATGGAAGACCGCGAGCCAGGCAATCGGCGCGCGGCCGTGCGCATCGGCCGCGACATAGGCAAAGCCGAGCCACCAGGTGCCCGCGGCGAAGATGAAACAGCCGAGCGCTGCCTTGACGAAGTCGCCGGGCTCGCGGCCGCGTTTCGCCTGCCAGCGCCACCAGGCGAGCACGAGCGGGATGAGGACGACGGGCGCAGCATCGATCGACTGGAGAAACGGAATCGGCATCTCCCAGCCGAAGATGTGCATGTCGACATGATCGCTGACCCAGAGATTGTAGGTGTTCCAGACCTGGCTTTGCGCGATCCAGAACAGAGACGACACGGGCGCCAGCGCAAATAGAAACGCGAGTGCGCGCCAGTCGCCGCGCCCGAGATTCGGCGCCGCGGGATTCTCGACGATCTTGAGCGCCTCACGCTTCGGCAGCAGTCTGCTGCCGCCGATGTAGATAGCGAGACCGACCAACATGCCGATGCCAGCGAAGCCGAAGCCCACATGCCAGCCCACGTAAGTCGCAAGGCTCGCGGTGGTCAGCGGCCCGAGGAATGCCCCGATATTCAACGCCATCGCGTAGATCTGGAATGCCTCGTCGCGCCTGCGGTCTTTCACGTCATAGAGCTCGCCCATCTGCGGCGTGAGATTGCCCCGGAACAGACCCGCGCCGACGATGAGAAGTGCGATCGCAATGAGGAACGAGGCGTCGAATGTGAGGAGCAAATGGCCCGCCGACATCATCATACCGCCGAGCACCACCGTGTTGCGACGCCCGAGCAGGCGGTCGCCGATGACGCCGCCCGCCAGCGGCGTCAAATATACGAGGGAGACATAGATGCCGAAGGTCTGCGTGGCCAGCGCATCGATCGAGAGCGGTCCTGTGAAGCGCTCGACAAACGCGCGGTAGCTCGCGAAGCCGAGCACGTGCTCGATATGGCCCGGCAAAAGCAGCGCATGAACCATGTAGAGTACGAGAAGCGCCTGCATCCCCTGAAAGGAGATGCGGTCCCACACCTCGGTACCCGCCAGCACAAACACGCCGCGCGGATGACCGAAGACGTCTGTTTTGTCGCTCACGCAGCTGCGCCCCAGAAACCGGTCCGCCATCGTTCCCGAGGCGACGCAAATGCACAAGTCCGGGGCTCGGCGGGCCGACGGCAGAAGATCGTCGCGAAACGCCGAGTGTCGCGATCCCGCGAAGACGGTGGCGTCAGCGAATATGGAGCGCGGAAATCGACAGCTTGCCGTCGACGAGCTCGGCCTTGCGCCAGCTGCTGTTGTCGTTCAACGCCACCCACCTGCGCTCAGCCACGCGGTAGTGCCAGTCCTTGTCGACCTGGAAGAAGATCTGAACGCCGCTTCCTTCCAGGATGTTGAGAATGCTCGCGTCGTGGGAGCTGCCTTCGTCGAAATCCGTCGACGCGTGCTGGCCCATCTCCGAATAAATCTCATTCAGTTCCAGGAGAAGATGATTGAGGGTTTGACCCAACGGCTCGACGTTCAGCCCGATTCTCTGCGCTTCCTTCAATGTGATCGGGTAACTGTGGGACGGATAGTCGGAATTGAGGATGTTGCTGATTTCCTCCGCCTTTTTGCGGTCCTTCATGTGGTAGGAAAGAATGTCGACGCAAAGGCGGGTCGAGAGCGCGCTGGCGCGGTCGACCGCGCCGATGACGAGCGGATGGACGTGGGGAAACAGTGCTTCGTAGGGATTGGCGTCGCCCCCAGTTGCTTGTGCGCGCCAGAGGCGCACGACGCGCGCGAGCTCGTCCTGACTGACCTTCACGCGATTGTTGTCGCGGTCGATGGGGGAAAGATCGTGGGTCAATGACGTGTCGACAGCCGACAGCTGCGCCAGAGGTCCCATCAGAATCTTGTCGGCGCCGAGTGCGAGCATGGTGGCGGCGGACTCGCATTCCAGCGGAACCAGCACCGTCAGCTTTTCGACGAACTGGCGAAGCATGTGGACCATGCGCAGCGATGCCTCGCCGAAGCCGCCGCCCGATTTTATGAAAAGGGACAAGCGCTCGATTTTGCCCGTGCTTTGAAGGATGCCGTAAAGGCCTACGATGTCGTTCGTGCAGATCGATCCGTTGGTCGAATTCCAATAGGTGATCAGAGGTTCACCCAGCGTGGCTTCGAGCTCCCGGACCACCTTTTGAGTCTTTTCGAAAAGAACGGGCGGGCTTTTGATAGCCCGCGGCGGCGCAGGCTCCGACGCCTCGTTTTGTTGTTCGGACATCGGCTTTCCCCCTCGTCACCGGTCACTGCGGGAAAGTCTGCACGAAGCCGAATTCGTTTGGCAATCGGTCAGGCGGCGGCTTTCGCGCGGGAACGGATCAGCGAGAGCACCTTGCGCGCGGCATCCGGGATGTTGGTGCCCGGACCGAAGATGGCGGCGACGCCCGCCTTCTCGAGGTAGGGATAGTCCTGCGCCGGGATGACGCCGCCGACGATGACAAGGATGTCATCCGCCTTTTCCTTTTTCAGCGCTTCGATGAGTTCCGGCACCAGCGATTTGTGTCCGGCTGCCTGGCTCGAAACGCCGATGACATGCACGTCCGCGTCGATCGCGTCTTTCGCCACTTCTTCCGGTGTCTGAAACAGCGGACCGATGTCGACGTCGAAGCCGAGATCGGCGAAGGCCGTCGCGATCACCTTGGCGCCGCGATCGTGGCCGTCCTGGCCCATCTTGGCGACGAGAATGCGCGGGCGCCTGCCCTCTTCCTTCTCGAAATTCTCGATGTCGGCCTGCAGAGACGCGAAGGCGTTGTCGCCTTCATAGGCGCCGCCATAGACGCCCGAGATAGAGCGTATCTCGGCCCGGAACCGTCCGAACACTTTCTCCATCGCGGCCGAGATTTCGCCGACCGTGGCACGCGCGCGGGCCGCTTCGACGGCGAGCGCCAGAAGATTGTCCTTGGCCGCAGCGCCCTTCGACAGCGCCGCGAGTGCGGCCTCGCATTTCCCCGCATCGCGCTTCTTCTTCACGTCGACGAGACGCGCCATCTGCTGCGCCCGCACCTGCGCGTTGTCGATGTCGCGCACTTCGATATCGGATTCGCTGTCGAGCTTGAAGCGGTTCACGCCCACGATCACGTCTTCGCCGCGATCGACGCGCGCCTGCCGCCGGGCGGCGGCTTCCTCGATGCGCAGCTTGGGGATGCCCGCCTCGACGGTTTTCGTCATGCCGCCCATGCGCTCGACATCGTCGATGATGTCTTTCGCGGCTTTCGCCAGCGAATGCGTCAGCGCTTCCACGTAGTAGGAACCGCCCAGGGGATCGACGACGCGCGTGACCTGCGTTTCGTGCTGCAGGATGAGCTGCGTGTTGCGCGCGATGCGGGCGGAGAACTCCGTTGGCAGTGCGATGGCTTCGTCGAACGAATTCGTGTGCAGCGACTGCGTACCGCCCAGGACCGCGGCCAGCGCCTCGAACGCCGTGCGCACCACGTTGTTGTAGGGATCCTGCTCCATCAGCGACACGCCCGACGTCTGGCAGTGCGTGCGCAGCATGAGCGATTCCGGATTCTTCGCGCCGAAGCCCTTCATGATGCCGGACCACAAAAGCCGCGCCGCGCGCAATTTCGCCACTTCCATGAAGAAAGTCATGCCGATGCCGAAAAAGAACGACAGGCGCGGTGCGAAATCGTCGACCGCCAGCCCCTTCGCCAGCGCCGCGCGGACATATTCGACACCGTCGGCCAGCGTGAAGGCGAGCTCCTGCACGGCCGTCGCGCCTGCCTCGTGCATGTGATAGCCCGAGATCGAGATCGAATTGAACTTCGGCATCTTTTTTGCCGTGTATTCGATGATGTCGGCGACGATGCGCATCGAAGGTTCGGGCGGATAGATGTAGGTGTTCCGCACCATGAACTCTTTCAGGATGTCGTTCTGGATCGTGCCCGACAGCTTCTCAGCCGGCACACCCTGCTCTTCCGCCGCCACGATGTAGTTCGCCATCACGGGGATGACGGCGCCGTTCATCGTCATCGAGACGCTCATCTTGTCGAGCGGAATGCCGGCAAAGAGGATCTTCATGTCCTCGACGGAATCGATGGCCACGCCCGCCTTGCCCACGTCGCCGACCACGCGAGGATGGTCGCTGTCATAGCCGCGATGGGTTGCGAGATCGAACGCCACGGACAGGCCCATCTGCCCGGCCGCGAGGTTCTTCCGGTAGAAGGCGTTGGACTCCTCCGCCGTCGAGAAGCCCGCATATTGGCGGACGGTCCAGGGCCGCCCGGCATACATTGTCGCGCGGACACCCCGGAGGAACGGTTCGAGGCCCGGAAGCGTCTTCGCCGCCTCGAAGCCTTCGAGGTCCGCGGCCGTGTAGAGCGGCTTCACGTCGAACCCTTCGGGCGTGTGCCAGATGAGGCTCGAGAGCGGCTTGTCCTTCAGCTCTTTCGCCGCCAGCGCGGCCCACTTCTCGAGGTCATGCCCACTCATGTCGGCCAATCTCCGTCTGCTCGGTCCTGAGTATCGCAGGCGCGAAAGGAGCAGCAAGCCGCTCCCGGGGCAACCCAAGGCTTCCTTGGCTTTGTGACAGCGTCGCACGCTTTACATCGCTCGGTCGCAAAGCCTTCACACATCCTCCGCCTACGGAGCATGTGGGTTAAGCGCGACTCGCCGACTCCATTCTTTGGTGTGCGCACTGTATTTGGTTGTCACAAAGCCTTGACAAACAGTATATAGTATGAGAACAAAGCCAGATATTGATTCGGTTAGCGATTCGGGCGCCGTTCGTTCCGTCTGTGTTCAGGTTTCAAAGACGAGCGTCCACAAGCGTCTTCGAAGCATCCACACCCTTGTTCAAATCCGGCGCCGACGAAAAAATTCGTGTACGGCGTTAACCAGCGTTTGGCGGCCGAACGCTGCAGAGAGGCGCGAAGTGTGTTTTCCGCCGTCCACCCGTTAACAGATTTTCACTTGAAGATACTTTCCTACGGAACCAATTACGCCCTCGCGCATTTCGCGCCGGTTCCGGGACCGCACGTGCCGTCGCACGAAAACGGTCGGTGGGAACCAAATAGTCGCCCGCGGGAATAATTCGGGCCGGCTCCCAAAGACCGAGAAGGATCGCGATGACACGTTATGAAGTCGACGCGTGCCGGAAGCATGGCCGCGAAAATCCTTTCCCTAACCGAATTAACGGATCGCATCTGTGAGGCCGCGTCACGGCGCGCGCGCCGCGAGCGCAACCGATCTGTTCTCGCGGATCGGCGATTACACGATGCTCCTGGGCTGCATCGCGCTGACGGTCATTGTTCTGGCCGGTCTTCCCAAGCTCGGAATCGTCCGCAAGCTCGACATCCACACCACCGTCATCGGTCGCGTCATCGCCTACCCGATCGACAATTTTACGTTTCCGTCCTTCACGCGGCCCAAGCCGCAACCGCAGGACTCGATATTCCGCAAGGAGCTCACGATGACGTCGTCGGAGCTCATAAACCGCTGGGATCCGTTCGTCGCGGAAGCGTCACGCAAGTTCGGGATTTCGGAAGACTGGATCAGGGCCGTCATGCGCGTCGAAACGGGCGGTCGCACCGTTCAGGCGGGCGATCAGCCGATCACGTCGCGCGCCGGCGCCATGGGTCTCATGCAGCTCATGAGCAGCACCTATAACGAGATGCGCAGGCAGTACGGCCTGGGCCGCGATCCCTTCGATCCGCACGACAACGTGATCGCTGCGGCGGGTTATCTGAAATGGCTCTATCGCCGGTATGGCTTTCCCAACATGTTCGCCGCCTACAACGGCGGCCCGGGCAAGCTCGAAGATCATCTCTCGAACGGAGCACCGCTGCCGGACGAGACCGTCAACTACATCGCGAGCGTCACGCGCATTCTGGGTACCGAAGGCAGTCCCGTCGGACACAGCCGCCGTCACCGTGGCCTGACCGCATACGCCTCGCTCGCGCCGCACAGACGGCGGATTGCCGCGACGTTCGGCGGCTAGTTTCCCGGTTAGTGGGCGAACGGGTGGAGGTTGGCACCGCGCCACCTCCATCCGGTTTCGCTCCCGTCGACTCCGGGGAGTTGCAGACAGACGGGAAAAACCCGATCTTCTTGCCAAGATGACTCCCAAACGCCCCGCCGCCGGTGCGTTCCGTTCCTCCAGGGGCGGGCGGGTCGCGGCAGTTCTTGGCCCGACCAACACCGGCAAGACGCATTTCGCGATTGAACGCATGCTGGCGCACAGGACCGGCGTGATTGGCCTGCCGCTGCGCCTTCTCGCGCGCGAGGTCTACGACAAGATCGTACGCATCAAGGGCGCGAGCGCCGTCGCACTGGTGACCGGCGAAGAGAAGATCGTGCCGGCCGACGCGCGCTATTTCGTCTGCACGGTCGAAGCGATGCCGCTCGATCTGAAGTCGTCGTTCCTTGCCATCGACGAGATCCAGCTCTGCGCCGATCCCGAGCGCGGCCATGTATTCACGGACCGTTTGCTGCACGCACGCGGCGAGGACGAGACGCTGTTTCTGGGCGCCGAAACCATGCGGCCGATGATCCGGCGCTTCGTGCCGGAAGCGGAGTTCATCACGCGGCCGCGTTTCTCCGATCTCGCCTATGCCGGGCACAAGAAACTCACGCGCCTGCCCCGCCGCTCCGCCGTGGTCGCGTTCTCGGCGGAAGACGTTTACGGCATTGCCGAGCTTGTGCGGCGTCAGCGCGGCGGCGCGGCCGTGGTGTTGGGGGCGTTGAGCCCGCGCACGCGCAATGCGCAGGTCGCGCTCTACCAATCCGGCGAAGTCGATTTTCTTGTCGCCACCGATGCGATCGGCATGGGCCTTAACATGGACGTCGATCACGTGGCGTTTGCCGCCCTCGACAAATTCGACGGGCTCGGCATCCGTCCCTTGCGCGCCGAAGAAGCCGGACAGATCGCTGGCCGCGCCGGACGCCATATGAACGACGGCACGTTCGGCGTCACCGGCGACTGCGAACCGCTCGACGAAGAGATGGTCACGCGCATCGAAAGCCATCGCTACGAGCCGGCGCGCCTCCTCCAGTTCCGCAACAGCACGCTCGATTTCTTTTCGCCCGAGCGCCTTCTCGAAAGCCTGGATTTGGCGCCGCCCGCGCCCGGCCTCGTCAAGGCGCGGCCTGCCATGGACTATACCGCCTTGCGCATCCTGAGCAGCCAGGACGACATCCGCGCTCTGGCGCGCGCGCCGGCCGCGGTGCGGCGTCTGTGGGACGTCTGCCAGATTCCCGATTTCCGCAAGCTCTCGCTCGACGATCACGTGCGACTGGTCAGCCAGATCTATCGCCATCTTATGAGCGACGAGGGCGCCATTCCGGAGGACTGGTTCGCGCGGCAGATCGCACGCGTCGATGAAACCGAAGGCGATGTGGCGACGCTCTCCGGCCGCCTCGCGCAGATCCGCACCTGGACTTACGCGGCGCATCGTCCCGGCTGGCTCACGGACCAGTCGCATTGGCAGGAGCAGACGCGCGCCATCGAAGACCGTCTGTCCGACGCGCTGCACGAGCGGCTGACGCAGCGCTTCATCGATCGCCGCACCGCCGTCCTCATGCGCCGCCTGCGCGAGGACGATCCGCTCGATCTGGCGCTGGACGATTCCGGCGCGGTGTCGATCGGCGGCGAATTCGTGGGCAAGCTTTCAGGCTTCCGTTTCGAAGCCGATCCCGAAGCCGAAGGCGTGCATGGGCGCACCTTGCGCGCCGCGGCCGTGAAAAGTCTCGAAGGCGAGTTCGTGGCGCGCGCGCGCAAACTCGCAGACGCGGATTCCAAAACCATCCATCTGAGCGAACACGGTCAGCTCTGGTGGGACGGCGCCGTCGTGGGAAAGCTCGTACCGGGACCGCATGCGCTCGAACCGAACGTCACGCTGATCGCGGACGAGCATCTGCGCAGCGAAACGCGCGAGCGCCTGCAGGCGCGCCTTGACAGATTCGTTGCGGAGCTGATCTCGGAGCGACTGGAGCCGCTGCTCGCGCTCAGGCGGAGCGCCGATGCGAAGCCGGATACGAGCGCGGCGTTGCCGGCGGTGGCGCGCGGCCTCGCCTATCAGCTCTGCGAGGCCTCGGGTTCGCTCGACCGGACGGCGGCGACGCTGCCGCCCGACGAGCACGCCGCGCGCCGCGCACTCAGACCGTTCGGGATCAAGTTCGGACGCCGCGCGATCTTCCTGCCGCGCCTGCTGAAGCCCGATGCGGCCTCGTGCCTGGCGCTCCTGTGGGGCATCGCGCAGCGGCTCACGCAGATCCCGCCGCCGCCCGCGCCCAGCATCACATCGTTCGAACTCGATCCAGCGCTGCCGTCCGGCTTCCTCGCCGCTGCGGGTTTCCGCAATGTCGGGCCGCGCACGATCAGGCTCGATATCCTCGAGCGCCTCGAGGACGAACTGGTGGCAGCCGCCGCGCAGGGGCTCAACGCCGACGCGACCTCGCCCAGACTGCTTTCGCTTCTGGGCTGCGATCGGCCCACGCTCGATGCCACGCTCGACGCGCTCGGCTGGCTCCGCGTCGAGATTGCCGGCAAGGACGCGGCTTCGCCGTCCGTCACCGTCTGGCGGCAGCAGATGGCGCGCGGCCGCAGGCGCCGGCGCGGCCGCCACGACAAGCAGGGTTCGACGCCCTTTTCGGGCCTGGCCCGCCTGATCGCGGCGGATTGACGCGATGGCGCGTATCGACAAGTGGCTCTGGCATGCCCGCTTCTACCGCACGCGGGTTCTCGCCCAGGCAGCCGCCAGTGCCGGCCTCATCCGCCTCAACGGCCATCGTGTCGAGAAATCGAGCGCCGACGTCGAGCCGGGGGACGTTTTGACCCTTCCCAAAGGCCGCGAGGTGGTCGTGGTCCGGGTGATCGGCCTGGCGGAACGGCGTGGGCCCGCCTCCGAAGCCCAGCGCCTCTATGAAATCCTGACGGAAACTCCACCTTGATCGTGTCCGCGCCCGGCCTTAATTGACGGGCGGAGGGCTGATCGCCATCCAATATTCGCGCGTACCGGAGCACATCATGACTTATGTCGTCACCGAAGCCTGCATCAAATGCAAATTCATGGACTGCGTGGAGGTCTGCCCCGTCGACTGCTTCTACGAGGGCGAGAACATGCTCGTCATCGACCCGGAGGTCTGCATCGATTGCGGCGTCTGTGAACCGGAATGCCCGCCCGAGGCGATCAAGGCCGACACCGAGTCAGGCCTCGAGAAGTGGCTGACCCTGAACGCGGAATACGCGAAAAAATGGCCCAACATAACCCAGAAGGGTACCGCTCCCGCAGACGCGAAGGAGTGGGAGGGAATCGACGCCAAGTTCGACAAATATTTCAGCGACAAGCCGGGAACGGGGGACTGAGGCGTCCGGGAACCTGGCCGCTCGACTCGAATGTTGCTAGGCCGCTGGAAACCATGACAATTTCTCATTATGGTTGAAATAAGTTCAGGAATTTCAACTATTTGACGGTACCACCCTTCCCAAAAGCGAAGGGCTATGCTATATATTCCCGTCGGTATGACGAGGATGCGGCGCCCCTTTGCCGTTCCAAAATCGAGGTACCTTGAACGCGAGAACCAGCCCTGCCCCGAAATGCTGGTTCGTTGCTCCAATACACGCGTCCTGCCGAGGTTCCCGGGGAATTGATATTGCACCGCAGCGCGCTCGTGGCGGTGCGTCGGCGTAAGTCGCCGACTGCACAGAATTGGAATGGATATGGATGACATGACGACGACCACGCCCCCCGCGAAGAAAAAGGCTCCCGCGAACTCGAACAAGAAGCTCGAGTTCAAGGCGAACGATCATGTGGTGTACCCGACGCACGGCGTCGGCCGCATCACGCGTGTCGAAGAGCAGGAAGTCGCCGGCCTGAAGCTCGAGCTTTTCGTCATCACATTCGACAAGGACAAGATGACGCTGCGCGTTCCCACCGCCAAAGCGAAGGCCGTCGGCATGCGCAAGCTGTCTTCGCCCGACGTCGTGGCGACGGCGCTCAACACGCTGAAGGGCCGCGCGCGCATCAAGCGTACCATGTGGAGCCGCCGCGCGCAGGAGTACGAAGCCAAGATCAACTCGGGCGACCTCGTATCGATTGCGGAGGTCGTTCGCGATCTCCATCGCGCGAGCGGCCAGCCGGAGCAGTCCTACTCCGAGCGTCAGCTTTACGAAGCCGCCCTCGCCCGCATGGCGCGCGAAGTGGCCGCCGTGGAACGCATCGACGAGCAGGCTGCCATCAAGCGCGTCGAGACGGTGCTGCTCAAGAAGGCCGCTTAAGGCGTTGTGAAACGCTCCTGCAGAAGGCCCGGGTATGTCCCGGGCCTTTTGCTTTGTGGTCGGCGTTGATCCGACCGACTATTGCAAAGGCGTCTGCACCACTTCGACGGCTTCCGGACTTGCGACTTCGATCTCGGGACCACCGAATTCGTCGACAAAACCCCGCACGCGGATCGTCAGCCCTTCATAGGTGCGCGGATCGACACCCGTGTCGCGGAAACGGCGCATGTCGTCCGGCGCGATCGTGACCTTGAAGTCGCGACGCCAGTCGCGGCCGAAATCGAGAAAGGCGCGGCCATTCTTGATGCCCGTCGACAGCACCTTGCCCTCGACGATCTGAAACGTGCCCACGGTACCATCCAACTGGTCCGGTGTGAGCACGTCATAGAAGCCCGTTCCCCAGATGCCGAAGCGCTTCTTCCGCGCATAGGCCTCCGCCGCATAGAGTTCGCTCGCGCATTCGCGCCGGTCGGGTGCAATTGACACCCGCGCGAAGCCGCGGCGGAGCATGGCGACCTGCAGCCAGGGCTCGTCTTTCGTCTGCGGGAAGAACACCTGCGCGCGCAGACGCCCATAACGGTCTTCCTTCGGCACGAATACCGCGAGCGTCACATCGCGATTGCTCGCGAGATCGCCGAGCGCGGCAATCGCCTGCCCGGCGAGATAGTCTGGCGCGTGGTCGCGGCTTCCGGCCGGCAGGAGCAATCCCTCAAGCCGCACCGCGCGGCCGTCGGCGAGCACGAGATCGCCGTTCTTCTCGACGCGGATGACATGGACGTTTTTCGCTTCGACGGGTCCCGCGCAAGGCGCCAGTCCGGCCGCGCACGCGGGTACAGCAGCGAGCATCGCCAACATTATCGCCGTCGAAACAATCCGCATCGAGATTCCCGCATCGCGCGTAGCGCGAGTGTGCCGCAAGCCTTCGACAAATCCACAATCTTAAGCGGTCATCGTTACCGAAACCCATGCGCCCGTCTCGCGCGTTATTACCCGGGGAGCCCCCGAAAAGGCCAGCATGGAACAGCACCTTACGACGCACGTCCCGATCATGACCACGCCCGATTTCGAGGCTTACCTGGTCGACGGCGGCATCAATATTCTTGCCGGTATTCTCATCCTCATCATCGGCTGGTGGCTGTCCAGGCGCCTGTCGGGCTGGACGCGCTCGCCGCTCGACCGCGTGCATCATTTCGACGAGACGCTGAAGCCGCTGATCGCGTCGCTCGTGCGCTATGCCGTTCTCGTGGCGGCCGTCATCGCCGTGCTCGAGCGATTCGGCGTCGAGACCACGAGCCTGATCACGCTTCTGGGCGCAGCGGGCCTTGCCATCGGGCTCGCCCTGCAAGGCACGCTGTCGAACGTCGCCTCGGGCGTGATGTTGCTGGTGCTCCGCCCCTTCAAGGTCGGCGACTGGATCACCGTGTCGACGGTCAACCAGTCGGGATCGGTGCGCGAGATCGGACTCTTCACGACAATTATCATTTCCGCGGACCAATCCTATGTTTCGCTTCCCAATTCGGCGATCTTCTCAAGTCCCATCGTCAATGCGTCGCGCGAGCCCCTGTCGCGTCTCAATTTTACCATCGGCGTGGATGCTTCAAGCGACATCGATGCGGCGCTCAAGATCATTGGCGATGCGCTCAATACCCATCCGCGCATCCTCAAAGTCCCGCCGCCGGCGACGGGCGTCGTTTCGCTGAAGGAATACGCCATCGAGCTTCTGGTGCGTTGCTGGGTGCACAATGCCGACGGCGAATCTGTGACCTTCGATTTGCAGAAATCCATCCGCGAACGCTTCCGCCGCGCAGGGATTGCGATTCCGGCGCGACGTCAAATTGCCGCGAGCACGGCCCAAACCGTCAGCGCCAACGAAGATTCGCCGCAGAAATCTGCTATACGAAAAAGCGGATGAGTTCTGCCACGGATTGGCCGCATTTGTGATGCGTGCTAATGCTCAGGGAGAGGGAGGCGAGCATGGATCGCCGCTATTACGGGCTCAAAGGGTTAATTCTGGCGCTGGGAATAGGCGTCGCCGTCTTTTCGAGCCTGTTCGACGCCAGACCCTTCCTCAGTGCGACCGCGCACACGCAATACAGCGCAGCCTCCACCGTTCAAACGGCATTCGCGGCAACGACCGTTCGTCTGTCAAAGGCCGTCGGCAAGCTTATTTTCCACACCAGAGAGTGTTGGACGCTGCTCTGACCCGCACGTCGGGCTTTGCCTGTCAGGCCTTCTCGTACCAATCGACGCCGTCATTGTCGGCACTGCGCCTGAGCGCACCGCGCGCCATCAGGCAGTTCAAATGCGCCAGACTTTCTCCAGTCGCCATGAGGTAGTTTCCCGACGTAATCCGCGTACGGAACAACGCCGGAAAAAAGTCGATCGCGCGCTGCGGCTCGGCGCACATGGCGAGGACTTTTTCCATCGCGCTTTCATGGCCGTCGATCAGTTCTTTCAGGCGCAGCTTGGCCCCGCGAAACGGCTCGTTGTGTGCCGGCAGCACCAGCGTCTCCTCCGGCAGGAGCGTCTCCAGCTTGGCGCAGGAATCGAGCCAGTCCTGCAACGGATTGGCTTCCGGCTCCGTCGGGAAGAGACTCACGTTGGACGAGATGCGCGGCAGGATCTGGTCGCCCGAGATAAAGAGGTTGTCGGCACGCGACCACAGGCAGGCGTGTTCCGGCGCGTGCCCGCGGCCGACGACGATCTCCCACACGCGCGAGCCGATTTCGATGCGTTCGCCTTCCTGGATGCGACGATAGGAATTGGGCAGGCGATAGACGCCGCGGCCGAAGCCGCCGAAGCGCGTCCTGTAGGCCTCGATCGCATCATCGGCGAAGCCCGCCGCGCGATAGAAGCGGATGCCCTCCTCCGGCGCTTCCTCGCCCGTGTCCGCGACGAGATTGCGGCACATGAGATAATCCGTACGGCTCATCCACAATTCGACGTCGAAGCGGCGCACCAGCCAGCCGGCGAGGCCGATGTGATCGGGATGCAGATGCGTGACGATCACGCGCTTGACCTTCTTGCCGGCCATCGGCCCGACAAAGAGCTGCTTCCATGCATCGGCCGTCGTCTCGTCACGGATGCCCGTGTCGACGATGGTCCATCCGTCCCCGTCTTCGAGCAGCCAAAGATTGATATGGTTGAGCTGCATCGGAAGCCGCATGCGGATCCAGTGCACGCCGGGCGCCGCTTCAATCGTCTCACCCAGCTCCGGCCGCGTCTCGAAGGGATAGTCGAGATTACGCCCCGGCCGCAGATCATTGCCAGCCAAGAAATCACCCATGGAATAACAGCGATTTGACTATGGCTGCGCTGTTTACGCCGTCAAGACGGGGGTTTTCGGGGATGGGCGGTCCGAAATCGCCACGTTATAGTCCGGCCCGGTTTTTGAGGGATTCACGATGTTGCGTCCTCTTTTCGCGCTCCTTCTCGTCGCTACGCTCGGTTCCGCGGCGTCCGCCGCCGACATCTCCAAAGATCCGGCCAAGGCGCCGAGCGGAACCTACAAGCTCGAAACACAGCACAGCCTCATCCTCTTCTCGGTCCTTCACCTCGGCCTGACCGAATACTATGGCCGTTTCGACAAGCTCGGGGGCTCGCTCGTCTTTGAAGCCAATTCCCCCGAAAAGAGCGCAGCCGTCATCACCGTCGACACCAACAGCGTCGACACGCCGAGCGAACGCCTGAACGACATCCTGAAGGATGGAAGCGTGTTTTCGTCGACCCAGTTTCCTACGGCCACCTTCACGTCTTCCACCATCACCCGTACGGGCCCCGACACCGGCCGCATCGAAGGCATCCTCACCATGAAGGGTATAACGAAACCCGTCGTGCTTGACGCCGTGTTCCGCGGCGGCGGACCCAATCCGGTAAACGGCAACTACGCCCTGGGCTTCCACGCCACCGGCACCATCAAACGGTCCGATTTCGGCATGACCGACACGATCTGGTCGCCCTTCGTCAGCGACGATGTCACGCTCACCATCGAGGCCATGTTCGAACAGGAGAAGAACTAGCGATGCCAGCTTCCGCCGTTCAAGAGCGCTACAGCAATGTGGCCATCGCACTGCACTGGCTGATCGCGCTGGGTATCATCGTCAACATCGCCCTGGGGCTTTATTTCGCCGACCTGCCGCGCAGCGATCCCGACAAGTTCTTCCTCACGCAGACCCATAAATCGATCGGCCTCACCATTCTGCTGCTCAGCCTCATCCGGGTGGCCTGGCGGCTGATGAACCCCGTACCGCCGCTGCCTGCATCCATGTCGCCGGCGATCCGGTTCGCCGCGCACGCGACGCATTTTCTCCTTTATTTCCTGATCGTCGCCATTCCACTGACCGGATGGCTACTGGTGTCGTCGTCGCCGCTGGGACTTCCCACCATGTATTTCGGCTGGTTCGCGTGGCCGCAGCTTCCCTACTTCCCGGACCTGCCGCGCGCGGCCAAGAAAATATGGTCGCAAGAGTTCGGCGCCGTGCATGTCTATCTGGCCTGGTCGGCGATCGTGCTGGTGCCGATCCATCTCGTGGCCGCGCTTTATCATCATTTCGTCCGACGCGATGTCGTCTTCGTGCGCATGCTGCCGCTCCTGAAGAGCATTGCGAGACTGGAAGAAGCATGAAGAACCTCATTGCGATCGCGGGGGCCGCGACGCTTTTGGCAGCGACGTCCGCCTGCGCCGCGAACTGGAGCGTCGATTATGCGAAAAGCAGGCTCGGGTTCACGGCGATCTGGAGCAAGGAACCGTTCTTGGCGACCTTCAAGACCTGGAAAGCCGACATCGCCTTCGATCCCGCCGATCTTGCGCACGCCCATGCCGATGTCACCGTGCAGCTGGCGAGCGAAGCCTCGGACGAAGCCGATTTCGACGACGGCCTGAAAGGCGCGCTCGGTTTCCAGGTCTCGCAGTTCCCCGCGGCGCATTTCGTCACGACGGGTTTCACGCACAAATCTGGCAACGATTACATAGCGATCGGTCGGCTCTCGCTCAAAGGCGTGACCAAAGAGGTGACCCTGCCCTTCACGCTCACCATCCAGGGCAATCAGGCGCACATGAAGGGCTCCGCCGTCGTAGTCCGCACAGACTATGGCGTGGGCCAGGGCATATGGACGGCGCCCTCTCCCGTCGCGCATGAAGTCACGGTGACGATCGATATCACTGCAACGAAGATGTAAGGCTCACGCTCTTATTTAACTCTCCATAGTCGGAGCGCTGATGCTGCGTCCATCGACAGAAGTCCTCCTGATCGTTACGCAGGCCATTCAGGTCGTCTTCCTGTTGTTGCATGATTGGATTCCACTCGGTCGCCTCCCCAATCTCGCCGCCGTACGCGCAATCGACTTTCTGTCGAAGCGCCTCTGGACCAGGCTGCTCAGCACATTGTTCTTCGCAATTGGGCTCGGCGTCAGCGTCGCCACCTTCCCCAACTGGCCGATGCGGCTCCGCACTTATCTTGAAGTCCTCTATACGATTTCTCTGGTCGCCAGCCTCTGGGCCTGGTGGATTCCCTATCTCTCACCATCCGACTCCGCCCGTGCCGAACGATATCGCACGCGTTTCGCCGGAACGCTCGGCTTCCTTCCCAAACGCCACGGATTTGCCCGCTGCACACCGCTTATCACGCGGTCGCCCTCACGACACGGGTTCCCGTGGTCCGGCTCTAGGCCCATGACACTGTTGGCGGTTGGCACTAAACTTTCAGCATGAACACCGCCACGGCGAACTTGCGCGCGGCCGACGACGCGGCCATCGAAGAGGCTGCCGGCATCCTTCGCGACGGCGGGCTCGTCGCGTTTCCCACCGAAACCGTTTACGGGCTCGGCGCCGACGCCACCAACGATCGCGCAGTCGCCGCGATCTTCGCCGTCAAGGAACGGCCGCGTTTCAATCCGCTGATCGTCCATGTGGCGGATACGGAAACCGCAAAGCGGCTCGTTGTCTTCACGCCCGCGGCGCGCTGGCTCGCCGAACGCTTCTGGCCCGGCGCGCTCACGCTCGTGTTGCCGCGCCAGACCGACGCGCCGCTGTCGCTTCTCGTCAGCGCCGGTCTCGACACGGTCGCCGTGCGCGTGCCGAGCGGGTCCGTCGCGCGAAAGCTCATCGCCGCCGCGGGCGTGCCGATCGCCGCACCGAGCGCCAATGCGTCTGGCGAAATCAGCCCCACGACGGCCGAGCATGTACGCCAGAGTCTGGGCAACAAAGTCGACCTCATTCTTGACGGCGGCCCGACGCGGCTCGGCCTGGAATCGACCGTCATCGGTTTCGACCACGGCAAACCCGTCCTGCTGCGTCCGGGGTCCATCGCGCGGGTAACCATCGAAGCCGTGGCCGGTCCGCTCGGTCGTCCGGCCGATGAGACGGTCACGTCGCCGGGACAGCTGGCAAGCCATTACGCGCCCGACGCGAAAATCTATCTCAACGCGATTTCTGCCGGACCCGGCGAAGTGCTGCTGGCGTTCGGACCTACGACGGGCGCCACCCGCAATCTAAGCCCATCAGGCGATCTCGAAGAAGCGGCCGGCAATCTCTTCGCCATGCTGCGCGAGCTCGACGCCATGGAGCCGCGCGCTATTGCCGTGATGCCCATTCCCGACCATGGTCTGGGCGAGGCCATCAACGACAGGCTGAGACGCGCGGCGGCGCCGCGCGGGTTGCGTGCATGACACTGATCGATTCCGTGCGGGCGAGACTTAAGGATGCCGTCGGCGCCAAAGGCTTCAGCGAGGATGCCGACGAGATTGCACCGCATCTCGTCGAATGGCGCAGCAAGTACCAGGGGCAGACGTCGCTGCTTTTGAAGCCGCGCACGACGGAAGAAGTCTCTGCGGTTCTTGCAATCTGCAACGAGACGGCGACGCCGACCGTGCCGCAAGGCGGCAACACGGGCCTCGTCGGTGGACAGATTCCGTTTCACGGCGAGGTCCTTTTGAGTCTTTCGCGTCTCGACCGCGTCCGCCGCGTCGACGGCACGGATATGAGCATGGTCGCCGAAGCCGGCGTCGTGCTTGCGAAGGTTCACGAAGCCGCGCTCGAAGCCGATTGCTTTTTTCCCTTAAGCATCGCTTCGGAAGGTTCGGCCACCATCGGCGGCAACCTTTCGACGAACGCCGGCGGCGTAAATGTGCTCCGCTATGGTTCGACGCGCGCGCTGGTTCTCGGGATCGAAGTCGTGCTGGCGGACGGCCGCGTGCTCGATCTCCTGCGCACCCTGCACAAGGACAATACGGGCTACGATCTCAAACAGCTTTTCATCGGCGCGGAAGGCACGCTGGGCGTGATCACGGCGGCGGCATTGCGCCTGTTTCCAAAACCTACGACCTCTGAGACGGCTTTCCTCGCCGTGCGCGATCCGGAAGCGGCGGTGGCGCTGCTGCATCGTCTGCAGAACGCGACCGGCGGGCTCGTCTCGGCTTTCGAATTGATCGCGCGCCAGGGCCTCCAATTCGTGCTTGATCACATCCCGAACGCCAGCGATCCGCTGGCGAAGCCGTCATCCTGGTATGTGCTGACGGAAGTGGCGGCGGCGGGCGAATTGCCAATCAAGGATCTCGTCGAGAAGTCGATCCAGTCCGCCATCGAAGACGGCGTCGTCACCGACGGCGTTGTCGCCTCGAACGAAACGCAGCGCAAAGCGCTTTGGCATCTGCGGGAGAGCATGTCGGAAGCGCAGAAATTCGAAGGCGGTTCGATCAAGCACGATGTTTCCGTGCCGATCGACAAGGTGCCCGCGTTTTTGAAACAGGGCATTGCCTTGGTGGAGAAGCTCGTGCCCGGCGTGAGACCCGTGCCGTTCGGCCACATCGGCGACGGCAACATCCATTTCAATTTCAGCGTGCCCAAAGGCGGCGACAACAAAGCTTTTCTTGCCCGTTGGGACGAAGTCTCCCACGCCGTCCACGATCTCGTCCGCGATTTCCACGGCTCGATCAGCGCGGAACATGGCCTCGGCGTGATGAAGCGCGACGAAATCCTGCGCTACAAAAGCCAGACGGAAATGGATGTCATGCGCGCGCTGAAGAAGACGCTCGACCCGAAGAACATCCTCAATCCGGGGAAGGTCGTCTGAGCGTGCGCGCGCTCACCTTCGCCGCGCTGACGCTTGCGTCCGCGCAGGTTTGCGCCGCACCGGCCTACGATCTCTATCTCAAGCCGCAGACGCTCGCGACGCTGCCTGACGGGCGCAAGGTAAACTTCCTCTGCATGGGCGAAGGCGCGCCTGTTGCAATCATCGAGCAGGGCTGGGGCGGCGTTGCCTTTCAGTGGCGGCACGTACAGCCGGAAATGGCGAAGATCACGAAAACCTGTTACTTCGAACGCCCCGGTTACGGCTTCAGCGATCCGGGGCCCATGCCGCGCGATTCCGCCGCCGACGTGCGCGATCTGCACGACGGATTGAAAGCTGCAGGCCTCCGCCCGCCCTTCGTGTTGTCGAGCGCGTCCTTGGGCGGGTTCAACATTCGTCTTTACGCCTACACCTATCCGAACGAGGTTGCCGGTCTCGAAATCCAGGACCCGCCCGCCGAACAATTTTATGTCCAAAACCCAGAGCCCGACGAAGACGTCGACGATCTGCGCCGCTGCATCGCGCTCGCCAAAGTGCGTCCGCTCGTCGACGGCGGCCCCGAGCATTGCATCGACGATACTCATTTCGGCCCGGAGTGGACTCCGGACATAAAAACGCAAACTTTTGCTTACGCGAGCAAACCGCCGTTCATGGAAACACTCTTGTCCGAGGACATCTCGATGGTGACGATGTCAACCAAGGAGATCATCGCGGCGCGGCGCCCCCTTGGTCGCATCCCCATTGTCCTTCTGCAGGCGGATACTGATTGCGACTGGAAAGGCCGCACGCCGAAAACGGATGGCGACCGGTTCGATGTCCTGCGCTGCGCGGCGCTGGCCGATCAGGTCAAGGATTCCACGCGTGGCGAACGGCGTATCGTCGGCGGCTCGGGCCATTCCGTCTACGACGACCGGCCCGACGTCGTGATCGCGACGTTCCGAGAGATCGTCGAAGCCGCGCGCAGATTGAAGGTCACCGCTGCCGACAAATAATGCCGCCTCACGCCGCCTTCGGCAGCACGGGTTCGGCCGGCGGTTCGATCGTGTTGGGCGTGACGGTGCGGCCGTAGGATTGCGCGCTGACCCAGGCGGTGGCGACTGTTGCGGCGTAAGGCAGGCTCTGGATCACCAGCATCGTCATCCAGAGCATGGCGGCGGGGTCTTCCAGGCCCCGGTCGTAGATCATGACGGCCAGCACGGCGGCCACGCAGAGGCCGAACAGCGTCGTCTCCTGCCAGGCGGAGCGCAGCACCTGCGCGAAGTCCGACGGGTTCTCGCATTTGGGCGTGCGCAGGAACGGCTTGCCCGAGGTGAAGAGCCCCGCGATCACGGCCTTGCCGACCGTGTGCGTGAGTGCGAGCCCCGTGACCGACGCGACCACCGCGCCGCGCACGCCGGAACCCACTTTCTGCGGATAAAGAAGAAGCGTCTTCGTCGTCTTGGCGATGAACAGCGCCAGCGCGGCTGCCGACAACGCTGCCATCGGCATGTCGAAATAAGTCGGCAGCGCCGTCATCAGGAACGTCCAGCTGAGCGCAAAACACGTCACAACGAGTCCGAGGCCGTCGGAGATCCACGGCAGCCAGCCGCACAGGAACTGATAACGCTGGGCCCAGGTGAGCTTGGTGCGGCCCAGGAAGAACGCGCCCGCGTGACGCTTGACGATCTGCATCGCGCCGTAGACCCAGCGGTAGCGCTGCGTGACGAAGGCGCGGAGCGTGTCGGGCGTGAGGCCTCGACCCATGCTCTCGGGAATATAGGCGGCGCTGTAGCCCGCCTCGAACAGCTTGAGGCCGAGTTCGGTGTCTTCCGTGATGCACCACGTGGCCCAGCGGCCCACTTCTTCCAGCGCATCGCGGCGGACAATCGTCATCGTGCCGTGCTGGATGATGGCGTCGTGTTCGTTGCGCTCCACCATGCCGATGTGGAAGAAGCCGCGATATTCCTCGAAGCACATCGCCTTGAAGAAATTGTCCTGGCCGTCGCGATAGTCCTGCGGGCCCTGCACCACCGCCACTTTGGGCGACGCGAAATAAGGCAGCGCGCGGCGAAGCCAGTAAGGCTCGACCTGATAATCGCTGTCGATGACGGCAATGAAGACCGCATCTTTGTCCGTGCGGTCGAGGGCTTCGTTGAGCGCGCCCGCCTTGAAGCCTTTCACATTGTCCAGGTGGAAGAACCTGAAGCGGGGGCCGAGCATCGCGCAATGCGCTTCGACTGGCCGCCAGACCTCCGGGTCGGGCGTGTTGTTGTCGAGAACGATGACTTCGTAATTGTCGTAGTCGATACGCGCCAGCGCATCGAGTGTGGCCTTCACCATCTCGGCCGGCTCGTTGTAGCAGGGCACGTGGATGGAGACACGGGGGCTCTGGTCGGGCCGGAGCGAGCGCATCTCGCGCCGTTCCATGCGCCAGAGGCTCGAGGCGAGTTCGATGCCTTCGGTGAGCACGACGGCGGCCGCGACGAAGACGAGCGGTATCATCGCCAGCGTCATGGCGATGTCGCTGGGCCGGATGTATTCGAGCGTGCTCGCGTCGAGCAGCCAGAGGAGTCCCGTCGTCACGATGCCGACCAGCGCGCCCATCATCAGATAGCCGGGCTGGCTCACGCGCGGCATGCGGCTCAGGATCAGAAGGCCCAGCAGGAACGTGAAGATCGCGCCGCCCAGCGCGTAGAGACGCCAGGCCGGGAACGTCCGCAGCATGCCGGTGAAGGCGAATTTCGGATTGCCGCTGGCGTCGAAAAGACCCCAGTAAGCGCCGACGGCGCCTTCGTTACCCGCTTTCCACGGCTGGTCGTAAGCCTCGACAAGGTAATAGTCGTAGCCCTTGTCGAGGGCGAGCTCGACGAAATTGCGGATGAAATAGGCCTGGTTGGCGACCGAGGCTTCCGCCGCGCGGCGCGTGCGCCCTTCCGACGGCCAGCCCACTTCACCGATGACGATGGGCTTGTCGGGGAATTCGTCCTGCACGTCGGCGTACCAGCGCTGCAGCGATCCGAGCGCCGACCGGACGGGCACGCCCTCCCAATAGGGCAAGAGATGGATGGTGATGAAGTCGACGTTCTGCCCGATCTCGGGATTGAGCAGCCACGTCGACCAGGTTTCGGCCGTCGACACCTTGATGCGGTTGGGCAGTGCGTCGCGCACGCGCTTGATGTAGCCGTTGAGCTGATCGGCGCTGACGTCGCCGCGCATGATGGATTCGTTGCCGACGATGACGCGATCGATGACGCGCCGGTTCGCCAGCGCGGTCTTGATGCCGAGTTCGATCTCCTTCTCGTTCTGTTCGAGATCGGAGCTGATCCAGATGCCCATCGTTACGGTCAGCCCGTGGCGCCGCGCGATCTCCGGCAGGCGGTCAAGACCGTTCGAGACCGTGTAGGTGCGGACGTGGGCCGTAATCGTCGCGATCTGCGCCATGTCGCGGTCGATCTTCTCGGGCGACGTCCACTCGTGGTCTTTTTCGGTGAAGTTGTGGCTCGGCGTATAGGAGATGCCGCGGACGAAGCCGTCCCAGTTGGGCGCGATCACGCCATAGTCGCGGCTCGCCCAGAACAGGAAGCTCGCGCCCACGACGAGGGTCAGCGCCAATGCGATCCTCACCGTACCGCCAGATATCCTGCGGCGAAGTCCAGCGAACATGAAAACCGCACTCCAGGTCCCCCGGCTCGGCCTCTCGCCGGCCCTCTGGGGAAACGTTTCCACCATACCACTCCGTTCCGCGCGAGACGGCGGACCGGCGTTCGGTCGCAGCCCTGCCTACTGGCCGCTGTCCTTGTCCTTATCTTCGTCCTTCGGCGGATGGGTCACTTTGACGAGGGTCAAGTCGAAGACCAGCGTCTGATTGGGCGGAACCGAATCGCCCGCGCCGCGCGTGCCATAGGCGAGCTCGGCCGGGATCACGAGCTGCCAGTGGTCGCCTTCCCGCATGAGCTGGAGCGCTTCCGTCCAGCCCGGGATCAGGTTGCCGACCGGAAATTCCGCCGGGAAGCCCGGCTCGGTGGCATCGAACACCTTCCCGTTGATGAGCTGGCCCTTGTAGTAGACCGTGACGATGTCGGTCGCGTTCGGGCGCGCCCCGAAGCCGTTCTGGATGATCTTGTATTCGAGGCCGCTCTGGCGCGTGTAGACGCCGGGCTTTTTCGCGAAGCTGGCGATGAAGGCGGCGTTGGCCTGCGGGCTCAGGGCCGGATCGGCGGCCTCGGCCGTCACGGTGGACCCTGCCAGCAGCAGCAGGCCCAAAACCAGTCCAAGACGCTTCATGCCTGATTACTCCCTTGAATGTGGCGCGGCCCGCCTGAGGGGCTCCCGTGGCGGATGTGAGGCGGGCGGGCGTCTATCCTACAGCGGCTCCCGCGCAGAACAATCTGAACAATTGTCTAGGTTTGGCCGAACAGCCGTCCGAGCCAGGACCGGCGGGGCCTTTCCGCGAGCTTCTCAGGGCGGCCCAGCTGTGCCGACATGGGCGCGGCGAGGACAGGCCGCGGCGCGATCTCGGCGGCCTTGGGCGGCACGATCTCGGGCGCCGGCGGCACGACCATGGCGCGCGGCACGGCCGCGAGGTCCGACAGCGCCAGGCTCTCCACATTGGGCCCGATGCTCTGCGACTGGAAGTTCCGCGACCACGCCTCGCCCGGGCTCACATGCAGGAGCGGATTGGTGGCGAGCGGCGCCGTGGCGCCCTCGGCGGGCGGGGCATATTGCGCCTTCACGGACTCGATCAGCTGATCGAAACGCGCCGCCCCCGCGCCCAGCGCGTTGGCGGGACCGCCTTCCAGCAAGCTCTTCGGTTTCTCGGCCATGTTCAGCCTCCACCCTGCTTGGACCACCATTGAAAGCCGTTTTCGCGGCTGATGACGGCGACGTCGATGGCACCGCCGACCGTCTGCTTCTGCGCCGTGATGCGCTTCTTGAAAACATTTAATCCCACGAGGTCCCGCGCGGTTTCCGCAAGCTCGTTCTTCGCCGCGATCTCCAGCACCCGCAGGATCGGATTGATGAAGGCCTGCTGCTGATAGTCGGCGATCATCTTGTGGAAGGCATCGAAATAGCGCGGCACGAAATCCTTCTGGAAACGCCCGCGCACGTTCTCGCGCGCATTGGCGTCCGGCAGCGGCAAGGCCTCCACCAGCTGGTCCACGAGGCCGTGCAGCATCACGCGGAAGCCGCCGTAGAGCCGGCGCTCGAGGTTGAAATCGATGCCGCGGATGAAGGCGTTGGTGACTTCGCTGTCGGCGAAGACGCGGATGCGCGAGCGGATGTCGCCGTCGATGGCGTCGATGGTCGGCCCGCCCCGCTTGGCGATGCCGCCCACGATGGCCGACATGTAGCAGGTGACGACGACGGGATAGCGCTCCTCGGCGCCGTAGCCGGAAAAGACCAGGCCCGTCACGTCCTCCAGGAACAGATCCTTGACCACGCACCAGATCGCGATGTCGTTGAGGCGCTGCAGCGCCTGCTTGTTGAGATTGAACGGCGAAAAGCCGTAGGCGATCGTCTCCGCGATCGTCTGGCCGTAATCGGCCGCGATCTTCTTGCCGAAATCCTTGGGGAAGCAGGCGAGATCGGGACGCGGGCTGCCGTCGTCGCGCACCTGATAGGTCCGCCACACCCGTTCGATGGCCGCATCGAGCACCGCCGCATCGGTCGCCTGCGCCGGCTCGTTCTCGCCGCTGTCGCGCAGATATTGCGCGAAGTGGAAGATGTAGCGGAACACCGACGCCAGCAGCCGGCGGTATTCGTCCTTCTGCCGGGCGCGCGGGAAGAACTCCTCCAGATTGTCCAGCGAACCCAGGAAGCTCGTCGCATAGTCCGTGACATGCGCGAGATTGGGCGGCTTCACCTTCGCCTGATAGTGCTCGATCAGCTGGTCCCAGGGATGGCCCATGACGTCGGCCACGCCGAAGAACATGAGCCCGATCGGCCGGCCTTCGATGAGGTTGAAGAGCTTCCTCTGATCGTTGCGCACCGCCACGAGCCCGCCGTCGACCAGCGTCACCGCCGAGTCGGCCGCCAGCGCCACGGCCTTCTGATTGAGCACCGCGATTTCGGAAGTCATCCCCAGACCTGTTGTCAGCCCAACGGTTTCGAGCATGTCACAGCCGCGAGCCGATTGGGAGCGGGCGCTGGCGGTTTGGTTGCCGGCGCGGGCAAGAGGTTTCGCCGTTAACCGCGATGCGCCGCGCCGAAAGGGGTACAGCACGATCCCTGCGATCAGGGGTAACAACAGGGCGGTGAAAAATGCGATGCGCGCGAGCGATGCACCAAACCGGCATGCCGCGGGCGTTTCCGGCATTCCGCCGCGAATCCGCAGGACAAAAAACAGGGTGAACCAGGGATTTTTTTGTCCGTGTACGGATGGTTTGCGCGAAGGGCTTTCACACCGAGGCACCCCCTCCGTCACGCGACCGTCGTCGCGTGACGCGCTGGGCACGCTGGCGCGGCCTCGACCCGCTCGCGGGGGAGGAAAGGCGATGGCGCGCTCCGTCCACTTTCCTCTCCCGCGTGCGGGGGAGGTGGCTGGCGCGTGCCCACCGGTCCACGCAAAGCGCGGCCGGAGAATAAACTCCGCACGCGACAGACGGAGGGGGCGCCTCGGTGTTGCCAATCCAGCCATGATCCTCTCAACCGAAAGGGTTTTTTTATAACCGATCCGGTCCCATCCCGCAAGCAAAAGTTCTCCTTCCGTTCCGCCCTTGCCTCCCCCGCCCGCCCGGCTACGCTCGTCGGCAAAAGCGGCCACAAAACGAGGCCACGCGAGGACCGAGGGGAGACACCGCCATGCCGATCAACACCGCCACCGGACCCGTCGACGCCGACCGTCTGGGCAAGACGTTGATGCACGAGCATCTGGTGATCGGCTTTCCCGGCTGGGACAGCGACACGTCCGCGCCGAGCCAGAGCTTCCGCGAGATGACGGCCGTGTGCCTCGACCGCATCGGCGAGCTCAAGGCCGCGGGCTTTGCGACGCTGCTTGATCCCTGCCCCAACGACATCGGCCGCGACGTGGCGCTGATGGCGGAAGTGGCCAGCCGCGCGGGCTTCAACATCGTCTTCGCCACCGGGCTCTATCACCATCACCTGGGCGGCACCGCCTATTGGAGCCACAAATTCCAGTACGATCCCGACGCGGAGAAGAAGCTCGCCGATCTCTTCATCAAGGAGCTGACCGAGGGCGTCGGCGACACCGGCATCAAGGCCGGCGTCATCAAGCTCGCGACCGCCATGCCGCCGTTCACCGAGTACGAGAAGACGATCTTCCGCGCCGGCGCCAAGGCCGCGCTCGCCACCGGCGCGCCGATCACGACGCACACCGACGCGATCATGGGCGACGAACAGCTGGCGTTTCTCACGAGCCTCGGCGTGCCCGCGCACCGGATCGTCATCGGCCATTCCTGCGGCAATCCCGATCACGACTATCACATGAAGATCGTGGACGGCGGCGCCTATATCGGCTTCGACCGCTTCGGCCTCGAGATCATCCAGCCCGACAACGTGCGCGTGGCCTCGCTCGTGAAGCTGCTCAAGAAGGGACGTGGGCCGCAGGTGATGATCAGCCACGACAGCGTCTGGTGCTGGCGCGGCCACATGCTGCCGCCGGCGGTGCTCCAGATGATCGAAGGCGGCGGACAATCGATGCGCTTCACGCGGGTGATCACGCCGATGCTGAAGGAGGCGGGAGTGACGGAGGTGGAGATCGAGGCGATGCTGGTGGAGAATCCGCGGCGGTATTTTGAGGGAGAGCGGGTGGGCGGGTCTGATAACTACCGGAAAAGCTGACACCTCCTACCGTCGAGAGGAGCTGCACCGTCAGTGTCAGGCAGCACTCCCTTCACACTGGAAGAGGGCGCCGGTTCAATCCATGTCGCGCCTACCGTGCTGCCAGTGGCGAGGGCCTACCGGTGCTCTAATTATTCCGGTTTTGCCTTACGTGAATTCTCACCGAGCAAAGGATAAAGCTCTCTGATCATGTTCGCGTATTTTACGTACTCGTTCTCGGGGCAATCCAAATAAGCGGCCGCTGAATCGCTTGAAAGGAACTTGCAGCGCTCAGCCCAAGCAACCAGACCCGCAAAATACCCCCTGCGCGTCTCGCTCACACTCGATGGTTTAAAGAAGTCCAACGTATAAGACTCCTCCGCTTGCCAATCTTCCGTCGGAGCGACATTTTTTGTCTTGATACTTTCCAGCGGAATCGCCCGGTCTAACGCGTTCCAAATCTGATATTTTGCAGTCGTAAAGCTCACCCCAAACAACTCCATAATCTTTCGCACGCCATCTGAATTTGCCTCAGTTTGATAAAGGTCACGGACGACATTTTGCGGGGCAAGAAATTGGACGGCAAATGCATTTGCGCGAGCCTCGACGAAGTCCACTAACTCGGTCGGGTTGGCTTCCAGTTCATTGTACTCATCAACACGCAATTTTTGGAGTTGTGGGTCGGGATCCCATAAAAGATGCCCAAGCTCATGTGCGATTGTCATCCGACGAACC
>DATJRP010000073.1:0-25561 GCA_035504555.1 Rhizomicrobium sp. | reverse complement strand
CTCCTGTGCTTCGCGTGAAACCAAACGGAGGCTTCGATGAAAAACGTGATGTTGGTGGGCGGCGGCAAAATCGGCATTGCCATCACCGAGCTTCTCTCCGGCACGGGCGACTATCACGTCACCGTCGTCGACCGCGACGCGGCGAGCCTCGCGCGCATGCCGCACAAGCACGTCACGGCGAAACAGCTCGAGCTCACCGCGCCGCGCGCGTTTGCGGAGCACGTCAAGGGCCAGGACGTCGTGCTTTCGGCCACGCCCTATTCGCTCACCGCAACGGTCGCGGAAGCCGCGAAGCTTGCCGGCGCGCATTACCTCGACCTCACCGAGGACGTGGAATCGACGCGCACCATCAAGCGCCTGGCCTCCGGCGCCGACACGGCCTTCATTCCGCAATGCGGCCTGGCGCCCGGCTTCATCTCCATCGTGGCGCATGATCTCGCCAAGAAGTTCGAGACGCTGCGCGACGTTCAGATGCGCGTGGGTGCGCTCCCCGTCTATCCGACCAACGCGCTCAAATACAATCTGACGTGGTCGACAGACGGCCTCATCAACGAATACTGCAACCCGTGCGAGTCGATCCGCGACGGCGTGCGCGGCGAAGTCCCCGCGCTGGAAGAGCTCGAAGCCTTCTCGCTCGACGGCATCGCCTATGAGGCGTTCAACACTTCGGGCGGCCTCGGCACGCTCTGCGATACGCTCGAAGGCAAGGTCGAGAACCTCAACTACAAGACGGTGCGCTATCCGGGCCACCGCGACATCGTCAAGATGCTGGTGCGCGATCTGCGCCTCGGCCTGCGCCGGGACATCATGAAGGATGTTTTAGAAACGGCGATCCCCATCACCTACCAGGATGTGGTCCTCATTTTCGTCACCGTCTCGGGCTGGATGGACGGCCGGCTGACGCAGGAAAGCTACGCCAAGAAGATCTACGCGCAGAACGTGGGGGCTCGCCTGATGAGCGCGATCCAGATCACGACGGCTGCGGGCATCTGCGCCATGTGCGACCTGCTGGTGGCGGGAAAGCTTCCACAAAAAGGTTTCGTTCGCCAAGAAGAGGCGCGTCTTTCCGATTTCCTTTCCAATCGATTCGGGCGTTACTACGCCTGAGTTGGGGGGCGAAGCAGCGGAGAGGACAGACCCGTGAACGCTGAAACGCTCATTGCGAAAACCAGGACCGGTGGCGAGGCGCTTGTCGAGGCGCTGAAGATACACGGCACCACCCACGCCTTCTGCGTGCCGGGCGAATCCTATCTCGCCGTGCTCGATGCGCTGTACGGCGCGCGCGATCAGGTCCGCCTCATCACCTGCCGCCAGGAAGGCGGCGCGGCCAACATGGCGGAAGCCTACGGCAAGCTGACGGGCAAGCCCGGCATCTGCTTCGTCACGCGCGGCCCCGGCGCCACCAACGCCTCCATCGGTGTGCACACGGCGTTTCAGGATTCGACGCCGATGATCCTGTTCATCGGTCAGGCCGCGCAATCGCATCTCGATCGCGAAGCCTTCCAGGAAGTCGACTTCAAGGCGATGTTCGCGCCGCTGGCGAAATGGGCGGCGGAGATCCGCGAGGCCGACCGCATTCCCGAATATGTCGCGCGCGCCTTCCACACGGCGACGTCGGGCAGGCCCGGCCCCGTCGTGCTGTCCTTGCCGGAAGACGTGCTGGCCGCATCGTGCAACGCACCGCCGACGCGGCCCTATCAGAAGACCGAGCCTGTCGCCTCGCGCGAGGCCGTGCGCCGCGTGCATGCGATGATCATGCGCGCCGCCGAGCCGCTGCTCGTTCTGGGTGGTCCCGGCTGGACACAGGATGCCATCGCCGACATCCGCAAATATGCCGAGACGCTCGATCTGCCCGTGGTGACGAGCTTCCGCGCCAAGGATCGTTTCGACAACAATCATGAGAATTATGTCGGCGATATGGGCATCGGCGCCGATCCTTCGCTGGTGAAACAGATCGAGAGCAGCGATCTTCTCGTCGTCGTCGGCGCACGCCTCGGCGAGATGACGACGAACGGCTATACGCGGCTTCAGGCGCCGACGCCGAAGCAAGCGCTGATCCACGTCCATCCCGATCCGGGCGAACTCAACCGCGTCTATCAGGCCGATCTTGCGATTGCGGCGAGTGTCTCGTCCTTCGCAAGGCTGGCGGCGGAATCGACGGCGCCCGTGCGCGTGCCCTGGCGCATCCTTCGCCGCGACGCGCGCGCGCAATATGAGAAATTCGTGAAGCCGGTCGAAGCGCCGGGCGACGTCAACCCGTCGGAGATCTTCGCGTGGCTGTCGCGCCGCCTGCCGGCGGACGCGATCATGGCCAACGGCGCGGGCAATTACGCGGGCTGGCTGCATCGTTTCTATCGCTATCGCGGGTTTCCGACGCTCCTCGGCCCCACCAGCGGCGCGATGGGCTACGGCGTGCCGGCCGCCATCGCGGCGAAGCTGATCCATCCCGAACGCATCGTGGTGGCGTCGGCCGGCGACGGCTGCTTCCTGATGAACGGGCAGGAGCTCGCGACCGCGGCGCAATACAAGCTCGGCATCATCGTGCTCGTGTTCGACAACGGCATGTACGGCACCATCCGCATGCATCAGGAGCGCGACTATCCCGAGCGCGTCATCGGCACGGAGTTGCAGAATCCGGACTTCGTGCAGCTGGCCCGCGCCTATGGCGCGATGGGCCTGCGCGTGACCAAGACGGCGGAATTCGCGCCGGCTTTCGAGGAAGCGCTGCAGGCGCGCGGGCCGTCCCTCATCCACATCAAGGTCGACGCGGACGCGATCTCGCCCACCACCACGCTGTCGAAACTTCGCGAGAGCGCGAAGAAGAAGGCGCAGAGCAACGAGCAGGAGAAGAAGATTTAACGCAGTGGAAGCAGTGGTCGCGCGGTGGCCGCAGAGGCACGCGTCTTACCTGGTAGACCGCGCGAAGCGCAAAACAAAGGACATTCACAGGGAGACGGTGAGGCAATGAGAAGCTGCGTACCTCACTGACTCACCGTCTCCCTGTGAATATTTCTTGCGCTACGCGCGAGATGCTTCAAGCATCGGCCCTACTTTCCACAGCGTCCACCGCGCAACCACCGCGTCCACTGCGTTAAAACCTTCTTTCCGGAGGCTTCCGGCTTTGAATTTGAGGATTGATATGCCCACCACAGAAATTCTGAAGACATTGGGTGTCACCGCGACGCACGGCGACCACGTCGTGCGCTCGCCCGTCGACGGCGCGGAGCTGGGCCGCGTCGCGTTCGACGATGCGAAATCAATCGATGCGAAGATTGCTGGAAGCGTGAAAGCCTTCCACGCCTGGCGCGACGTGCCGGCGCCGCGCCGCGGCGAGCTCGTGCGCCTTTTCGGCGAGGAACTGCGCGCCAACAAGGACCTCCTCGGCCGCCTCGTCACGCTGGAAGCGGGCAAGATCCTGCAGGAGGGCCTGGGCGAAGTGCAGGAGATGATCGACATCTGCGATTTCGCGGTCGGTCTCTCGCGCCAGCTTTACGGCCTCACCATCGCGTCGGAACGTCCGGGCCATCGCGTGATGGAGCAATGGCATCCGCTCGGTCCCGTAGCCATCATCTCCGCCTTCAACTTTCCCGTCGCCGTGTGGGCGTGGAACGCGGCGCTGGCGCTCGTGTGCGGCGACAGCGTGATCTGGAAGCCTTCGGAGAAGACGCCGCTGACTGCGCTGGCCACACAGGCGCTTTTCGAACGCGCCGTGAAACGTTTCGGCGACGCGCCGGACGGGCTTTCGCAGATTGTGCTCGGCGCGCGCGCGGAAGGCGAAGCGCTCGCGGGCGATCGCCGCATTCCGCTGGTCAGCGCCACGGGCTCGACCGCCATGGGAAAAGCGTTGGCGCCGGTCGTGGCGGGCCGTTTCGGACGCGCACTCCTCGAACTCGGCGGCAACAACGCCATGATCGTGTGTCCGTCGGCGAAGCTTGCGCTCGCCGAGCGCGGCATTCTCTTTGCGGCCGTCGGCACGGCCGGACAACGCTGCACGAGCCTGCGCCGTCTATTCGTGCATGACGGCGTCTACGACACGCTGGTGCCGGCGCTGAAGCGCGCCTATGCACGGCTTCCCATCGGCAATCCGCTGGACAAAGGCACGCTGGTCGGCCCGCTGATCGACGGCCGCGCGCTCGAAGGCATGGAGCGCGCGCTTGCCGATGCGAAAGATCAGGGCGGCACGATCACCGGCGGCGGACGCGTGCTGGCGAAGGAATTCCCCAACGCATCCTACGCGGCGCCCGCGCTCGCCGAAATGCCGGAGCAATCCGCCGTCGTCCTGCGCGAAACCTTCGCGCCGATCCTCTACGTGATGCGCTACAAGGATTTCGGCGATGCGCTCGCGCGCCACAACGCCGTGCCGCAAGGGCTTTCCTCCTGCATCTTCACGCAGGACATGCAGGAAGCGGAGAAATTTCTCGCGGCCTCGGGTTCGGATTGCGGCATTGCCAATGTGAACATCGGCCCGTCCGGTGCGGAGATCGGCGGCGCGTTCGGCGGCGAGAAGGAAACAGGCGGCGGCCGCGAATCCGGCTCGGATTCCTGGCGGGCCTACATGCGGCGCCAGACGGCCACCATCAACTATTCCGACGCGCTCCCGCTGGCGCAGGGCATCAAGTTCGGAATCGAATAGAAGCTCGTCGCTGCCGAGCCCCCGGGATTAACCCTTTCTTAAGCATCCGCTTCGTTCGGACAGACTTCGCGTTACGTTTCGTCCCGGGGAACGTTTCCGAGGCAAGCCATGCCATACAGCATCGGACAATGGACGGGGCTTTTGGTGACCACGATCGTGGTCCTGGGCTGCGACATGGACGTGGTCTATGCCGTGCCGCTCGGCGTGATGGCGGGTGCGCTGGCCAGTTTCTTCGTGACGCTGGCGGACATCGGCCCGGCGAAATCGCGCGCCGACAAATCCCGTTAAGTCGCCGCTTCCGGCGGGATCTCGCTCAGCGCGTCTTCCACTTCCTTGAAGCTCGGCTGCGCCACGCTCGGAATGCTGCCGCGACCGATTTCGACGGACACCTGCGCCGCATTGCCGTGCAGGTGGGCCACCAGGATATCGCGGATCACGTGATAGAAGAGCGCGTCGTCGTCGACGATCGCCTTCAGGCGCGTCGCCATCGGACCCACGATGCCATAGGCCAGGAACACGCCGAGGAACGTGCCGACGAGCGCCGAGCCGATCATGCGGCCGAGAACTTCCGGCGGCTCGGAGATCGCACCCATCGTCTTGATCACGCCCAGCACGGCGGCGACGATACCGAGCGCGGGAAGACCATCGGCCATGGTCTGCAGCGCCGACGCGGGCGCGAGCGCTTCGTTATGATGCTTCTCGAGCTGCTTCTCCATCGCCGTCTCGACCTGGTGCGGGTCTTCCAGGCTCATGGTCATCATGCGCAGCGTGTCGCAGATGAAATCGAGCGCGAAATGGTCCTTGCCGATGCGCGGATAGCGCTTGAAGATCGAGGACTCTTCGGGCTTTTCGATATGCGCTTCGAGCGCGATCAGGCCCTTCGTCTTCATCGTCTTGGTCAGCAGGAACAGAAGGCACAGAAGATCGCGATAGTCGGCGGGTTTCCATTTCGGACCCGAAATCACCTTGCCGAAATCGCCGCCGATCTTTTTGAGCGAATACATCGAACCGCCGATCAGAAGCGCCGCGATCGCGGCGCCGCCGATCGTCATCATCTCATGCGGCAGGGCTTCGAAGACAACACCGAGCGAGCCGCCCGAGATGATGAAGCCGCCGAACACCATGGCGAAGAGAACGACAATGCCGATGATCTGGAGCATCGAGGAGCCCGAAACAGTTACGCGCGCGCGAGCGACCGGCATGGCTGCGATGTCGCGCCGCCCAAGTATCGGGGCGGAGCCCTTAAAGAGCGATGAACTTTAGGCAAATTGCAGGGAAACTCAGGCGATGACGAGATCGTCGTCGCTGACGTCGTCGCGCCGGCGCCACGGGCCGGCATAGTCCTCCACCTTGTGCCGGCGGCGGTCCGGACCGAAATAGCCTGCGCAGCGGATGAACGGGCGCGGCCGCTCGACGACTTCGATCAGACGCATGAGAAGGTTCTGCGTGGTGATCGGCTTCGCCAGGAATTCGGTGACGCCGGCGTCGCGGGCCGCTTCCACGCGCGCCCGTTCGGTGTGGCCCGTCACCATGATGATCGGCAGATAGGGATTGGGGCTGTCCCGGCCGAGCCGCACCCGGCGCGTGAACTCGATGCCGTCGACCGGCTTCATCGAAAGATCGGTCAATACGAAGTCGGGCTTGCGGTCGCGCAACTCGCTGAAGCCGGAGGCGCCGTCGACCGATTCATAGACCGTGCCGATGCCCAAAGCCTGCAGAAGCGAACGCAGAAGGACGCGCATATGCGCATTGTCTTCGACAACGAGCGCCTTCAGATGGTCGAGGTTCGGCCCGCTCATGGCGCATCACCCCGCGACACGCGCGAGCGGGATCGGGCGGGCGACACCCACGGCGATGGCGAACGCGATCTCACGCTCCACGAACCGCGCTAAGAACTCACCGGACAGGCTATAAGGAGGTGGTTAGGAAAATCTTACGACAGCCCGGAAACAGTCGCATCAATGACCATTGCGCAACGGCTCGGCCGCGCCGGATTGAGTGTCTATCTGGGGCTGAAAGCCCTGATTTCGCCTGTCGCTTTCGGGGTTTCCGCCATCGTGGACGACGACGCGGGCCAAGTCCTTCTCGTGCGCCATTCCTACCAGCCGGGCTGGCACCTGCCGGGCGGCGGGGTGGGCGCGGCCGAACCGCCGGCTCTGGCGATCCTGCGCGAGCTCAAGGAGGAAGTGGGCCTCCTCGAAAGCGCCCCGCCGGAGCTCGTCGGGGTGTTCACGCGCCGGCTCGGCTGGGTGACGAACGTCATCGCGCTTTATCGCGTGACGCACGCGCGCATCGCCTTCGAACCGAATGCCGAAATTCGCGAAATCCAGTGGGCCGATCCGCGCGCCCTGCCGGAAGGCACCGTGCGCGGTGCGCGCCGCCGTCTCGCCGAGTTTGCCGACAGGACGGCGCCCGAGCCCTATTGGTGATCAATCCGGCAACAGCCGAATCCCTGGTATCAGGGACTTTAACGGCGAATTCGAAAAACGGCCCGGTGGCATCCGATAATCCGGATCAATAACGACGGGCGTTTCCGGCATTCCGCCGCCGCGACGCATGGACAAGAACAGGGGGCAATCGGGATTTTTCGTCCGTGTACGTCATTTCGGCGACGGAGCACACGTCCGGAAGACCGCAAAGACGCAAAGGCGCCGAGATAACGAGTGCGTCTCCCGGAGCATGCCTCGCGCTCGAAGCTTGCTTGCGCGCTTCGCGCGCAGAAAGACCCTGCCGACATCGACTCTCGATCCCAGGGGAATCTCGCTGTCTTTGCGCCTTTGCGGTGAATCATCCAGCCGCGACGCCGCACGCGGCCGCAAAGCGCCCGCGTCCCGTTTCGAACTTCACGATATCAAAGAGCCCGCGCGATTTCCGGACATCGCACGATGCGGAGTCTGCACCCGCGGCTCTCGCCTGTGAAGGCGAACCTTTAGGCGATCTTTAGTCCCGGAAACGCCGATGCTTGTCGCACGAATGTCGCCGTTTTCGCCCGGAGACGACGACGAAAGCGCCGTTTGCGGCGCCTCCGCCATCGCGCGTCCGTTCAGATCGGATCCCAGCCGAAGACGCTCGTCGTGGCGCCGAGCTCGGTGAAGCTGGGCTTCATCGCCGCCATGGCATGCTCGGCAATAGTCTGCGGCGTCCAGCCTTCCACCTTGCCGATGCCGCGCACGGGCCTCGGCTGGCTCATCAGGAAGATCTCGTTGCCGCGCGCGGCGAAGATCTGGCCCGACACGTCCTTCGTCGCCGGCGAGGCGAGCGAGACGGCGAGCTGCGCCACCTGATCGGCGCGCATCATGTTCTTCATGCGCTCGACGCGCTTGGCCGAGGCTTCGTCCTTTATGGGAATGGTGGCGATCATGCGCGTCCAGGCGAACGGCGCGATGACGTTGGAGCGGACGTTCTTCTGCAGCCCTTCCATCGCGATGATGCGCGACAGCCCCACGATTCCCATCTTGGCGGCGGCGTAATTCGCCTGGCCGATATTGCCGATGAGACCGGAGGTCGACGTGAAGAGCACGAACGAGCCTTCGTTCTGCTCGCGGAAGTGATTGATGGCCGCGCGGCAGATGTTGTAGCTGCCCTGCAGATGCACCTCGATCACCTGATCCCAATCGGCATCCGTCATCTTGTGGAACATGGTGTCGCGCAGGATGCCTGCGGGGCTGATGATCGCGTGCAGGCCTTTGAAGCTGTCCATCGCCTGCTCGATCATGCGCTTGACGCCGTCGCGGCTCGTCACGCTTCCCGAGTTGGAGACGGCCTTGCCGCCGGCTTTGCGGATTTCCTGCGCCACCTGTTCGGCGGGCCCCGCCGAGCCTTCGTCGCCGCCGGCCACGCCGCCGCCCAGATCGTTGACGACGACGCTGGCGCCTTCGCGCCCCGCCAGCAGCGCGCATTCCTTGCCGATGCCGTTCGCCGCACCCGTTACAAGAACGACCTTGCCTTCCAAGACACCCATGAGGTTTTCTCCCTTTCAATATGGCCGGCCGGAGCCTAGCGAGCGGGCGGCTGACATAACAAGAGGCGGAAGCGCGCGATGTGGGAAATCCGGGAAGAGCGGACGAGCGATGCAGCGGCGATCGACGCGCTGGTGGAGAAAAGTTTCGGTCCCGGACGCTATGCGAAGTCGGCCTATCGCCTGCGCGAAGGCGTCGATCCGGAAGCGGGCTTGAGTTACGTCGCCATCGAAGACGGCGCGCTCAGAGGCTCGAACCGTTTCTGGCCGGTCTTTGTCGGCAACACGCCCGCGTTGCTGCTGGGCCCGCTGGCCGTCGAAACCGAGCGCCGCGGCCGCGGCATGGGCATCCAGCTGATGCAGAAGGGCATCGACGAAGCACGCGCCAAAGGCCATCGCGCGGTGATCCTCGTCGGCGATCTTCCTTACTACCAGCGCGTGGGCTTCGTATCCGTCAATCGCGGTCGCATCAGGATGCCGGGACCCGTCGATCTGTCGCGCGTGCTGGGATTGTCGCTCGCCGAAGGTGCACTCGACACACTCGAAGGCATGATCAAACGTGCACGCATCGATCATCCGGTGTGCGCGGACGGCGCGGCGCTGGGGAGGCCGTAGTTGTCGTTCTTGGATTCGAATCTGCAAAAGAATTGTCATTCCCGCGCAAGCGGGAACCTAGTAGCGAGCGTCCGCGAGCGCGAGAGTCTCTCGGCGCGTGGACATGCGCCGACTAGGTTCCCGCTTGCGCGGGAATGACATTGTTTTTTCGGAGAGATCATCGCGCGAACGCCTGCGACCATTCCGCAATGGCGCGGAGGAGATCGCGGAAATTTTGCCGGATTTGTTCCAGCGCGAAGCCGACCGCGAAAAGCTGTTCGGCCTCGTTCTCCGACAGCGGAAGCGTCAAGCCCTGGCGGCGCAGGGCGGCGACTTCCGCCACGTAAGCGTCGATGGCGGCTTCGAGCATCGCATTGTCCGGTGCGGTCTTGCGCGATGCCAGCGCCGCCGAACATGCGCGCAGTTCCTGTTCGATCGTCGCCGCGACAGCCGACAGATGCGGTTCCAGTCGCGCGATCATGTTTTCCGGCAACGGCTTCGCAGCCGCGCGACCGAGGATGATGAGATCGTGCCTGAGACGCAGCAGCGTGCGCGAGAGCGGTCCGGGATCGGGGTGCAGCGGCAATCCGATGAACTGCTCGCGGCGCGCTTCGTCGACCAGGTCCTGGAACGCGGCCACGGCCGCACCCACGCTGTCCTGCATGACATGAATGTCGTCGGCAGGTATCTGATGCGTAAGGCCGGCCAGCAGCCTGGGCAGCACCGCGGCCAGCTGATCGAGCGCGCGCTGCGCGGCGGCGACACCAAGCCCGTGGGCGCGTTCGGGAAAAATCAGCACCGACACCAGCAGCGCCACGGCGCCGCCCAAAACGACTTCGCCCAGTCTTATGAATGCGGAGGCGATCGGGCTTTCGCCGAACTGCCCGGCGAGAATGAGCACAAGGATGGCCGTGAACGGCGCGACCCGGAAGCTCGGGCTCAAGGCTGCGAGATAGGCCAGCGGCGCGACCGCCAGCGCCAGCACGATCGTCATCGCCGCTACCGTCTCATGGGGTATGAGCACGCCGAGCACGCTCGCATAGATCGCACCGACCAGCGTTCCGACGACGTATTCCGTCGTGGCGCGCAGCGAACCCCCGATGCTCGTCTGCATGACGACGACGGCCGTCAGCACGGCCCAAAGCCCGCGCAGCGGCAAGGCCCAGAACTGCATCAGCGCGAAAGCCAGAACGGCCGCGACGGTGAGCCTGAGGCAAAACCGCAACCGAGCCCTGCGCGCGAGAAGGAGCCCGCCGAGCCGGCCCCACGCGGTCGTCACCGCCCCTCCCTCCGCCATGCGAGCAAAAGCGTGCCGAGCACCAGCAGCAACGCGAGCCAGCTGGGCAGAAGCGGTGTCTGCTCCACGGACGTCACACGATAGGCGCCGTTCGCGCGCAAGCCGATCCAATTGTCGCCCGCGGCGGAACGTCCGAGCGCCACGCGCCGGATTTTGGGGATGCCGCCGTCGACCAGCCAATGCACCGAGCCGCCGGTCGCATTCGCAACCGGTTTCAGGATCGCATCGGTTGCGCGCATGTCGGCGACTTCCTTGGAATTGAGCGGACCGGTCGCCGTCACGGTGTTGAGCGTGCCGTCCGTCAGGCGATAAAGACCGAGCTCGTCCGCCTTTGCCGTGCCGCGCCACAGGCCGGGCTCCGTCTTCGAGAGCGCGATCGTCGTGCTCTTGCCGGAGGGATAGGTGAGCGTCACAGGCTTCGGCTGATCGGCCATCGTCTGGCGCTCGACGGTGATCAATCCGGAATCGATCGATGCCGACAGGCGTTCTTCTTCGAGCTCCGGCTCCTTCATCAGCCAGTGCGCGAATTTGCGCAGGAGCTCGGCTTGCGGCCCGCCGCCTTCAAAACGGCGCGCCCACAGCCAGATCTGATCGGACAGCAATTCCGCCACGCGGCCCTTGCCCACGCGGTCGAGCACAAGCAGCGGACGGTTGTCCGGACCCGACATCAGCGTTTCGCCGGAAACCTTGTCGGCGCCGATGATGCGGAACCAGCGGCCCCAGGTGGGCGGCTTGCCGTCTGCCGTGTTGGCCCCCGTCAAATCGCGCGTGACAGGATGCGCAAGACCTTGCGGCGTCACGACCGGCTTGAAACCGCCCGTCACGATTTCGCCCGTCGGCCGCGCCGGCAGCACGGAGGCGAGCGGCGTGCGGAAAATGCTCGTGGGGCCCGCGAACTCAGGACCACCCGATACCAGCAGCGCGCCGCCGTTCTGCACATAGCGCACGATGTTCTCGTAATAGCCAAGCAGAAGGATGCCGTGCTCGCTGTAGCGGTCGAAGATCACGAGATCGAAACGGTCGAGTTTCGGACCGAACAATTCCGGCGTCGGAAACACGATCAGCGAAAGCTCGTTGGTCGGCGTCGGATCCTCGGCCTGCTTCTGCGGCGGACGCAGAATCGTGAAATGCACGAGATCGACGGACGGATCGGATTTCAGGAGGTCGCGCCAGACGCGTTCGCTGGCGTTGGGCTCGCCCGAAATGAGGAGCACCCGCAGGCGGTCGCGCACGCCGTTGACGACGACGACGGCGCGATTGTTCTCGAGCGTCAGCTCTGCGGGGCCAGGTTTCGCCGACAGCTCCACGACGTTTTCGCCCGCATGCGTGATCGGGATCTGGAGATGCGCATCGCGGCCCGTCGGCACCATCTCCGTTCCCGCCGCGTGCCCGTCGACCTGCACATCGACCGCGGCGCTGCCGCCCGGGGGCGATCCGAAATCGTCGACGCGCAGCGTCACATCGGCCTTCTGGCCCACGATGGCGTAGCGCGTGGCGCTGACGACGGTGAGCTTGCGGTCGCGCTCGTTCTTCTGGTCGACGATCAGCGCGTGGAACGGCGCCTTGATGGGCGCCTGCGCGGGCGCGTCGTGCACTTCGCCGTCGGTGATGGCGATGGCGCCGGCAAGACGGTCGGGCGGCGCGTCGGCGAGCGCGCTTCTGAGGCTCGCGAACAATTGCGTGCCCGTATCCTCGCCGGCGCGCGGCGGGTTGACCGAGGCTTCGCGCACTTCGAGCGTCTTGTCGCGCTGAAGGAGGCTGCGCAGTTCCGCCGCCGCCTTGTCGGCTTCCGCCCTGCGCCCGCGGATATCCATGCTGGGCGAATGATCGACGATGAGCGCGACGATGTCGGGCAGAGGCTCGCGCGTCTCGTGCACGAACAGCGGATTGGCGAGCGCCAGAATGAGGAACGCGAAAGCCAGAAACCGCACCCAGGCGCCCTGCACGCCCGTCACGATCGCATACAGGCCGAGTGCCAGCGCGATCAGCGCGCCGGTCCACAGGAGCGTCATCGGCAGATGCGGCGCGAAGTCGATCGCGTAGTTCATGGCGCTAATGGCCTTGCCCAAGGCGTTCGAGGAGAGCCGGCACGTGCACCTGGTCGGTCTTGTAGTTGCCGGTCAACGCATACATGACGACGTTGATGCCGAAGCGCACCGCCTGTTCGCGCTGCTCTTCACCCCCGGGCGAGACATCGACCAGCGGCCGGCCCGAGGAATCGACGGCCCACGCCGCCGCCCAATCATTGCTGCCGATGATCACGGGCGAAACGCCGTCGCCGCCGCGCGCGGGCTCGGGCCCGGCATCGGGATCGGGCGGCGGCAAAGCCTCCACCCAGACGCGTCCGCCGTCCCAGCGGCCCGGAAAGTTCTGCAGCAGATAAAACGCTTTCGTCAGCACATGCGCCGACGGGATCGGCTGCAGCGGCGGCAGATCGAGCTTCGCCGTCAGACGCCGGAGCGTCACTTCGCCGGGAGAGTCAGGACCGCGCGAGGGTCCCAGCGTCTGATCGCGCGTGTCGAACAGGATCGTGCCGCCGTTTTTCATGTAAGCGATGAGCTTCGTCACGGCCTGCGGCGAAAGATCGGCCTCGCGCGGATCCATGGGCCAGTAGAGCAGCGGAAAGAAACTCAGATCGTCGCGCGTGATGTCGACGCCCATCGGATCCTGCGGCTCATACGACGTGCGCGCCTTCAGCCGCAGGCCCAGACCATAGAGCCCCGCCTTGCTCATGGCGTCGACTTCGGGAATGCCGGTGATGACGTAAGCCAGACGCGTATCGAGCGCAGCCTTCATGTCGAACGCATCGTCCGCGCGCGCCGTTGCGTGAACGACGAACAGAAGGCCGAGAACAACGGCTGCGCCGCGCGCCGCCGTGATCTGTTTCCAGCGCGGCAGATGTCCGCGCAGCCACAGCGAGATCAGCGCATCGATCAGGAGAAGCAGCAGCGCGATCGCGAGCAGCGGGGCTTTCAGCGCAAGCGCGCCGACGCCGGAATAGGTTTCGGTCGCCACATCGATCGGCGCGAGGTTGGTCGAGCGGCTCGCCGCATCGATCGCCACGTGCGCGCCCTGGCTTCCATAGAGGCCCGCCGGATGAACGGGTGACGCCGCAATCCTGCCGATATCCGAGCCGCGAATGGACAGAACTTCCGGCGACGGCTTCTGTGCATGGCCGAAACCGTCCAGCATCTCGAACGGCGGATAGACCGCGGACGCGTCCGTGCCGAGATCGGAGGGCCGCACGCCGTTGGCGAGATCCAGCACGCGGCGGAGCATGTCGACGAACAGTCCCGACAGCGGCAGCGACGACCACGCCGGGCTCGCCGTCACATGGAAGAGAACGATCCAGCCCTTGTCGCGCGGCGCCGCGGTGACGAGCGGCGTACCGTCGGCCAGACGGGCCCAAGTGCGTTCGCCGAGTTCGACGGAGGGTTCCGCGAGCACCTGCCGCGAGACGGTGACTTCCGGAGGAATGGAAAGCCCGCGAAACGGGCTCGCGTCGGGAAAAGGCGCCAGATGCTGGGGCGCCGCCCAGGCGAGCGCGCCGCCCAGATAACGCCCGCCCACGCGCAATTTGACGGGAACGAGATCGTCGACATTCGTCGTCATGCGCGCGCCGGCGAAGCGCAGCAGGACGCCGCCATTGGCCATGAAGGACACCAGGCGTGCGTGATCGTCGCCGGAGATCTCGCCGACGTCCGCCAGGATGATCACGGAGTCGTTGCGCGCGAGTTCATCGGCGATCGTGCCCTCGTGCACATCGGCGTAGGGCCCAAGCGCGCGCTTCAGATAAAACATGTCCGACAGCAGCGGCTGGCGGCTTTCGAGATTGCTGGCGGACACGAGCCCCACGGCAAGGCGTCGCGCGTTGGCGCCGAGCAGCCGCACGGCGCCGGCGGAATCCATGCCGTCGATCGCAATGCGCCGAGTCTCGTTGCGCACCTCGAGCGGGAGCGTCACGCTCGCAGACGTCTCGCCGGCGCCCGGCGCGAAATGAAACGGCGCCGAAGCGAGGTTCTCGCCGTGCTCGCCCAGCGCCGCGATCCTGCCGTCGCGCGCGCCTTCATCGCCCGAGCGCATGATGTCGACTTCGAATCCGGTGGCGGCGTTGCGTTCGCCGACCAGCGCCAGCGGCGACAGGCCCGGCGGATCGGCATAGATCCTCAGGTCGCCGGCGGACGACAGAATGCGTGCGGTCTTCGCTGCGTCGCCGTGATCGAGGTCGTCGCTGAACCAGGCGATTTCCGGACGGCTCGCGAAATGCGCCGCGGCGACGGCTCCCGCCGCGCGCGTGCGGTTGGGTTCGTAGGCCTCTGGCTCGAGCGCGCGCGCCTCGCGCTCGGCTTCGCCCGCATCGAGGAGCGAGACCACCGGCTTGGCGACGCCGGCCGTCGGCACGATGGCGACGGGCCGCCCCGCATTCGCGGCATCGGCCAGGGCCGACGAGATCGCCGCATCGCGGTTGCGCCAGATTTGCGCCGCCGCCCAATCATTGTCGACGAAGAGCACGAGCGGTCCGCGCGCAATGCTTTTGGCGGCGCGCCCGATGGTCGGCTCGGCGCAGGCGACGATGAGGATCGCGGCCGCGATGAGACGCAACAGCAGCAGCCACCACGGCGTGCGCGCAGGCGTTTCCTGCGGCGCTTCGAGGCCGAGCAGCAGGCGGAACGGCGGGAAGACGACGCGTCTGGGCGCCGGCGGCGTCACGCGCAACAACCACCAGATGACGGGGAGCACGACCAGCGCGCCCGGCAGCCACGGAACGCCGAAGCTCAATCCGGCGAACAGGTTCATGCGATCTGTCCTGTGGCGCGTTTGGCGTTCGGGCCCGCGAGATCGATGAAGAGCGAAATGAGCGCGGTCTCCGGGCGCTTGTCCGTGCGATGGAGCAGGCACGTCCAGCCCAGGCGCCGCGCCAGTTCGGCGACAGCCTCCTGATGCGCGCGGAAACGCCTCTGATAGGTCTCGCGCACGCTTTCGGCGCGGCCGAAGACTTCGCTTTCGTCGCCGCGCGACGATTCGAAACGCGTGCGGCCCGCGAAGGGAAAATCCTCTTCCGCCGGATCGACGATGCGCACGAGATGCCCGGTCAGGCCTTCGCGTGCGATGCGGCGCATGGTCGTTTCGAGTTCGCCCAGCGGCGACAGGAAATCGCTCAGCCAGACGATCTGCGCGTTGCGGCCCGTCGGCGCGTCCGGCGGCAGGCTCGCGTCGGACGGCAGCATCAATTCATGCGCGATGCGCGTGAGCGTGGCGCGGCTCGAGGACGGCGCGCGGCCGTCGCCCAGAATTCCGATGCGCTCGCCGCCGCGCACGAGAAGCGAGCCGAGCGCCATCGCGATAAGGCTGGCGCGATCGATCTTTGAGACGTCGCCCGAAGCAAAGCGCATCGTGGGCCCGCCGTCGCGCCAGAACCACACCGCCTCCGCCGCTTCCCATTCGCGCTCGCGCACGAAGAGATGCTGCGACTTCGCCGATTGCCGCCAGTCGATGGCGGTCGTGGGGTCTTCGGCCTGATAGCGGCGGAACTGCCAGAAGGTTTCGCCGATGCCGGCTTTCCTTTTGCCATGCACGCCGAGACTGACGGCGGATGCGAGACGTTCCGCCGACACCAGCAACGGCGGCAAAGCCGCCGCAAGCGTTTCCGCCTGTTCGCGTAACGGAGACCAGCCGTCCGTCAAAGAGTGCTCCGGCAAAGCCTGTCGATCACGTCGGAGAGCGTGGCGCCTTCGGCGCGGGCCGAGAAATTGAGCGCCATGCGGTGACGCAGCACGGGATGGGCCAGCGCCACGACGTCGTCGACCGACGGCGCAAGACGTCCTTCGATCAAAGCCTTCGCACGCACCGCCAGCATGAAGGCCTGGCTCGCGCGCGGACCAGGTCCCCACGCGATATAACCTTTGAGGTCGGCCGCGCCGCCTTCGTTCGGGCGCGCCGCGCGCACAACGCGCAGGATCGCATCGACCACTTTCTCGCCGACGGGAAGGTGGCGCACGATGTGCTGGGCCGCGATCAGCGCGTCGGGCGTTGCAATGGGCCTGGGCGCCGCTTCTTCGCCGAAGGTCGTCGCCACCAGCATCTTCCGCTCCGCATCGATGTCGGGATAGCCGACGTCGATCTGCAGGAGGAAACGGTCGAGCTGCGCTTCGGGCAACGGATAGGTGCCTTCCTGCTCCAGCGGATTTTGCGTGGCCAGCACGTGGAACGGACGCGGCAGATCGTAACGCTGCCCCGCAACCGTCACGTGCCGTTCCTGCATCGCCTGCAGAAGCGCGGATTGCGTGCGCGGGCTGGCGCGGTTGATTTCATCGCCCATCAGCAACTGGGCGAAGACAGGGCCGGGAAGGAAGCGGAACGAGCGCTTGTGCACGTCGTTCTCCTCGAGCACTTCGGAGCCGATGATGTCGGCGGGCATCAGATCGGGCGTGAACTGGATTCGTTTCCAGTCGAGGCCGAGAACGATGCCCAGCGTCTCCACCAACCGCGTCTTGGCGAGACCCGGCACACCGATGAGAAGGCCATGGCCGCCGGCAAGCAGCGTGATGAGCACCTGATCGACCACGTCGCGCTGACCGAAAATCACGCGCCCGATCCCTTCGCGGATCTTGGCGAAGAGGGCTGCAGCCGCTTCGGCGTGTGCGACAGCGCCGCTGTCCTGGGGCGCTTCGGCCATGGTGTCGATATTGCTCATAGATCGTCCTGTCGGCGGGGCCTGAGATGTGTCGAGAGGCCTAATTCGCGCGGCCTCTCCGCGGTTGCCGGTACGAGACCCGGCGCCTATGTTTGCGGCTCGGTCGCGCCGCCAATTTGCGGGTATGTTGCACCCCGGCAGGGCGCGCGCAACTGTCAATCGCGGACCCTCGGCGGGCGCATTCCGCACTTCGCCGTGAGGGTTGTTGGCGAAGTTTCACGGGCGAGGTTTAACGGATACGCGCATGGCGAATTCGGACGGGTTTTCCATCGGTCTCGCGAGCCTGCAGCGCGATGCGGCAGCCGGCCGCGCCCTGCCGCCCGTGGAACGCTGGAATCCGGCCCATTGCGGCGACATCGACATCCGGATCGCCCGCGACGGAACCTGGTATCACGAGGGCACGCCCTTCGGCCGGCGCGAGATCGTGCGCCTGTTCTCCACCATCCTGCGCAAGGACCCCGACGGCTATCATCTCGTCACGCCGGGCGAGAAGATGCGCATCCGCGTCGACGACGCGCCGTTCGTCGCCGTGCTCCTGTCCGTGCACGGCGAAGGGCCAAAGCAGCGCCTCGTCTTCACCACCAATGTGGGCGACGAGACGGTCGCGGGACCGGACAATCCGATTCGTATTGTGGTCAACGCCGAGTCGGGCGAGCCTTCGCCTTACGTGCATGTGCGCCGCGGGCTCGAGGCCTTGATCGCGCGCAGCGTTTTCTATCAGTTGGCGGATCTCGCCGTGCCGGGCCCGGAGGGCGTGCTCGGCGTGTGGAGCGAAGGCGTGTTCTTTTCCCTGGATTCTCCCGGATGAGTGACGACAGTGCACGGTTTCGTGCGGACTTCGCCCAGCGTATCGTGGCCGACGGCGTCGCCGCGCTGAAGCCGCGCCTGCTCAGCGAGCCGCCCTCTTTGCCGCTGATGCCGTCGCGCGGCGATTTCGATCTCAATCCGGATCTGCGGCCGGAGAAGCCGCGCACGCTGGCGCCCGCCGCCGTGCTCATGCCGATCGTGCAGCGCGACCAACCCACGATCCTCTTCACGCGGCGCACGGAACATCTCTCACGCCATGCGGGACAGGTGAGCTTTCCCGGCGGCCGCGTGCAGGACGACGATCGCACGCTTGTCGACACGGCCCTGCGCGAGACGCACGAGGAGATCGGCGTGACGTCCGATTTCATTTCCGTGGCCGGTTTTCTCGATCCTTACGAGACGGGAACCGGCTACGCGATCCTGCCGGTGGTGGGCCTGCTCACGAAAGGCTTCGCCGTCGTGCCGGAAGTGAACGAAGTGGCGGAGATCTTCGAAGTGCCGCTCGCCTTCCTGCTCGATCCCGCCAATCGCGAGAGGCACTCGGGCGAATGGCAGGGCCGCAAGCGCGAGTTCTACGCCTTCGAATACAACGGCCATTACATCTGGGGCGCGACGGCCGCGATTCTCGTCAATTTTCGCGATAGGTTCGCGCGATGACGCGACTGGACCCCGCACGCGCGCCGTGGATGGCGGCAAAGCCTCTGGCCAAAGTGATGGACGCGCTGACGCGCGACGGCGGCGACGCGCGCTATGTCGGTGGCGCCGTGCGCAACACGCTGTTGGGCCTCGACGTTGAGGACGTCGACATCGCGACACCGTTGACACCGGATCAAGTCACGCGGCGACTGGATGCGGCCAATATCAGAGCGGTGCCCACCGGTATCGATCACGGCACGATCACGGCGGTCTCTGACGGCAAGACCTACGAAGTGACGACCTTGCGCCACGATGTCGAAACCGACGGGCGTCACGCGGTCATCGCTTTCGCCACCAATTGGCACGACGACGCCGGGCGCCGCGATTTCACCATCAATGCGCTTTACGCATCCGCGGACGGCGAGGTCTTCGACTATCACAACGGCCTTGCGGATTTGCGGGCCGGCCGCGTGCGGTTCATCGGCGATGCAACGGCGCGCATTCGCGAGGATTACCTGCGCATCCTGCGGCTTTTCCGCTTTCACGCCTGGTACGGAAAGGGCGAGATCGATGCCGTCGCGCTGGGGGCCGCCGCCGCAGAGAAATCCGGCCTCGCGAAACTCTCGGGCGAGCGTATCGCGCAGGAAATGCTGCGCCTTCTCGAAGCGGAGAATCCCCTGCCCGTGCTGCGCGTGATGGCGGCGTCGGGCATCCTCGCGGAGATATTGCCGGGCGCGCTCGACATGACGCGCCTCGAACGGCTCTGCGCCATCGACGCGGCGAATTTCTTTACGCCCGATCCCGTGTTGCGGCTTGCGGCGCTGCTGGGCACGGATGAGAAATCCGCCGCGGCCGTCGTCGATCGCTTCAAGCTGTCCAACAGGGATCGCGCACGGATCGAGGACCTCGTCGGGGCGAAAGAGAAGATCGTTTCCTATCTCTCCATCCGCGAAGTGCGCAAACTGCTCTATCGCCTGGATCGCGAGCGCTTCCGCGACCGCACGTTCCTGCGCTGGGCGGAAGATGCGAAAGCTTCGAACGCTATCCAGTGGCGCGCACTTCTGGAGCTGGCGAACGTCTGGCAGCGTCCCGCCTTTCCCCTGACGGGCCGCGACGTCATGCAGGCCGGTGTCCCCGAAGGCCCGCTGGTCGGACAGATCCTCAACGAAGTCGAAGACTGGTGGATCGACGCCGATTTCACCGACGACGAATTCTCGCTCGCGGAACGGCTGAAAGCCGTGGTGCAGGCGACGGCGTATTAGGTCGCACTCCGTGTCCCGAAAAGTGTCATGGCCCGCAAATGCAGGCCACCCAGGTCATATCTGAAGACTCGAAAAGAGATCGCGTGTTTCTTTTCGACGAGTGCGCAGACATCAACCAGGTGGCCCGCATTTGCGGGCCATGACAGTCAAGGGGGAAGAGAAGGAAAGACTACGAGACGTCGCGCAGCTTGCTTCGTCCCAGCGGATCTGGCTTCAGCACGCGGCCTTCGTTCAACGCACCCAGCCAGTCGAGGCCTTCGCGCAGGCGCACATTCTCGCCAATGACGACGATCGCGGGCGCATCGACGGTTTTTGCTTCTTTGCCGAGGCGCGCCAGTGTCGTCACGCCCACAATTTGCCCGCCGCTCGTGGCGTTGCTGACGATGGCCGCGGGTTCGTCCGCATTGCGGCCGGCATCGATCAGCTTGCGCGCGATCTCGTCGGCATGCGCGAGCGCCATGTAGAAGACGAGCGTGGGCGAACCTTTGGCGACGGCATTCCAGTCGAGTGCGGGAAGATTTCCATCGGCGCCATGACCGGTGACGAAGGTGACCGCGTGGTTGGTGTCGCGGTGCGTGACGGGAATGCCCGCATAGGCGAGACCGCCGATGCCGGCCGTAACACCCGGCACGATGCGGAACGGCACGCCCGCGCGCGCCAGCGTCAGGGCTTCCTCAGCCCCGCGGCCGAAGACGAACGGATCGCCGCCTTTGAGACGGAGCACGCGCGCACCTTTCCGAGCATAAGAGACAAGCGTCCGGGAAATGTCGGTCTGCTTCGCGGACTGCTTGCCGCCCCTCTTGCCGGCATAGACCAGCTCCGCTTTCGGGCGCGCGAACTTGAGCAGTGCGTCGTTGACCAGCGCGTCGTAGAGGATGACGTCCGCTTCCGCGATCGCATGCGCGCCAAGGACCGTCAGGAGGCCCGGATCGCCGGGGCCGGCGCCTGCAAGCCACACCCAGCCCGGATCGAAAGCGGGCAGCCCCAGCGCTTCGGCGAGCCGCCTGGCCGCCAGATGTTCCTGAGGGATGGATATGGGGTCGGAACTCATTTCACACCAAATTCTCGTATTTAAATCCTATCACACGGCATCCTGATGTGAAATAAGCACCGCCCCGAAAAACCGCAAGCGTATCGAAGCTTCATGAGACACACGGCGGGCCGTGCAGGTATAGACGGGCGCTTCACACGCCGGAAAACCCCAATGTCCCAGCCGCCCAAGAGCGACCTCAAAGCCAACACCTACGCCTATGAGACCGAGGCGCTGGTCACGGCGAACGGCTTTCGCGAATACGATGCGCGCTGGCTGTTCGGGAAGGAGATCAATCTCCTCGGCGTGGAAGCGCTGGGGCTCGGACTCGGCACCTACATCCGCGAAATCGGCGTGCAGCCCAAGGTCGTCACCGGCCACGACTACCGCTCCTATTCGCTCTCGATCAAGCAGGCGCTGATGTTGGGCCTCATGCGCGCGGGCTGCGAAGTGATCGACATCGGGTTAGCCACGACGCCCATGTGCTATCTCGCGCAATTCGAGCTCGACGTGCCATGCGTGGCGATGGTGACGGCAAGCCACAACGAGAACGGCTGGACCGGCGTGAAGATGGGCGCGAAACGTCCGCTGACCTTCGGCCCCGATGAAATGACGCGGCTGAAGACGATCGTGCTTTCCGGCGCAGGAAAGCCCTTTCCCGGCGGAAGCCTCACGCATGTAGCAGGATTCCCCGAGCGCTATCTGGAAAGCGTGACCAAGGGCCATCGCCTGTCGCGGCCCATCAAAGTCATCGCGGCCTGCGGCAACGGCACGGCCGGCATCGTGGCGCCGGAAGCGCTGCGTCGCATCGGCGCCGACGTCATTCCGATGGACACGGAGCTCGACTACACCTTCCCCAAATACAATCCCAATCCCGAAGACATGGAGATGCTGCACGCCATGGCGGATGCGGTGCACGCGAAAGGCGCGGACATTTGCCTGGGCTTCGACGGCGACGGCGATCGCTGCGGCGTGGTCGACGACAAGGGTCACGAAATTTTCGCCGACAAGATCGGCGTGCTGGTGGCGCGCGACCTCTCTTCGCGCAAACCCAATGCAAAATTCGTCGTCGACGTGAAATCGACGGGCCTCTTCGAGACTGATCCGGTGCTGAAGAAAAACGGCGTCCAGGTCGATTACTGGAAAACGGGCCACTCCTACATCAAGCGCCGCACGGCGGAACTCGGCGCGCTCGCGGGCTTCGAGAAGAGCGGGCACTATTTTTTCAACCCGCCGATCGGGCACGGCTTCGATGACGGCGTCATCGCGGCGATCGCCATTCTCGAAATGCTCGATCGCGCCGGCGGCGGGAAGATGTCGGAGCTCGTCGACGGGCTGCCCAAGACATGGAGTTCGCCCACCATGGCGCCCTTCTGTCCCGACGACAAAAAATACGCGGTTGTCGATGCGCTGACGAAAGCCTTCGAAGACGCCAAAGCGAACGGCGAAAAGCTTCTCGGACAATCGATCGCGCGCATCGTGACGGTGAACGGTGTGCGCGTGGTGCTGGAAGATGGAACCTGGGGCCTGGTGCGCGCCTCGTCGAACAAACCGTCGCTCGTCGTCGTGGTCGAAAGCCCGACATCGGAAGCCAATATGCGCGCGATTTTCCAGGAGATCGATACGCGTCTCTCCCGGCATCCCGAAGTGGGCGCGTACGACCAGCGCATCTGACGCGCGGTCATTGCGCGTTTGCGCCCGCCGTAATACTCTTGCGGCAGATTGGTGGGGCGTGCGATGCCGAAACAAGCTGTTGGCATCCTGATTGTCGGGGTTCTGGCGGCGCTTAGCAGCGGAGCCGGCGCGGCACAGCAAGATCACGGCACGGGCAAAACGGCGTCGCAACCTGCGCCGCCGCCACCGACTCCTGTTTCCCAGGCGACGGCCGCCGGAAAATTCGCGCCGGTGAGCCGCGACGTCTGCGCCAAACATCCCAACCTGAAACAGTGTTCCTGACCATGGGCGAGAACGGGACATCGACGCTCTTCACCGCGTGGATCGCACTGGTCGCGTTCGTATTGTTTGCGCTTGGCCTCGTCGTGCACAGCGAAATGGAGCGCCACAAGGACAAAAGACTGCGCGTGTTCGAGCTGGCAAAAGAATATCGCGTCACGCTCCGGGGCACGAATGCGGAGTTCTCCGACCGCTGGAACGAATATCTGAACGATTCCGTCGATCCCTATAATGGCGGCAATCTCGACGAGCAGGCCTACACCGATCTCGTCAACCGCTTTCTCGCCGCCGATTCCAACCGCGACAATTACGAAGCGCTCGCGGGCTTCTACGACTCCGTCGGCGAATGCGTCTACGAAGGCCTCTGCGATTTCTGGTTTGCGCGCACGGTCTTCGGCAACGACATCGTGACCTTCTATCACAATTTCTATCCCGTGCTCGACGCGGAGAACCGTGCGGGCCAGAGCGACGCGGGCATCGTCGATTTCGTCAACCGCATGCGGCTCGCCGATCGCGGCGACATGCGCCAGAACTGGGAAGACCGCGCCATCGCGTGGACGTATTAAATTTTCCGTGTCTGGCGCAAATGCGGGCGACCACCCAGTCGCAGCATGTACGACAACGAAAACGGCGCTCGAATCTCACCTGTTAGAATGAAGCAGACACCGCCTGGGTGGCCCGCATTTGCGGGCCATGACGGTGAAGACTGAGTTTGCCGGATCGCAATCCCGTGTTTATTGGTTATCCGGGGATTGAGCGACGAGGACGGATGGATCGGCGTACATTGATGGGCTTGGCCGCGCTCGCGATGAGCGGCCTGGCCCCCACTGTCGCGGGAATGCGGGCGAATGCTGCCGAGGCGACGTCGGACGAGACGATCCCTTTGTGGCCTAATGGGGTGCCTGGCGGCGATGCCCCTCCGCTCACGCTTGAGACGGTCGAGCGCAGCACCACACCGGGCGTTCAAGACCGCGATATCTCTCACATCGCGCATCCGACGCTCACCGTAGTCCGGCCGACGGCGCCGGACGGTTCGGCCATCCTGATCATCCCGGGCGGCGGCTATCTCTCCGAGGCGTTCGACGACGAGGGCCTGGCGCCGGCCGCGGTCTTTGCCGCGCACGGCGTCATGGCCTTTGTGCTCACCTATCGCCTGCCCTCCGAAGGCTGGAAGAACGGCGCCAATGTTCCGTTGCAGGACGCCCAGCGCGCCATGCGGATCATCCGTGCGCACTGCCAGGACTACGGCCACGAGCCTACACGCTCGGGCGTGATCGGATTTTCGGCCGGCGGACATGTGGCGGCCCTGCTCGCCACGAAATTCACGGTCGACAGCTACCCGCCGATGGACGCGACGGACAGCTACGATCCGAGACCCTCCTTCGCGGGGCTCATCTATCCCGTCATCACCATGCTCCCTCCGTATGCGCACGAAGCGTCACGCGAAAAACTTCTCGGGCCGAAGCCGACGGTGGCGCAACGCGCCGCCTACTCGGCCGAACGCTTCGTGACGGTGGCGACGCCGCCTGCCTTTCTGTGCGCGGCCGCAGACGATCCCGATGTGCCCATCGAGAACACGCTGATGATGTTTGCGAGTTTGCGCGCGGCGAAGGTGCCGAGCGAGATGCACATCTTCGAAAGAGGCGGACACGGCTTCGGGCTTGGCTCGCCTGCGGAACCCGTCTCACAATGGCCGGAGCTGTTCCTGCGCTGGGGCGCGTCGCACAGCTATTTCCGCAACGTGACGGCTTAGGCGGCCCTGCGTACGTCGCGCGACAGGAACGACAGAGCCGTCCTGAGCGTCTCGACATCGGCGCCGGGTTTCGTCGCGTGTTCGCTCAGATAACGGCGGAACAGCCGCGCGCCGGGACGGCCGTTGAACAGGCCCAGCATGTGCCGCGTCATCGCGTTGAGCGGAACGCCCTGGCGCAACTGCTCCGTCACATAGGCGATGTAAGCCGCGACGGCTTCCTCGATCGCCTGCGCTTCGCCATCGAAGAAGCGCGCATCGGCATCGGCGAGTAGGGCGGGCGTCTGATAGGCGGCGCGGCCGATCATCACGCCGTCGACGTGGCGAAGGTGTGTCTCGACATCGTCGAGCGACGCAACACCGCCATTGAGGACAATCGTCAGCGCAGGCCTCTCGCGCTTCAGGCGATAGACGAGCTCGTAATCGAGCGGCGGGACGTCGCGATTTTCCTTCGGCGACAATCCTTCGAGCCATGCCTTGCGCGCATGCACGGCGAAGGTCGTGACGCCGGCGGCGACGCAGGCATCGACCAGCGCGGGCAAAGCGATTTCCGGATCCTGATCGTCGACACCGATGCGGCATTTGACGGTGACGGAAATCGATGCGGCCGCGCGCATCGCTGCGACGCAATCCGCGACCAGCGCGGGCTCGCGCATCAGGCAGGCCCCGAAGCGTCCCGACTGCACGCGATCCGAAGGGCAGCCGACGTTGAGATTGATCTCGTCATAGCCCGCATCCGCGCCGATGCGCGCCGCCTCGGCCAGACGCTGCGGCTCCGACCCGCCCAATTGCAGCGCAACCGGATGTTCGGCCGGATCGAACCGCAGAAGCCGCGCGCGATCGCCGCGGATGACCGCTTCCGCCGTCACCATCTCGGTATAGAGCAGCGCATGCCGCGTCAGCCGGCGATGGAGAAACCGGCAATGCCGGTCCGTCCACTCCATCAT
>DATJRP010000072.1:0-55633 GCA_035504555.1 Rhizomicrobium sp. | reverse complement strand
TCGGCCATGGGGCTCGATCTCAAGCGCTCCGCGACGGACGGCGAAGTCGCCGTCATGCGCGATCTCCTCGATGAAAGCCTCGGCGAGGGCGCGATCGGAATGTCGACCGGGCTCTTCTATCCGCCGGCCATAGCCGCGACCACGGACGAAGTGGCGGAAATCGCCCGGCCGCTCGCGCGGCACGGCGGCATCTACACCACGCACATGCGCGACGAGGCCGACCATGTGCTGGATTCGCTCGACGAAACCTTCGAGATCGGCCGCCGCGCGGGGGCGCCGGTCGTCATCTCGCATCACAAATGCTCCGGCCGCCGGAATTTCGGGCGCATGCGCGAGACGCTGCCGAAGATCGACGAAGCGAAGAAGCGTCAGCAGATCGTCTTCGACGTCTATCCTTACGTCGCGGGCTCCACGGTGCTGCGCAAGGAGATGCTGCCGCGCGCCGAGAAGGTCCTGATCACCTGGTCCGACAAGGTGCCGGAAGCAAGCGGCCGCGACCTGAAAGACGTGGCCCGCGAATGGAACGTCTCGCCCGAAGACGCCTGCGATCGTCTCAGTCCCGCGGGCGCCATCTATTTCATGATGGACGAGAAGGATGTGCAGGCGGCGCTGAGCCACTCCTCCGCCATGATCGGCTCGGACGGCCTGCCCTTCGACACCTACCCGCATCCGCGCCTCTGGGGCACGTTCCCGCGCGTGCTCGGGCATTATGTGCGCGAGCTGAAGCTGTTTCCGCTCGAAGAGGCGGTGCGCCGCATGACGTCGCTCCCGGCGGCCACGTTCAGCCTTACGGCCCGCGGCGCGCTGAAGGAAGGCTATTACGCGGACGTCTGCGTGTTCGACGCGGAGACGGTGATCGACACCGCCGACTTCGCGACACCGATCGCGCCGGCGAAGGGAATCGAACTCGTGCTCGTGAACGGCAAGGCGGCTTATGGCAGCGGAGACGCCGCGCGGGGGGGCGAAGTGTTGTTGCGCCATGAGTTGCAGGCGGAAGCGAAGACGCTGAATTGAGGAATGCCGGCAGGATGCCGGCGGTCCCAGAAAGAAACACGGACCGGCGGAGCGATGCCGGAAGTGCCGGAAGAAACATCGACGGTCGAGCTTCTTGCTGGGACCGCCGGCGTCCCGTCGGCATTCTCCCGAACCGGCGCGACAAACGATGCGGGCGGGACGCCCGCTTTTCGACACCCGTTTCCGATCATATTGACTTCGTGGCCGCCGCCTCTTCCGATGCGTGTCGGCAAGCGTCCGGGCATCGCGGGGGGCCGAGATGTTGATCCTGAGCTATCTGATCGGACTTCTGACACGGGCTCATGGTTGGTGGGGCGTGGCTCTTGTCGTCGTGGTCGCCATCGGGATTCCCGTCGGCATGGCCTTGAGAGCGCGGCGCGCAACGCGCGAGGATTGAGACGCCGGGAAGAGGCACGGGGCGCATGGAAGATGCAGGCGGCACGAACAGGCAAACGTATAGGGGCTCCTGTCATTGCGGCCGCGTCAAATTCGAAGTCGATGCGGAGCTCGATCATGTGCGGGTGTGCGATTGCTCAATTTGCCGGCGGCGCGGCGCGCTGCTGCATCGCGTCGAGCCGAACCAGCTCCGGATTCTAACTCCGCTGGAAGAGCTGCTCACATACACATTCAACACACATACGGCGCGCGACTATTTCTGCCCCACCTGTGGAATTTTGCCGTTCAGGCGCCCGCGAACGGCGCCGGGAACGTGGAGCATCAATGTGAGGTGTCTCGAAGGTGTCGACCTCGACGCCATCCCGATAAAGCGCGTCTATGGAAGCCGTCTCACGTGATTTTGAAACTGAGACATGCCCTTCCAGGCGGTTTGCCACCGACGGGTGTGTCATGTCGCCGTGTTCTTCTACACAATGGACAAGGCCGTCTGGCTTGAATGCTTCGCCAGTTTACGGGGCTTGCGCTTGGGGGCTTTGGGCTGCTTCGGCGTGGTGCCAGTATGGGAAGAAGCAAGCCGTACAGCAACGGGGACACTATGCGCGCAGCATCTTACGTCGCATTGATTTTAAACTGTCTCCTTTGGGCGTACAGCCTTCCGATTGCCTATGCCTATTCGAAGGTCACGTACATCGGGGGCGAAACGGGCGCTTGCTGCACCGTGCGACAGCCCGAGCCCATACTTGGAACCTTAGCCCTCATTTTCCCGACTGTCGTTCTCACAACAATCATCTGCTTCTTGCTGTCAGGAGGCGTTCATAGAAGACCGGGGATAGCGTTGGCAGTCGGCCTTAGTTTGCTACCTATCGGCGTTATTTTCATTTTGGACTCAGGCTTCGCTGTTATTGCGCCGTGATCAAGCTTTATCAGTGCCACTACTTGGGCACTGGTAAAATTTGAACGTTATGGGATGCGCCGTTCGTCGGCTGTGATGTCAGGTGCCGTGTTGCGTGGCGCTCGCCACGCGCCGGCGAAATCTGGAAGTCGAATAGAGGCCGGCAGGATGCCGGCGGTCCCAGAAAGAAACACGGACCGGCGGAGCGACGCCTGAAGTGCCGGAAGAAACATCGACGGTCGAGCTTCTTGCTGGGACCGCCGGCGTCCCGCCGGCATTCTCCCGAACCGGCGCGACAAACGATGCGGGCGGGGCGCCCGCCCTGTTTTTGCCGCCGGCACAAGACGCTTCGCGTCTCTCCGGCGATGACTGCGGGGATCACGGACGCCTGTGCCCACTGATGGACGCCACAAAGCCTGCTAAGAAGCGTGGGGCTTATAAACGGCGCGCGGCATAATGTCTTTTGCTAACAATGCGTGGGTCATCCCGTTCGTCTTTCTGATAGCCGGATGGCTGGCGTTCCTGCGCCGCAAGCCGATGACCAAGGTGTGGGCGTCCGGTGTGGCGACACTCCTGAGTCTGCCGATCGGGTCCTACCTCGTTATGAGGATTGCGCTGCCGTCCTCGTGGTATCCCAATTACGGCGACCACAGTCCCGGAGTCGGCGTAGTGTTTGTCCCTCTTCTCGCTGGCTGGGTTTTATGCGTGATCGTTTGGGTCGCAGTCGCGGGAATTACTGTGGCGTCGATCTTTTCGCGAAGACATTCAAACTGAGACACCACTCGCCCCACGGCACTGTTGCAGTTTGAAATCTGACTTTCGGCCAAAAGGTTAGGCCCGCCTCGAAATTCGCCGAGAGTCGTGGCATAAATCACAAATGGGCGATAAGCGCTCAGGTCGATAGTCCGGAGGCCGCAATGGGCATGCTTCCTATCCTTTTCATGGTGATCGCCTTGGCGCTGGCAGTTGGAGTATCAGCGCTCGCGCGGCACCACGCCCCGAAAGATACCGACGCCTAAAACCCTCGCGGAGAACAACGCCCCGCCGATGCGATCGGCAACGCCGTCGCGCTCGCGAAATCGGGACGTTGAATAGAGGCCGGCAGGATGCCGGCGGTCCCAGAAAGAAACACGGACCGGCGGAGCGATGCCGGAAGTGCCGGAAGAAACATCGACGGTCGAGCTTCTTGCTGGGACCGCCGCCGTCCCGCCGGCATTCTCCCGAACCGGCGCGACAAACGATGCGGGCGAGGCGCCCGCCTTGTTTTTGCCGCCAGTACAAGACGCTTCGCGTTTCTCCGGCGATGGCTGCGGGCCTCACGGACGAATTGCTCTCCATGGAGCACCTGTGCACGATCATGGATGCAGCGAGCCCGGCGAAGATGCGTGGGGCTTATAAGAAGAAAGCGGCGTAGCGATGAACTTCGTCGATCTTGATGCCAGCCAGTGGAAGACGCCGCTCGATTTCTACGAAGCTTTATTGGCTGCGCTTGGAGCGCCTCGCTGGCACGGTCGAAACATCAACGCATTGATCGATTCAATGGTCTACGGCGGAATATGCGAGCTAGAACCTCCGCTCATTGTTAGGGTGACAGGCACGGGGAATTTGCCAGACGACGTGAGAGACGACCTGATTTTCACAATCCTCGCTCTTGGGGAGGCCCGGACCGAGAAGGGCGATGAAGCCGCCGTCGAATTTCAGGGAACCATCTAAAAGCCGCCTTACGCCTGAGAAAATTCAAACTGAGACACTACCCGCCCGCTTGACTTCATCAACATATCATCAAATAATCATCCTCGCGTCGAGGAGGGCAAGGCATTGCCGGAGCGGGATTTTCCCCAGCCGATGCGGCCGCATGGGGCCGTGGGTGTCGTGTTCGGCTTCATCATGGAGCGGCTGTCGGCGCCCAATTACCGCTGGGTCATGGCCCAGCTGAAGCCGATCAAGCCGAAAGCCTATCTCGAGATCGGATTCGGCACGGGCCGGCTGGCGGCGATGGTGGCGCAGAAATTCCGCCCCGCACGCATCGTGGGCGTCGATCCTTCGCCGCTGATGCTTCGAACCGCGCAGAGGAAACTCCGCCGCTTCGCGCGCAAGACGAAGATCGAGCTCCGCGAAGGCGACGATGCGGAACTCGCGACCATGACGGGACCGTTCGACGCGATCGCGGCCACGCATTCCTTCCAGTTCTGGAGCGATCCGGTCGCGACGCTGGCGTGCATCCGTGCGCTGCTCGCGTCCAAGGGGCTGCTCGTGATCGTGCTGCGGCCCCGCTTCTCGGACAGCGTCGTGCCGTGGATTCCCAATCCCATCTCGAAGAGCGGCGACGAACTGGGCGGGTTGCGCAAGGCGCTTGCCGATGCGGGCTTCCGCATCGTCGCCGACGAAACGCTCAAGACGGGCTCGTACGGCATCGTCGCCACACCTGGAGGACAACAATGAGCACCGCCACCGACTGCAAACAGCCGCCGGGCGTCGTCCAGCCGGAGATCAACCGCTCGCGCTGCGAAGGCAAGGAAGATTGCGTCGAAGTGTGCCCCTACGACGTCTTCGAGATCCGCACGCTCGCGAAAGACGAACGCCGCGCCCTGCCCTTCTTCGCGCGCCTCAAGGCGGCCGCGCACGGCAACCGCCAGGCCTTCGCGGTGCGCGCCGAGCTCTGTCATTCCTGCGGGTTGTGCGTGCAGGCGTGTCCGGAGCGGGCGATCAAGCTGGTCAAAGCCGGCTGAAAAATGCCGGCCAGAGGCCGGCGGTCCCAGCAAGAAACACGAACCCGCGGCGTATTGTCGGCAACAGGCGAGCCAGGCCAGGAAGAACATCGACGGAGGGAGGTGCCGGAAGAAACATCGGCAGTCGAGCTTCTTGCTGGGACCGCCGGCGTCCCGCCGGCACGGCGACCACGCACTCAGGCCTCTCCGAGGAGTCCCTTCAACACATCCGGCCGATCCGTGCAGAGCGCATCGAGCTTTATCAGCGCGCGCATGTCGATGGCTTTGTTCACGGTCCATGCGCCCACTTTGAGACCAAGCTTCCGCGCTTCGTCCGTCATGGCGCCTTCGGCATCGCGAAAGAACGGGAACCAGCCCTCGGCGCCGGCCGCCTTGATCGCCTGCACGATCGAGCCGCCATAGCGCACCGCGTCGAAGCCGCCGGCCCAGGGTGACGTGCCCGTCTCCGCCCAATAGCGCAGCATCTTGAGCGCGGGTTCCGACGGCGGATCGTCCTCCGGCGGCGGCGCGCCGTCGCGAAACCAGCTTTGCGCCAGCGTCGTGAACCAGCAGGCGACGCGCGGTTCGATCGTTTTCGCATGCAGGAGCCCCGGCCAGTCGAAGCCCACGAGCACCGTGCGGTCGAGATAGTCCGCCTTCTTCAGGACCGCGAGCGTCGCTTCGGCGAGTTTCTCCGGCGGCGCCGAAAGGCTGCGGTCGGCGAACGACGTCTTCAGTTCGACAAAAAGCCGGAACGGCTTCTTCGCGGCGCGCGCGATGGCGACGATATCGGCGAGACGCGGCACGCGTTCGCCGTCCTTGGGCGCGAGATCGGGATGGGCCTTGTCGTAGCCGCTTCCCGGACGCGGGCGGCCCACGTCGTAGCGTTCGAGCTCTTCGAGCGTGAGGTCGAGAATGCGCGGGCCCGGTGCGTCGAGCCACTCGTCCTCGGTCGCACGGACGAGATCGGCCTTCAGGCGGTTGTCGTGGAAGACGACGACTTCGCCGTCCCTGGTCAGCTGCACGTCGAGCTCCGCGCCGTCGCAGCCTAAGGCCGCGGCCTGGGCGAACGCCGCGCGCGTATTCTCGGGCCAGAGACCCGCGCCGCCGCGATGGGCGATGTTGAGGGCAGACATGAAAACCTCGGCAAGCCGCGTCGTCCGCGCCTCTTCTATCCCAACCTCAAAGCCAATCGGAATAGAAAAGGCCGCCCATCACCCAGGTGTCCTTGCGGTCCGGCGAAAACACCCGCAGGCCGAGGCCTTCGAAACGCATGACGGTGCGCGCGTCGCGCAGGATCTTCACGTCGACGATCGCGGGCTTTTTCGAGCGGATGATGCCGGCCAGCGCCTCGCGCTTTTCCTCGAAATCCCGACGACCGTAAATTCTCGAAAGCGTAAGCCCCGTGATGTCGCGTCCGAAGCGCCGCATGAAGGCCGTGCCAGCGAGACGCACGCGAAAATCAGCGGAGCCGTCGATCGGCTCGTAAAGCGCAATATTGCGCAAAATTGAAGCGAGATCGCGCGAAGGCACGTCCCGGCCCACGACGAAACCGCCGCGCAGTTCGCGCGTCTTCCACTGATCCAGCAGGAGACACGCGCCGTATTGCGTAGGTGCGGGAATCTCCGTGCGGATTTCCTCGACGTTCTGGGCGACCAGATCGAGATTTCCCCATACAAGGCCAAGCGCCTGCATTGCCAAAATCCCTGATTGGATGCGCCGGGCCGCGCATGTCCTATGAGGGGCTTGTGGTAACGCCGCGCCGCTTGCCCGCGCGTCAACAGAAACGCTCAAATTTCGCGACAGATCGATTCAAATTGGGCGCGATCGGCGCGCGATGCCGCGGAAACGCTGCAAAAATCACCGCACCACCTTGCCTGAAGCTTTCGTAATGCAGCCGCGGCGCGGTCGGCAAAACTTTCCGACCGCGCCCGCGAATCCTTCGCGCATTGCGCACAATTTTTCCCGATTGCGCGCGCACCTTGCAGAAAACGTCACATCAATGACGCGGCCGGTTCTTCCCGATGTAGCCGAACATGTGGCCCGCCACGTTGCGCATTTGAATTTCTTCCGAGCCTTCGGTGATGCGGTAGCGGCGGTGATGGCGGTAGATGTGCTCGAACTGCTTGTGGCGCGAATAGCCCATGCCGCCATGCGTCTGCATCGCCTGATCCGCCGCGTCGCAGGCGAGCCGGTTGCCGCGATAGTTGCACATGGAAACCTTGTCGGAGAGATAGAGCTGGATTTCCGGGCCGGTCATGCGGTCCATCTCCCAGGCCGTGCGATAGATGAGCCAGCGCAGCATCTCGGCTTCCGTCTGCAGCTCGACGAGCGGCCACTGGATCGCCTGGTTGCGCGACAAGGGCTTGCCGAACGGCTTGCGCGTGTTGGCGTAGTCGATGCTTTCGTTGATGCAGTACTGCGCGGCGCCCACGCCCGAAGCCGCCTGGCGGATGCGGTTCTCGTGCACGAAATGGCGCGCCAGCACGAGGCCGTTGTCGACGGGGCCGAACACCGCGTCGTCCGGCACCCAGACGTTCTTGAACGACACGCGCGCATGATCGGTCGGCATGTTGAAGGTCCACATGTACTCTTCGATCTTCACGCCCTCGGCGTTCATCGGCACGATGAGACAGCTGAGCCCGCGTGCATCCCCGTCCTCGCCGCTGGTCCGGCAGAAGACCATGTCGTGCGTCGCCACATGCACGCCCGTGTTCCACATCTTCTCGCCGTTGATGCGCCAGCCATTGCCGTCCTTCACGGCGCGCGTCTCCATCCAGGTGGCATCGGAGCCGTGATTGGGCTCGGTGAGGCCGAAAGCGATGCGCGTTTTGCCTTCCAGCATGCCGGCCAGATAGGTCTTCTTCTGCGTCTCGGTTCCGAAATCGCGGAACATCAGCACCTGCGGAAAATTGCCGACGACGGAGTTCTCGTTCTGCAGGTCGTTGTGCAGGCCCAACCCCTTCGCCGCGAGGTGCTCGCGGATGATGGCCATGGCCAGGTTGCCGATATTCTTGCCGCCGAATTCCTCCGGCAGGGCCAGGCGCAGGAACCCCGCCTTGTCGGCGCGGCGGCGCATCTCGCCCAGGAGCTGCTCCCAATCCTTGCGCGGCAGGCCGCCATGCTCGAAGTCCGTGCGCGCCCATTCGCGGCGATGATCGAAAAAGCGGTTGTTGTCGTCCTGGTCCTGCAGCGGCCTGATCTCGCGGTCGATGAAGGCGTCGATATCGGCCAAGAGATCGCCGATATGCTTGGGGATCGTGAAGTCCATGGTCGTTTTCCTCGGAATAGTGGTTGCCGGACTTTAACCCCGGGGGGGCCGCACGCAACTGGCCCCGCCCGGCCCCCGAGGCGGGCGATGACAAATCGTTCAGGTCGCGTTCCCCGCGTGGACGGATATCCCGCATCTCTCCTAGAGTCGCGGGGCGATCGAGGGGGACCGAGCGATGGCGAAGTTCTTCGGGGCGGCTCTGGCATTCACTATCGTTTGCAGCGCCGCATTCGCCGACATGACGGGCGACACGCGGGAAGCCGACCAGGAGTTCTTCGCGGGCCGCTTCGAGCACGCGCAGAAACTCTATGAAGCCGTGGAGCCTTCGAGCCCCGCATACGAGACCGCACTGCGGCAGCTGGGCGCGATCGCGCTGTACGAAAACCGTCTCGACGACGCGGCGCGGCTTTTGCAGCTCGCGCTCGACAAGGCCCCGCAGGACCTGAAGGTCGATCTGCTTCTCGCCGAGACGGCGAGCCGGCGCAACGACTTTCCCGCGGCCGCGAAATGGCTGCGCCAGGCCGGACGCCCCGATCGCGCGCTGGCCTACGAGGTCTTCCCGGACACGCCGCCCTACAGCGTGACCCCTCCCGCAAAACGCGCGCGCGTGCCTTTCATCGAAACCGATCCGCTGCCGCTGGTGGAAGCGCGCGTGAACGGAAAGCCCGGCCTTTTTCTCATCGACACGGGCGCCGCCGAAATCGTTCTCGATCCCGACTTCGCAAACGGCGCCGGCATCGAAACCGTCAGCGGCGGAACCGGGACATTCGCGGGCGGCAGGACCGCGCCGATCACCTATGCCCGCATCCTGAAATTCTCGCTCGGTCGGCTCGATGTCGCGAGCGTGCCGGCGATCCTCGTCAGCACGCAGGGCTTCTCGGGTGCCGCGGGCGGAAGGCCGGTCGCCGGCGTCATCGGGACGTCGTTCCTCTCGCGCTTCCGTTCCACCATCGACTATCCCGGGAGCGCGTTGATCCTCGAGCCGCGCGACGCAGCGCCGTTCGCTTCGCCCGTGGTCGCCGAGATTCCGTTTGTGCTGGTGCGCGATCACTTCCTCCTCGCGCGCGGTGCACTCGACGCCGGGCCGGAGCAGATGTTCTTCGTCGACACCGGGCTCGCCGGTTCGGCCTTCACGGCGCCCGCTTCGACATTTGCCGCCGCCGGCATCGCGCTCCCCGCGGCGCAGAACACGCCGCTGCCGAATGCGATCGGTCAAAGCGCAGCCGTGCCCATCGACATCCGCAGCCTGTCGCTCGGGACTTTGACGCGCGAAAATTTGAGCGCCCTTTACGGACCGTTCCCGCCCTCGCTCGAATCAAGCACCGGCGTGCATATCGGCGGCATCGTTTCGCATGCGTTTTTCCGCCCTTACGCGATCACGTTCGACTTCGCGCGCATGAAGCTTGTGGTGCGCAAGCCACAGGCATAAGGCAACAAATCTCGGCCTTCGCGTGAACGAAGGAGCCATGCGCCCTTTGCCGTTGACTTGTCGATTTTCGAGGCGTAGCAAACCGTCAGCATCCCGGCATTGGGCCGGGAACTCGCGGAGCAGGCCGGAATGCAGATCAGTTTTTGCAACGCCCTTACGGCACGACCGTCCGGTGTTTCGGATGGCGGGATCGCCGTGGCCGCTCGCGAGGAGAACGTCGCATAAGCTTCATTCGACGTTCTGAAGGTTTCACCCCTCCCGAGCCCGGCTGGCGCTTTGGAGGGGTTTTTCGTATCCCTTGAGCGTCGCCGGGCCCGGGCACAAGAAAAAGTCCAGGTCATGTCAGACGTCGCAGAATTCGAATACACCGAGACAAGGACCATCACCGCGCACGGTCTCGAGGCGTGGAAGGAAGAAATGCGGGAGCTCGCCAAGCTCTCCGGTCCTGTGATCCTCACACAGGTCGCCTTCATGGTGATCATGACGACGGACATCGTCATGCTCGGCCATCTGGGCGTGCGCGCCATCGCGAGCGCCGCCGAAGGCAACATCGTCTTCTTCTTCATCTGGCTGTTCGGCTACGGACCGGTCTGCGCCATCGCGCCGATGGTGGCGCACATCCTGGGCGCCAAACCCGACGAGGAGGTCGACGTGCGCGCGGCCGTGCGCATGGGCCTGTGGTCCGTGCTCATCATGTCGCCGTTCCAGATGGCGTTCCTGTTCATGACGAAGCCGCTCTTGCTGGCGCTGGGACAAAATCCCGTGCTGGCATCGGGCGCGGGCACGTTCACGAGCGCGCTCGCCTTCGGCCTGCCCTTCTCGCTGGGCTATCAGGCGCTCAGGAATTTCGCGACGGCGCTCAAGAAGCCGCGCGCGGCGCTCTATGTCATGCTCATCACGATCTTCGTGAACGCGTTGGGCGACTATGCGCTGATCTTCGGCCATTTCGGTGCACCGAGGCTCGGCATCCTGGGCGCCGGCACGGCGAGCGCCTGTTCCTACACGTTCAGCTTCTTTGCGATGCTGCTCGTCGTGAACGGCACACCGACGCTCAAGCGCTTTCACATCTTCCGCGATTTCTTCCAGCCGCACTGGAAGCATCTGCGCGAGGTGTTCCATCTGGGCATGCCGATCGGGCTCACCATGATGTTCGAGGGCACGCTGTTCAACGCGTCCGTGCTCCTGATGGGCGCGTTCGGCACGGCTTCGGTGGCGGCGCACCAGATCTCGCTCAATCCGCCGTCCAACACCTTCATGGTGCCGCTCGGCATAGCCACGGCGGCCACCGTGCGCGTGGGCCACGCGGCCGGTGCGGGCGACCGCGAAGGCGTGCGCCGCGCGGGCTATGCGGCCATGATCTTGGCCGTTGCGTTCATGAGCGTCTGCTCGCTCATCCTCTTCATCTTCCCGCACACAATTGCCGGGCTCTACATCGACGCGAGCGTTCCGCAGAACGCCGCGGCGATCGCGCTGGCGACGGTGTTCCTGCGCGTGGCGGCGGCCTTCCAGATCTTCGACGGTCTGCAGGTCGTGGCCGCGCTGAGCCTGCGCGGACTGAAGGACGCGCGCATGCCGATGATCCTGGCGGGCGGGAGCTACTGGATCGCGGGCTTCCCGGCCTGCCTGTTCTTCGGCTTCGTCCTGGGGCTGAAGGGCTTCGGCATCTGGCTCGGTCTCGCGTTCGGACTGCTGGTCGCGGCCATCGCCATGTGCTGGCGGTTTCACTACCTCGCCAACCGGCGCTGAGGGCGGTTGTCCGGGCGGCGTGAGCGGCTAAAGTGCTCCCAAACGACATAAGTGGGAGCACGCCTATGGTGGATTTTACGCGGCTGCAATCGGTCGCCGACATCTCGCGCATTCACGCCGCCGACCGTCCGAACGCCGTGGCGTTGGACTTCAACGACCGCCTCACGACGTTCGCCGAACTCGACGCGCGCGCAAGCCAGGTGGCACGGGGGTTGATCGCGCTCGGCCAGAAGCCCGAAGCGCGCGTGGGCTATCTCGGCAAGAACGTCGACCGCTATTTCGAAGTGCTGCTCGGCACCTTCAAGGCGCGCGCGGTGATCGTGGGTGTCAACTGGCGCTTGGCGCCGCCCGAGATCGCCTATGTGCTGAACGACGCGGGCTGCGAAGTACTGTTCGTCGCGAAAGAGTTCTACGGCGCGATCGAAAAAATCCGCGGCGAATGTCCGAGGCTCAAGACCGTCATCGCCATGGACGGCGGACACGCGAACTGGCCTGCCTACGAAGCGTGGCGCGCCGAGCAGAAGGCCGTCGATCCGATGCTGCCGGTCGGACCCGACGACGACGTGATCCAGCTCTACACCTCCGGCACGACGGGCCATCCCAAAGGCGTGCAGCTCACGAGCGCGAACTATCTCGCCATCATCCGCACGGCCGAGGAGATGGGCGTTGGCGCCTACCAGCCGGACGAAGTCGTACTCATCGCCATGCCGTTCTTTCACGTCGCGGGCGTGAACATCGGACTCTTCTCGCTGGCGCAGGGTGCGCGCGGCGTCATCCTGGGCGACATCGATCCGCAGATGATCCTGCGGCTCATCGAGGAGAAGCGCATCAATCACGCCTTCCTCGTGCCGGCTGTGATTCTGTTTCTCACGCAACAGCCGAATGTGCGGCAGATGGATTTTTCCAGCCTCAGGACGATGACCTACGGCGCATCGCCCATCGCGGCCGACCTGCTTGTAACCGCGAAGGAGATCATGAACTGCAGCTTCCTGCAGGCTTACGGTCTGACCGAGACGAGCGGCGGCGGCACAACGCTTCTGCCCGAGGATCACGATCCGGCACGCGGCAAGCTTCGTTCCTGTGGCCGGCCTTCGCCGGGTCATGAGGTTCGCGTGGTCGATCAGGAAGGTCGGACACTCGCGCCGCGCGAGGTTGGAGAGATACAGATCCGCGCGCGCACAGTGATGAAAGGTTACTGGAACAAGCCCGACGCGTCCGCCAAGGCCCTCGAAGGCGGCTGGTTCCGCACCGGCGACGCGGGCTATTTCGACCAGGATGGTTACCTCTACATTCACGATCGCGTGAAAGACATGATCGTTTCGGGCGGCGAGAACATCTATCCGGCCGAAGTGGAGAACGCGATTTTCGGTCATCCCGCCGTCGCCGACGTGGCCGTGATCGGCGTGCCCGACGAAAAATGGGGCGAGGCTGTCAAAGCAATTATCGTACGGAAACCGGGTGTTGCGGCGGAAGCTTCCGACATCATCGCCTACGCCCGCGATCGCATCGCCGGCTACAAGCTGCCCAAAACCGTGGATTTTGTGGATACCTTGCCCCGTAACCCTACAGGCAAAATCCTACGCCGGGAGCTCCGTGCGCCCTATTGGGAAGGACGCGCAAGACAGGTAAATTAGTCGCGGCTCGGAGAGTCTTGCCCGGAGAGGCGAGGAGGAGCACGAAAGATGCGCAATTCACGGCTGTTGCTATGCGGTCTGGCGGCGATCGCGTTTGCGAATCCTGTCTGGGCGCAAGGCGACTCCAAAATCGCAGCGGCGCCGTCGTCCGGCCTGCCTGACGATGCGGATGTCGAAGTCGTTCCGTTCGTCAATGTCGGCGATCAGATCGGAATCGCGTGCGTGGCGCTGACGAAGAGCAATCCGCAAAGCGATGTGCGCGTCGTGCTCACGATCTCGGCGCAACCCGGCGACACGCCGCCCGGCTACAACAGGGTTCTGGCGACGGACCAGCAGATCGCCCACGGCGCGGTGCGCGTGCGCATCCCGACCGTGCCCGACCTCGAGGACCATCTCGTCAATGTCGACGTCTATGTGGTGGGCGACAGGACTTCGAGCTGCGACGCCGGCCATCTGAAAATAGTGCGCCAGCGGATTGCCGGCGCACCAGGTTCTGTGGGCTAAGACTTTTTTCTCTTGATGCTTATTCGGCCGCGACGCGTTCGTTGGCGCTTTCGGCCTTTTGCGCCACGCGGGATGCGTCCGCCACCAGATCGCTCGCATGATCGGCGGTCTGCTCGGTCATCTCGTGCAGGACTTCGCCGAAGCGCTTGTTGAGTTCCGCGTAGTCGCGGGCAATGTCCATCAGCCAGTCGTGCTGCAGCATGATGAGTTGCGAGATGCCCTGGCACTCGCGGCTCTTCTCGACCGCACGGCTCGTGTGCTCGAGGCGCGTGTTCATGAAGCGCAGCGATTCTTCCTGCACGGCCTTCATAAGGTTCTGGGTGATGAGGCGGTTCTGATCCAGCGCCTTCATCAGCGAATTGTTGACGGTCGTGAAGGTATCGCGCGCGTGATCGGTCATCGTCGACGCCGCCTCTTCAATCGTGTCCGTCATTTTCCGGTTCTTCATATGCACGCCTCCAGTCCATGGGTAAGGGGGTTCGGGGCTTGCTCGGCCCCACGAAACCGCAAACGTGCCGTAAATCGCTTCGTTCCGGTGCATGCGCATGAAATTCGCTGTCATCGAAATTTCGAATTGACTGGCGTTTTGTGATTGGCGCGCGGCATTCTGCTCGAATACTGTGCAGTGATTCCGTCGCCAGACACCGGCCTAACTAAGCGAACTTTCATAAAGCGCCGGCGGCAAGCACGACGAGAGCTGCCGCCGCGATCCAGATCGCGACACGTGTGTAGCGCGTGCGGGCAAGTTGCGCTTCGGAAATTTCAAGCGCCGTGTCGGGGTGCAGACGCAGGCCCCCATCCGCCAGCATGGCCGACACGGTTTCGGCGTTGCGCAGAAGTTGTGGCAGGTCGCGGGCAAGCCGGCCGAGCGCGCTCACGCCCTCCGCCGCATCGCGCAGTTGGGCCTGCGGCCCCATATGTTCCAGCATCCAGCGCTCGACGACAGGCCGCGACGCCTCCCAGATGTCGAAATCGGGGTCGAGCCCGCGCGCCACCCCTTCCACCACCACCATGGTCTTCTGCAGCAGCACCAGCTGCGGCTGCAACGGCATGTCGAAGCGCCGCGTGGTGTCGAACAATTGTTGCAACAGCTTCGCCATGGAGACGTCGCGCGCGCCACGACCGAAGATCGGCTCGCCGATGGCGCGCAGGGCCTGCGCGAAGACGTCGAGGTCGTGGGCGCGCGGCACGAAGCCGGCATCGAAATGCACTTCGGCGACGCGGCGATAGTCGCGCGCGAGGAACCCGCCCAGCGTTTCCGCCATGAAGCGGCGCATGGCGTGGTCGAGGCGGCCCATGATGCCGAAATCGACGGCGACGAGGCGTCCCTCCGCATCGACGAACAGGTTCCCCGGATGCATATCGGCGTGGAAGAAGCCGTCGCGCAGCGCCTGGGTGAGGAAGGCGCGGATGAGAAGCACGGCGACGCGTTTGGGATCGTGCCCCGCCGCTTCCAGCGTTGCCGGATCGCGCAAGGGTGTGCCTTCCACCCATTCGGTCGTCAGCACGCGCGAGGCGGTGCGCTGCCAGTCGACTTCCGGTACGCGGAAATCACCGTCGGCGCCGGTCCGTTCTGCGAGTTCCGAGGCCGCTGCCGCCTCCATGCGCAGATCGAGCTCGATGGCGACAGATTGCGCCAGCGTGTCGACCACGGCGCCCGCGCGCAGCCTGCGGCCTTCGGCGGAAAACCGTTCGAGCAGGCGCGCGGCCAGCGCAAAAGCCGAAAGATCGCGCGCGAATTCGGCTTCGATGCCGGGCCTGAGGACTTTCACCGCCACGCGTCGCGGCGGTTCGTCGGAGGTTTCTGCGGGATGCACCTGTGCGATGGACGCCGCCGCCATCGGCTCGCCGAGGGCTGCGAACATCTCTTCCGGAGAACGGCCGAAGGCGCGTGCGATCTCTTCGCGTGCAACCTCCGTCGGAAACGGCGGCAGGCGATCCTGCAGGCTTTCCAGCGCCGTCGCGATCTCCGAGCCGATGACGTCCGGCCGCGTCGCCAGCACCTGGCCGAGCTTGATGTAAGCGGGCCCCAGGCTTTCGAGCGCATGCGCAAGGCGCACACCGGGCGGGCCTTCCCGATCGGCCTTGCGTCCGCCGAAGAAGAAACGCGCGATCTTCAGCGACGCCGGCAGCTGCGCATCGTACTCGCGGGGGATCAGCGCATCGTAGCGGGCGAGCACGCGTGCCGCGCGGAGAAGCCGCCTCAGATCGGAAAGCGATCGAAACATCAGATCCGCCAGGCCGAATGCATGGCCGCGATGCCGCCGGTCAGGTTTCGCACTTTCACGCGCGACAGTCCCGCCTTCTCGATCATCGCGGCGAACGGCTTCTGCGCCGGGAAGCGGCGGATGCTTTCGGCCAGATAGCGATAGGCCTCGCCGTCCTTCGCGACCCATTCGCCGAGCTTCGGCAAGATCGAAAAAGAATAGCGTTCGTAGAGCGCATCGAGTCCCGGCGCTTCCACGCGCGAGAATTCCAGACACAGAAAACGGCCGCCCGGCCTCAGCACGCGCCGCGCTTCGGCCAGCGCCCGATCGATATGCGTGACGTTCCTGATGCCGAAGGCGATCGTATAGGCGTCCATGCTCTGATCGGGGATGGGGAGTTTCTCCGCATCGCCGCAGATCCAGGTCACGGCGCCCTCGCCCATCTCGCTCGCGCGCCGCACGCCTTCGTTCAGCATCTCGGCATTGATATCGCAGACGGTGATGGCGGCCTCGCCGCCGCGGGCGCGCGCCAGATCGGCAATGCGGAACGCGATGTCGCCCGTGCCGCCGGCCACGTCGAGGAAAGCCTGCCCCGGTTGCGGACTGAGCCATTCGACCATGGCGTCTTTCCACAGCCGATGAACGCCGCCCGACATGAGGTCGTTCATCACGTCGTAATTGCGCGCGACCGAGGAAAAGACCTCGCGCACGAGGCCTTCCTTCTCCTCCTCGGGCACCTCGCGGAAGCCGAAACTGGCAGTGGGTGTCGTCATGGGCGCGAGATTAGCTTGCCCGCCGGCCGCTCGCCATGGTCAAGCTAGCGCAGGACGAATCCTTCCAACCCCATAGTCCATAAAATTCATGCCCGAATTGCCCGAAGTCGAAACCGTGAAGATGGGTCTTCAGCCCGTCCTCGAAGGTCACCGCTTCCTGAAAGTCGAAACGCGGCGGGGCGATCTCAGAAAACCCTTCCCGAAGCGCTTTGCGGCGCGCCTCGAAGGCCACAAGGTCGAAAGCCTCACGCGCCGCGCAAAATATCTTCTGGCCGCGCTCGACAGCGGCGAAACGCTGGTCGTGCATCTGGGCATGACGGGGCGCATGAGCGTCTACGCCGAAGGCAAGAGCCGCAAGCTCGGACAATATGTCTACGACGCGGCGCCGGCCGAGGCGGGCCACGGCAAGCACGATCACGTGGTGATGGAGACGGACGCACCCGCGCGCATCGTCTTCACCGATCATCGCCGCTTCGGCCTGATGACACTTGTCGCCACCGACAAGCTCGAATCCGATCCGCTGTTCAAAGGCCTCGGCATCGAGCCGTTGTCGGACGGATTTGACGCCGCCTATCTCGACCGCATGCTCAAGGGCAAGAAGACGCCGATCAAATCGGCCCTCCTCGACCAGCGCGTGATCGCGGGCGTGGGCAACATCTATGCCTGCGAGGCGCTCTTCCGCGCGCACATCTCGCCCAAACGCAAGGCCGCGACCATTCCGGGCAAACGTTCGAAGCCGCTCGTCGATGCGATCAGGACCGTGCTGAAGGAAGCAATCAAGGCCGGCGGCTCATCCTTGCGCGACTATGCCCATGCCGACGGCGGTCTCGGGGAATTCCAGCATCACTTCGCCGTCTACGACCGCGAAGGTGCCCGCTGTCCCAATAGAGACTGCAACGGCACGATCAAACGCATCGTCCAGGCGGGACGCTCGACGTTTTATTGCCCGAAGTGTCAGATGTAATTTTCCTCCCCGCACTTCGTGCGGGGGAGGAATGATTACGGCAGCGCCTCACTCGCCGCCCTCGCCACCGCCTCGATCGTGATCGCCGCCACCGCGGAACCGTAATCGAGATCGATATTGGCCATCGTGTCGAGCGTATCGTGATAGCCTTCGCGGTTGATGTCGTAATTCTCCATGAAAAGCACGGTCGGGATGCCGGCGTCGGCGAAGATCTGTCCGTCGGTATTGAAGAGCGTCGAGCGCGGGTCGTCGTGGAAGCGCACTTCGCCCGCGGGCGCCAGATGCTGCGCCATCAGCGGGATGGCCGCGCCGTGCGGGCTCCTGCGGCCGCGGCCCAAATCCCGCCGCTTGCCGTTGCCGTTCCAGACCCCCGCGCCCGCAGCCCACATGCGCGCGGCGGCGTGCGCCTGATAGGCGAGCCATAGCGATTGCCGGTCGCCGCCCGGCGCGATCTGGAAGACATCCCGGCGGCGGTCGTTGTTGTGGGCGATCATGTCGAGCACATAGGCGCCCTTGATCGTGACGTCGGAGAGATCGATCGTGTCCTCGTCGGTTTCGAGACGGAAGACGCCTTCGACGAGACTTTCGGCCAGATGGCGCGCGCCGAGGCAGTCCGACGGAAACTCCTCGCCTGTCAGATGCACGATCCAGACGTCGCGCGCGAGCTTGCCGGCGCGGCTCAGCTCCATGAACACTTCCGCGCCCAGCATCAGCGCCGAGGTGGCAGAGTGATTGTCATCCGCGCCCGAGGCCGCCATGCGCGCGCCGTCATTCTTGCCGGAGCGATAGCCGTAGGTGTCTTCCATGTAGGCCGTATCGTAATGGTCGCCCATCACGATCGCCTCTTTGCGGTTGCGGCCGGGAATGATGCAGACGATATTGCGTTCCTGCGCGCGGCCGTCCTGGTTGCGCAGCCAGCCTTCCATCCAGGGATATTCGAAATCCGTCTTCCAGCGGAACGGCGTGTCGCCGACAAGCGCGGGCGTGCGCGTCTCGCGCGCGAGCTTGCGATAATAGTCGAGCAGAAAATCGCCCAACTGGTCGAGATCGCGTTTGGGCCAGGGAAGCCGCGCCTGCGTCGCGGGATCCGTCGAGCAATCCGCACTGTTCTTGTTGAGGTAGCGCCCCTCGGCGAGCTTGGTGATCGTCTTCCAGTAGCGCACTTCGAACGGCCGCGTGGCGGTGTGATGGAAGGTCAGCGCATCCTTGAAATCGAAAGTCTGATCGGCCGGCACGCCCAGCTGCTCGGCGAAAGCGGCGGCGGCGCGGCGCGTGCGTTCGGAGTCCGTCAGCGGCTTGGTGTTGCGCGGTTCGGTCGAGAGCCTGGGCCACAATTCGATCTCGGGCGGAGACGCGCCGGACGCATCCTCCGCCGTGAGATATCCCGTCAACGTCGAATCCAGCGTGCGCGTCTTGCCGCCGTGCCGGAAGGCGATGAGCGGGCGGTGCCAGAAAATCGCGAACCGTCCCGCCTGCATCGGCGGATAGAAGAAGCGGTAGCCGAGCGAATGGCCGTGTGCCACATCCGTCATCGCACGCTCCAGAACGGCGGCGTCGGCGGCCGGTCCGTGCAGGACGGGATGGAAATGCGCCGACCAGACCTGCGCATTGCGCGCCAGCGGCTTGCCGTAAAGCCCGATATCGTCGGGCTGCGTGCTGAAGAGGACTTTGTGGATCTGGTCCTCGCAGGCGAATGTGGTGGAGTCGTCCTCGCGATGCATGCGCTGCCAGCGATGCGTGCGGCGGTACGTCGATTTCGCTTCGCCCAGACGCAGATCGTGCTCTCCGTGGTGATGCAGCCAGCCCGATTGCGGAATGCGTATGCCGCGCGGGCTCGCATGGCGCGCGACGACCTGCGACAACAATATCTGCCGCGCGAACGGAAGGTTGAGCATGCGGTATTGCGGCGAACCCCAGAAGACAAGCGAGCCGGGATAAGGCAGCAGATGCAATCTTTCTTCGAGGTAGGCGCGCTGGATGTGCTCCGGCAGAAGGCTGAACGGGCGGAAGGTCAGAAGATACTGCACGCCCTCAATGTCGTCCGCGTCGTCGATCACAAAGGGATGCGTCCAGGCTGGCAGATCGCCGTCTGCGAGATCGGGAAATTCCGGCAGCGGACCCGTCGGCAAAATCCGGAGTCGCGCAGCGTGGAGATCGACGCCTTGTTCGTCATAGGCTGCCGACAGCACAAGCCGGATCGCTTCTTCCGATTGCTTTGCCGGCTTTTCGGCGGACGGCGCCGTGAAAAAGCTTTTCCAGAATCCTCTTGCCGGGCCGAGGTGGCTTGCGCCGAACAACGTCCAGCGCACGCGCCCCTTGTCGTCCTGCGATTTCGACAACGCCAGCGGCGCGAGAAACAGATAGCGCTCATGCGCGAGGTTCGCGCCCGCAAGATTGTCCGGCCAATAGGGATTGTCCGTGAAATGCATCCGGCCGATGCGCGCGCTTTTGCCCGTCGCAAGCGCCGCGACGCAATCGACCACCTGCCGCGCGATGTTCTGAAGTCCCGGCGCGAGCTCGCGCTCCTGCTCGTCTGTCCCGATGCTCCAGCCGAACGGGTCGCTGCCGGAAAACGGCGTCTCGATATCCCAGTTGCCGTAGGGCTTCTGCCCGATCCGGGGCGGCGGCATGTATTCAGAATAGGCGGGGATCGGAAAACGCCCCTCTCCGCGCACCCAGGACCAGTCCTGATAGAGTTCTTTCCAACCGCTTGCCATAGCTCTACCAATCGGACCTCCCCGAAAGAAGACCAGAGTCGTCCATGCCGTCAATCACCCAGAAGGAACACTTCCGCGCCGCCGTGAAGCCCGAAGATGCCAAGATGGTCGAAGCGCTGGCGCGTGCCAGCGGCGTGTTCAATGAGGGGGAGATTCGGATTGCGCGGGAGCTGGTCGAGGAAAACCTCGCGCGGGGCAGCGAGGCCAGCGGCTACCACTTTCTTTTCCAGGACGGAAACGACGGCCAGCTCGAAGGTTATGCCTGCTTCGGCCCCATCCCCGCGACAGATCGCCGTTACGAGCTTTACTGGATCGCGGTGCGCAAGTCCGTGCAGCGCACCAAACTTGCGGCCCGCCTGTTGAAGGCCTGCGAAGAAGAGGCGCGCGAGATGGGCGCCGTCATGCTGATCGCGGAGACCTCCGTCCGGCCGGACTATGTGGCGGCCAACAAGTTCTATCTCGCGCAGGGCTACATGCTGCTGGGCGAGATTTCGGACTGGCATGCCGACGGCGACGGCCTTGCCATTTACGGCAAGAGGCTCGTCTGACATGCGCGTCTTCGATTTCACGAACGCCATCGTGCGCGAGCCGGGGCAGAACGTGATTGACGGTCTGCGCGAAGACCGTTCCGTGGCACCGGATTTCGCAGGCGTCCGCCGCGAGCATGCGACCTATGTCGCGGTGCTGCGCGAAGCGGGGTTGACGGTGGACGTTCTTCCGCCGCTGGAAGCTTTTCCGGATTCGATTTTCGTCGAGGACCCGGCGCTCGTGTTCCGCGAGGGCGCGATCCTGTTGCGTCCCGGCGCGCCGACACGCCTTGGCGAGCGCGAGGAGATGCGTGGCGCGCTGACGCGTCATTTCGAACAAGTGCTGGAGCTTGACGGCGACGAATATGCCGACGGTGGCGACGTGATGGTCACGCCTGACGTGATCTTCATCGGCATGTCTGCGCGGACCAACCGGGTCGGCGCGGAGGCACTCGTCAAAAAGCTGGCTCGTCTCGGCCGCAAGGCGAAGACCGCCGAGACGCCGAAATCGATCCTGCATTTCAAGACGGCCGCATCGCTGCTGGACGAGGAGACCGTGCTGGCGACGAAGACGATGGCCGGGAGCAGTATCTTCGACGGCTTCAGGACCGTCGTCACGCCGGCAGGCGAAGAGGCCGCCGCCAATGCGCTTCGCGTCAAAGATACGGTGCTGGTGGGGGCACGCTTTCCCCGCACCATCGATCTGCTGACGGAGGAAGGCTACGCCGTCAAAGCGCTGCCCGTCACCGAGATCGGCAAGCTCGATGCGGGGCTTTCCTGCATGTCGCTGCGCTGGTGATCACCGTCCGCGATGATGGCGCGTCAGGGACGCGAGCGTATCCACCATCGCCCTGCGCAGTTCGCGCGGTCCCAGGACTTCGACCTCCTCGCGCAAACGGATCAGCTCGTGCACGCCATGCGTGAGGGATTCGATGGGCAACGTGCAGCGCACCCAGCCGTCGCGCTCGGGCTTCGCCGTCTCGCGCGCGGCGTCGCGCACATAAGGTCCCAGCAGCTCCAGCCACTCCATGCCTTTGGGTGACAGCCGCACCTGCGCTTCACCCTTGTAGACGCCCCGCTCGTAGTCGCGCGCGGATTTCTCCCAATGCGCCGCGAGATCGAAGTTCTTCGGCCGCGCGAACGTCTCGTCGAGGATTTCGGGGTCGTGGATGTTCGCCACGCGGTAGGTACGGATGGACTTGGCCACCTGCGCCACCAGATACCAGGCGCCGCCCTTGAGCACGAGACCGAGCGGTCCGAGCTTGCGCGGACGCAGTTCGCCTTCCGTGCGATATCGCAGACTCAGTGTGCGTTCGCTCCAGACGGCGCGGGCAACGGTCGGCAGCGCAGGCTGCGGATCGGAGGCGCGAAACCACGCTGCGGGATCGAGATGGAAACGTTGTGCGATGCGCTCCGCCCCCGGCTGGATGTGCGCGGGCAATGCAGCTGTCAGCTTCAGGCGCGCAGCCGCGAGAATGTCGGCAAGACCCAGCTCCGCCGCCGGCCCCGGCAATCCGGTGAGAAACAACGCTTCGGCTTCCGGCTGCGTGAGGCCCGTGAGCTTGGTGCGATAGCCGTCCATCAACTGAAAGCCGCCGCTGCGTCCGCGATCGGCATAGACGGGGATGCCCGCAGCACTCAGCTGATCGATGTCGCGATGGATGGTGCGCACCGATACTTCGAACTCCGCCGCCAGCGCGGCCGCGCTCATCCGCCCACGCGTCTGCAGGAGCATGAGGATAGAAAGAAGACGGCTCGCCAACATTTTTCGAGGCTACCACTGATACACGACACTGGATGTCATGTTTATGGGCTTACAAGCGCATCCGCAAGCTTCGAGGACAAAGCCCATGACGTCCGATTCCACGCGCGATTTCGATTTCTTCTTCGGCCCCTGGCGCGTCAGCCACCGCCGGCAAGACGCGTCTCGCCGGCTCGACGGAGTGGGAAGTCTTTGCAGGTTCGTGTGTGACGCAGCCGCTGCTGGGCGGCCTCGGCAATATTGACGACAATGCGCTGGATGCGCCGAGCGGCGCTTATCGCGCGGCAACGCTGCGCGCCTTCGATCCCAAAGCACGAAAATGGTCCATCTGGTGGCTGGACGGCCGCTATCCGGACAAGCTCGACGTGCCGATGGTAGGCGCGTTCGAAGACGGCGTGGGCACGTTCCATGCCGACGATATGTTCGAAGGGAGAGCGATCAAGGTCCGATTCCTTTGGTCGCGCATCGCGCCGGGTGTCCTGCCGCTGGGAGCAGGCCTTCTCCGAAGACGGCGGCAAGACCTGGGAAACGAACTGGGTGATGGACTTCGCGCGCGCCGCTTAGCTAGATATGATGGTGCACGGCTTCCTGGTGCGTGATGCGTTTCTCGAGCATCCGCAGCAGCACATAGAACACCGGCGTCAGGAACAATCCGAAGAACGTCACACCCAGCATGCCGAAGAACACGGTGATGCCCATGGCATGACGCATTTCGGCGCCCGCGCCGGACGAGAGCACCAGCGGCACCACGCCCATGATGAAGGCGAACGACGTCATCAGGATGGGACGAAGCCTGAGCCGCGCCGCCTCCATCGCCGCATCGACCGTGCCCCGGCCCTGGATTTCGAGCTCGCGCGCGAATTCGACGATCAGGATCGCGTTCTTGCAGGCGAGCCCGATGAGCACGAAGAGACCGATCTGCGTGAAGATGTTGTTGTCGCCGCCCGTCAGCCACACGCCGGTGATGGCCGAGAACAGACACATCGGCACAATGAGGATGATCGCGAGCGGCAAGAACACGCTTTCATATTGCGCGGCCAGCACCAGGAAGACGAGCAGCACGCAGAGCGGAAAGACGAGCAGCGCCGTGTTGCCCGCCAGGATCTGCTGATAGGTCAGATCCGTCCATTCGAAGTTCATCCTTTTGGGTAAATTATTGTTCAAGAGTTTTGTGATCGCCGCCTGCGCCTGCCCCGTCGAATAGCCGGGCGCGGGCGCGCCGTTGAGGTCGGCCGAACGGAAGCCGTTGTAGCGCATGGCGCTGTCCGGTCCCGTCGTTTGGCTCACCCGTATGATGGCGCCGAGCGGCACCATCTGCCCGTCCGCGTTGCGCGTCTTGAGGCGGAGGATATCGTCCGGCGAGGAACGGAACGGCGTATCGGCTTGCGCGATCACTTCGTAGGTGCGGCCGAAGCGGTTGAAATCGTCGACGTAGATCGAGCCCAGATAGATCTGCATCGCATCGAAGACGTGCTGGACGTCGACGCCTAATTGCTCGGCGCGCGTGCGGTCGAGATTGGCGTAAAGCTCCGGCACGCCGATGTTGAAGCTGGAGAACACGCCCTGCAGCGCAGGCGTCTGCCTCGCCTTGTCCTGGATCGTCTGCATGGCGTGATCGAGCGCCGCGTCGCCCTGATCGGTGCGGTCTTCCACCTGCAGTTTGAATCCGCCGATGGTGCCCAGCCCCTGCACGGGCGGCGGCGGGAATATCGCGATCATGGCGTCGCCGATACCGTTGTATTTCTGCTGCAGCTTCTGCGCGATCGCCATGCCGGAGAGATCGGAGGATGCGCGTTCCAAGAACGGCTTCAGCGTCACGAACACGATGCCGGCGGACGGACTGTTGATGAAGCCGTTGATCGAGAGGCCCGGAAACGCGACGGCGCTCTGCACGCCGGGCTCTTTCAGCGCGATGGCCGACATCTGACGGATGACCTTCTCCGTCCGATCCAGCGTCGCGCCTTCCGGCAATTGTGCGAAGCTGACGAGATAGGCCTTGTCCTGCGTCGGCACAAAGCCCGGCGGTACGAGTTGGAAGCCGACATAGGTCAGCGCCAGGAGCCCCGCATAGACGACCATGGCGGCCGATTTGCGCGTGAGGATGCCGCCCACGCCGCGGCCATAATTCTCCGAGCCGCGATGGAAGACGGCGTTGAAGCGCGAGAAGAACGGACCCAGCACCTTGTCCATCACTCGCGCCAGCCTGTCCTTCGGCGCGCCCTGCGCCTTCAGGAGCGTCGCGGACAAAGCCGGCGACAGCGTCAGCGAGTTGAACGCCGAGATGATCGTGGAGAACGCGATGGTGAGCGCGAACTGGCGATAGAACTCTCCCGTCAGCCCGCTGATGAAGGCGATCGGCACGAAGACGGCGCAGAGAACCAGCGCGATAGCGATGATCGGCCCCGTCACTTCCGACATCGCCTTGAGCGTCGCTTCCCGCGGCGCGAGCCCCGCCTCGATGTTGCGCTCGACGTTTTCCACCACGACGATAGCGTCGTCGACCACGATACCGATGGCGAGCACGAGCCCGAACAGCGACAGCGCGTTGATCGAGAAACCAAAGACATACATGAACGCGAAGGTACCGACGATGGAGGTGGGCACGGCGAGCAGCGGGATGATGGAGGCGCGCCAAGTCTGCAGGAACAGGATCACGACCAGCACGACCAGCGCCACGGCCTCGAAGAGCGTGTGCACGACGGCGCGGATGGAGTCGCGCACGAAGACGGTCGGGTCATAGACGATGCTGTAGTCGAGCCCCTGCGGGAAATTCTTCTTGAGTTCTTCCATCGTGGCGCGGACGGAATCCGAAATCTGGATGGCGTTCGAGCCGGGCGCCTGGAAGATCGGAACGGCGACGGCCTGCTTGTTGTCGAGCAGCGAGCGCAGGCCGTATTGCGAGGCGTCGATCTCCACCCGCGCCACGTCGCCCAGCCGCGTGACGACGCCGTTCTCACGTTTGACGACGATATTGGCGAACTGTTCGGGATCGCTGAGCCGGCCTTCCACATTGATGGGCAGTTGCAGTTGGCCCGTCCGGCCGTAGGGCGGTCCGTTGATGATGCCGGCGGCGACCTGCACGTTCTGCCGGCGCACGGCGGCGACCACATCGTCCGCCGTCATGTTGCGCTCGGCGATCTTTTCCGGATTGAGCCAGATGCGCATGGCGTAATCGCCGGAGCCGAACAATTGCACGTCGCCCACGCCCTGGATTTTGGCAAGGCGGTCCTTGACATTGAGCACCGCATAGTTGCGCAGATAGAGCATGTCATAGCGGCCGTCGGGCGAGTTCAGATGCACGACCATGGTCAGGTCCGGCGAACTCTTTGTCGTTGTGACGCCCAGGCTCTGCGTCACCTGCGGCAGGCGCGGCAGCGCCTGGTTGACGCGGTTCTGCACGAGCTGCTGGGCGAGATCGGGATCGGTGCCGATCTTGAAGGTGGCGGTGAGCGTCAGCGTGCCGTCGGAGGCGGCCTGCGAGAACATGTAGAGCATGTTCTCCGTGCCGTTGATCTGCTCTTCGAGCGGCGTCGCCACCGTCTCGGCGATCACGTTCGGATTGGCGCCGGGAAATTGCGCGCGCACCACGACCGACGGCGGCACGACCTCGGGATATTCCGAGATCGGCAGCCGCGTCATCGCGATCAATCCCGCGAGGAAGATGACGATGGAGATCACGCCCGCGAAGATCGGGCGGTCGATGAAGAACTTGGACAGACTCATGGCGTTAGCCCGAAGGCCCTTTCAGTTTATGGCTGGGTTCAGCGCGCGGCGAACCTGCGCTGAGACGCGCCGGCGAAACGCTCGGCCACGATCGTGCCCGGCTGCACCTTCTGCAGGCCGTCGACGATGATGCGCTCACCGGATCTGAGACCGGACGTCACGACGACGTCGCTGCCCACCTCCTCGCCTAGCGCCACTTCGCGGAACGAAGCCTTGTGATCGGAGCCGACGACGAAGACGAAGCGCTTGCTCTGGTCGTTGCTGATCGCATCTTCGGGAACGAGGATCACCTTATTGTCTGCGGCGGAGGCAAGCTTCACCGACACGAACATGCCGGGGATCAGGCTTCCGTCCTCGTTCGTGAAGCGGGCGCGAGCTCTGATCGTGCCGGTGCTGGTGCTGATCTTGTTGTCGAAGCTTTCGATCGTGCCTTTGTAGATGTGGCCGTTGTCTCCCTGGACGGTCAATTCGACCGGAATCTTGCTCTCCTGAGCGGTCGTCTTCGCATGCGCCCGGACGTTCTCGAGATAGGTCTGCTCGTCGACGTCGAAATCGGCATAGATGCCGTCATTCGAGACGATGGTCGTCAAGAGCGGCGACGTTCCTGTCTCCGTCTGCACGAGGTTGCCGATCTGAATCTCGGCACGGCCAACGCGCCCGGTGATGGGCGCCTTCACATAGGCAAAGTCGACATTGAGATTGGCCTGTGTGAGCGCAGCCTGCGCCGATTTGACTGCGGCCAGCGCCGTGCCGTTGGCGTTGTCCTTCTGGTCGTAATAGTCCTTCGAGATGGCGTTGGCGTTGATGAGCGCGGTCGCGCGCGCAAGCTCGGTCTTGGCCAGGTGCGCATTGGTTTCGGCGGTGACAAGTGCGGCCTGCGCCTTCGCCGCCGCGGCTTCATAGGTGCGCGGGTCGATCACGAATAGGACGTCGCCCTGGTGAACGATCTGTCCATCCTTGAAACGGATCTCCGTGATGCGGCCGTCCACCTGCGGGCGGACATCGGCAGAATCCACCGCCACCATCCGGCCGGAGAACTCGGACCAGAGTCGGACTGGCCTGGCCTCGACGGCTGTGATGGTAACGGGGACAGGCGCAACGGACGGAGGCGCGGTGTCGGCGCCGGCATGGCGGAAGACCAAGCCCAGACCGGCCGCGAAGACGAAGGCGGCAGCGCCCAGGAAGGCTTTGTTCCTCAGGAGCTTGACCGCGTTCGAAGCGGGCTTCTGGGTCTTGAAGGCTTCGGTTTTGACGAGCTCGGCGATGTGCGACATCGGTAGTCCCGGATATCTGTAACGATGGCTACAGATGTAGGGGCTGGATTGAGGCCGTCAAGGCTCTTATGTAACATCCGGTACAATAATAAAAAGGACATACCCGCTATGAGGACGGGTCGGCCCAGGAACTTCTGCACCGAGACGGTTTTGGATCGCGCCATGACCGTGTTCTGGCGCAAAGGCTATGAAGGCGCATCGCTCGCAGACCTTACGGAGGCGATGGGTATCAACCCCCCCAGCCTCTATGCCGCCTTCGGCAACAAGGAAGGTTTGTTCCGCGCCGTGCTCGAGCGCTACGACGATCGCCGCAAGGGATTGATGGAGCGCGTGCTGTCGGCGCCCGATCCGAAATCGGTTGCACGACTGTTCCTTGAAGGCGTGGCGGAGTTTGCAGTGGATACAAGCGGACGCAATCCGCCGGGCTGTCTTCTCGTGCAAAGCGGCCTGTCATGTTCGGACGATGACATTCCCGAAGCGCTGGCGCAGCATCGTGCGGAAAAGGAACGCGCGCTGCGCGAGCGATTCGAGCGCGACCGCAAAGACGGAAAGCTTCCCAGGAGCGCCGATCCCGCAACGCTCGCGCGCTATCTCTCCGCGATGGCGAACGGCCTGTGCGTGCAGGCTGCCGCCGGTGCAACGGCTGCAGAGCTTCGCGCGGTGGCGGAAATAGCCCTTGCGGCCTGGCCCGTGCACGAGAAGGCTGCAGCGAAGAAGTCCGCACACGAAAACGCGCATTGAGCGCGCCGTTGATCGCATGGCGGCATCGCACTGCGCGCATGCGGCTTGAATTATAGCAATCGATACACAAATCCACTCGCGTCGGGTTTTCCGAACCGGGCCGTTGAAAAAACGGCCGTTCGCGCGAGGACGTCATGATCAATGTTCTTATTGCCACGCGTTTCGCCTGGACGATCGCCAGCATCTTCGGCCTCAGCGGGCTGCTTCACGTTACAGGATTGCAACGGATCAGGCGCGCTTACCTGCGCTGGGATTTCGCGCCGGGCTTTTATCGCGCGGCCGGCTTCGTGCAACTTCTGGCAGCGTTCTTTCTGGCATTGCCGATTACGCGCATCTGGGGCGTGATGCTCGCGGCCTCCGTGACGTTCGTCGCCATGGTCGTGCTGTTGAATAACCGGCAGTACATCTATTCCGTGCCGGGTCTCATCCTGCTCGCGGCCCTCGTTCCCGCCGCCCTCGCCGGTCCGACCTGATCCGCTCTCTTGCCTTTGCCGCCGCGCCGCGCCACGGATTGCAGGCGAAGAAGACGGAGAACGATCATGGATTACCAGAACATTCTTGTGAGCCGTGAAGGCGCAGTCGCCGTCGTCACGCTCAATCGTCCCAAGGCGCTCAATGCCCTCAACTCGGAATTGCTGGGCGAGCTCGTCACGGCACTCGAAGCCTTCGACGCGGACGACGGCGTGCGCGCCATCGTGCTGACGGGATCCGACCGAGCCTTCGCCGCCGGCGCCGACATCAAGGAGATGGCGCCGCGATCCTATATGGACATGTTCAAGTCGAATTTCTTCGCCGGCGCGGCCGACCGCATCGCGGCCGTCCGCAAACCCATCATCGCGGCGGTTGCAGGCTATGCGCTGGGCGGCGGCTGTGAGCTCGCCATGCTTTGCGATTTCATCATCGCCGCCGAGACGGCGAAATTCGGACAGCCCGAGATCACCCTGGGCGTCATGCCGGGCATCGGCGGCACGCAAAGGCTCACGCGCTTTGTCGGCAAGTCGAAGGCGATGGAGATGTGCCTCACGGGCCGGAACATGGACGCGGCCGAAGCCGAGCGCTCGGGCCTCGTCAGCCGCGTGGTGCCTGCCGCCGAGCTGATGGCAGAGGCGCTCAAGGCCGCGCAGAAGGTCGCAGAGCAGTCCATGCCGATCGTCATGATGACGAAGGAGACGGTGAACCGGGCCTATGAGACGACGCTGGCGGAGGGCATCCGTTTCGAGCGCCGCCTCTTCCACGCCATGTTCGCCACGGAGGACCAGAAAGAGGGCATGGCGGCCTTCAGCGAGAAGCGCAAACCGGCCTTCAAAGACCGGTGAAAAACGCCAATTGACGGGGCGTCGCCCGCTAGGTAGAACCCCCGCCCGACTTTGAACTAGGACGACCATGCCCAACATCGCCTCGGCCAAAAAGCGCGTTCGCCGGACCGCCAAGCGGACCGCGATCAATCATTCCCGCAAAAGCCGGATCCGCAACTTCACCCGCAAGGTCGAAGAAGCGCTCGCGAAGGGCGATAAAAAGGGCGCGCAGGAGGCCATGAAGGCCGCCGAGCCCGAGATCATGCGGGGCGTCTCCAAGGGCGTGGTCCACAAAAACGCCGGCAGCCGGAAGGTCTCCAGGCTCACCAAACGGATCGCTAAACTGGGCTGATTGCTAAGCCCCCGTCCGTCCTACAGTAAATCTCAAAATAACATGGGTCCGGACGGGTGTTCTGGACCCGTTTTTATTTGTCAGTAGACGGAGTTTCAAGAATTCGTCACCGATCTGTAGCATCGTGACAGATGCAAGCAGGGTAACTCCCTGATTCCATGGGGCTTCCGATTTTCCGTATACGTTTCTTGGGGTTAGCGGCATTCATGGAATGGTAAAAATTGCATTAATCATCGCGTTTTCTGCTTGCGGAGCCCACCCCTCTTGGCTATCGTCCTGAGCCTGGTGGCGGGGCCGCGAGAGAAATGATCAAGAACAAAATAAATAACAAACGAGTATTCGGATTAGTTCCGTTCTCTCGGCGGCCTGCTGACAAATCCAGTATCTAGTAAATCGTAAATCTATACTTCAACCGGCCAAGTGTTCGGGCCGGAATGCCGTGCCGTTTGCGCGGCGCACGGGGCTGAGTGCGGGGTCAAGAATATGGTTACCAGCGAATATGCAGGCGATCTTTCGGCGGCGGAGGCTTGGTCCCTGCTCGAAAAAGAGCCCAAGGCCCAGCTGATCGACGTTCGTACCACGGCCGAATGGTCCTTCGTCGGCGTTCCCGACCTTTCGTCCGTAGGCCGCGACGCCTTTCTGGTCGAGTGGCAGTCTTTCCCCGAGATGTCGGTGAATCCGCAATTCGTCGACATGGTCGCAAAAGCCGTCCGCAAGGCGGGCGCCGCCGAGGACACGCCACTCCTCTTTCTTTGCCGCTCCGGCGCGCGCTCGCGTGCGGCCGCGATCGCCATGACGCGCGCCGGCTTCGGCAAGTCCTACAACATCGCAGGCGGTTTCGAGGGCGACCTCGACGAACGACGACATCGCGGTCAACGCAATGGCTGGAAAGCGCAAGGATTACCCTGGCGACAAAGTTGAAGGAGGAATGGGCCGGCCCACGACCGGCATGGGGCAAAATGAAATTCACGAACGACGAGACAGGGGCGGCCGGCACGTTCGCCGGTCACAACAACAAGAAAAAGGCAAGGGACATGACACAAACGATAGCCAAATCGGGACCACTCGATTGGACCGTCATCTGGGCAGGAGCGCGGGAACGCCTTCGTCGCGAGTTGGGCGACGCCGTTTTCGAAACGTGGATCAGTCCGCTGGTGCTGGTGGATGCCGCCGACGGCGAACTCAAGATCGGCGCGCCGCGTCCCTTCGCGCGCAATTGGGTCGCCAACCAGTACGCCACGCGCATCGAGCGCGCATTGCGTGCGGAAGGTGCCGAGCCGCAATCGCTGTCGATCGTGCTGGCGCCGCAGAAACCTGCGCCGCAGCCGGCGTCGGCGCCGCGCGAGGTGCGTCCTACGCCCGCCACGATCTCCTATTTCCAGGAGCAGAGCCTCGCGAAGTCCGGCGAGCCGCGCCGCGCGCTCTCCAATCGCGTGCTCGATCCCGTACAGAATTTCGACAGTTTCGTCGCAGGTCCGGCGAATGAATTCGCCTACCGCGCGACGCGCGCGCTGGCAGAAGACGACGGCTCGGATGTGCCGCTGCTCTTCGTCCACGGCAGTTTCGGCTTCGGCAAGACGCATCTCTTGAATGCGGCGGCCCTGGAAGCCAAGCGCCGTGGTCGCCGCGCGCTGCTTTTGGGCGCTGAGGACTTCATGCGCCAGTTCCTGGGCGCCCTCAACCGCAAGGACACGCTCGGCTTCAAGGATGAACTCCGCGCCGCGGACATGCTTCTGATCGACGATCTGCAGCACCTCTGCCGTTCGACCTACACGGTGTCGGAGTTCCTCCACACGCTGAACGCGTTCTCCGACCTCAGGCGCAAGCTCGTGATCGCCGCCGACCGTCCGCCGTCGGCGCTCGAGACTTTGGGCGCAGATGTGCGCTCCAGGCTTTCGGGCGGCCTCGTCATCGGTCTTGCCAGGCCCGACCGGGCCACGCGCCTTGCGATCCTGAGATCGCGTGCGGGCGACTATGCGCGCAGGCGTCCGGATGCGGCATTGCCCGACGATGTCCTCGAACATCTGGCCGACATGGAGGAAGCATCCCCGCGCGATCTGATCGGCGCGTTCACGAAGCTCGCGGTCTATGCGGACCTCACCAAGAAGCCCGTGACGATCGACGTGGTGGCGGAGACGATCGGGAGCCGCGCCCGCGGCAAGAAGACGTCCATCGAGGACATCCAGCGCCGCACGGCCGAGTTCTACAAGCTCGACCTGCGCGACTTCCACTCGCCGCAGCGCTCGCGGCGCGTGGCGCGGCCCAGGCAGGTCGCCATGTACCTCGCGCGCGAATTGACGGAGCGTTCGCTGCCGGAGATCGGCCGGCGCTTCGGCGGACGCGACCACACGACGGTCTTGCACGCGTGCCGGCGGATCGCGGCGCTCTGCGAAGAGGATCCCGTGCTTAAGCAGGAAGTCGATTTCCTGAAGGATGTGCTCGGCAAGTTGAGCTGATATCAGTGCCGAAATCCCGCTCCGCCGGACCCTCGCTCCGAGGCCATCCGGCGGGGTGTTGTCGTGGCGGGTCAAGCGCTTATCCGCTAGGCGGCGCAACATACCCCTGATATACTTTATTGCTTGAGTCGGACCCCCCGAAAATACTCAAGCAAGTCAAGGGGTTATAGCCCTTCGGCGCGGTGCCGTTCCGGCCCCGTCGAGAGGCTGAAATGAGCGACCGGAAACAAGCGCAAAAGCTATGAAGATCACAGTCGAACGGGGTGCCTTTTTGAAGGCCCTCAGCCACGTCCAGAGCGTCGTCGAGCGCCGGAACACCATTCCCATTCTGTCGAACGTGCTGATCGACGCCGGTCAGGGGCGGTTGAAGCTCACCGCCACAGATCTCGACATCGAAATCGTCGAGGCGATCCCGGCTGACGTGCTGCGCAACGGCTCGGCCACGGCGCCGGCCCACATGCTCTACGACATCGTGCGCAAGCTGCCGGACGGGGCGCAGGTGCAGGCGGAATTGCTGGCGGCCGAGGGCGGACGTCTGGCGGTCTCGGCCGGCAGCATCCGTTTCGAGCTCGCCTGCCTGCCCAAGGAAGACTTCCCCCAGATGTCGGCGGGCGCCTTGCCCCACAAATTCCGTCTCGCCACGGACAGCCTGAAGCGCCTCATCGACAAGACGCGCTTTGCCATTTCCACCGAAGAGACCCGCTTCTACCTGAACGGCATCTACCTGCACGCCGCCGGCAGCGGCAAATCGAAGGTGCTGCGCGCCGTGGCAACGGACGGCCACAGGCTCGCTCGTTTCGAGCTCGATCAGCCCGACGGTGCGGGCGACATGCCAGGCGTCATCGTGCCCAGGAAGACGATTACCGAGCTCCGCCGCCTCCTCGACGACGCGGACGGCGCCATCGATGTGTCGCTGTCGGACACCAAGATCCAGTTCATTACCGACGGCGTGGAGCTGACTTCGAAGCTGATCGACGGCACGTTCCCGGACTATGCGCGGGTTATCCCGACGGCGAACGACAAGTCGCTGGCGCTCGACTCCAGGGAATTCGCAGCTGCCGTCGACCGCGTCTCCACCATTTCCGCCGACAAGACGCGCGCCGTGAAGCTTAATCTCGCGAAGGACAAGCTGACGCTGACCGTGGTCAATCCGGACTCCGGCACGGCGACCGAAGAGCTTGGCGCCACCTACAGCGCTGGCGCCCTTGAGATCGGCTTCAACGCTCGCTATCTCCTGGATATCACGAGCCAGATCGAAGGCAAGGAAGTCCGCTTCCTGCTCTCGGACGCCGGTTCACCCACCCTCATCGAAGACACGGACGACAGCGGCACGCTCTACGTCCTGATGCCGATGCGAGTCTGAAAGTTTGACGAGCCTGACCGACATGCGCTCCGAGAGCGCGCTCTCTCCCATTGCGGAAATCGCCCCGCGGCTTGCGGTGACGCGCCTGGTGCTGTCGCAGTTCCGCTCCTATGCGGCGGGCGAGCTTCTCACCAACGGGCGCTCAGTCGTGCTGGCGGGCCCCAACGGCGCGGGCAAGACGAATGTTCTCGATGCCATCTCGCTCCTGGCCCCGGGCCGCGGATTGCGCGGCGCGAGCCTCGGCGATCATGTCCGCAAAGGACCCATCGAGACGGCGAGCGACGCGCTGTGGGCGGTGGCGGCCACGGTCACGCGCGGCGACGTTGCTTACGAACTCGGAACGGGCTTGGGTCTCAACGCGCAGGGCGGCGAACGCCGGCGCATGCATCTGAACGGCGCGCCGCTTACCAATCCGGCTGAGCTGGCCGAGATCGTGCAGATGATCTGGCTCACGCCGGCCATGGATCGTATCTTCACGGAAGGTGCGAGCGGCCGTCGCAAATTCCTCGATCGGCTGGTGCTGGGCTTTGACTCGCAGCATGCCCGCCGCGCCGCGCGGTACGAAACGGCGATGCGCGAGCGTCTCAGGCTTCTGAAATTCGGTCCGCGCGATCCCGCCTGGCTCGACGGGCTGGAGAAAGAAATGGCGGAGACAGGCGTGGCGACGGCGATCGCACGTGCCGAGACCGTGGCGCGCCTTAACGTGGCGTTGGCCGAACGCGGCAGCGTCGGCGTCTTTCCATGCGCGCAACTGGCGCTCGAAGGCGAAGCCGATGCGCTGGTCGCGGAGAACGCGGCAGCCGCAGAGGGCGAATTCCGGGCCCGCTTCAGCAGGACGCGCATGCGCGATGCGGAAGCGCGGCGGACGACCTTCGGCCCGCACACGAGCGACCTTGCCACCCGTCACACGGAAAAGCGCATGAACGCGGCGGATTGTTCGACGGGCGAGCAGAAGGCGCTGCTGATCTCGATCGTGCTCGCCGACGCCGGGGAGCTCGCGAAAGCCCGCGACGGCCATGCGCCGATCCTGTTGCTCGACGAAGTGGCGGCGCATCTCGACCACAAGCGCCGGCAGGCGCTCTTCGACGAAGTCCTTGCGCTCGGCGCGCAGGCCTGGATGACCGGAACCGATCTCTCGCTGTTCGACGGTCTTCAGACACGCGCCGACGTATTCCTTGTCAACGCCGGCACGTTCGCCCGGCAGGAATAGCAGCACATGACATTGCCAACCGACGACAGCAGCGAATACGGCGCGGAGTCTATCAAGGTCCTCAAGGGCCTCGATGCCGTGCGCAAGCGCCCGGGCATGTATATCGGCGACACCGATGACGGCTCGGGCCTGCATCACATGGTCTACGAAGTCGTCGACAATGCAATCGACGAAGCGCTGGGCGGCTATGCAAACCGCGTCGACGTGATCCTCAATCCCGACGGCTCCTGCACCGTGCGCGACAACGGCCGCGGCATTCCGACGGACATCCATCCGACGGAAGGCGTCTCCGCCGCCGAAGTGATCATGACCCAGCTCCACGCGGGCGGAAAATTCGAGCAGAACGCCTACAAGGTCTCGGGCGGCCTGCACGGCGTCGGCGTTTCTGTCGTCAATGCGCTGTCGGAGTGGCTGGACCTGCGCGTCTGGCGCGAGGGCAAAGAATTCTACATGCGTTTCAGCTACGGCGATCCCATCGCCCCGCTCGCCGTTGTGGGCGAAACGGAAGGCAAGCGCGGCACGGAAGTGACATTCCTTCCCAGCCCTAGAACGTTCACGAAGACGGAATTCGACTACGCGACGCTCGAGCATCGCCTGCGCGAGCTCGCCTTTCTCAATTCCGGCGTGACGATCGTGTTCGCGGATCTCCGCGGCGTCGAGAAGAAGGAACAGGTGCTGCACTACGAAGGCGGTCTCGAGGCCTTCGTGCGCTATCTCGATCGCGCCAAGACGCTCCTGATCCCATCGCCGGTCATGATCCGCGCAGAGCGCGACGGCATGACGGTGGAAGCCGCGCTGGCGTGGAACGATTCCTATCATGAGAGCATGCTCTGCTTCACCAACAACATCCCGCAGCGCGACGGCGGCACGCATCTGGCGGGCTTCCGTGCGGGGCTGACGCGCGTCGTCACCAAATACGCGGAAGATTCCGGCATCGCGAAGAAGGAGAAGATCGCGCTCACGGGCGACGACTGCCGCGAAGGCCTGACCTGCGTGCTTTCCGTCAAGATCCCGGATCCCAAATTCAGCTCGCAGACGAAGGACAAGCTCGTATCCTCGGAAGTGCGACCCGTCGTCGAAGGCGTGGTGATCGATCAGCTGGGCCGCTGGTTCGAGGAACATCCCTCGGAAGCCCGCGCCGTCGTCGGCAAGGTCGTGGAAGCGGCCGCCGCCCGCGAGGCGGCCCGCAAGGCGCGCGAGCTTACGCGGCGCAAGGGCGCGCTCGACAGTTCGTCGCTTCCCGGCAAGCTGGCCGACTGCCAGGAACGCGATCCGTCCAAATGCGAGATCTTCATCGTCGAGGGCGACAGCGCCGGCGGCAGCGCCAAGCAGGCGCGCAACCGCGCTAATCAGGCTGTGCTGCCCCTGCGCGGCAAGATCCTCAACGTGGAGCGCGCGCGCTTTGACAAGATGCTGTCGTCGGTGGAAATCGCGACGCTCATCACCGCGCTGGGTACGGGCATCGGCCGCGAGGAGTTCAACGCCGACAAGCTTCGCTACCACAAGATCAACATCATGACTGACGCCGACGTCGACGGCGCCCATATCCGCACGCTGCTGCTCACGTTCTTCTACCGCCAGATGCCGGAGCTGATCGATCGCGGCCACCTCTACATCGCGCAGCCGCCGCTCTACAAAGCCGCACGCGGCAAGTCGGAGCGATATCTCAAGGATGAACACGAGCTGGAAGACCATCTGATCGCGGAGGGCTCGGCGGGCGTCGTCTTCACGCTGCATTCGGGTGCGCAGGTCGGCGGCGCCGAACTCGACAAGCTCATCACGGACGCGCGCGCCACGGGCGCGGCGCTGGCCGGTTTCCCGCCGCACTATCCCCGCTTCGTGCTGGAGCAGGCGGCGATCGCGGGCGTGCTCAATCCCGACGCGCTCAACGACACGGCGAAAGCGACGGAGGCGGCGCAACATATCGCGCGGCGCCTCGATCAATTGTCCGATGAGACGGAGCGCGGCTGGCACGGCGAGCCGACCTCCGACGGCGGGCTCAAATTCTGGCGCGACGTGCGTGGCGTGCGCGAAGCCGTCGCCATCGACGGGCAGCTGATCGCCAGCGCCGATGCGCGCAAGCTCGACCGCATGAAGGACGAGCTGCACGCGGCCTTTCAGAAGGCGGGGACGCTCACGCGCAAGGACGAGACGCGCGAGATCCGCGCCCCCTCGCAGCTGCTCGCTGCCATCTTCGAATGGGGCCGCAAGGGCGTGGCGCTCCAGCGCTACAAAGGCTTGGGCGAAATGAACCCCGAACAGCTCTGGGAGACGACCCTGGACGAGAACGCGCGCACGCTCCTCCTTGTAAAGGTGCAGCATGCCGACGAGGCGGACGACCTCTTCGCCAAGCTGATGGGCGAAATCGTCGAACCCCGCCGCGAATTCATCCAGGACAACGCGCTGAACGCGGCGCTGGACGTGTAAAACGCGACGCTGCTTCACGCCGGGTAGCGCCTATACTTGCCTGCCGGCAAGACCAGCCATAATATTCATCGTCGCTTTTCGGGGAGCGGTATGGAATCGGGCTCGGGACAGGTGCCGGCGGGCGCCGTCGACAAGAAATCGCGCGACGAATACGTCGATATTCCTTCCTATGTGGAACCGGTGGTCGGGCTCTCCAATCGCGAGAAGCTTCTCTATCACGGCAGCGGGATCGGCGTCGGGCTTTTGATTGCGGCGCTGGCCTTCGCGGGCTGGCGATATTTCCATCCTGACCATACCGTTCCGTCCTCGATGCCGCAGCAGATCGTGAGCAATGCTCCGGTCGATGCGAGCGTGCCCCGCGTTGCCGACAACGAAGCAAGTCCCGCCGCGACGGACGAAACAGCCGCGCCGCGCGTGCATCATGCGAAGGCGAATGCCGGTGCCGATGTGATCGCGGCGGCCAAGCCTGCTGCCGGACTAATGTATGTCCACCGCAACAATTCAGACCTGCGGCCTGCCCCATCCACGTCCTCGGACCCCATCAGGAAGCTCCCCAAGGGCGAGAAGGTTCAGCTCCTGATGCTGTCCGACAAATGGGCGCAAGTCGACGACGCCGGCACCAAGGGTTGGATGCGCGCCAGCGTACTCAAGGACACGCCGCCGGGCGCGAAGAAAGCGCGCAAGAAGAAATCGAACGACGAGTAGTGCTCATCCCTTTGTTGCGCGCATGACGGCTCCGCTCTGTCGAACCCGATTGATCGGGCGTGACGCATGGCGATAGGCTCGGCCGCGCATTTCCATCGGCTCGAGAGGATCTATGCGTCGCTCGTTATTTCTGTTCGCGGGATTGTTGTGGCTGCCGCTTGCGGCGCAGGCGCGAGGCGATGCCGCCGCGCATTGGCGAGCACTCACACAAATGGACGTCGAGGCGGCGCATAAACTTCTGTCCGACAATCACCCGGCCGCGACGCACACGGTCGACGATCCGGCTTTCATGGCAGCGTTGAAAGGCGCATATGCCGATGCGCGCGCGCATGCACTGAAGGTGACGAACTACCCCGGTTATGTCGCGACGCTCGGCGCCTTCGCCAATGCGATGGGCGACGGCCACATCTGGTCGCACCCGCTCTACGTGCCCCACATCATCCAGTGGACCGGCATCATGACCGCCAAGCGCGGCCCGAATTGGGTGGTGGCATCCGAAGACAGGGACATTGTCGGCGAAGACATCACGGGCACCCGCATCGTCTCCTGCGACGGCATTCCGGTCGACGATTTCGCGCGCGATACGCTCGGGCGCTATCAGAGAGTCTGGTCGGTGGAAGCCATGCGCGTGCTCGCCGCGCCGCGGCTGCTGATCGACGAAGGCAATCCCTTCGTGAAACGGCCGTCAACCTGCATTGTGGAACAGAACAGATCGCAACGCGCGATCGCGCTGCATTGGAAGAGCATCCTCCGCAGCACGTTCGTAACCTCGATCAAGGGCGTGGCAGGGAAAGCAGGCTACGGCATTCGTCAAGTCGGCTCCGGCACCTGGATTTCCCTCGAAACGCTCGGCGTCCAGGCGCAAGCCGTCATCGATGCAGCGAAAGCGCAGCAGGAGCAATTGCGGAACGCGGCCTATGTCGTGGTCGATGTGCGCGGAAACGGCGGCGGCGATGACGATTACGGCCGCAAGCTCGCGGACATCCTCTACGGCGATGCCTACGCGATCGCGCACATAGGACAAGGCGGCGACGATGGAGCCTGCGGATCCGTCTGGCGCGCGTCGCCCGAGAACATCAGAGCTGTCGATGCGGAAGCACAGGTGTTCGCGCGGACCGGCGAAACCGCGGGCGCGAAAGAATACAGCGAAGCCGTCGTCGCCATGCACAAGGCGCTTGAGGCGCACCGCGAGCTGACGGGAAATCCCACTTGCGTACCGCCGCAAAGCACGCCCATTGCTGCGAACGCGCCATCGCTCATGCACGGCCGCGTGATCCTGCTTACGGACTCCGTCTGCTTCAGTTCCTGCATCAACGTCGCCGGATTTTTCCGGCAACTGGGCGCGACACTGGTCGGTCAGACCACGGGCGCCGACACGCATTTCTCCGAAGTGCGCGAGATCACGCTGCCGTCCGGACTTTCGACCTTCTCGACATTGCAGGCTATCGAGTCCGGCGCGCCGCGCGCGATCGGCCCCTTTGCGCCGGACGTGCCCTATGATGGCGACATCAGCGATACGGCGGCGCTCGAAAAGTGGATCGCCGGGATTGCGGCGAAGGGAAATCCGCCGCCCTAGCCGCGCGCCGGAATTCCCTGCGATCAGGGCAAAGATCAGGGCCAAGAAATTTCGCTCCGCCGGGCGAATTGCAGGAAAAGCCCATTCCGCGGGGCTTTCCCGCGCGTTTGGCTCGCGCACCATGTCGAAAAACAGGGCGACGCAGGGTAAATTTTTGTCCGTGTACGTCCTTTCCGGCGTTTGCGTCGGCAAAAGAAAGATTCACCACAGAGACACAGAGGCACAGAGATACCGCGGCTCGCCCTGGGACTGTGCGCCCCCTTCGAGGGAATTTCTTGCGCGCGTTCCACCGAGGTTGTGTCGCCGCAGAGGAGGAACGCGCGCAGGCAAACTTCGACAGTCAGTCCCGCCATCGGCGACGCCCTCGATATCTCTGTGTGTCTCTGTGGTAAATCTTTCGGCGCCGACATCTGCGCGGTCGTCGGCGTACAGCAACGCCCCTCGCGCGTCCGCGAGTGCGTCACTGGCGCGGAAGACGCCGCGCGCGTTTCGGTCTTCACACTGTCAAAGAGCGTGCGCGATGTCCGGACATCGTGCCGAACCAATATGGTCGTGCGCATCCGATTTGGGAAGGAATTCATACGGGGCATGCGCGGCGCGCAGTACATCGAAACGCCGCCGTTTGTCGCCCAAACGTGCACATTTTCGCGTCGCGTCGACGCGCGTCAGGCTTCGCTCGAGCTCCGCAAGCGCCAACGCAGCGGCCACAAAGCCCAGACACTGCTCGTTTCGCCGTTCGATGCCATGGTCCGCCCCATTGGCGCGCCAGACGTGGAGAGCGGCGCGGCCACACATAAGACCAGTCGAAAATTATACTAGAGCGCGATCGGCTTTGTCTGAATCAACCACCCTTCGCCCGCTTTATGCGCGCTTCACTCCAATTACGGCCGCGCCCGCACGAACCAGCAGGCGACCGGCCCGCGCACGCCGTGCGGTGTAGCGTAAACTTTGAGCGCCCTGGTCACGACGTCGCGAACCTTCGCCTTCGTGGCATCGTCGGCGTCGGCGATCGCACGCGAGAGAGGCCCGATCGTCATGGTGCGCATCGCGGCTTCTTCCGCTGTCGGTGCCATATCCATGTGGCCGTCGAATTTCTCGATATGGATATCCTTGAAGCCGGCGCTCGACAGGATAACTTCGATGCGTTTCGCGTCGGCGAAAGCGAACGGCCCCGGCGCCTGCGGCTCGGGCGTTTCCTGTGGCGGCAGAAGCGGACGCGCGGCCTTGATGGGCGTCGCCGCCCAGCCGTTCTCTTCCATCGCGCGCCAGCATACGAAGGCGAGCCGTCCCTTCGGCGCCAGCGCCTTCCTGATGTTGCGGAACGCGGCCGATGGGTCCTCGAAAAACATCACGCCGAAGCGCGAGGCGACGAGATCGAAGACCGGCTGGAAATCATAAGTCGACGCATCGGCCTCGATGAATGGGATGTCGGCGTGCGAGGCGTCCGCGCGCGCCCGCGCCACGGCCAGCATGGGCGCCGAGATGTCGATGCCGGCGACGCTGCCCTCGCGGCCTACGCATTGCGCATAGGTGAATGTCGTCGTGCCGCAGCCGCAGCCGATGTCGAGCACGCTTTCGCCCGGCTTCGGCGCCGCGAACGGAATGAAGGCTTCCGTGATGTGGCCCAGGATCTGGTCGGTATAATCCTGCTGCTTCGCCCAGTTCTGCCCCGCGCGGCCGTTCCAATATTCGATCTGGTCCTGGTTCATTGGGCTCCCACCTTCTTCCAGAACACGACCGTGTCGCAAAGCGTGCCGTCTGGAAAGAGCGCATAGTCGGGAATGACGCCCGTGCGCTGCCAGCCGAGCCGCGTGTAGACACGCTCGCCGTCGCCGCCTTTGACCGTGTCGAGCACGAGCAGCCAGCGGCCCCGTTTGCGCGCCGCGGTCTCGATTTCCTGCATCAGCGCAGAAGCCAGCCCCGCCCTGCGCGCGCCGCGATGGACAAGCAGCTTCTTCACGTCGCCGCGATGCGGCTGATTGGGCGGCGTGTCGAGACCCAATTGCACCGTGCCTTCGATACGGCCGTCGATTTTCGCGGCCAGCAGAACGGTCTGTCCGTCCGCCACCTCATCGGCGACGTTTTCGAAAAACTCTTCCGCTTCCCGCTGGCCGAAGGGCGGCATGAAGCTGACGGATGCGCCCCCTTCGACGCAATCGGCGAGCACGCGGGCGAGTTGGCCGATGGCAGCGCGGATTTCGGCCGCATCGAGCTCGACGACTTCGCCTGCCGCCGCCACGTCTATTTTCCGCTTTTGCGCTTGCGCATGGCGAGCGTGCGCAGCCTGAGCGCATTCAGCTTGATGAAGCCCTGCGCGTCCTTCTGATCGTAAGCGCCCTGGTCGTCCTCGAAGGTGACGAGATCCTTCGAATAGAGCGTATAGGGCGAGGCGCGGCCGATGACGATGACATTGCCCTTGTAGAGCTTGAGTCGCACCGTGCCCGCGACGAACTCCTGGCTCTTGTCGATGGCGGCCTGCAGCATCTCGCGCTCGGGCGAGAACCAGAAGCCGTTGTAGATGAGCTCCGCATAGCGCGGCATGAACTCGTCTTTGAGATGCGCCGCCCCACGGTCTAGCGTGATCGACTCCATGGCGCGGTGCGCGGCCAGCAGAATCGTGCCGCCGGGCGTTTCATAGACGCCGCGCGATTTCATGCCGACGAAACGGTTCTCCACGAGATCGATCCGGCCGATGCCATTGGCGCGGCCGAGATCGTTCAGTTTCGCCAGCAGCGTAGCCGGGGAAAGTTTCTCGCCGTCGATCGACACAGCGTCGCCTTTTTCGAAACCCACTTCGATAATCGTCGCCTTGTCGGGCGCTTCCTCTGGCGAAAGCGTGCGCTGATAGACGATGGAATCCGCTTCGACCGCCGGGTCCTCGAGCACTTTTCCTTCCGACGAGGAATGCAGAAGATTGGCATCCACGGAAAACGGTGCCTCGCCGCGCTTGTCCTTGGCGATCGGGATCTGATGCGCTTCCGCGAATTCGAGGAGCTTGGTGCGGCTGGCGAACTCCCATTCGCGCCACGGCGCGATGATCTTGATGTCGGGTTTCAGCGCATAGAAGGTAAGCTCGAAGCGCACCTGGTCGTTGCCCTTGCCCGTCGCACCGTGCGCCACCGCATCCGCGCCCTTCTGCTCGGCGATCTCGATGAGCTTCTTGGCGATCAGAGGCCGCGCGATCGACGTGCCCAAAAGATAGACACCCTCATAGAGCGCGTTGGCTCGGAACATGGGGAAAACATAATCGCGGACGAATTCCTCGCGCACGTCCTCGATGAAGATGTTCTCGGGCTTGATGCCCAGAAGCTCCGCCTTCTGGCGCGCGGGCCCGAGCTCTTCGCCCTGCCCCAGATCGGCCGTGAAGGTAATGACCTCCGCGCCGTAGGCCGTCTGCAGCCATTTGAGGATGATGGACGTATCGAGCCCGCCGGAATAGGCGAGCACCACTTTCTTGACCTTGGCCACGGAAATCTCCTGAGAACGGCCGAACTATATCGGCCCCGCCGTCTTGGACAAGCGCGGGAGAGCGACGATATAAGGCCGCAGGCGAGCCATGCGGGGCGTGCAGACGATGGGCGTTCTCGAGTTCTGGTACGAGTTTGCCAGCACCTATTCCTATCCGGCGGCGATGCGCGTGGAAAAGCTGGCCGAGGCGGCCGGGATTGCGGTGCGCTGGCGGCCGTTCCTGCTCGCCCCCATCTTCGGCTCACAGGGCTGGACGGACTCTCCGTTCAACATCTACCCCGTCAAAGGCCGCTACATGTGGCGCGATCTCGAACGCATCTGCGCACGGGAGGGCTTGCCGCTGAAGCAGCCGCCGGTGCGCTTTCCGCAGAACGGATTGAAGGCGGCGCGGCTTGCGCTCGCAGGCGAGACGGAAGGCTGGACGCCGGCGTTTACGCGCGCGGTCTACAGCGCGAACTTCGGCGAGCAGAAGGACATCGCGGACGATGCGACGCTGGCCGCGATCCTCACGAGCCTCGGCGTCGACGCCGACCGCGCCATCGCCGCGGCGAACACGCCCGAGAACAAAGCGAAGCTCAAGGCACAAACCGACGAAGCTATCGCCCGCAGCCTCTTCGGCGCGCCGTCCTTCACGGTGGGCGATGAGCTGTTCTGGGGGAATGACCGGCTGGAAGAGGCGATCGCGTGGGCGACTTCGCACTGAATTTTTTTGGTATTGTTATGGTTTGAACTGGTCATGGAATACGAGAATAGCAAGCGGGAAGCTGCATGACGGACCAAGGCCCCTCAAAATCATTCACGATGGCTTACCGATTTGCCGTTTGGTTCTTTATGGCGGTGATGATCGGCTCCGTGGCTGTAGTGGCCGTCGCAGGTAAGGCCCATCCCGTCCTTGGATGGGTTGGCGTCGGCGTGATGTCCTTAGCGGCTGCAGGCGAGCTTTTCGTGGTCGGATACGCGTATGCCAAATGGTGGGCCGACAACTAGATCAAGCTGTAACGGTGCCGAACTTTCTTGGTTGAAGCGATGTTTTACCTCCCCCTTGCGGGGAGGTCGACGCGCGCAGCGCAGCGAGCACGCCCGCCTTCGCTAAAGCTTCGGCGGGTCAGGAATGTCACCGCGTCCGCCGAAGCTTGGCGTAGGCGGATCGGGTGGGGGCCCCCGCCCGAAATCGCTGACGCGATTTCGACCTCCCCGCAAGGGGGAGGTAAAGACCTATGACGGCATCCGCGCGAGTTCGGCGGATTTCATCGCGGCGAGGCGCGCGCTCGCGCGTTCCTTCACGCTTTCGCTTTTGAGCTGGCCGCAGGCGGCCATGATGTCCCGGCCGCGCGGCGTGCGGATGGGGCTTGCATAGCCGGCGCGGTTGACGATCTCGGCGAATTTCTCGATCTGCTCCCAGTCCGAGCATTCATAGGGCGCGCCCGGCCAGGGATTGAACGGGATGAGATTGATCTTGGCGGGAATGCCTTTCACGAGGCGCACGAGCTCCTTCGCATCGGCGAGCTGGTCGTTGATGCCCTTCAGCATCACATACTCGAACGTGATGCGCCGTGCGTTGGAAACCCCCGGATAGGCTTTGCACGCGGCCAGCAATTCGGCGATGGGATATTTCTTGTTGATCGGCACTATACGGTCGCGGATTTCGTCGCGCACGGCGTGCAGCGAAATCGCCAGCATCGAGCCGATCTCGTCGCCGGCGCGCGGGATCATGGGCACGACGCCCGCGGTCGACAAGGTGATGCGCCGCTTCGACAGCGCGAGCCCATCGCCGTCCGCCACCAAAGCCAGCGCCTGCTTGACGTTGTCGAAATTGTAGAGCGGCTCGCCCATGCCCATCATCACCACATTGGTGATGCGCCGGTTCTCGCCCGTCGACGGCCAGTCGCCCAGGCGATCGCGCGCGAGCATCACCTGCCCCACGATCTCGGGCGGGGTCAGGTTGCGCACGAGCTTCTGCGTGCCGGTGTGGCAGAAGCGGCAATTGAGCGTGCAGCCGACCTGCGAAGAGACGCAGAGCGTGCCCCTGCCCGGCTCCGGGATGAACACGGTTTCGAATTCGATGCCGGGACCTGCACGCAACAGCCATTTGCGCGTACCGTCATTGGAGATCTGTTCGGTGACGAGTTCGGGCCGCGCCAGCGAGAAGCGTTCCGCCATCTCTTTGCGGAAATCCTTCGCGAGATTGCTCATCGCCGCGAAGTCGCTCGCGCCGTGCACGTAGATCCAGTTCCACAATTGGCGCGCGCGCATGCCGACGGCCTTGGCGGGCGTGCCCGCCTCCGTCAGCGCGGCCTTGAAAGCCGCTTCGTCGAGGCCGATCAGGTTCTGTTCCACGTCTTCCTCGTGTCATGGCCCGCCAAGTGCGGGCCACCCAGGTGACACCTGCCAATATAGTACCAGATTGAACGCGATTTTACCGGCGCCGTTGAAGCCGCTTCAACTGGGTGGCCCGCACCAGGCGGGCCATGACACACCAGTGCTACAACCCGCACGCCGCGTGGATCTTGTCGAGCGCATCGCTCAGACCCGCGAGCGAATACGTATCGCGCGTCTGTGTGCCGCGCTTCGACGTGCCGATGACGATCATCTCCGCGCTCTTGCGCATGGCGTCGACCAGGCGCTCTTCATCCGCCTGCTGTTCGACCCACGCCCCGCCGGCCTTGCCGTCGTTCTTGGTGAAGAATTCGAACTTCTCGGGGCCGACCTCGGCCGTCACGGTGCTCTTGTCCTTGTACTCGTAGCCCGGAACGATCTCCGGTTCCGATTTCGCCTTGCGGGCCGGCCAATCGTTGATGAGGAAATACACGGCGTCGCGCCTGACCCGGGTGGGCTCCATCATCTTCGGCTTCGACAGCGCATAGCACACTTTCGAATCGCCCGCGCCGGATGCGTAAGCCGTCCAGGCCTTGAAATCGCCGAGCTTGTCGGGCGCGTCGGCCGCGGCCGGAAGGGCGGCCAGGATGCCGCCGGCCAGGCCCGCGGCAATGACAATTCGCTGGAAATTCATGAGTGTCCTCGAGAACGGGTTTCCATGTCGGGTTGCGGCGCAGCCGGAACATCCACGCGATACGGGGGCTTGTTCGCAAACGGCGCGGAGAATACCGGCTGCCGCGCAGCCCTGTCCATTGCCGATAAGTTAATGGAATCGGGCGGAATCGGGGCGGGCGGTCAGGCCTTCTGGCGGGCGATTTCCTCTTCCGCGTCGCGCAGCCGGTCCTTGCCGAAGAAAAGTTCCGCGCCGACGAAGAAGCTGGGGCTGCCGAACACGCCGCGCTCGACCGAGTCGGAGGTGTTCTTGAGGAGCCTGTTCTTGATCTCGGGCGTCTCGGCCAGCGCCATCAGCCGGTCGGCATCGAAGCCCGATTCGATCAGCGCCGCGCGAATGACCGGCGGATCGTCCATGTCCTTGGGTGCTTCCCACATGTGATGGAAAACGGCGTCGACATACGGCAGAAGCTTGCCTTCGCTGTCCGCCGCGACCGCGCCGCGCATCAGCATGAGCGTGTTCACCGGGAAGAACGGGTTCATCTGAAATTCCTTGATGCCGTGGCGCGCGATGAAGCGGCGCATCTCGAGGTTCTCGTAGGCGAGCTTGTTCTTGACGTCGCCGAACTGGATCATGGGCGGTTTGTTGTTGGTGAGCTTGAACACGCCGCCGAGCAGCACGGGTACGTATTCGAACTTTGTGCCCGTGCGCTTCTCGATATCCGGGATGATCTTGTGCGAGAGATAGGCATTCGGGCTTCCGAAATCGAAATGAAATTCCACGCGCGGCATCACCATGTCTCCCCGTAAGGTCTCGCGTCGAGTTCGAAGGTCCAGGCGTCACGCGATTGGGTGTGCAGGTCCCAATAGACCTTGGCGACGGAGTCCGGGTTCATCAGCTGATCGGGCTTGATGCCGGCGACGGCTTCGTCGCCGCCGCGTTCGCGGATGCGCTCGCGCACGAATGCCGTGTCGACGCCGGCGTCGATGATGAGATGGGCCACATGGATGTTCTTGGGGCCAAGCTCGCGCGCCATGCTCTGGGCCACGGCGCGCAGGCCGAACTTCGCGCTGGCGAAGGCAGCATAGCCTTTCCCGCCACGCAGGCTGGCCGTGGCGCCCGTGAAGAGGATCGTGCCCTTGCCGTGCGCCAGCATGCGGCGCGCGGCTTCGCGACCTGTGAGGAAGCCCGCATAGCAGGCCATCTCCCACACCTTGCGGAAGACGCGCTCGGTCGTCTCCAGGATGGGAAAATTCACGTTGGCGCCGGGATTGAAGATGCACACTTCCAGCGGCGCGATGGCGTCGGCTTCGTCGAGGAAGGCGATGACATCCTCTTCCTTGCGGGCATCGAGCGCGCGTCCGACGCAGCGGCCGCCGGTCTTTTCGATCTTCTCGACGAGCTGCGGGAGTTTCTCGGCGGTGCGGCGGCCAGCCACGACCGTATAGCCTTCGCGGGCGAAACGTTCGGCAATGGCGGATCCAATGAAATCGCCGGCACCGATCACGGCGGCCGTGGCGTTGCGGGACGGCATGCTCGCCTCCTTCTGGCCCGCATTTGCGGGCCATGACAACAGAACTGTAAGTCTTGAAATAAGACTAAGTCAACGGCATACTCGGAACATGCGTTGGGAATCGCTCGACCGGGAACATTGTTCGCTCGCCCGCGCGCTCGCCGTCATCGGCGATCGCTGGACGCTGCTCGTCCTGCGCGAAGCCTTCATGGGCGTGCGCCGCTTCGACGACTTCGAGAAAAGCCTCAAGATCGCGCGCCGCGTGCTCTCCGAGCGCCTCTCGCTGCTGGTCGAGGAAGGCGTGCTGCGCAAGATTCCCTATCAGGAACGGCCCATACGTTATGAATATCGCCTGACCGAAAAGGGTCTCGCGCTTTACCCCACCATCATCACGCTGGTGCATTGGGGCGACCGCTTCTATGCGGGCGACGCGGGCCCGCCGATCCTGCACACGCATACGCCGTGTGGCCACGATTTCCGCTCCGTGGTGACGTGTTCGGAATGCGGCGAAGCGCTGGATGCGCGTGCGGTAACGCTGCGTCCCGGTCCCGGCTCCCTCAAGACCGCAAACCGTAGCCGATTGAGAACAGCCGCAAGACGCTGAGGAAGAGGACGACGAACAACCCCAGCGCCACGCCGACGCCGATCCACGCGTTGGCTTCCGTGAAGCCGATCATGGAATGCCTGAGCCCGTTGATGAAATAGAAGAACGGGTTCGCGTAGGCCATCCATTTGAGCCAGCCCGGTAGCATCGAAACCGTGTTGAAGACGCCGCCGATGAACGACAGGGGTGTGATGAAGAAGACGTTCAGGATCGTCAGCTGCTCGAAATTGTTGGCCCACAGGCCGATGATAATGCCGAGAAGACCGAAGACGGCCGACACCGACACGATCCAGAACAGAAACTCCCCGATGTTGTCGATCGATGTCGCGCGGAACGCGATCCCGATGACAAGGATGCCGAGCGCCGTGATGACCGAGCGCACAACCACGACCGCGAGAATGCCCGCAATCATCTCGGCGTAGGAGAGCGGCGAGACCAGCGTCTCTTCGACATAGCGCAGGAAGCGGGAGAAATAGATTTGCGAGCTGGACTGCAGGAATGAGGCGTTGACGATGTTGAGCGTCAAGATGCCCGGCAGCACGAACTGGATATAGCGGTGCCCGCCGATCAGCGCGATACGGCCGCCCACCACGGAGCCGAAAACGAAGATGAAAAGCAGCGCCGATATCCACGGCGCGAGGAATGCCTGGATGGGCACGCGCATCAGACGCGACCATTCGCGGCGGACGATCGTCCAGAGCCCGATCCAGTTGATGGCGCCGTCGAGCTCGTTCATGCCGGCGCCGCCACATGGTCGGGCTCGGCACCCGTCGCGCGCAGATAGGCGGCCTCGAGGCCGCCGGGTTCGGTCACGAACTCGGCCTTGGGCCCGTGCCGCACGATCTTGCCGCCGTTGACGATGGCGATGGTGGCGCAGAGCCGCTCGACCTCTTCCAGATAGTGCGAGGTGAGGAAAATCGTCTTACCGTCGCGGTTGAGCTCCTGGAGATAGCGCCAGAGATCGCGGCGGAGCTCCACGTCGACGCCCGCCGTTGGCTCGTCGAGGATGAGGAGATCGGGATCGTTGATCATGGCGCGCGCCAGCATGACGCGACGCTTCAGCCCGCCCGACAGTTCTCGGAACTTCTTCTTCGCATGAGGCCCGAGATCGAACTTGTCGATCAGCATGTCGACGCGAGCCTTGCGCTCGGGCTTCGGCATGCCGAAATAACCGCCCATCCAGTCGACGATGTCGGTCACCTTGGCGAAATTGTCGACGTTGAATTCCTGGGGCGACAGGCCGATGAGCTTGCGGGCCTCGCGGTAGTTTTTCACGGCGTCGACGCCGAAGATTTCGATTGTCCCCGACGTAGGTGTGGCAATTCCCGTGATGCAGTGGATCGTCGTCGACTTCCCTGCTCCGTTCGGCCCCAGAAAGCCGAAGAAGTCGCCGGGCTGCACGTCGAGCGACAGGTCGTTCACGGCGACGGTGCCGCCCTGATAGACCTTGCGGAGATGGGAAACGTGAAGCGCGAGGGTCATGGAATCGAGCGATTGGGGAGTGGCACTATAGCCGCCGTCGCCCGATTGTCATGCTCTTTGCTGCGTCAATCCATATTGGCGACGCGCGGCCAATCCGCGGGAACCGCATGCAAGGGCATCGGACCCACGAATGCGTCGTCGGACTGCGACAGAAGCGCGTCGAAATAGGCGATGGTGCTGCGCAGGCCCTCGGTAAAGCCGACCTTGGGCTTCCAGCCGAGCAGGCTCTCGGCCTTCGAGATATCCGGCTTGCGTTTGCGCGGATCGTCCGTCGGCAGGGGGCGGTATTCGATCTTCGAGCGGCTGCCCGTCATGTCGACGATGACTTCGGCCAGCATCTTGATGGTGAGTTCCGTCGGGTTGCCGAGATTGATGGGGCCGGTGACCTCGTCGGGCGAGGCCATGAGCCGCATGAGGCCGTCGACCAAATCGTCGACATAGCAGAAGGAACGCGTCTGGCTGCCGTCGCCGTAGAGCGTGATCCCCTCGCCCTTCAGCGCCTGGACGATGAAATTCGACACCACGCGGCCGTCGTTGGGATGCATGCGCGGGCCGTAGGTATTGAAGATGCGCGCGACCTTGATCTTCACCTTGTGCTGGCGCCAATAGTCGAAGAACAGCGTTTCGGCGCAGCGCTTGCCTTCGTCGTAGCAGGAACGCGGGCCAATCGGGTTGACGTTGCCCCAGTACTCTTCCGTCTGCGGATGCTCGGTCGGATCGCCGTAGACTTCCGAGGTGGAGGCCTGGAGAATGCGCGCCTTCACGCGCTTGGCGAGTCCCAGCATATTGATGGCGCCGTGCACACTCGCCTTCGTCGTCTGCACAGGGTCGAACTGGTAGTGCACGGGGCTGGCCGGGCACGCCATATTGAAGATGCGGTCGACTTCCACATAGATCGGGAACGTCACGTCGTGGCGCATCAGCTCGAAATTGTGGCTGTCGAGGAGCGCCTTGATGTTGCGCCGCGAGCCGGTGAAGAAATTGTCGAGGCAAAGGACTTCGGCGCCTTGCGCGATCAAGCGTTCGCAGAGGTGGGAGCCGATAAAGCCCGCCCCGCCCGTCACCAGTACCCGACTGTCCACCGACATGCGTTTCTCCCGTGATCCTGTTTAACGCGTGGCCACTTTGCGGCGCTTGGGCGCCGGCACGCGTTCCTTGTTCGCAATCCCGATCGGCGTAACCGATGCGCTTATCCCGTCAGCCTGTGCGATATCGGCCGCTCCCCAGATGCGGTTGTCCGCGGGGATGGGCCTGATGCGGTGGATGCGGGCGAGCTCCGCCTTGTAACGCGCGTGGTAATCGGGAACCGCCTGCATCTCGACGAGTTCGTGCTGATGCTCGATGCCGGCTTCGAAATAGGCGGGAAGATTGCCAAGGTCCGGACGCGGCAGGCGTCCGTTCGCGTAATCGTCGCACATTTCGAAATAGAGGCCCTCCAGCGAACTGGTGAGCTTGTCCATGTCGAAGAGCGTGCAGGTGCCCCTGTTCGCTTCCAGCCGGGCCTTATAGGCCTGCACTTCCGTGCGATTGTGGCCGAGCGCGATGGCCCGCGTGACGAATTCCTGCGGCGTCTGGCAAATGAGCTCGGGCAGTCCCGCGGCCCGCACGAGGCTGCCGCACACGCGTGCCGCGAAGCTGCGGCCCGACAGCGTGAGCACCGGCACACCCATCCAGAGCGCGTCCGACGCCGTCGTGTGCGCGCCATAAGGCGCCGTGTCGAGGAAGAGATCGGCGAGCGCATAGCGGGCTAGATGGAATGCGTTGTGGAGCTTCTGTGCGAAGACGATGCGCGAGCGCGCGATGCCGTTCTGCTCGGCATAGGCCCACAGCCGGACCTTCGTTTCTTCCGCCGTGTCGATCAGCCAGAGAACGCCGTTCGGAACGCCCTTCAGGATTTCAATGAAGCGGTCGAAGGTGAATTTCGAATATTTCTGCGAGCCGTTGAAGCAGCAGAAGACGAATGCATCGTCGGGCAGGCCCGCTTCGGCGCGCGTCTGGCTGACGCCCGCAACCGGGCGCTTGCGATCGTTGGGCTGGTAGCACGGCAGCCGCACGGTCTTTTCAGCATAATACATTTCGGATTCCGGCGGGACGATCCACTCGTCGGCAATCATGTAGTGGTGATAGGTCGTGCCCATCGATCCCGGGAAGCCCAGCCAGTTGACCTGAATGGGCGCGGGACGGCGCGCGAAGACGAGCGTGCGCGAATCCTTCGTGTGGCCGTTGACGTCGACGAGGATGTCGATCCCATCTGCAGCGATCTGGCGCGCAGCCGCGTCGTCGCTCATGGTGCGGATGTCGACCCAGTGCTCGACCGCATCCTTGATGCGGTTGGTCAGCGCGCTTTCGGATTCTTGACCGCAGTAATAGGCGAAAACCTCGACCTTCTTCTTGTCGTGAAGCTCGAACAGTTCGGCCATCAGATAGCCGATGGCGTGATCGCGCAGGTCCGAGGAGATGTAACCGACGCGCAGGCGCCGTTTCGCAAGATCTATCGGCGCATTGCGGCGATCCGCGTCCCAGTCTTTCGGCGGGTCGCCGATCTGTTGGCGGACGTAGCGTTCGGCGGTGGCGAGCTGCAGCAGCGGATCGTCGGAATACCAGGTCATCGACAAGGGGTGCGTGCTTTCGAGCAGTGCCTTACGGTCGAGCTTCGCCACCGGCGCCATGATCGGCCATTTGCAGGCGCCGAGACGGATGGCAATGTGCTGCGCGATGACGTCGGGTTGTTTGCGGTCGATGTCGAGCGCCCGCACGATCGCGGCTTCCGCGCCATCGTTAATCTTGTGATCGTTGAGCACGCGCGCGGTCTGCTTGAGCGCGGTGATCGCATAATCGACCGACTCGCCCGTGATTTGCGCGGGCTGATTGCAGACCGCTTTCCACTGATCGAGCGCGAAATTCGGCGCGCCTGCCCGCTCGAGAAGGCCGCCGAGATTGATATGCGCCGGCGCGAAGTCCGGCCTGGACTTTATCGCCGCGATCAGGGAGTCGATGGCGGCGGGGCGGTCTCCCAGCTTGTCGTCGTGCTCGGAGCAATTGAACAGAGCGACGAAGAGGAGCGGATCGTCGGGATTGACCTTGATCCAGACCTTGTAGAGCTGCCGTGCAAGCTCGCGTTGGCCTGCCGCTGTGAATTTGCTTGTCGTATCGATGAGTTCGCCAAGCGAGAAATTGCCTGCTGTGATCCTCTGCAGAGCAGCGAGGAAGAGATTTTCCGTCATGTCGATCCCGTCATGGCGCGGCTCTCGCCCGAGAGGCGCCGGCCCCTATGCGAATGGGTAAAAGTTGAACGATTAGGGTTGAAATTGGATTAATGGCCGGAAGGCTAAAGAGTCTTGTTTGCAAGGTTTCGCAACCGCCGGCCGGGCGCGAAAACGGAAACGCGCCCGACGGATGCCGGACGCGTTTCCAGGGACGGATGCTGCCTGGCGTTGAGCGTTGGGCTCAGACGTTGGCGGCGTACACGGCGGCCTGGGCGTCGCTCAGGCTCGCGACCTGTGTCGCCGTCAGGGCCATCAGCTGCGTGCTCGACATGTCGCCCAGCCACGTGGTGTTGACCTGACCAAGCTGCGTGGTCGTCAAGCCCGGGATCTGCGTCGTCTGCAGATTCTGAACGTAGGTCGTGTCGAGATTGCTGATGTTGGTCGTCGACAGGGCAGCGATCTGGCTGCTCGTCAACTCGCCCACCTGCGTCGACGTGAGGTTGCCGAACACGGTGGTATCGAGACCGGCCAGCTGCGTCGTCGTCAGGGCTTTCAGCTGCGTGCTGCTGAGAGCCTGAGCGGCCGTCGTATCAAGCGTGTTGAGATCGCTTGTCGACAGGGCGGCGAGCTGCGCCGTGGAGAGCTCGTCGACCTGCGTATCGCTGAAGTTCCCGAACGTGGTCGTCGTGAACGAACCCATCTGCGACGCGGTGAGGCCGGCCAGCTGCGTGGAGTTCCACTCGCGCACCTGCGTCGAGTCGAAGTTTCCGAGGCTGGTGGTCGACAGGGCCGCGATCTGCGAGGACGTGAAGCCGGTGACCTGCGTCGTGGCGTCGAGGCCGGTGACGTTGGTGGACGACATCGCGCCGACCTGGGCAGCCGACAGATAGCCGATCTGCGTGGACGACAGACCGGTCAGCGCGGTGCTCGTGATGTTGGCGAACTGCGTCGTCGTCAGGCCCTTGAGCTGCGTGCTCGAGAGTGCGCCGAAGACGGTCGTGTCCATCTGGTTGAGGTTGGTCGTCGACATCGAGCCCAACTGCGCCGAAGACAACGCTTCCAGCTGCGTATCGGCGAAGTTGCCGATCGTCGTCGTCGAGACGCCGGCCAGCTGGCTTGCCGTCAGGCCCGCCATCTGGGTCGTGGAGATGGCCTGCAGATGCGTCGAGTCGATCGAGCCCAGATTGGTCGTCGAGATGGCGCCGATCTGCGAGGTCGAAAGCTCGCCCAGCTGCGTCGAGGTGAAGTAGCCGAACGCGGTCGTGTTCAGACCGGCCGCCTGAGCTGTCGTCAGGCCCTTAAGCTGCGTGCTGCTGAGGCCCTGGACCGCCGTCGAGTCGAGGCTGTTGAGATCGGTGCTCGACAGCGCGGCAAGCTGCGTCGAGGCGAACTCGTCGATCTGCGTGTCGCTGAAGTTGCCGAGGACCGTGGTCGTGAACGAACCGACCTGGGCCGCGGTGAGACCACCCAGCTGCGTCGAGTTGAACTCGTGCACCTGCGTCGAGTTGAAGTTCGCCAGCGTGGTCGACGACAAGGTCGCGAGCTGCGAGGACGTGAAGCCCGAGACCTGCGTCGTGGCGTTGAGGCCGGTGACGTTGGTCGAGGTCATCGCGCCCACCTGCGTGGACGAGAGGTAGCCGATCTGCGTCGAGCTCAGACCCGTCAGCGCTGTGCTCGTGATGTCGGCGAACTGCGTCGTGGTCAGACCCTTGAGCTGCGTGCTCGAAAGTGCGCCGAAGACGGTCGTGTCCATCTGGTTGAGGTTGGTCGTCGACATCGAGCCCAACTGCGAACTCGACAGCGCTTCCAGCTGCGTATCGGCGAAGTTGCCGATCGTCGTCGTCGAGACGCCGGCCAGCTGGGTCGAATTCAGACCAGCCATCTGGGTTGACGACAACGCCTGCAGATGCGTCGAGTCGATCGAGCCCAGGTTGGTCGTCGAGATCGAACCGATCTGCGTGTTCAACAGTTCACCCAGCTGCGTCGAGGTGAAGTAGCCGAAGGCGGTCGTGTTCAGACCCGCAACCTGGCTCGTGGTCAGGCCCTTGAGCTGCGTGCTGCTGAGGCCCTGCACCGCGGTCGAGTCGAGGCTGTTGAGGTCGGTGCTCGACAGAGCGGCGGCCTGGTTCGAGGTGAACTCGTCGATCTGCGTGTCGCTGAAGTTGCCGAGGACAGTCGACGTGAACGAACCAACCTGCGACGTCGTGAGGCCGGCCAGCTGCGTGGAGTTGAACTCGCGCACCTGCGTCGAGTCGAAGTTCGCCAGCGTGGTCGTCGACAGGGCCGCGATCTGCGAGGACGTGAAGCCGGAGACCTGCGTCGTGGCGCTGAGGCCGGTAACGTTGGTCGAGCTCATCGCACCGACTTGGGCGGCCGACAGATAGCCGATCTGCGTGGACGAGAGACCCGTCAGCGCCGTGCTGGTAATATCGGCGAACTGCGTCGTCGTCAGGCCCTTGAGCTGCGTCGACGAGAGCGCGCCGATCGTGGTCGTGTCGAGCGTGTTGAGGTTGGTCGTCGACAGAGCACCCAGCTGCGCCGAGGTCAGCGCTTCCAGCTGTGCATCGGAGAAGTTGCCGATCGTCGTCGTCGAGACGCCGGCCAGCTGGCTTGCCGTCAGGCCCGCCATCTGGGTCGTGGAGATGGCCTGCAGATGCGTCGAGTCGACCGAGCCCAGATTGGTCGTCGAGATGGCGCCGATCTGC
>DATJRP010000071.1:0-4065 GCA_035504555.1 Rhizomicrobium sp. | reverse complement strand
GTGGTGATGGTGCTGGGTGGCGATCCGCTGGCATTCTTCTACGGCGGCGTCGAAGCGCCCTACGGCACGTTCGAACTCGACATCGTCGGTGGCATGCGCGGACGGCCGACCAAGATGGTGCGCGGCAAAGTCACGGGCCTGCCCTTCCCGGCCAATGCGGAGATCGTGCTCGAGGGATATGTCACGCCCGACAAGCGCCAGGACGAAGGCCCATTCGGCGAATGGACGGGACATTATGCCGGCGGCCGGTCGCCGATTCCGGTGCTCGACGTCAAAGCGATCTACCACCGCAACGACCCGATCCTGGTCGGCGTGCCGCCCATGGGCGGCGGGCCGGACGAGATGGCGCGTTATCGCGCGGTGATGCGCTCAGCGATGATCAAGCAAAACGTGACCAACGCCGGCGTACCCGGCGTCCAGCAGGTGTGGTGCCACGAGATTGGCGGCGCGCGCATGTTCCACGCCGTGTCGATCACGCAGCGCTATCCCGGTCATGCCGTGCAGGCGGGTCAAGTCGCGGCACAATGCGGCGCTTCGGCCTACGCCTCGAAATACATCGTCGTGGTCGATGACGACGTTGACGCCACCAATCTCGATCATCTGTTGTGGGCGATGATCACCCGCACCGATCCGGCAGAGTCGATCCAGTTCATCAAGGGCGCCTGGGATTCACCCGCCGATCCGGCGCTGCCGCCCTGGAAGCGCGCGGCGGGCGACATGACGCATTCGGTCGCCGTGATTAATGCCTGCAGGCCATGGCAGTGGCGCGACAAATATCCGCCGACCAACACGCCGAGCCCGGAAGTTGCGCGCAAGGCCAAGGAAAAATTCGGCTGGCTTCTGAATGGGAAGAAATAAGAAATGAAAATCGCAGTACCCGACAAAATCTCGCCATCATATTTCGTCGCTGAGGCCGCGGTCGAGCTTGGCTTCTTCAAGGCCGAAGGGCTCGATGTCTCGCTCGAACTGCTCTACCCCGTCGATAAGGCCTACGCGGCGCTGCGCGACGGCACGATCGAGTTTGTCGGCGGCGCCGCGCACGCGGTGCCTTCGGCGTTTCCCGGCTTCGAGGGCGCCAAGCTGATCGCTGCCCAGGCACAAGGCATGTACTGGTTCCTGGTGATGCGCTCGGATATCGGCGCCAAGCGCGGCGATCTTAGCGCGGTTAAAGGCCGCACCATCGGCGCGGCGCCCTGGGTGAATATGGGCTTGCGCGGATTGTTGACGGCCGCGGGCATCGATCTGGAACGCGACAAGGTCAACATCGCGCCCGTGCCTGGGCTGATCGGCGACACTGTCCCGAACTTCGGCGTCATGGCGTCGAAGGCGCTGCAAGACGGCAAGCTCGACGGCTTCTGGGCCAACGGCATGGGCGCGGAGGTCGCCGTGCGCGGCGGCTACGGCACTGTCGTGGCCGACGTGCGCCGGGGCGACGGACCCAAGGCGTGCTTCAACTATACGTGTCCGGCGATTGCAACGAGCGACGCTTTGATCGCGCGTTCGCCGGATACGATTGCCGCCGCCGTGCGCGCCATCGTGAAGACCCAAGCGGCACTCAAGGCCAATGTCTCCCGCGCCACCGAAGTCGGAAAGAGGCTTTTTCCGCCCGAGGAAGCGGGCCTGATCGCCGAACTGGTGCGCCGCGACCTGCCCTATTACGACGCCACGCTGTCGCGCGACTTCGTCGCCGGCATGATGGCGTTCCTCCGCAGCCAAAGCGTGATCGACGGCGAAGTGCCCTACGAGACCGTCGTTGCGACGCAGTTCGCGCCGCTCTGGAAGAGCTGATGTTGCGAGCTAAAATCCGCCAGCGGTGAAACTCAGCCGCTGCGTCACGTCGTACGGCTGCTTGGCGATCGGATAGGCGTAATTGACCTGCAAGGGCCCGAACGGCGAATTCCAGATAAGCGCGGTACCGATCGAAGATCGCAGCGCGCTCGAATTGGCGATCTGCTGCGATGGCGAAAGAGAAGCGAGGCTCGATGCACTCGATCCGCCTGTAGCCCAAAGGCTACCGGTATCGGAGAACAGCGCCATCTTCAAGTTCGCGTCGGATGGCAACCCCGGTACGGGCGCCTCCAACTCGGCCGTCGTCGTCCAATAAATATTGCCGCCGACGTTATCCATCGTTGTTCCCGGCGTGATGTCGCGCGGGCCGAAGCCGTTGGGCGCAAAGCCGCGGATGAGTTGTGGCCCGCCGAAGAAGCCGTCGAGCAACGGTAATTGCTGGCCACCGTAAGGCGTCACGTAGCCGCTCTGCGCCCGCACCATGCCGACGATGTCGCCCACAATCGGATGGAAATAACGGACGTCCTCTGTGGTTTTGGCGAATTTGGCGGCGCCGCCCAGACCCGCTACTTCGTTGCTGGTCTGCACGCGAATGCCAGTGGTCGGATCCTTGGGATTATCCAGCGTCGAATAGGTGACGGTGGGACCGATGGATGAGACCCAGATCGGGCCGGCAGCCGCGGCCTGCTGGATGGGAAGCGACGCCGTTCCTTCTGCCGGGTCGAGCGTCACGGACTGGTTGTAGATCGAATAGTTCCACGTGACCCCGAGCTGCTCGGTCAACGGCATGCCCAGAGATAATTTGGCGCCGTACGTGGTGCTGTCGAACGATTGATTGACGTTGGCGAGCGTCTGGTTGGCAAACAGTTCGACTCCGGCCGACAGCCGCTGGTCGAGAAAATAAGGATCAGTGAGACCGACGTCGAAACCTCTGGAATACTGGCCGTAGGTCACTGATGCTTTTCCGATCCAGCCGGCACCAAACAAGTTCTTGTCGCTAATGTTCACTTCGGCCAGGAACCCCGCCGTCGTGGAATAACCCCCGGAAATCCCGAAGTTCCCAGTGTCCTGTTCCTGCAGGGCGACGCTGAGCACCACGCGGTCCGGCGCCGATCCCGGTTGCGTAGTGATCGTCACAGTCTTGAAGTAGCCCAGCGCTTTCAAGCGCCGCTCGGCGCGATCGACCAGCGCGCGGTTGTAAGCGTCGCCTTCACCGATATCGAATTGGCGGCGGATCACGTCGTCATGCGTCTTGGTGTTGCCGTGGATCTCGATGCGCTCCACATAGACGCGCTTGCCCTCGTCGATCGTGTAAACGAGATTGATGGTTCCCGTCCCGGCAGGACCGGCTGGAGGAATGCGCTCGATGCGCGGAAACGCGCTGGCGAATGGCTGGCCGCTCTTGGCGAGACCGATGGTCAGATCGTCGACGGTCTTGCTGACGGCGTCGGCGTCGTAGGTATCGCCGGAATGAGTGCGCAGGTCTTGGTACAAGCCTTGGCGCAGGGACGCCGGATCGACCGCCTGCAGGTGCGATTCAATATCGACCTTGCCGAAGCGATAGAGAGGGCCTTCATCGAGCGTGTACGTGAGCACGACGCCTTGCAGGCCTTCATCGTAGCTCGCGTTGGAGCGGACGCGCACGTCGGCGTAACCGTGGGCGAGGTAGAAACGGCGCAGCAGATCGCAGTCGTTTTCGATCTTGTCGGAATCGTAAATGTCGTTATTGAGCAGAAAGCTCAGGAAATTCGTCTTCCCGGTCTTGACCACGCCGCTGAGTTTATTGGCGGCAAAAGCGCTATTGCCAGCGAAGGCGATCTTCCGCACTGCGAGCTTGTCGCCTTCTTTAATCTGGAACACCAAATTCACGCGGTCGCGGGCGTCGCTCCTGGCATCGCCGTGCTCGTGCCTGGCCGCTGCCGTCTTCGCGTCACCCCCGCTGCTTTTGATATTGATCGTCTCAGGGACGATCTGCACCTGGAAATAGCCGTGTTGCCGGTAAAGCGCGATCAGGCGCTCCACGTCGTCCTGAACGGTGAAGCGCGAGAGGGGCCCACCTGCCTTCGACTGCACAGCCTTCTTCAGGTCGTCGTCCTTGACCTTCTTGTTGCCCTCGAATGCGATCTGCTGGATCGTCGGATTTTCGACCACCTGCACGATAATGCGATCCCCGTCCTGTGCGATCTTCACATCCGAAAACAGCCCGGTTGCGTAGAGGCCCTTGAGCGCTGCGTCGATCGTGGCGGCATCGAGGCGGCCGCTAGGCGGCGGGTGGAA
>DATJRP010000070.1:0-18018 GCA_035504555.1 Rhizomicrobium sp. | reverse complement strand
CTCCACCCGCTCGATTTGCAAACCATGATCTGCGACTTTTTTTAACATTCTAGCGTGGCCGGGCGCAACGCAACCCTCTAGAGCTGCACTGCGCAGAATTACCGGCCTTGCGGCTGCACGGTCTCTCGTCACTTGATACTCGGTGATGTCGCTGATCCGAATGAATAATTGCCGAAATGATACCCCTGCATCGGTTGGTTTTGCCGCAGCCGCAGCGATGCCGAAGGTCGCACATGGGCGCCAAATGCTGGAAGCGGCACCATACCGGTGCTACGTCTCGACGTGGGATAGCGATGAGGGCAAACAAATGCGAGATAGAACCGTTTTAAACTGGCGCAGCGCCAACATTGCCGCCTTGATTGGCGCGGCGGCATTTATCGGGATCGTCGTTGCGCGCCCATCGCAAGCGGCTCCGCTGGAACCGAAGGTGAGTTTCGCGAATCAGGTGATGCCGATTTTTGAGGCGCACTGTCTCTCGTGTCATAGCCCCGGCGGCGTGGGCTATATCGCCACGAACATGGACTTGAGCACCTACAAACAGCTGAGAATGGGCTCAATCGGCGGCGTAACCGTTATCCCGTTCCACGCGGATCGCAGCCCTCTGATGCGCTATCTGAAGGACAATTGGCATTCGACGGACAAAAACGCGCTGAAGATGCCGCCGCTCGGGCCCCAGCTGTCGCCACACGACCTTCAGGTTATCAGCGACTGGATCGATCAGGGCGCCAAGAACAACTGAGCGCGTCAGCTACTATTTGACTTTGCTTTCGATGTAAGCCACGGCCGCTTTTATGTCGTTATCCGACAGCGCCGGATTTCCGCCGCGTGCCGGCATCGGTCCCGCACCGTGGATTGCGGCGGAAACAAGTGCTGCGTCTCCCTGCTTGATCCGTGAGGCCCAAGCAGCCTTATCACCGAGCTTCGGATTCATGTTGTTATGACAGGCCGCACAGCTCGTTGTGTAGACCTGTTGGCCGCGCGCGGCGAGCTTGTCCTGCGCGGTGGCTGTCGATGCGCTCTCGTTGGCTTTGCTTTCGATGTAGGCCACGGCCGCCTTTATGTCGTTATCGGAAAGGGCCGGATTTCCGCCGCGTGCCGGCATTGGTCCCACACCGTGGATTGCGGCGGAAACAAGTGCTGCGTCTCCCTGCTTGATCCGTGAGGCCCAAGCAGCCTTATCACCCAGCTTCGGATTCATGTTGTTGTGACAGGCCGCACAGCTCGTCGCGTAGACCTGTTGGCCGCGCGCGACGAGCCTGTCCTGCGCGGTGCTCGTCGTCGTGCTCGCGAGTGCCGTCTGTTCCTCCGGGATGTTGTGTGTGATCCCCTCGTGGCACTCGACACAGTTCGCGTCCCGCTTCATGGCCTCGGTGTGCATGGCGCGCGCAGCCGGATTCTGTTCTTCCAGAACCATGTTTGCGAACTTGTGACATGCTTTGCATTCGGCCGCGTTGTCCGCCGCGAAATGAGCCCATACCCGTTTGGCCAGGATCAGCCGGCGCGGATTGAAATTCTTGAGTTCATATTCACGGTCCACAACATGGTTCCAGAGCTCGAAAGTCGCCATGAACTTCGTGGCGAACGTGGCGGGCCAATTGTGATGCGGGACGTGACAATCGGCGCACACGACGACGACGCCGTGCGCATTTTTGAAGTGTTTGCTGTGCGTGTACTCTGCATAAACGGTAGAGTGCATCTCATGGCAGCTGTCGGCGCAGAAATGCAATGAGCTGGTGTAATCGAGCACTGTCGCATAGGCGGCGCAGATCACGATTCCGCCGATGACGGAGCCCCCGGCGACGACCAGATAAAGATATTTGTTGCGCACGAATGCGCGCAGCAGCAGCCAGAATGCGCGGAGTTTCGCGAGAAACATGAAGTTGTCCCCTTTAGTAGCGCCTTGAGTTAGCCGTTTTCTCGCCCGGCAGGATGGAGAAAGAATTCATAGGTCATCCCTATTGCAACCTAGCGTAGCGAAGAATCGCCCGCAATCCACCTGGGTCAAATAACAGTACGGCCGACGAGCCTCTGAAAGAGCCCGCCGAAGTACGAGTCGCGCTTCCAATTTCGCGTCGGCGATTCGAGAGATGCGCGGAGTTCGCCCCGCCATAAAGATCTGGCAAATGGCTCTAACATGCCAAGAAACGGCAGCCAGAGATAACGAAGCGGATGCCAGAGACTTGGCTCATCAAAATCGATCACAACGACCGTGCCGCCGGGCTTCAAGACCCTGAAAGCTTCCGCAATCGCTCGCTCACGGCTTTCATGGGGAACTTCGTGGAGCAAGAAAAACACAAGCACATTCTCGAACGAGCTGTCGGGAAACTTCAGCGCTTCGGCATCCATTCTGTGGAAGTGCGCGCATGGGGCATTGCCAATCTTTCGCTGCACATTTTCGAGCTGAACCGGTAAGATATCGACGACATCGATGCGCCCGCGCGCCTTCTCAATCTGAGCGGTCAATCGGGGCGTAAAATCACCGTAACAGCACGAAATCTGCAGCGTCCGCCCTGACAAGGTGGACGCGAATTCTGCGAAAGCCGCGTCTCGGAGTTTGGCGTAATGGCCATAGAGCAGGACATTGACAACCCATTGGCGATCGAAAATCCATACGGCCCACGGTTTCATGTACGCCCACCAATAACGGTTCGACAGGTACGGGGGGATCGCAACTGTGCTTCCCTGAATTTTGCCCGATATTCTGTCAGTGAGCTCCGCTACTGGTGCCATTGTACTGTCCTCGCCGAATTGAGCTTCCACGCATGATTGATCCGAAATGCGGAAAGCAAGAATGATTTAACGCAACGGCGGAACGAAGACATTCGAGCGTCCGCCAAAAGACCGGGCCAAGGACATGACCATCTCGGGCGGCGCCAACCTCTATCCGGCTGAAATAGAGGCGGGGCGGCAAAAGATGCCGGGCGTGGCCGGCCGCGGTCTTCGGAACCCTCAGTACTGGGTTCGGCGAAGCGCACCCCGTCCCATTCCCGCACGATACGCGGGCACCTTCCCGTAAACGGGGAAGAAAAGAGAAAATCCGAATCGTCAATTGGCCGATTTCACGCTAGACAACAGGCCATGACCAACACAGTCCTCGGCATCATCGGCGGCAGCGGCGTCTATGACATTGCCGGTCTTGAAGACCGGCGCTGGGAGCATGTGGCTTCGCCCTGGGGCGAGGCCTCGGACGATCTCCTGTTCGGCCGTTTCGCGGGCGTCGATCTCGTCTTTCTACCGCGCCATGGCCGCGGCCACATCCAGTCGCCGACCTCGATCAACTATCGCGCCAATATCGACGCACTGAAACGCGCCGGCGTGACGGACGTCATCTCCGTTTCCGCCTGCGGCTCGCTGCGCGAGGATTTGCCGCCGGGCACGTTCGTCGTCGTCGACCAGTTCATCGACCGCACGTTCGCGCGCGAGAAAAGCTTCTTCGGTCCGGGATTCGTGGCGCATGTCTCCATGGCGCATCCCATTTGCACCAGGATCGCAGACGCGCTCGACGCCGCCTGCAAGGAAGAAGACATCCCGCACGCGCGTGGCGGCACCTATCTCGCCATGGAAGGTCCGCAATTCTCGACGCTCGCGGAATCCAACCTCTACCGCTCCTGGGGCTGCGCCGTGATCGGCATGACGGCCATGCCGGAGGCCAAGCTCGCGCGCGAAGCGGAATTGCCGTACGGGCTCGTCGCCATGGTGACGGACTATGATTGCTGGCATCCCGACCACGATCACGTCACCGTCGACCAGGTGATCAAGGTTCTGGGCGACAACGCCGACAAGGCGCGCCGTCTCGTCATGCGCGTGGCACCGAAACTCGGGCCGGAGCGCAAGCCGTCGCCGGGCATCGATCACGTGCTCGACACGGCGTTCATCACCGCACCGGAGAAGCGCGATCCCAAGCTGTTCGCGAAACTCGATGCGGTGGCGGGCAGAGTCCTCAAAAAAGCGTAGACGTCGAAAGGTGGCCCGCTCGCGCTGACGCTGGCGGGCCATGACACTGGGGGTAAGGAATGGACTTCGCATCGGTCATCCGCACGATCCCGGACTATCCCAAGAAAGGGATCATGTTCCGCGATATCACGACGCTGCTCGGCAACGCGCGCGCGTTCCGGAGCGCCGTCGACGCACTGGTGCAGCCTTACGCGGGCGTGCGCATCGACAAGGTCATCGGAATCGAAGCGCGCGGGTTCATCCTGGGCGGCGCCGTGGCGCACCAGCTCTCCGTGGGCTTCGTGCCCGTGCGCAAGAAGGGCAAGCTCCCCTGGCAGGTGCTGGGCGAAGACTACGATCTCGAATACGGCAAGGACCGCGTCGAAATCCATACCGACGCCGTCAAGAAGGGCGACAATGTCGTCGTGGTCGATGACCTGATCGCGACGGGCGGCACGGCTTATGCGGCGATCAAGCTGCTCGAGCGCGCTGGCGCCAAAGTCGTGGGCTGTCTCTTCGTGATCGATCTACCCGAACTCGGCGGCGCCGCGAAGATCCGCGCGCTGGGCAAGGAAGTGACGACGCTCGTCGCCTTCGAAGGTCACTGACCTTCGGCAGGAACCGTCCCGGCGATTCTTAGCGCAGAGGACGCGGTGGTTGCGCAGTGGACGCAGAGGAAATTTGCCTGCGCTTGAAATATCGCGCGTAGCGCGCAAAGAAAGATTCACAAGAGAAGGTGAGGTGATGAGAGACCGCGTACCTCACTGTCTCCGCGTCTCCTGTGAAATTTCTTATTGCGCTACGCGCGGGGCTATTCCGGCACAAACACGCTTGCTCCGCGGCACTGCGCAGCCTCTGCGCTAAAAATTTCGGAAATCACAGATGTCCGAACGGCACGACCTTGTTGTCGACGTCGTGGCCGATATCGGCGCGGCCGAGATAGGGGATTCCCGATACGCGGCACCAGTGCTGCACCACCTCTTCTTCGGTCCTGCCGAATTCGGGTTCGTTGGGCAGCACATCGCTGATGCGGCCGAGCCGAAGGCCCGCGACCTTGCGGATTGCCGGGTTGCTCGTGACATGAAAGAGCGCGCGGTCGATGCGGTACATATGCTCTGACACGTCTTCGAGCATGAGCACGTGATCGGCGAGATCGGGCTGCCATGGCGTGCCGATGAGATGGCTCAGGATTGTCAGGTTGAACGCGGCATGGCGCGCACGCGGTGAAACACTCGGCTCCAGCGCCGCGCTGCTGCGGTCGACAAGCCAGGAAAGCCCGCGGACGACGGCTGCCTCGCCGCCTTTGCGCAGGATGTCCGCCGGCATCGGTCCATGCGCGAGATGCGCGAAGCCCAGTCCATAGAGCCCCGCGAGCAGCGAACCCATGTCGCTGTAGCCGAGATAGGTCTTGTCGCGGGCACCGGGTCCCAGCCGCGGCAGCGCCAGGGGCAGGATCCGGGCGGAGCCGTAACCGCCGCGCGCGAACCAGACGGCGTCGACGGTCGGGTCGTTGGCGACCTCGACGAAGGCATCGGCGCGGGCCTGATCGTCACCCGCGAAATGGCCGTCCTTGAGGAAGCACTGCGGATGGAAGACGAGCTCGGCGCGCGTGCCGAACTCCGTGGCGCCGATCGCGCGCACGCGTTCCGCCATGTCGGGCTCAAGCCGCGATGCCGGCGCGACGATGCCGATCTTCACGCTGTCGTGCCCCTTTTGTTGTTCCGTAACCGTTCGCCGCTTATAGCTTCGCACGATGACTCTAAACAGACCCTATTTCTTCTGCGGGATCGGCGGCTCCGGCATGCTGCCGCTGGCGCTCATCCTGCGCGGCGAAGGCGCGGAGGTTTCGGGCTCCGACCGCGCGCTCGACCAGGGCCGCACGCCCGAGAAATTCGACTTCCTGCGCGGCCAGGGCATAACGCTGTTTCCGCAGGACGGCTCCGGCGTCACGCGCAAGGAACAGATCGTGGTGGCCTCGGCGGCCGTGGAAGACACGGTGCCGGACGTCGCGTCCGCGCGGAAAGCGGGCGCCACGCTCATCACGCGCGCGGAGCTCCTGGCTCAATTGTTCAACGCGGCGAAGATGAGCATCGGCGTCGCCGGCACCAGCGGCAAATCGACGACGACGGGCATGATCGGCTGGATCCTGTCGGACACGGGCCGCGATCCCACCGTGATGAACGGCGCCGTGATGAAGAATTTCATGACGCCGGACGTGCCGTTCGCCAGCGCGCTCGTCGGCCATGGGCCTGCGTTCGTCAGCGAAGTGGACGAAAGCGACGGCTCCATCGCCCGCTACAATCCGAAGATCGCGGTGGTCAACAATATCTCGCTCGACCACAAGACGATGGACGAGCTGCGCGCCTTGTTCGGCGATTTCGTCGGCAAGGCGGATGTCGCGATCCTCAATCTCGACAATGGGGAAGCGGCCGGGCTCGTGATGCGCGCGCGCCGCGCGGTCACTTACAGTATCGGCAGTCGCAATGCGGATTATGTGGCGACGGACGTGACGCCTGCGCCCGATGGAATTGCGTTCACCGTGCACGCGGGCAAAGACGAAGTGCGCATCCGGCTCGGCGTGCCGGGCCGTCACAACGCCGCCAATGCGCTGGCCGCCATCGCTGCCGCGCGCGAGACGGGCGTGCCGTTGCGCGAGGCGGCTGCGGCGCTCGAGCGCTTTTCCGGCATCCGTCGCCGGCTTGAGGTCGTGGGCCGCGCGGGCGGCGTCACCGTGCTCGACGATTTCGCGCACAATCCCGACAAGATCGCCGCCACGCTCGATACGCTGCACGATTTTCCGGGCCGACTGCTCATCCTCTTCCAGCCGCACGGCTTTGGTCCGCTGAAGGCCATGAAGAACGAATTCATCGCGGGTTTCGCGGAGAAACTTGGCGACGACGACGTCCTGATCGTTTCAGAGCCCGCCTATTTCGGCGGTACGACGGACAAAAGCGTGACCAGCACCGACATTGTCGCCGGCATCGCCGCACGCGGCCGCAACGCGCTCGCGCCGGGCGATCGCGCCAGAAGCGGCGAGGAACTCCTGCACGCCGCGCGCTCCGGCGACCGCATCGTCATCATGGGCGCGCGCGACGACACGCTGTCGAGCTTCGCGCGGGATATTTTGGCGAAGCTCGCCTGAATTACTGATTGGGCTGGAGCTTGAATTGCAGCACGACGCGCTTCTGGCCGTGCGCGGGCGGCGAGAACTCGGCGCTGCGCACGCCGCCGCCCTGATTGTTGAGGAGCGACGCTTCCACCCTGTAGGAGCCGGGCGGCAGTTTGAAGAGCACCCAGGAGCCGGCGCAGTCGAGCGCCGCCAGCGTCTTGCCGCCGGAGAAAAGCGTCACATGCGCGCCCGAGAGATATTGCGCGCCGCCGTTCGAGAATTCGACGCGGATAGGATAGGCCGCCCAGCGCGGATCGTGCTGGGCTTCGTCGCCGATGCCGGTACAGACCGTGTCGATGCCGTTCACGGTGATGGGATTGTCCATCGCCACATAGGACTGCGCGCTGGCCGGCCAGACGAAACCCATGACCGTACCGATCACGATGGCGGTTACGGCCCAGTAAATGAACTTCATGCGGGTCTCCCTTGCATCCGGCGGCAGAACGCTGCCCAGACAGTGTGGCAACGCTGTGGCAACCGCTTCGTGCCGCTGACAATTTCTGCGCGTGTCGCCCGCGGGCCGCATGGATGCAGAACAGCTACACCGAGCGGGCACGACTCGGGCGGGCGATTGTCGGGCATCGTGGCGCGGGTTGTTCGGGGCGCGCGCGCCATGCCGGTCCTTCATCAGATGCATGTATCGGGCAATTGCTACAAAGTCCGCCTGCTCGCGCGCCAGGCGGGCGTCGATCTCGTGCTCAGGGACTATCCGCTCCACGGCGGCGGGACCCGGACGCCGGACTTCCTCGCCAAGAACCCGAACGGCCGGGTGCCGATGCTGGAGCTGGGCGACGGACGGTATCTGCCCGAGTCGGGCGCCATCCTCTGGTACCTCTCGGCCGGCACGCCCTATCAGCCCACGGACGAATGGGCGCGGGCGGAAGCGCTTTCCTGGATGTTCTTCGAGCAGTACAGCCACGAGCCCTATATCGCGGTGGCCCGGTTCTGGATCCGCTATGCCGAGCCCGACGCCTTCGCCGCGAGGCGCCACCTCGTGCCCGAATGGCATGAGAAGGGGTACGCCGCGCTGGGCGTCATGGAGACCCATCTCAAGACCCACGACTGGTTCGCCGGCGGGCGGTATTCGATCGCCGATATCGCCCTTTACGGCTACACGCATAGTGCCGACGAAGGCGGGTTCGAGCTCGCGGGCTATCCGAACGTCCGGCGCTGGCTGGAGCGCGTTGCGGCCCAGCCGGGCCACATTCCCCTCCAGGAGCGCGGGCAGGCGATCACCTTGCCAAAATAGGGGGTAAGGCCTATATCGGCGAAAGTTGAGGCCGCGCGAGCCGGAGAAGTTTCTACGCGCCATGCGAATGGTTCCCGAGGGAACTGCCGCCCTGGAGTGACGACGACGCTTTCCCTGAAAAATGACCGCGACTTCGACAACGCTTGGGACGTGGTGTCCCCGGCGTATGTAAATGCTTTCAGGAGAAAGCCGTAATGACGACCGGACAGGTCAAATTCTTCAATACAACCAAGGGCTTCGGATTCATCGCGCCGGAAGGCGGCGGCAAGGACGTATTCGTCCATGTCACAGCCGTTCAGGCAGCGGGTCTCCGCGGTCTGAACGAAGGCCAGCGGGTCAGCTTCGATATCGAAGCCGACAAGCGCGGCCCGAAGGCCGTCAACCTGAAGCTCCTCTGATCGGGCTTCCCGCGTGACACGAAACGGCGCCGGACGGAAACGTCCGGCGCCGTTTTGCTTTCGCCCAATCCGTCAAAAGCACACCGACGCGTTGACGCTCTTCTCCGCTTGATCCTGCGGTTGCATTCGCGCGTTATCACCGCGGGCGCCGTTCAGGGAGGATCCACATGACGCGCAAGCTTTTGGCGGAATTCATCGGCACGTTCTGGCTCGTCCTCGGCGGATGCGGTGCCGCCGTGCTGGCGGCGAAGGTGCCGGTGGTCGGTATCGGCTATCTGGGTGTGGCGTTCGCTTTCGGTCTCACGGTCGTGACCGGGGCCTATGCCTTCGCGCACAATTCGGGCGCGCATTTCAATCCGGCGATCACCCTGGGCCTTTGGTCGGGTGGCCGCTTCCCGGCGAGCGATGTCATTCCCTATTGGATCGCGCAGGTCGCCGGCGGCCTCGTGGCGGGCGCCGTCCTCTTTGCGATCGCAAGCGGCACGGCAGGATTCGATGCCGGCGCCGGCTTCGCGTCGAACGGCTATGGCGAGCATTCGCCGCAAGGCTACTCGCTGTTGTCCTGCCTGATCTGCGAAGTCGTGATGACCTTCATGTTCGTGGTGATCGTCCTGAACGTCACCTCGCCGGAGGCGCCGCCGGGATTTGGTCCGCTCGCCATCGGCCTGGCGCTGACGCTCATCCATCTCATCTCGATCCCTGTGACCAACACGTCGGTCAATCCGGCGCGCTCGACCGGCGTGGCGGTGTTCCAGGGCAGCTGGGCGCTGAGCCAGCTTTGGGCCTTCTGGGTGGCGCCGCTGGCGGGCGGACTGCTTGCGGGCTTTGCCAATCGCTGGTTCGCGGCGGAGTAGCTTGCCTTTAACCGCGCCGCGGTCCTTCTATGGGGTAGCGTTCCGACCAGGGATTATGCGTGGGTTACGAGGCGCATGAACGTCTAAGCCTGCTCGACGGCGACGCGCTCCGGCGCGACCTGACGGCCCTGGCGCGCGCGGAAAGCGACAGCGGCAAGCTCCGCGAGGCGGCGCTGGATCACATCAAGGCGGCGTCGCAGGCGGCGCGGGCGCGCATCAAGACGCGGGTCGAGAACGGGACGCTCGCGGGCCTCATCGCGGCGCGGGCGCTGTCCGACGTGCAGGACACGCTGATTCAGGTCCTCTACGATTTCGCCACCAAGCATTTCTACTACGCGCAGAATCCGACGGAGTCCGAGCGCCTGTCCGTGGTCGCGACCGGCGGCTACGGCCGCGCGCAGCTCGCGCCGGGCTCCGACATCGACCTTCTCTTCGTGCGCCCGTTCAAGCAGACGGCCTGGGGCGAGAGCGTCATCGAATTCATCCTGCACATGCTGTGGGATCTGGGGCTCAAGGTCGGTCACGCCACGCGCTCGCTTGGCGAATGCGTGCGGCTTGCGAAACAGGACATCACCATTCGCACGGCGCTGCTGGAAGCGCGCTTCCTGTGGGGCGACAAGACGCTCTACGACGAATTGCGCAAGAAGTTCTGGGCGGAAGTGGCGGCCGGCACGGGGCAGGATTTCGTCAAAGCGAAACTCGCCGAGCGCGACCAGCGCCACCTGCGCCAGGGCGAAAGCCGCTATCTCGTCGAGCCCAACATCAAGGAAGGCAAGGGCGGCCTGCGCGACCTGCAGACGCTCTACTGGATCGGCAAATATCTCTATCATGTCGACGACACGGCCGATCTCGTCGACCGCAACGTCTTCAGCCGCGACGAGTACAAGACCTTCCAGAAGGCCGAAGCGTTTCTCTGGGACGTGCGCTGCCAGCTGCATTACACCACCGGCCGCGCGGAAGAGCGCCTAACGTTCGACGTGCAGCCCGAACTCGCCAGGCGCATGGGCTTTCTCGACGACAATCCGCGCCGGGCCGTCGAGCATTTCATGCGCGCCTATTTTCTTGTGGCGAAGGATGTCGGCGATCTGACGCGCATTTTCTGCGCGGCGCTGGAAGAGCAGAACCGCAAGGACCGGCCGAAGCTGTCGCGGCTTCTGCCGGGATTCCTGAAGCCGCGCGGCGGCAATGAGGATTTCTTCGTCGAGAACGGCCGCCTCGATGCCAAGCCCGATGCCTTCCAGCTCGATCCCGTCAACCTGATCCGCATCTTCCATGTGGCGGAGACGAAGGGCGTCGAAGTCCATCCCTCCGCACTGCGCACCATCACCCGTTCGCTCGATCTCATCACCGACGACGTGCGCGAGGATCCCAAAGCGAACACGCTGTTCCTGGAGATTCTCACCTCGCGGCGCGATCCCGAACGCGCGCTCAGACGCCTCAACGAGGCGGGCGTGCTCGGCCGTTTCGTGCCGCCCTTCGCGCATGCCGTGGCGCTGATGCAGTTCAACATGTACCACCATTACACGGTGGACGAGCATCTCATCCGCGCGGTCGGCATCGTGGCGCAGATCGAACGCGGCGAGCTCAAGGAAGACCACCCGCTCTCGACCGATCTCATCAAGCGCATCAAGTCGCGCGAGATTCTTTACTGCGCGATCCTCCTGCACGACATGGCGAAGGGTCTGCCCGGCAATCATTCGATCGTCGGCGCGGAGATCGCACAGAGCCTTTGTCCGCGTCTCGGCCTTTCGCCCGACGATACGACGGCCGTTGCCTGGCTGGTGAAGAACCATCTCGTGATGAGCGACACGGCGCAGCGCCGCGACATCACCGATCCCAAGACCGTGCGCGACTTCGTCGAAGCCGTGCAGTCGCCCGAGATGCTGCGCCTGCTTCTGATCCTGACCGTGGTGGACATCCGCGCCGTGGGGCCGGGCGTGTGGAACGGCTGGAAGGGCCAGCTTTTGCGCGAGCTCTACTACGAGGCCGAATCCGTCATGTCGGGCGGCGACGCGCGGCCCGCGCGCGCGGCGCGCATCGCGCTCGCAAAAGACGCTTTGGCGGCGCGCCTTGCCGATCTGCCGGAGTCCGCGCGCGAGCATGCACTCAATCGTCATTACGACAGCTACTGGCTGGCGTTCGATGCGCCGACGCATGAACGCCTCGCGCGGTTCATGGAGACGGCCGACGCGAAGGGCGAGCTGCTCGCGTTCTCCGCCGACAGCAACGATTTCCGCGCCGTGACGGAAGTGGTCGTCTACACGCCCGATCATCCGGGCCTGTTTTCGCAGATTGCCGGCGCCATCGCCGTCTCCGGCGGTTCGATCGTCGACGCCAAGGCCTTCACCACGGCCGACGGCTTCGCGCTCGACATCTTCTCCGTGCAGGACATGGAAGGCGGCCCGCTCGGCGATCCCGAACGCCTCGACCGCCTGCGCCAGACGATCACCAAGACGCTCGCCGGCCAGCTGATCCCGCGCGCGGTTTTCTCCAAGCGCCAGATCCAGAAGCGCGCCACCGCCTTCAACATCCGTCCGCAGGTCGATTTCGACAACGAAGCCTCTGCCGTTTCGACGCTCATCGAAGTGCAGGGCGCCGACCGGCCGGGACTTCTCTACGACGTTGCGCGCGCCATCTTCGAATCCGGCCTGTCGATTTCCTCCTCCATCGTCGCGACCTACGGCGAGCGCGCGGTGGACGTCTTCTACGTCCGCGACGGTTACGGCCACAAAATCGTCCACCCCGACCGCCAGGCCAGCGTCCGCGCCCGCATCGTCAAGGCGATCGAGGGGGAAAGTGGTTGAAACGCGTGCGCAACGCGTGACGAGATTTCGCGTCAAATGCTCATTTCCACCTCCCCCTTGTGGGGAGGTCGAATTCGCGTTAGCGAATTCGGGTGGGGGCCCCCACCCGACGCAATTCGCTGCGCGCATTGCGTCGACCTCCCCGCAAGGGGGAGGTGGAATCATCACAATGAACGAAATTGAGACATGACCACGCCAAAGCACCCGAACCTCGTCTTCTCCGGCATGCAGCCCACCAACACGCTGCACCTCGGCAACTATCTGGGCGCGCTCAAGAACTGGGTGAAGATGCAGGACCAGATGCCCTGCATCTATTGCGTGGTCGACATGCATGCGCTGACGCAAGAATCGGGCTACGGCCATGCCGGAGACGTGCGCCAGTCGACGCGCGAAGTGGCGGCGGCCTATATCGCGTCGGGCGTGGATCCCAAGCGCTCGGTCCTTTTCAATCAGAGTCAGGTGTACGCGCATGCGGAGCTTGCGTGGATCTTCAATTGCGTGGCGCGGCTGGGCTGGCTCGACCGCATGACGCAGTTCAAGGAGAAATCCGGCAAGCACAAGGAGCGGTCGTCGGTCGGGCTTTACACCTATCCCGTGCTGATGGCGGCCGACATTCTCGTCTACAAGGCGACGCACGTGCCGGTGGGCGAGGACCAGCGCCAGCATCTCGAGCTCTCGCGCGATATCGCGCAGAAGTTCAACAACGATTTCGATGCGCCGGATTTCTTCCCTCTGCCCGAACCCGTGATCACGGGCACGGCCACGCGCGTCATGTCCTTACGCGACGGCACCAAGAAGATGTCGAAGACGGACGAGTCCGATTATTCGCGCATCAACCTGACCGACGACGCGGACGCCATCGCGCAGAAGATCAGGAAGGCCAAGACCGATCCCAATCCGCTGCCGGATTCCGACAAGGGCTTCGAAGGGCGGCCGGAAGCGGAGAACCTGATCAACATCTATGCGGCGCTGGCGGACGAGCCGCGCGAGAAAACCATCGCGCGCTTTGCGGGGCAGACCTTCTCCGTGTTCAAGAACGAGCTCGCGGAACTCTCCGTCGCCAAGCTCACGCCCATCGCCGGCGAGATGCGCCGGCTCATGGCCGACAAGGCGGAGATCGACCGCATCCTGAAAGCGGGCGCGGAGAAAGCCTCCGCCATGGCCGCGCCGATCATGCGCGAGGTGAAACAGCTCGTGGGTTTCGTGGGATGATTTCTCTGCGAGCCGCAACCTCCATCCCACCTCCCCCTTGCGGGGAGGTCGAAATCGCGAAGCGATTTCGGGTGGGGGTAATCGGCGGCGCCCCCCACCCGACGCAATTCGCTTTGCGCATTGCGTCGACCTCCCCGCGAGGGGGAGGTGGGATCCTGCGGGCCGCTCGATATGAGTAACGTCGCCCCCAAGACCGTCCTCGTCACCGGCGCCGCCAAGCGCCTCGGCCGTGCCATTGCACTCTCGCTGGCCGGCGATGGCTGGGACGTGGCCGTCCATTACAATGGTTCGACGAAGGATGCCGAGGCGACCGCGCAAGACGTCCGCGCGCTCGGCCGCCGCGTGGCGTTGCTGCAGGCCGATGTCGCGAAGGAAGACGAAACGCGCGCGCTGATGGCGCGGGCGACGAAGGAGCTCGGTCCCGTCACGGCGCTCGTCAACAGCGCGTCCCTGTTCGAGAACGACGACTGGCAAAGCGCATCGCGCGACAGCTGGGACAAGCACATGGAGGTGAACCTCCGCGCGCCCTTCGTGCTGGCGCAGGAATTCGCCAGAGCGCTGCCGAAGGACGCGCACGGCGCGATCGTCAACATCGTGGACCAGCGCGTCCTGAAGCCGACGCCGCAATTCATCACCTACAGCCTCAGCAAGGCGGGGCTCTACTGGCTCAACACGACGCTGGCGCAGGCCTTGGCGCCGCGCATCCGCGTCAACGCGGTGGGGCCGGGGCCGACGATGATCAATGCCCGCCAGAGCCAGGCCGATTTCGACCGCCAGCGCAAAGCGACTGTGCTCGGCACCGGCGCCGATGCGAAGGACGTGTGCGCCGCGGTGCGCTATCTTTTGAATGCCCCTGCGGTGACCGGCCAGATGATCGCAGTCGACGGCGGGCAGCACCTGGTCTGGCAGACGCCGGACGTCAGCGGGACGGAGTGACATGAGCGAACATCCCAACCGCATCGCCGACGCCGCCCTGAAGATCACCCACGTCTTCATCCGCAATCTCGAATTGCTCGCCCATATCGGCATCCACGGCCACGAGCAGGGCAAGCCGCAGCCCGTGCGCATCAATGTCGACCTGGGCGTGCGCGAGCCGCTCGAGCTGGACGACAAGCTCGAACGCGTGGTCGATTACGAAGCGATCACAACGAAGATCCGGGCCATCGTGGCGAAGGGCCACATCAATCTCGCCGAGACGCTGGCCGAACGCATCGCCGACGCCGCCTTCGCGGACGAACGCGTGCTCTCCGCGCGGGTTCGCGTCGAAAAGCTCCACGCGCTGGCCGGCGCCGAATCCGGCGGTGTGGAGATCGAACGGGTGCGGTAACACCGGGACCGCGGGCATCCTGGCGGCATCGCACAGCTGAACCACCGGTGCCGGCGGGACGCCGGCGGTCCCGGGAAGAAACTCCAACCGCCGAGCATCTTGCCGGGACCGCCGGCATCTTGCCGGCCGGTGCGGCCGAGACGGCCGCGGTTCCAGTCCCTATATTCTCTCCCATGGACGACACCCACACCGAAGACGCGCCGCTTCGAGGCCCTGCGCGCATTCAGGCTTATCTGAAGACCCTGCCGGACCAGCCGGGCGTCTATCGCATGCTCGATGCGAAGGGCGACGTGCTTTATGTGGGCAAGGCCAAGAGTCTCAAGAAGCGCGTGGCCTCCTACGCGAAAACGGGCGGCCATTCCGAGCGCATCAGCCGCATGATCGCCGACACGGCGGAGATGCTGTTCGTCACCACGGCCTCGGAAACCGAAGCGCTGCTGCTCGAATCCAACCTTATCAAGCGGCTGAAGCCCCGCTTCAACGTCTCTTTCCGCGACGACAAGTCCTTTCCGAACATCCTCCTGCGCGAGGATCATCCCTTTCCGCAGCTTCTGAAGCATCGGGGCGCCAAGACGACGAAAGGCGTCTATTTCGGACCGTTCGCGTCGGCGGGCGCCGTGAACCGCACGCTCTCGGCGCTGCAGCGCGCGTTCCTGCTGCGCTCGTGCTCCGATTCCGTCTTCGAGTCGCGCACGCGGCCGTGTCTCCTGTTCCAGATCAAGCGCTGCTCGGCGCCGTGCGTCGGGCGCATCGACGAGGCCGGTTATCACGCGCTCGTGCACGAAGCCGAGACGTTCCTGTCCGGCAAGAGCGGCGCGGTGCGCGAAGAGCTCGTGCGCGAAATGAACGAAGCGTCCGAAGCGCTCGATTTCGAACGCGCCGCGCGCCTGCGCGACCGCCTCAAGGCCATCAGCCATATCCAGTCGCATCAGGGCATCAATCCCACGACGTTTTCCGACGCCGATGTCTTCGCCGCCTGCAATCAGGGCGGCGAGACCTGCGTGCAGGTGTTCTTCTTCCGCGCCGGCCAGAACTGGGGCAATCGTCCTTTCTTCCCGCGCCATCTCCCCGAGCTTTCGACCGGTGAAGTGCTCGAAGCGTTCATCGGGCAATTCTACGACGAGCGCACGGCGCCGGCGCTCGTCCTGTTGTCGGAAACGATTCCCGAAGGCGAACTCCTCGCCGAGGCGCTGTCGCTGCGCGCCGACCGCAAGGTCGAGATCGCGGTGCCGCAGCGGGGCGAGAAGCGCGAGATCGTCGAGATGGCGCTGCAGAACGCGCGCGAACAATTGGGGCGGCGTCAGGCGGAGAACAGCGCCCAGCGCGAATTGCTGGAAGGCGTGGCAGAACTGTTCGGATTGGAACAGCCGCCGAAGCGCATCGAAGTCTACGACAACTCGCACATCCAGGGCACCAATGCGCTGGGCGGTATGATCGTGGCCGGGCCGGACGGTTTCGAGAAAGGCGAATACCGCAAGTACAACATCAAATCGACCGAGCTTACGCCCGGCGACGATTACGCCATGATGCGCGAAGTGCTGACGCGGCGGTTCGCACGCCTCGTCAAGGAAAGCGAGAGCGACGAGGTCAAGGCCAAATGGCCCGATGTGGCGCTGATCGACGGCGGCCCGGGCCAGCTCAGCGTCGCCGAAGCCGTGCTCGAGGACCTGGGCGTCGAAGACGTGGTGCTCGTCGGCATCTCCAAAGGCCCGGACCGCGACGCGGGGCGCGAACATTTCTACATGAAAGACCGCGAACCGTTTCGTCTCGATCCCAAAAGCCCCGTGCTCTATTACCTCCAGCGCCTGCGCGACGAAGCGCACCGTTTCGCCATCGGCAGCCACCGGAAGAAGCGCGCGAAGGCGATCGGCGCCAATCCGCTGGACGAGATCGCCGGCGTGGGCAGCTCACGCAAGCGCGCGCTGCTGCAGCATTTCGGCTCGGCGCGGGCCGTGGCCGGTGCGAGCCTGGCCGATCTGGAGGCTGTAGAAGGTGTGAGCTCGGCGCTCGCGAAGAAAATCTACGACTTCTTCCACGTGAGCGGGTGAGCTAGCGATCCGCCACGCGATTCAGCGTAAACACCGGCTTGTCGAATATGCGCGCCGCGTTCTCCGCGAAATACGCATCCAGCGCCTGCTGATCCGCCGTGATCTGGATATTCGTCGTCCTGACGGGCTTGCCGTTGTCATCGGTACCCATGCCATCGATGGTCACCGTGCCCCTGATGCGGCCCTGTTCGATATCCGCCTCGAGTTTCCGCAGCCCCTCCGGCGACCAGTCGAAGACGCGCAGTGCGCCGTCGTCATCGATGCGGTAGCGATACGGCCGATAGCCCGGCGGTTCATCCTCGTCCGCTTTGCCGTCGGTAACGATGTGCCTGAGGTTCAGGAACCAGTGATCTCCGGCTTTGCCGGTGAGCGCTTCGAACGCAAAATCGCCGGAGTCCGATGTCTTTCCCGTGCTCCAGGTAGCCATCACGCCGCGGAATCCTCCACGCTTCTGCGGCAGGAAGAAGCAATAGAAGACCTGCTCGCCCGGCGATTTCTTGAGGTCTTCCGGCGGGATCACGAATTTCCAGCCGCCGATGAGGCGCGTATCGGTTTGCGTTTCGGGCGATGTGCCGATCGGATTGTCGGTGTAGATCGAATCGCAGCCCGCCAGCATCAGCAGGCACGCCAGCGCGGCGGAAAACAGGATCGGTGCCTTCATGACGGTTACCCCTTCGGACGATACGACTGTCGGCCAGAAGATTGACGATTGTTAGGCGGTCTTCCCGGGATCTCGAATCCATTCGTCGCCGCTTTGTCCCCCAACCTTTCCCATCTGTCCCCCAAAGGTTCGCCTTCACAGCGCCGAAGATTGCGCGCAGACTCGAAGTGCTCTTTGAAATTGTGAAGAATCGAAACGCCCCACGTCCCACCTCCCCCTTGTGGGGATCATTGCGTAATTCGCAAATGACGAGGATTCGAGCGGTTTTCCACTTGAGGAGCGGCGGATGGCGGGCCTCGGTCGGCTTTTCTGACGGGCCTTTCGGTGCGTCATGTGATGGTCATGGCGCGCTTCAGGTTATAG
>DATJRP010000069.1:0-33382 GCA_035504555.1 Rhizomicrobium sp. | reverse complement strand
AAGTGCCGTGCAAACGGGCAAAACAACGCGGGGGAACCTAGGAAAGGCATCCATGAGGGTCAAGCACGGCCAGCGCACCGGATGACACGCATCATCGCGCGGCTGCATGACGGCCTCGGAAACCAGCTCTTTATCTATGCGGCGGCGCGGGCGATCGCGGAGGCGCGCGGCGACGAACTTCTGCTCGATACCTATTCCGGCTTCGCGCGCGACCGGAAATACGGCGCGACCTCGCAGCTTGAGCATTTCGCGGTGAAGGCGCCGGTCGCGCCGCTGGCCCTCTCCTACCCGCTGCCGTTCGGCCGCCATATCCGCGATCTGCAGGTTTCGATCTCGCGGCAGCTGCCGCTGAAGCATCGCTTCGTCATCCGCGAGGCCGATTTCGACGCCGTGATGGCGGGTTCCCCCCTGCGCTCGCCCGTGCGTCTCGAAGGCTATTGGCAATCCGAGCGCTACTTCGCCTCGATCGCGGACAAGATCAAAGACGAGCTGCGCGTCGTCTCGCCCTTGTCGCAGCGCTCGCGCGAGATCGCCGATGTGATGGCCAACAGCGAAGCCGTATGCCTGCACGCGCGGCAGATGCTGGGCGCGCATCACGATTTCAGCGCGCCGGCAACAACGCCGCAAACGTCGTTTTCGTATTACGAGGAAGCCGTCGCGCGTCTCGTGCAGCGTGTACCCAATCCAACGTTCTTCTGTTTCTCTGATAATGTCGCGTGGCTGCGCGAACATTGGAACTTCCCTTATCCCGTTCACTTCGTCGATCACAATCGCGGCGATCGCTCCTACGAAGATTTCGCGCTGATGTGTCTATGCCGGCACTTCATCATCGGCACGTCGACCTTCAGCTGGTGGGGCGCGTGGCTCGCGCGCAATCCCGGCAAGATCGTCATCGCGCCGGAAAATCGCGGCCGCGTGCGCTGGGGCTCGGAAGACGATCTGCTGCCGAAGCGGTGGGACGTTCTGAAAGTCTAGAACGGCGCGTCGATCGCCGTGCAGAGGAATTTCATCAGGGGGCCGGCGGCGGCAAACGTATCGGCCACGTCATCGACGAGCTTCGGCGACGAGGCCAGCTTTACGCTGCCTTCGTGCATCACGAAGAACGACTTCCGCTTGATGTCGCCGATAAACGCATGCTCGGCATCGTAGCCGCGGGGCGGCCGCGACAGCGCTTCGCCGCTGACGCCGTCGAAGGCAGTCGTGAAACGTTTCTCGGTCACGACTTTCTTCCACGCCGCCGATTTGCCCGCGATCGCGTCACGCACCTTGCCGAGTGCGTCGGGCGGAGGCATCCACAAGCCGCCGCCGAAGATCACCTCGTCCGGCGCAAAATGCATATAAAAGCCCGGCGCGTGCGCATCCTTGCCAAGCGCATGGCGAAAATGGCAGGCCGCATGCTCCTTGTAGGGCCGCTTGTCTTTCGAGAAGCGCACGTCGCGATAAATGCGGAACATCGAGCCGCCGTTGGGCCTCGGATCGGCGACAAAATGCTTCGAGACCTTCTTGAGCCGCGGCGCCATCGCCGTGATGAACGCGCTCATCGGCGCTTGCACCGAATCCTTGAAACGCTCCTTGTTCTCTTCGAACCACGGGCGATTGTTGTTCGCCTTCAGCTCGCGGAAGAAAGCGAAGAAATCCTTCGGAAAGCCCGGGAAGCTATCGGCCATCGTTATTTGTCCTTCTTGAAATCGAACAGATCGTGCAGCGTGAAGTCGCCGCTCTTGGTCGACGTCGTCGAAGTAATCTTGAAGATGCCGTTGGCGCGCACAACCGGTTGGCCGTCGGCCGTCGCCAATCCTTGCGCGAAGAGAAGGTTTTTCGTGATCTTGATCGGCTCCGCGCTCGCTTCGACCCAGGCACCCAGCGGCGCCGGTGCGAGATAATCGCAGGTGAGATTGACCGTCGGCAGGAAGCCCATATCCGTCTTTGCCTGGAAGCGCGCGGCGATCGGCAGGAACATGTCGGCGAAGGTCGCCAGCATGCCGCCGTGGCAGACCTTGCCGGGATTGCAGTGCCGCGGCTCGACCCGGAAGCCCAGATGCAGGTGTGTGCCGGTCCATTTGCCGTAGAGCGGGCCTACGATCTCGATGAAGCCCATGGCGAATTTGAACGGCGCAAAGCCGTCGGGGATGTCGGTGGTCATGAAAGTTCCCGGTGTGTGGCGAATAACGAATGGCGATTAGAATGCCTCGGAAGAGCCCCGAGAACAGCACTCCCCACTCGCTATTCGCCATTCGCCTTAAGAAATTTTCTGTCTTCATTGATCTGGTGCCTTGACCTCTCCCGGCCCCGCGCCTAGATACCCAGCCAGTAGCTGGCACTCGTGCTAGGCGAGTGCTGCTACTTTGTCCCCGTCTGGGGATATCAAATCAAGCGCTTGAAATTATTGAACTTTAAGGGAGACCCCTCCATGAAATTCCGTCCGCTCGGCGACCGCGTGGTCGTCCGCCGCGTCAAAGAAGATCAGAAGACCGCCGGTGGCATCATCATCCCGGACACCGTCCAGGAAAAGCCGCAGGAAGGCGAAGTCATCGCCGTCGGCCCCGGCGCCCCTGACAACAACGGCAAGCTCATTCCCACCTCGGTGAAGGCCGGTGAGTTCGTGCTGTTCGGCAAGTGGTCGGGCACCGAAGTGAAGGTCGATGGTGAAGATCTCCTGATCATGAAGGAGTCCGACATCATGGGCGTTCTCGAAGGCCGTAAGCCGTCCTCGAAAAAAGCCGCTTAACAACGCGAATAGCGAATAGGGAATGGCGAATAGGGAAAAACCCATTCGCTACTCGCCATTCGCCACTCGCCTGAAACATTCAGCACTCAGGAGATAACAACTATGGCAGCGAAAGACGTCAAATTCGGCGCCGATGCCCGTGAGCGCATGCTCCGCGGCGTCGACATTCTCGCCGATGCAGTGAAAGTGACGCTCGGTCCCAAGGGCCGCAACGTCGTGATCGAGAAGAGCTTCGGCGCCCCGCGCACGACCAAGGACGGCGTGACGGTGGCGAAGGAAATCGAGCTCGCCGACAAGTTCGAGAACATGGGCGCGCAGATGGTGCGCGAAGTGGCCTCGAAGACCAACGACGCGGCCGGCGACGGCACGACGACGGCAACGGTTCTGGCCCAGGCGATCGTGCGCGAAGGCTCGAAATACGTGGCCGCCGGCATGAACCCGATGGACCTGAAGCGCGGCGTCGAACAGGCGGTTGCGGCAGTTGTCACGGACCTCAAGAAGCGTTCGAAGAAGGTCAAGTCGAACGACGAGATCGGCCAGGTCGGCACGATTTCGGCGAACGGCGACACCACGGTCGGCAAGATGATCGCCGAAGCGATGGCGAAAGTCGGCAATGAAGGCGTGATCACGGTCGAAGAGGCGAAGAGCCTCGACACCGAGCTCGACGTCGTCGAAGGCATGCAGTTCGACCGCGGCTACATCTCGCCCTACTTCATCACCAACGCCGACAAGATGGTGGCGGAGCTCGACGAGCCCTTCATCCTGATCCACGAGAAGAAGCTGTCCTCGCTGCAGCCGATGCTGCCGATCCTGGAAGCGGTCGTGCAGGGCGGCCGTCCGCTCGTGATCATCGCGGAAGAAGTCGAAGGCGAAGCGCTGGCGACCCTCGTCGTCAACAAGCTGCGCGGCGGCCTCAAGGTTGCGGCGGTGAAGGCGCCGGGCTTCGGTGATCGCAGGAAGGCGATGCTCGAAGACATCGCCATCGTCACCGGCGGCCAGGTCATCAGCGAAGATCTCGGCATCAAGCTCGAGAACGTGAAGCTGAACGCGCTGGGCACCGCGAAGAAGATCCGTATCACGAAGGACGACACGACGATCATCGACGGCGCCGGCAAGAAGGCCGACATCCAGGCGCGCGTCGGCCAGATCAAGCAGCAGATCGAAGAGACGACGTCGGACTACGACAAGGAGAAGCTCCAGGAACGTCTCGCGAAGCTCGCGGGCGGCGTGGCGGTCATCCGCGTCGGCGGTGCGACGGAAGTCGAAGTGAAGGAGAAGAAGGATCGCGTCGACGACGCGCTCAACGCCACGAAGGCGGCGGTCGAGGAAGGCATCCTTCCCGGCGGCGGCGCGGCGCTCCTCTATGCGACCAAGGCGCTTGCGGGCCTCGTCGGCGAGAACGAAGACCAGAACGCGGGCATCGCGATCGTGCGCAAGGCGATCCAGTCGCCGATCCGCCAGATCGTCGAGAACTCCGGCGTGGAAGCTTCGATCGTCGTCGGCAAGCTCCTCGAGCAGAAGTCGAACACCTTCGGCTTCGATGCGCAGACCGAGAAGTATGTCGACCTCGTCGAGGCCGGCATCGTCGATCCGACGAAGGTCGTGCGCACGGCGCTGCAGGATGCGGCGAGCGTGGCGGCCCTTCTGATCACCACGGAAGCGATGGTCGCCGACCGTCCGAAGAAGGAAGCCGGCGCCCCGCAGATGCCGGGCGGCGGTATGGGTGACATGGACTTCTGATCCGAAGCGGCGGCGAACGCCGCCGCGAAGGATCATCCGCCATAGCCTTGGCGAAGGCGGAGTGGTTCAGTCAGTCTCAGTCATACGGAAAGGGCCGGAGGAAACTCCGGCCCTTTTTGCTTGCGCCTTGACAATCCACAAGCGCCACTTTAATTTTATTGAAGTCGATTGAACATTATTGAATGGCCCGATCCGAAGAGACACAGCCTTGGACCGATGTTCTGGAGCCGGAGGAACTGGCCTTCGTGCGCCGCTTCGTGCTCGCGTCCGGCTCGCTCAAGGAGATGGCCGAGGAATACGGTGTGTCCTATCCGACCATTCGCCAGCGACTGGACGAGCTGATCGAGAAGGTGCGCCTTTCGACGAAGGAGAAGCCGATGAGCGAATTAAGACGCGTCGTGCGCCAGATGGTCGAGGAGGGTTCGCTCGATCTCGTAGATGCGCGCAAGCTGCTGGCGGCGGGCACCAAGGACGTAAAAGCCGTTCAATCGAAGCCGGAGGGAGGGTCGCGATGAGCGCCTTTCACGCCCTGCCCGCATCGCGCATCGGCGAGATCGCGGTCTTCGTGGCCGCCGTCGTGTTCACCGTCGTGTCGCTTGCGCGGTTCGGCAGCTGGCTCGAACGCGATCCCCGCATCGCCCGGGTTCGCATTGCGGCCCTCCTGCTTGTCGCCGTCTTCTATTGCATGGCTGCCGCCGGCATTGCGGACTATGCGATCACGCGAGGACAGCTCAATTTTCTCAACCTCTCCTTTTTCCTCTGCGGCACAGCCGGAACGGCAATTCTCACGGTGCTGATGCTGCGGCGCGGCAGGGATCGAGAGCTTCGCCGGATCGCCGCGCACGATCTCTGAAGCATCCGGAATCGCGCGCCGAATTCGAGAGGGCCGGAGGCGACTCCGGCCTTTTTGATTTTATCGAATTCGTCAAGTCACAATTAAAGTCCGGGCCCGGAATACTTGGCTTCTTTGCCGCAACCCTTTAGATAGGCGCGCGTTTGGGTGTGGGGTAGAATGGGGCGTGTACGGCGCGTCCCCAAATCTGCCCTGAAATAAGAAACGACCTACTACCCATGGGAGAAAACGGCATGGCGCAGGTAGAGCTTTCCCGTACAATCAGAAGCACCGCATTAGAGTCTGCACCCGAGCCGGCAGGCCTCGACCCTGTAGGTGTCGCCGAAATCTCCCGGGCCCTGAACGCCCTTCTGGCGGACAGCTTCGCCCTCTATCTGAAGACCAAGAATTTCCACTGGCAGGTCGGCGGCCCGCGTTTCCGCTCCTACCAGATCTCCTATCACCTCGAATTCGACGAACATGCCGAGCAGCTTTTCGCGGCGACGGATGCGCTGGCCGAACGCGTGCGCGCCATGGGCGGACGCAGGCTCTCCTTAAGCGAGGTGGGCCAGCTGCGCTGCGTGCGCGACAACGAACGCCCCTTTGTCCAGCCCACGGACATGCTCGTGGAGCTCATGGACGACAACAAGGCGATGATCCAGGCGCTGCAGGACGCGCGCCGCCTCTGCGACCGCCACAAGGACGCCGAGAGCATCCGGCTCCTCGAATCGCTGGTCGACCAAGCCGAGCACCGAAGCTGGTTCCTGTTCGAGATGAGCCGCGAAGGCGAAGAGTAGTCTCGTTCGCCTCGGCGTCATGGCCCGCACATGCGGGCCATGGCAGGTGTTGATTGCCGGATAGCCGGAACAAGCCCCCGCACAAGAAAAAACGGCGGCCCGGAGGGCCGCCGCTGAGTTCGTCATAAGCGGGGTACTCAATATTTGATCGTCGCACCGATGAACATAGTGCGACCGAGCGAGTCGTAGGTGCCGGGGAAGGTGTTGTCGTTGCCGACGCCGGTCGGGATCGCGCCGCTGGCCAGTCCCGGCGGCAGCCTGTCGAACACGTTGTTGACGCCCGCGTGCAGATCGACACCCGTGCGCACGTTCCAGTCGGCCGCGAGATCGAGGTACCAGAAGTCGTCGATCGTCGCGTCCGCAAAGTTGTGCGTCACCGAGTGGAGCAGCGGGTTGCTCTGGTTGGTATCGAGGCTGACGCCCGAGAGGTAGCGCCAGTTGGCCGAGAAATCGACATCCCACGGCGTCTCCCAGGTGACGCGCAGGCGATGACGCCATTTCGGCAGAGGCGTGCCGCAATCGACGCCAAAGAGGCCGGCGCAGTCATAGTGACCGAGGCCTGGATCCTGCAGCAGCGGCTCCACTTCGAACGATTGCAGCCAGGTTCCGACGAAAGCGAATTGCACCGCGCCCCAGCCCGACGTCATGTCCCAATTGTTGAGATCGAGATTGTAGTTGGCTTCGAAGTCAAAACCCTTCGTATGACGGAAGCCCGTGTTCGCGTCGGTGTTCTGCACGAAACCGCCGCCATAGATCTGACCGTTCACGTTGCGATGAACGAGCGGGCAGAAGAATGCTTCCGTACCTGCCGTGGCGGTCGGGCCATAGCATTGGGCAAGCGTAATCGAGGAGCCGACCGTTCCGATCGCGTGCGACACATCGATGTCGAAATAGTCAATCGTCGCCGTGAAGCCGTCGAGGAACGTCGGCGTCAGCACGATGCCGGCCGTGCGCGTGTCGCCGATTTCGGGCCGCAGATTCACGTTGCCGCCCGTCTGCTGGTTGCACTGGTTCGCCGGGCACTCAAGAAGGCCGCCCGCACCCGAACCCGCATTCGGCACCGTGGCGCACTGTCCAGCCGTGCTCGTGGCGCAGGGATCCTGACCCGAAAAGAGGCCGACATTGGTCGGCGAAAACAACTCAAGCACGTTCGGCGCGCGCACCGCACGTTCGTAGCTGGCGCGGAGACGGAAGTCGTCGACCGCCTGATATTCGAGGCCGTATTTGTAGGCCGAGACCGAACCCGCCGTGCTGTACGACGAATAGCGGTAGCCGGCATTGGCCGAGAGATCCTCCACGAAGGGCTTTTCCTGGACCAGCGGAATTTTCGTTTCGCCGAAGCCTTCGACCACGTTGAAGCCGGCGCGCGGGCGGTCGGGCGTGGCCCCGCCCTGACCGTAAAGATCGGTCGTCGGCGGATTTCCCTGTGCGAAGCTATCGCTCACCAGGTCCTGGAGATATTCCGCACGATATTCCGTGCCGGCCGATACGGCGACCGGACTCTTCGCCAGTGGCGACTGTATGCCATACTCGCCGAGATCGCCGGTGATGTTGCCGCTGACGATCTGTTCTTCCGTGTAGCCGTTCTGGAGGCCGTTGGCTCCGACATAGTCCAACATTGCCGGCGTGATCGAGCCGATGCCGTTGAAGATGTTCAGCGGCACGCAAGGCGAGCCGGAAGCGCAAACCGCCTGACCGCTTGCATTGTAGTTGACTTGGAGCGCGCTCTGCACGCGGCTCTTCGAGAACTCGCCCAGATAGGTCTCGGCATAGATCGTGTAGCCGTACTGGGCATAGACATCGTAGGACCAGCCGTCGCCGAGATCGCCTCTGGCGCCAACCGACATGCGATAGGACGTGTGCCGGAGATCGTTCAGGCGGTCGCCGCCTTCGATATCGCGGCGACCGATTTCGAGCGTCGATTGGCCCGGCGTCAGGTTCCCCAAGCCGTTGTAATAGCCGCCGGCGGCATATAGCGGATTGGCCACGAAAGCGTCGAGGGGCAACCCTCCGCAAAGCAGCTTGTTTTCCTGCGCCGTCATCAGGGGGTTGCTGCAGTTCACCTGGACATCGGCGCCGTTGATCGTGCCGGTGCCGAGGAAGAGACCCGATGGCGCGATCTCGGCGACCGTGTAGTCATCCGTGAACATGAAGCTCGCATAAATATCGAGCTCCTTGTTGACCTCATAGTGCGAGAAGAAACCGCCGTTGTAGCGCGTGTCGGGACGTTGCAGATAGTTGAGGGCGCCGAAATTGTATTCCTGACTGGGAGCGCCCGTGAAGGGCACGAACGTGCCGCTGCCGGGTGCGCCGGTGCCTGTTTCGAAAAAGCCGGACGGAATGTGCGCCGCCGAATTGTCGAGCGAAATCCAGCGATCATAGTTGCTCGACCCGGCGCAGACATGCCCGTAACCCGCATCGCCGAACGTGCAGGCGCCGAAATCGCGCGCGCCGGCGAACACGGCTTCCGTGTTGGAATATCCGATATAGGCGGTGACGTTGCCTTTGCCGTTGGCGGTGTTGGTACCCATGATGAGGGTGCCGTTCACATTGCCGCCGTCCCAGATGCCTTCCTTCGGCTCCGCGTATCCGGGCGCCGCGATCAGCGCGCGATAGTTGGCGTTGGTGTTGTCCGCCTCATCGATGCCGTACTGCCCGTCGAATTCGATGCCTTCGAAGTCCTTGCGCATGATGAAGTTCACGACGCCGGCCATGGCGTCGGAGCCGTAGACCGCCGAGGCGCCGCCCGTCAGGACTTCGACGTGATCCACGAGCGCCGCCGGGACCGTGTTCAAGTCCGCGGCCGGCGTCAGCGGGTCGCCCGGCATCAGGCGCGTGCCGTTGACCAGCACCAGCGTGCGCACGGTGCCAAGGTCGCGCAGATCGACCGTCGCCGTGCCGGACGCGCCGTTCGACACGCCGGCCGTCTGGTTCGCAAACACGGCGGGGAGGTTGTTCAGAAGGGTTTCGACGCCGACCGTGCCCTCGAACTTCAGTTCCTGCTGGCCGACGGCCGTGACCGGACTCGGCGCATAAAGACCCTGCTGGGGAATGCGCGAACCCGTGACAACCACAGTTTCAGCCGATTGGTCTTGTGCAAATGCCGGCGCGGACAATCCGACGGCTGCCATGGAAGCTGCGCCAAGAAGCAGCGTAGAGCGCAGGCTGCGCCCATCGAAATTGATCTGATGCACGGTTATTCCCCTTCGTTGTGATCAAACGGCCCCTGCCGCCCGCGTCTATGCGCGTGCCCGAAGCATCGGCGGCATACCAAAAGGCTAAGAGTCGGCTTATGGGCCAATCTACGGCCATGGACCTGCGACAAAACGATGGCGCAAAGATGTGATAAAAATACGATATTCGATTTGCATGCGCGGCACGCGACGCATTCGCCCACTTCAAAAGATGGATGCTAGGGCTGCGTACTACGCAGCGTTGCCGCTTCGCGCTTCGTGACGCGCAAGCACGACGGCAAGCTGCTGCACGGCCGCCCTGATGGCCCGTTCGGCAATCGCACCGAACCCGAGCACGACGCCGCGTTCTACCGCGCGCGAGATGAAATAGCGCGACAACGGCCTGACCGGGATGCCCTCCGCGGCAGCCTCGTTGCAGACGGCGACGTCGTCGAGCGGATGCTCGGGTCGAAGCACGACGAACAGACCGCCGTTGGGATCGACGACCGAACAGCGCGGCAGATATTCCCTGCACGCCCGCATCACGGTCTTGAGGCGATCGGCATAGACGCTGCGCACATTGCGTGCATGGAAGGCATATTCGTGCTCGTCGACGAACTCGGCCACGGCATCCTGGAGCTGGCGCGGCGGCGCGTTGGAAATGCGCCGGCCCATCTCGACGAACGATTCGACCAGCGTGGGCGGCACGACCAGATATCCGATGTCCACGGAATGGCCGAGCGCCTCGGCGAAGCTGCCGCAATAGACGACCTGCCCGTCCTCATCCATGCCCTGGATGCTGCTGAGCCGGAGGCCGCCGTAGCGCATTTCGCAGTAGCCTTCGTTCTCCAGGATGATTGCGTTCTGCGCACGGGCCGCGCGCAGAACGGCGCGGCGGCGTTGTTCCGACATCTGGGTTCCGTGCGGAAAACTGACGGACGGTGATACGCAGATCAGCCGCGCCGGCGGACCGACGACACTCTCGGGATCGGCGCCATGCGCGTCGGTTGGAATGGGAACGATGTTGGCGCGCGCGGCGAAGAATACGCTGTGAGCGATGTCCATCGCCGGGTCCTGCACCTGCACCGTATCGCCGGGATCGAGCAGAACACGCGTCGTCAGGTCGAGTGCGCCTTCGAGCCCGGTGACGGCAATGACCTGCGAGGGTTCGCAGACGACGCCCCGCGCGCTGCGCAGATAGGCGGCGAGACTCGTCTGGAAACGGCTCGGCTCCGACATGTGCGTGGCCTGGCTTCTCAGGGGAACGTCGAGAAATTTCTGGGCGATGCGCCGGCCGAGCTTGGTGCGCGGATAAAGCACCGGGTCGGACGCGTTCAACACGAAAGGGGCGCCGTTCGGACCGCGATCGATGCCGACCTCGAGCGCCGAGCGCACATGAAAGGCCGTGCGCATCGACGACCGTAGACGCGACCGCTCCTCGGAGACGACCCCGGCAACACCGGAACGGACTGGAAAATCGGTTGCGATGCGCGTGCCGCGGCGCGTGTTCGAGACGCAGACGCCTTCGGCGACGAGGCGTACATACGCGAATGCCACCGTATTGCGCGCAACGCCCAAATATTGTGCAAGTTCGCGGCTCGACGGCAGGAGCGTGGCTGCTGGAAGTTCCTGAGCCGCAACCGCGGCGCGGATGGATTGGCAAATCTGCTCGTGGATCGGCAGCGGCGAATGCGGATCGAGCCGGATGTTAGCAATGGCCAGCGGAAAATCCGCAGCCGCCGCCCCCGACGCCGCGTCTTTCCAACCTGTGAGCTCTACGCTTTGGTCTTCATCCAAAGCGAGCCCGTCCACCTCCAAAGCGGAGTGATCGACCGCCATCACTATTCCCCCGAATAGTAAACTTCGAAAAACAGTCGGCGCTTTGTCATAGTGTGGGGTCGTTTTCCCCATCCGTCTATAGGCCAAAGCCCTATCTTATCCCTGGTCGAACGCAGGCCTATCGCCGCCATGTTCGAAGAGACGGCGTAAAATGCCGATGCAGCGCGCAGTTACGACCGCGTCTCAATTTCATCACGGCGTGAGATACGATGGCGGCGTCGCGACTAGCCCAAGAACTTCGTGAGCATTTCAGGGTGCACCGGCCACGAGAAGATGCCGGCGAGCCCCATGACGATACCGAAGCCCGCGAAACCCCAGCCCGTCCAGAGGAGCCAGGTGATCTCCGTCAGCGCCGCGACGGCAGTCAGCGCCAGCGTGATCGAAAGCACGCCGTCTTCTACATCGAACTGGTCGTGGCGATAGTTCATGGCCTCGTAGCGCGCATCGGAGGCTTGCGCCTTGGCGGCGAGAGCGCGCGACTGGACGGCGTATTTCGCCATCTGCGCTTCGAGCCGAGCCTTCTCCGCCGCGAGCGCCGCCGGGTTTTCGCCCCTTGCGACGCCCAGAAAGGCCAGCGCGTTCTCGTCATTGTGCAGCTTGATCCGTTCGGACTGGTATTCGTTCCAGATGTCGACGGAATCCGCCTTCACGAACGCCATGCCGCGGAGGAGATTGTCATCCTTCAACTTCGAGATCGCGAGGAATACGGACACGATTACGACCGTGATGGCGACCAGAGAATTCAGCTTTTTGTTTTCTGTCTTCGCCTCGATCTCTAGCGCCATCTATTTCAGCCTCACGAACGACATGAGGTTGCCTCGCTCGAGATAAACCATCTTCATGTCGGAACGGCTGAGGCCCGCGAGCGCGAAGAGAAGCACGTCGCCGTTCTGTTCGAGCCTGAGATAAACAACGTCCGGCTGAAAGGCGCGGCCCGCTGTTCCGACCGGCGGCTTGCTGCCGAGAAACAGCATCCAGCGTCCCGGCGTCGTGGCGCTGGCATCGCCTTCGTAGCGGTCGACAGCCTTGCCGTCCGCATCAAGTTCGCGGGTGAACTTCGTGTCGTCGGTCGATTGCCAGGTGCCGGCGAGCACGGTGCGGACCATGTTCAAATCCGGCGGGCTGCCGGGCTGCGCCGCGTGCGCAACACCGGCAAAGAACAAGGAAAGCGCCACAAGCGGCGCGAACAGGCGGATCATTCTGGTCCCCATCGACGGAAGTCACAGCGGCGGCGGGTTTTCGGATTCGCCGCGCCCTTCGATTTTCCACGTTTTGCCGCGCAATCCAATGCGGACGCGCGATTTCTCAGTGAGTCGCGGGTGCCGTATAGGGCGTGAAATAGCCGAGTTGGCAGACCTCGCCGGTCACGACCACTTGGATCGCGGCCGAATTCGAACACAGTTCGGTGTAATGCGTGACGAAACTAAATCCGTGGAATTCGAGGCCGCGACACGGCGCGCGCAGCGTGTTCTTCCAAATCTTTCCGTTGCGCATGTAAAAAAGAATGGTTTGCGGATCTACGACCTTGGTCCGAAGGATATCTCCAGTCGGCGAAATGAAGGGTCCAAGGCAAATCTGCTGCGGCTTGCTATTCGCGGGTGGGCCGGCGTTCTGAGCCAGTGCCGGCAATGCAAAAGCGATGACAAGAAGACCTGCGGCGGCAGCCAACATTTTCATGACGATTCTCCCGGTTGAGCGCCCCGCCTTATTGTCATCCGGCTGCCACCGGCTGCGTCAATGCATATTCCCGTGTGGTGCGGCCGCGGCAGTGGCCGGCGCAGGGACGGTCCCGCCGCCGGCAGTCTGCTCGGGCTGCGGCCCCACCATGTAAGCCTTCGACAGATCGTTGCTTTCGTCGCCGCGCTCCGCCATGCGCTCGAGGCGGGCAGTCAGGCTCTGCAATTGCGGAGACGGGCTCGTTTCTCCGATCTCCCGCGCCCGTTCGAGGCAGGAATCGATGTCGTCCGATTTGACGTCCGGACCGCCGCAATCCGCGATCAGGGTCTTGAGGCCGTCATCGTCGTCCCCCGCATAGGCGCCTCCCGAGAGCGCGGCGGCGGCAAAGGCCGCGAAAATCGACCACTTCACGATGCGGATCATGGCGCCCCCCTTTGATGACTTTCGTCATTTCCCATCCCCGAATGGGGGGAATTGTCCTTGGGCTTTAGGCCTTATGCAAGCACTGAGCCCAGATATTCCAGTGTTGGCCTTGATTTAGGAGCCCCAGGCCCCTTAACGATGGCCAAAGTTTCGGACCAAGAGCCCCGAACCATAGGAGAACGCCCGTGTCTGCGCCCAGGACTGTGCCCGACGTCACCATCACCTTGCCGGACGGCAAGACGATGACGTTTGCGCGCGGCGTGACGGGTGCCGACGTGGCGGCCGCTATCGGGCCGGGACTTGCCAAGGCGGCCCTGGCTGTGGAGGTGGATGGCCAGGAATGGGACATTTTCCGTCCCATCGAGGCGGACGCGCGCCTGCGCATCATCACCCGCAAGGACCCGGAAGCGCTCGAGATGATCCGCCACGACACGGCGCATGTCCTCGCCATGGCCGTGCAGGAGCTTTATCCGGGCACCCAGGTCACCATCGGCCCGGCCATCGATACCGGCTTCTATTACGACTTTGCGCGCGAGACCCCGTTCACGCCGGATGACCTCGCAAAGATCGAAGCCAGGATGCACGAGATCGTCAAAGCGGATTTGCCGACGCGCCGCGAAGTGTGGCCGCGCGAGAAAGCGATCGCGGATTTCGAAGGCATGGGTGAGACCTATAAAGCCGAACTCATCCGCGCCATTCCCGCCGGCGAAGATGTGTCGATCTATTTCCACGGCGACTGGCACGACCTCTGCCGGGGTCCGCACTTCGCCTCGACGTCCAAGATCGGCAACGCCTTCAGGCTGATGAAGATCGCCGGCGCCTATTGGCGCGGGGATTCCAACAATCCCATGCTCCAGCGCATCTACGGCACCGCTTGGCGCGACGAGAAAGAGCTCGCCACCTATCTCACCCAGCTCGAAGAGCAGGAAAAACGCGACCACCGCCGCATCGGCAGAGACCTCGAGCTTTTTACGTTCTCGCCGGATGTCGGCGCGGGCCTTCCGCTCTGGATGCCCAACGGCACAGTCATCCGCCAGGAGCTCGAATTTCTTGCGGTGCAGGAAGAGCGCCGCGACGGCTATCAGCGCGTCGTCACGCCCGAGATCACCAAGGAAGCGCTCTACATCCGTTCGAGACACCTCCAGTACTACAAGGAGGATATGTACGCGCCGCTCGATATCGAGGGCGAGAATTATTACCTCAAGCCGATGAACTGCCCGCATCACCACATGATCTATCTGGCGAGGCGGCATTCCTATCGTGAGCTTCCCTTGCGTCTTGCCGAGTACGGCCATTGCTACAGGTACGAAGCCTCCGGCGGACTCTCCGGCTTGATGCGCGTGCGCGGCTTCACGCAGAACGACGCGCACATCTATTGCCGCGAGGACCAGGCGAAAGACGAGTTCGTCAGCGTAATGCGGCTGCATGCCCGCTATTACGAGATGATGGGCATCAAGGACTATTACATGCGCCTGTCCCTGCCCGATCTCTCGAAGAAGCACAATTTCGTCAACGAGCCCGACAAGTGGCGCGCGGCAGGAGAGATCATCACCACCGCAATGAAGGAAACCGGATATCCCTACGTCGAAGCCGAAGGCGAAGCGGCGTTTTACGGACCGAAGGTCGATTTCATGATCAAGAGCGTGATCGGGACCGAATACGCGATCTCGACGAACCAGCTCGACTTCATGGCAACCGAGACGTTCGGCCTGAAATATATCGGCGAGGACGGCGCCGAGCATCCGGTCTATGTCATTCATCGCGCGCCGCTCGGCAGTCACGAGCGCTTTACCGCCTTTCTGATCGAGCATTATGCGGGCGCTTTCCCGGTGTGGCTTGCGCCCATCCAGGCCCGCGTCATCCCGATCTCCGATAAGGTCAGCGACTATGCGCAGAAGGTTCTGAAGACGCTGTTCGATACGCCCGTGGTGAACGGCACGGCCGGCCTGCGAGTCGACATCGACACCGCCAACGAGCGCATGCAGAAGAAGATCCGCGACGCCCAGTTGCAAAAGATCCCCTACATGCTGGTCGTGGGCGAGCGCGAGGCGGCGGAAGGCGAAGTTGCCGTGCGGCTCCGGTCCGGCAAGGATTTGGGCACCATGTCGCTCGAAAGTTTCGTCGCGCGCATCAAGGGCGAGGCGGAATCCCGGCACGATGTGGCGGAATAGCCCTTGCGAAACCGCCGGCGGGGCCTATTCTTAACGGGCAATCCGGCCGGTGAGGCCGGAACGCGCGCCAATGTCGGCAAAACCACGCCGGCGCGCCGTCACGAAAGGCAGTCCGCCACAGCCCATGACCGAACTTACGTTTCGCGAGGCCCAGGACGGACCCCGCGGACGTGATTGCGCGTCAAGGCTTACGATAGGAGAGAGTCATAGTCGCCAGACGTTTTGGATCAGCCGCCCCGGCTCCGGCCAAGGACGGACCTCGCATCAACGAGGAAATTATGTCCCGCACGATCCTTCTGATCGGAGACGACGGACACAAATTCGGGGAGATCGGGATCGATGAAGCCCGCGCCATAGCGGAAGAACAAGGCTTCGATCTCGTGGAAGTATCGCCGGAAGCGCGCCCCCCCGTGGTCAAGCTCATGGACTATGGCAAGTTCAAATACGAACAGCAGAAAAAAGCCGCCGAAGCGCGCAAGAAGCAGAAGGTCATCGAGATCAAGGAGATCAAGATGCGCCCGACCATCGACGATCACGACTACGACGTGAAGATGCGGGCGATGAAGCGTTTCTTCGACGAAGGCGACAAGGTGAAGGTGACGCTCAGGTTTCGCGGCCGCGAAATGGCGCATCAGAACATCGGCATGGACCTTCTGGGACGCATCCAGAAAGAGCTCGAGCCGGTCGCAAAGATCGAGCAATACCCCAAAGTCGAAGGCCGTCAGATGATGATGGTGCTGGCGCCGCGCTGACGCGCGGCGTTGCAGCTGGCGCTGTCTAGAACCGGCTCACCGCCGACGCGGTGTGCATCACGGTGCCGGTCAGATCCTGGAATGGGCCCAACGGCTCCACACTGTGATGGAAATCCTCGATGTGCGGGCGACCCGACATCACCTTGTAGACCACGTGCCCGTCCATCACGAGAAGCACGACATCGGCCGACCAGCCGTAATCGACGGTCGTGCGCTGGAAGCCGAGAACGTCGAGCAGCCAGTTGCCGAGACGCTCCTTATGCAGGCGCTCGGGATGGAAGACGTAACCCGTGCAACGTTCGCGCGCTTCGATGCATTGCTGGACGATGGGATCGAGATTGTCGAAACGAATGGAGTCGCGCGGAATGAAACGCTCGATCACGCCTAGATAGGACAGCACTTCCATGTTCGGCGAATCGTTGGCGTCGAATCCGATCAACAAAAGATCGTTGGGTTTCGTCTGGCCGGGCGTTATCTGGGCATAGGCGGCTTCGACGTCCTGATAGGACTTGAAGCTCGTGTTCTTCATTTCGGATTCGCTCGGCAGAAGGCCGAGACCGCCGCATCCCACCAGAACCGACGCGACGAGAATGCTGGCAGCCACCCCGAAAAAGCGGCGCGTGCCTTCGGCCCGACCCTCACGCATATTGACCCCCACCACCCCGTACTATTAACGCTTTCCTGCAACGCTAGCGAAAATCTGCTGGGTTTGAAAGCGCTTGCGTCGGCAATGGTAACCGGGTGCGCGCAAGCTCTTGCGGGGTTTGTATGAAGCTTTTGTGCCGCTGTACGCGACCGTGGGCTGACCAATTGCAAGTCGTCCACGCGACGTGCCGCCCAAAATGCCCAACCGGCACGTGATTATCCGCGCTGGCGCGCGGCAGCGAGAATAGAACCAATCATCGTTTCGTAGGCGAGGCCGGCCTCCGCCGCGGCCGCCGCAAACCCCGCATGCGGCTCGAGGCAGGGATTGGCATTGACCTCCAGAATGAACGGCTGGCCGTCCCGATCGGTGCGAAAGTCGACGCGCGCATAGCCCCGGACGCCGAAAAGTCGCGCCGCCGCCAGGGCCAGCTCGGAGAGTGTACGGGCCAGCGCCGCGGCTTCGCGTTCGAGCCCGAACGCACGCACGGTCTTCACGGCATCGTCCGAGCCCTCGTCCCACTTGGCGCTGTAGCCGACGATGCGCGGCTTGGCCGGCGGCCAGCGTTCGAAACGCATTTCGGGGACAGGCAGCGCCCGCATGCCGTCCGGCCCTTCCAGCAAAGCGACGTTGAACTCGCGACCCTCGACATAGGCTTCGGCGAACCAGCGGCCGTGATGGGCTTTTGCCGAACCGTCTGTGCGCGCGATTACAGCCGACCGCCCGCGGACGATCGCTCCATCGTCGAGACCGAGCGAGGCGTCCTCCGTCGCCGACTTGACGATGTAGGTCCGCGCATCGTCGAGGCCGTCCCACGACGGCGGCTCGCTCCAATCGGGGGTCGGAAGACCGGCCGCACGCATCAGGTGCTTGGCCAGCGGTTTGTCGCCGGTGACCGCGATCGGCGCCGACGCGTTGCCCGTATAGGGGACGCCGATTTTTTCGAATATCGATGGGGCAATGGCGGCAAGACTGTCCTGCCCGAAGACGCTTTCGACCATGTTGAAGACGGCATCGGCGCGGAAAGCCCTGAGCATCTTGCGAACCGCATCCGGAGACGATGCAAACGGCGCGAGCTCCGCCGTGTGGCCCTGCGCGCGCAGCGCTGCCGCAACCGCTTCCGCCGACGTCAGCGTGTCGAGATCGTCGGGCCGCGCATCGGCGCCCACGTCGGAGTGGACGACCAGGACCCGCATGCTCACTGGCGGATTTCCGGATGGCGGCGCAGAAACGAGTCCACGATGCGTCCGATCAGATCGCGATAGGAAAGACCCTTGAAGCGCGTGATGAAGACGAGATCGGAACGATCGGGATTGAGGCCGGCCAGCGGATTGACCTCGAGGAAATAGGCTTTGCCGTCGTCGCCGAAACGGATGTCGACGCGTCCGCCGTCGCGGCAGCGCAGCGCCCGCCAGGCGCCCAGCGCCACGCCGATCGCTTCCTCCGCCGCGCGATCTTCGGCCAGGCGATAGGTCATCTTTTCTTCGAAATGCTCCTTGTTCTCGTAGCCGTAACCGTGCTCGGCGGCCTTGCCGGTCCACATCAGTTCCATCACGCCGAGCGCTGCGGCTTCTGCGCCCGTTCCGGTGACGCCAACGGTGAATTCGCGGCCGGGGAGAAACGTCTCGACGAGAACGGGCTGCCTGAACCGCCGGAGCAGATCCTTGGCGACGCGCTGCAGGCTCGCGCGGTCCCCGACACGCGATTTCGCGTCGACGCCTTTGCCCGAACCTTCCGCCACCGGTTTCAGGAACAGCGGATAGGGAAGATCGACACCGAGCGTATCGTCGGCACATTCGATGATCGCGAAATCCGGCGTCGGGACGCCCGCCGAACGCACGACGCGCTTCGCCATGCCCTTGTCGAGCGCGAGCGCCAGCGTCAGCGGGTCGGAGAACACGTAGGGCACGTCGTAGGCTTCGAGCAGCGCCGGCACCTGCGCCTCGCGCGAAACGCCCTTCAGCCCTTCGCAGATGTTGAAGACGGCATCCCAGCGATCGCCGGCCACGAGCTGCTCCGCGAGGCGCTGCACGCTGCCGATGCGGACGGGTTCGTGACCTAAGGCTTCGAGTGCGCCGCAAATGGCCGCGATGGTGACTTCGCTGTCGAACTCGGCGGTTTCTTCGTCGCCAAGGCCCTGCGCCAGATAATCGGCTCTGAGATCGTAGGTGACGCCGAAGCGCATGGGCGGGCCTTAAGCCGCGGGCAGGCTCGGCTTGTCTTGGCCCAGCGTGCCGCCCGGATCGGGATAGCGATAGAGATTGCCTTCGAAGTTCCTGAGGACGAGATCGTCGCCGTCGCGCCCCACGACGGAATCCGGCGCCAGAAGGATCTTGCCCCCGCCGCCCGGTGCATCGACGACGAAAGTGGGCGTGGCATAACCGGTCGTATGACCGCGAAGCGCGCGAATGATTTCGATTCCCTTTTCCACGTTGGTGCGGAAATGGGCCGAGCCGCGAATGGGGTCGCACTGAAAGAGGTAGTACGGCTTCACCCGCCGCTTGAGCAATCCGTGCATCAACGGCTTCATGACCGACACGTCGTCGTTGATGCCCTTCAAGAGCACGGTCTGACTGCCGAGCGGAATGCCGGCGTCGGCGAGCCGCGACAGCGACTCCGTAGCCTCGGGCGTCAGTTCGCGCGGATGAGTCACGTGAATGCTCATCCACAGCGGATGATGCTTCTTCAGCATCCTCACGAAGCTCTTCGTGATGCGCTGGGGCAGCACGATGGGAATCTTGGTGCCGATGCGGATGAATTCGATGTGCTTGATGGCACTGAGCCGCGCGAGCAGCCAGTCAAGCTTGTCGTCTCCGATCGAGAGGGGATCGCCGCCCGACAGAAGCACGTCGCGGACTTCGGCATGCTCCTCGAGATAGGCGAGCGCTTTCTCCCACTGGCGCGTCGAGAACTGATATTCGCCGCCCGGATTGCCCACGACGCGCGCGCGCGTGCAGTAGCGGCAATAGGTCGAGCACGTGCCCGTCGTGAGGAACAGCACGCGGTCGGGATAGCGATGGACGAGACCGGGCGCCACGGTGTCGTGGTCTTCGCCCAGGGGATCGTCGTCCTCGCCAGGCATGCGCACATACTCATCGCCCGTCATGATGTGCGTGCGGCGCAAGGGCTCCGTCGGGTCGTCGAGACCCATCAGGCTCGCATAGTAGGGCGTGATGCCGACCGGCAGCGCGCCCTCGTGCCGGCCGACCGCGCTTGCCTCGTCGTCCGAGAGCCGAAAGACGCGCCCAAGCTCGTCCAGCGTGCGGATGCGCGTGCGGAACTGCCAGTGCCAATCGTTCCAGTCGGCCGAGGACGTGCCCGGATAGAAGCGGCGATAGAAAGCCTGCGTTTCGGCCCCCACGGGAAAACGCAAAACCGGCTTGCCCTTCCGGGCACCGCCAATTCTGGGAAGTGGGTTCGCCTCGGGAGAGGCATTGCCGGAAGCCGGGGCGGAGCGTTCCGGCCGCGATGGGGACTTAAGCTCGCGGCCCCGCAACAATGGGAGACTCATCGTCGTCTCGTGACGCTCCGTGGGCGACACCCAAAGCCACGATGGCTTCGGTCGGTCTATGCCCCAGCCGGCGGATATTTAGAAGACTCTGGCGGTTCGTCAAGAGAAACTAGCCGAATACTGGAATTCGTGCCGAGATCGACCAATAAAACGGCCTAGTAATAGGCATGAATTATTGAAGTTCGTGCAAGTAAAGACGGGGGACCATTGGCGCGCCCATCGCGCTCTCGACTCGGGCGCGGCGAGTGCATCGCGAGAAGAGGCGTGGCTGCGGCACGGCGAACTCTCGCGCAGTTTTTCGCGACGGCTATGAAGAATATATGTTAGCCGGCTTGGCATTGCCGCGAACGCGATCAGGACTAGCGCGACTGCGCCGCGTTCAAATCTGCGGGGCCGCGATAGAAGCTCGCTTCGTAGAGGTCCATCACCCGCACGTGCCGTCCGCCCACAGGCGCGGCCACGCGCGTGACGAGACGTTTTGATTCGAATGTCGACAAGACCTGGGTCTCGTTTTCCGGCTCCACGACGAGCAGCGTATGCGGCGCGGGTGCGGTCAGCCGCATCGTCATTTCGAAATGGTTGTGATTGGCGAGATCGGGGTCCCAGATGCGGACCGGCAGCCCGCGCGGGCGCAGATAGTAGAGGAGTTCGGCGGTCACGCTGCGGTTATCGGTGGCGATCGCGGAATACCCTCCGTGTGCGAATTCACCCGACACGACGCCTGCCAGCGCCCGCCACCCTTCCTGACGCTTGAAGACATTGCCCACGCCCAGGCGCTCGGCCGCCGGCGGCCATATAAGGACGAGCCACAACAGCGCGAGCACAAGACCGTGCAGCGCGAACGAGGCCGGCAGAGCGGGCCGCGGCCAGAATCGCAGGATCTGGTCCAGTGCGAGCGGCACGGCTGCAACGAAAGCGGTCGCGGCCCAATTGGCGTTCGCTTCCGCAACGAAGGATTGCGCTGCGATCAGGAGAAGCGGCACGGCGCTGAAGGCGACGAGCGCTGCCTCTTCCGTCGTTCGTGCCCCGCCCCTTCCCAGCCGCCACAGCGCTGCGAGCCAGGCCGCCATGAGGACCGGCCCGAAGACGCCGAACTGACCCGCCAGGAATTCCGCCAGATGAAGGAGGCTGAAGCGCGCCCGCATCCAGTCGGCGTTGGTTTCGGTGTGGGCGAGCGTTGCGAAATGATGGGACGTATTCCAGACGATGTTGGGGGCGACGATGACGCCGGCAACCGCCGCCGCGAGAAGCCCTCCCCGCCCCAACACGAACTTCCGGATCTCGGGCTTTGCAAAGGCCGCGAGCGGCGCGCTCACGGCGAAGAACAGCATCGCGTATTTGGCGAGAATGCCGAAGCCAAGGGCCACGCCGCATAACAAGGCCCACGGCCAGGCATTGGTCTGCACGCCGCGGATAAAGGCGAGAAGCGCCAGCGCCCAGAAAAAGAGCAGCGGCGCGTCGGTCGAAGCAAGTCCGGCCGAGTAGGAGACGCCCGGCAGCGTCAGGTAAGCGAGCGCGCTCCAGAAGGCGATCATGGGCGATCTCGGAAAGCTCGCCCGGCCGATGGCGAACAGCAGCAGCGCGGCGCCGCCGTGCAGCAGCGGCATGCCGATGCGGATCGCCCATTCGCTGTCGCCGAACAGCGACGTCGTCGCCCAGATGATCCAGGCGATCAGCGGCGGCTTCGAGAAATAGCCGAGGTCGGGCGTCTGCGCCCACCACCAGTATTGCGCTTCGTCGGGATAGAGTTCGAGCGGCGAGACGACGAGGACGGCGACGCGCACGAGCGTCACCAGAGCGACGATCGCGAAGGCCCAGAAAAACAGCCGCCTTCGCTCCTGCACCTAATCACTCCTGCGGCGGGACGTCGGACGCGGCCGCGACGCGATAGATCGTGATGTGCACCTTCCGGCCATGCGAATAGTCGTAACCCTGAAGCGTGTCGACCGGAAAGGCTTCCGTGTCGCGCGTGGCGAGGCCGGCCAGGAACGCGTCGCGCTCGCGATCCTCGATCAGCGAAAGACCGCCCTGCCGCGCCGCCATCTGCGCGGCGGTTGCGCCCGTTCCGACACGCGTATCGGTGCCGAGCGCGAAGATGAGGCTCGGCTCGACGTAGCCTGCGATGATGGGCGGCGGATCGCCGGGCCTGCGATCTTTGGCGACAAGCGCAGCGGCGCGCGGCGTGACCCAAAGTGCCTCGAGATGCGGACCGATGCCGGCCGTGAGTGTCGGTACAAATACAATCGCCGCGATGACCGAGGCCAGAAGGGCCTGCGAGCGTGCGCCGCGCATATAAGCGATCAGCGCAATGACGCCCGCCGCAGATCCGGCGATGGCCAGCACAATGCCGGGCCACCACGCGCCGTCGCCGTAGCGTATCGGCAGGAGAATGGCCGCCAGCACGAAGGCCACGAGACCGATGACGTACTGAAAACCGGCGATGGTCGATAAAATGCGCGCGAGACGGGTGTCGTTGCCTGGGCCATCGAACGCCCAGCAGGCCGCGAGAAGCGCGAGCGCGGGATAGGCGGGAATGATGTAATGCGGCAGCTTCGTCGGCACGAGCTCGAACATCAGCCATGAGGACGCCGCCCAGGCGAGAAGATAGCGGATCGCGGGCGATGTGCGCTCGAGCCACGCCGCGCGCAATCCCGGAAGCACGAACAACGTCGCGGGCCACAGCGTGAGCGTCGCAAGCGCCAGATAATAGCCGGGCGGCGCACCGTGCGATTCCTGTCCGCCGACAAGCTTGTCGCCGAAATCGTGGCCCAGAGATTGTTTGAAGAATGCGCCATGGCTTTGCAGTGAGATGGCGATCAGCCACGGCAACACGACAAGGGCCACGATGAAGAAACCCTGCCACGCGCGCGTCGCTTTCAGCCAGCGCCAGTCGCGATCCCATAGCGAGATCGCAAGCGCGGTCAGGCCGACAACACCCAGGATCACGGGACCTTTCACCAGCACGCCGATGCCGAAGGCGAACCATCCCGCGAGAACGACCCTGTGCGCTACGGGCGGTCGCGAAGGATCGCGTGCGCAAAGATACAGACGAAAAAGCACGGCCTGCGCGCCGAGCGTGGCAGCGAGCAGCACAGCATCCGTCGTGGCGATCTGCGTTTCCGCCGTGAGCAACACGCTCGCGGCCAGCAACGCCGCGGCAGCCAGCGCGGTCTCCGTCGACACAAACGCACGCGCGCACCAGAAGAGAAGCAGCACCGCCAGATAGCCGCCGGCCAGCGACGGCACGCGATAGGTCCAGATGCGATCCCGCGCACCGAAACCCAGAAGCTCCGTCGAGGCAGCCTGCAGCCAGTAGATGCCGACGGGCTTGTTGTATCGCGTGCCGGTCGAGAAGCGGATGTCGATGAAATCGCCCGTCTCGATCATCTGCTTGGAGGCCTGCGCGAAGCGGCTTTCGTCCCGGTCGAGCGCGGGCAGCGACAGCGCGCCCGGAAGCCAGATCACAAGGCAGAGGAACAGAAGCGACAGCGCCGGCCGGCGCGCCAGGCGCGTGAAGACGGAGGGGCGGACATCGGTCATCTGGAACGCCTTTTGAATACCCCGCCCGATACGAGGATATTTGGACAAGGAAGGCCGGCGGAATGCGCCGTCTTGATACAGCCCTATTGCTCTTCGGCCCGGGCCTGTATAAGGCCCGCGCCCCACGCCGCCGGGGCTCCGATACCCGCCCGAGAAATTGGGGATTCGCCTCTCGGCCCGCGAGCTTATTGTACGACGGCATCGAACGGAACATCAGCATGCAGGTCGCCCTTTCCGTCGTCGTGCCCGTCAAGGACGAGGCTGAAAACATCGCGCCGCTGGCCCGCGAGATCGCGACAGCCATCGCAGGCGAGAACTCGGCGGAGATCGTCTTCGTCGACGACGGTTCGGCCGACGCGACGGCCCGGACACTGACCGGACTCAAGGCGTCGCTGCCGCAACTTCGCGTCGTGCAGCACGGCCGCAACATGGGACAGAGCCGCGCCGTCCGGACCGGCGTGCGCGCCGCGCGCGGCGACATCGTGGTCGTGCTGGACGGCGATGGACAGAACGATCCTGCCGATATCCCGCGGCTTCTGGCGGAGTTCCGCAAGGGCGATGCTGCGCGTGTGGGCCTGGTGCAGGGCCAGCGTGCGCAGCGCCGGGATTCGCTCAAGAAGAAAGTCGCCTCACGGCTCGCCAATCGCATCCGCCGCTGGCTTCTGGACGACGGCGCGACCGATGTCGGCTGCGGTCTCAAAGCCTTTCGCCGCGAAGCCTTCCTCGTCCTTCCCTATTTCGACCACATGCATCGCTACATGGTGGCGCTGATGCTGCGCGAGGGCTTCGAAGTCCGCTTCGTCGAGGTCAGTCACCGCCCACGCCTGCATGGCAGCTCGAAATACGGCGTCTGGGACCGCCTCGCCGTCGGCGTCACGGATCTGATGGGTGTGCGCTGGCTCCAGCGGCGCTATCGTGGCGCCGTGGAGACGGAGGAATTGTGACGATGGCCCACGCGCTCGCCTGGTTCACGGTCGATCATGTCTGGGCGCTGGTAGGCTTCGCCGGCCAGGCATTGTTTGCATCGCGCTTCATCGTGCAGTGGCTCCGGAGCGAGCGCGAAGGACGCAGCGTCATTCCCGTTTCCTTCTGGTATTGCAGCCTCTTCGGCGGCATCGTGATGTTCGCCTACACCGTCCATCTCGAGAGCGTGTCGCTCTCGCTCGGCCAGGCGAGCGGGCTCGTTGTCTACGTCCGCAATCTCTACCTGATCTCCCGGGAGCGGAACCTTCTGCGCGCCGCGGCGGAACAACCGGCCTCGGGCGCCGTTTAACCAAAGGCCCTGAAATAGCGTTAACAACGCCGCAGTTTCGCCCAATTGTGATACAAAGGTGAGATTGTTTTCCGGGGGCACCCAGGGGAGGACCGCATGCTGCGCCTGTTTCCACTGCTTTTGATCATCATCGTCGTCTACAATTTCCTGGCGTTCGGCGGCTGGGCGGTGGGCAACCACAACCTCGAACCGTTCCTGCAGAGTCACTATGTGACCATCCCCGTCGTCTCCGGGGACAAGTGGGCGTTCTCCCTCGCCGATCTCTTCATCCTGGTGGCGCTCGTCCTGCTCTTCGTCGAGGTCGTCAAGGCGACGCGCACGACCTCGCGCGAGATCATCAACCATGCGCTCTCGATGGTGACCTTCGTCGTGGCGCTCATCGAATTCATCGCGCTGAAGGGTTTCGCGACGTCGACCTTCTTCTTCCTGATGATCATGACCCTTTTCGACGTGATTGCGGGCTACACGATCTCGATCGTCGCCGCCGAGCACGACCTGGGCCTCGGCCGCGCCGGCACGGACTGAACGCCGTCAAACGTTGAAATTGCAGACGGGCGGACCGAAGGGTTCGCCCGTTTTGCTTTCAGCTGATCGGTACACAACGCTGCTGCGGCAGAAAGCCATGACGGAGCGCGAACGGCGCAACCACTTCGATGCGCATCTCTTTGCGGGCGCCGTAGCCTTCATGGAGGGCGCTCAGCATGAGCGTGGCGAGCGCATAGGGCTCCAGTCCGTCCTTCGGAAAATGCATCTGCTGCTTGAAGTTGCCGTGCGAGCCGTCGGTGGAGAAGCCCAGGCGCGCCAGCGCCGCGAGCTGGGCGGGGGCGAAGTGCGGCCTCTCCCACGAATTGTTCCACCAGCCGGACGAAGCCTCGCAGAGTCCCGCGCGGTCTTTGTCGCCGAAGGCGCATTGCACGTAGGCCGCTGTTGGGCCCGGCAGCGCCAGGACAATGAAACGGTCTTGGTCGTTTGGCTGCCGGTGGGCATGGATTTTTGCGATCAGGCCGGCAAGCGAGCATTGATAGGTCGCGACAAAGTCGTCGAGATCGTCATCGGCCGCAACCGCCGAAGCGCTGGCAAGGACGACCATCGCTGCAACAAGCGCCGGCAGCACGCGCCGGGCAGATTTCCTCATCGCGGAATTTCCCCGATCCCCGCGCAATATTATTGATGCAAGCAAAACCGGCGCAAGACGTCACCCGTCGCGAAGTGTGGCTGTGGGGGCTGGTGCCATATTCACCCGAAACATCCTTCGGCAAAACCGACCTGAACACCATTCGCTCACCTTGATGAGACGCTTGAGTGCGAACGCCTTTCCCGAGCCCGACTTAAAATACCGCTCGAGTTGGCAGGTGGTCTCGACCGCGATATAGGATTTCAACGCCACGGGCCGATGCGCCTTGGCGGCGATCACGTAGTCGTTCTTATGCTGACTTACCGACGTTTAAGGTCGTCCGTCGATCCGACATAGACGGCATCGTTCGCGAGCTCGAGGAAATAGACGTACCACACGTCGCCAGCCTCCCTTCGCCAAGGCTTCGGGTACGCTCCTTCGGCGCTTCGAAGCGGCAATCTGGGAAAATGTCAGAACAATCCCGCGATCAGGGTGGCGGACAGGGAGGGATTCGAACCCTCGAACGGCTATTAACCGTTACACACTTTCCAGGCGTGCGCCTTCAACCGCTCGGCCACCTGTCCGCAGCTTCGGGGTATCCCCCGAAAGGGCCGGGACTATAGCCGCTTCGATCCGTCGGGCAAGAAATTTGGGGGGCGGATCCCCCAAAAACCTCCGCTGGACCGGCCCCGCTCTCCAGCCAAGGTCGTTGCGCGCCGGCGCGGCCGCCTGCTCGCGCGACTGCGCCACCTCCGACGTCGCGAACGGTGTTGCCGCAAGCTTCACTGTTTGTTGCCGCTTCGGCGACAAGCGGCGTGCGAAGAATCTTCGCTGTCCGACAAAGGTTCACCTTCACAGATTGATCAATCGGGCGCAGACTTCGGTCATGCTCCCACAGATGTCGATCGATCGCTCCGGCGCCCGCCTTTCGCGCAATGCCGTGTACGGACGAATTCTGCCCTGCGCGGCCCTGATCTTTGCTTTGCATCTTCGGCCGGGATTCGTCCGAGCCCTGTCGTAGAAGGTCGAAACGCGCGCCGCGCGCGGCCGCATTATTTCGCACCCCTGATATTCGCCCTGATGGCAGGGCGATGCTGTCTTGGCACCGAAGGGCGCACGGACGATCAAGATTGCCGGAATGGTGCCATGTTGGCATGGTGCCTGGGTTGAGAAACGCGGAGGGGATTGTGTTGAAAACCTATGGGCTGGCCATGCTGGCGGCCTTGGCGCTTGCGACGGGTGCACAAGCCGAAACATTTGCATTGCACGTCACCCCCGCGACGGTTGCCTGGGGCAATTACAGCGCCGCTGCGAAGCCTGTGCTTCGCATCCATTCCGGCGACACGGTGATCTTCGACACGGTGCTCACCAACAGCCCCGCCGGTCTCGCGAAAAACGGCGTGCCGGCCGATCAGATCCAGCAAAGCCTGAAGGACGTCTTCGACAAGGTGCCGCTCCCCGATCGCGGGCCGGGCGGACATATCCTCACCGGCCCCGTCTATGTGGAAGGCGCCGAACCCGGCGACACGCTCGAGATCCATATCAAGAAGATCACGCTCGCGATCCCTTACGCCTATAACGGCTTCCGCTACGGCGCGGGCATTCTCACCGACGACTTTCCCTACGCGCGCACCAAGATCATTCCGCTCGACCGCGAACGCATGGTGGCGAATTTCGCGCCGGGCGTGACGATCCCGCTGCATCCCTTCTTCGGCAGCATGGGCGTGGCGCCGCCGCCCGAATTCGGCCGCTACGATTCCACGCCGCCCACCATCATCGGCGGCAACATGGACAACAAGGAGCTCGTGCAAGGCACGACGCTTTATCTTCCCGTCTGGGCTCCGGGCGCGCTGTTCGAGATCGGCGACGGTCATGCCGGCCAGGGCAACGGCGAATCCGACGTCACGGCGATGGAAACGTCGCTCGAAGGCGAGCTTCAGTTCATCGTCCGCAAGGATCTCCACGTCAAATATCCCCGCGCCGAAACGCCGACGCACTACATCGCCATGGGCTTCGACGACGATCTCAGTATTGCGGCGCACAAGGCCGTGCGTGAGATGGTCAACTTCCTGGTGACGGAAAAACATCTGAGCCGCGACGACGCGTACATGCTGACGAGCGTCGCCGGCGACGTCGACATCACCGAGCTCGTCGATCGCAACAAGGGCGTGCACGTGATGATGCCGAAAGCAATTTTCGCGAAATGACGAAAGCGTAAAGCGCTTCATTTCATTCGCCTTTGTCGGTCCGGACCCTACGGGGCAATGCACGTCACGGGAAAATGACGATGCCGTCCTCTGGACGAATCGCGCGAAAGCGACGCATAGTCTCCGCGCTTGCGGGGAGCCGCGCAGGCGCCTTCCAAAACGGGGTTTTCCATGCTGAACAGACTGTTGAGAGTGACGATCGTCGCCGCGTGCGCAGCGCTGATCCTTCCCGCCATCGCCCAGGCGCAGTGGTGGCAGCATCATCCGAAATATCTTCATGCCATGTCGAACCTGCGCACGGCCTATTGGCTGATCGCCCACCGCGACGCCAACGATCCCGAAGCGCGCCCGGAAGAGCATGAGGCGCTGAAGGAAATCAGCCGCGCCTATCAGGATTTGAAGGACGCTTCGATCGTCGACGAGAAAGACATCGCCGATCAGCCGCCGGCGAACATGAACTTCTGGGATCATCGCGGCCGCCTGCACCACGCGCTGGATCTCCTGCGCGAAGCCCGCAGCGACGTCAGCGGCGAGGAGGAGGATCCAGCCGCGCGGGGCTTCCGGTACGGCGCGCTGAAGGACATCGACAAGGCGATCCGCGCCACGCAGACCGCCATCGACGTCTGGATGTTCTGAAAACCAACGCCTGAAATCTCCCCGCTCGCGCCCGCGGGCGGGGAGATGTATTTTGGGCCGTCGCTTTTCTCGAGACGGGCCCATGCGTGTTGCCATCGTCGGAGCCGGTGCCATCGGAGCCTGGATCGGTGTGCGCTTGGCGGACGCAGGCCTCCGGGTCGGCGTGCTGGCGCGCGGCAAGACGCTGGAGGCGATCGCCGCGCACGGCCTTGCGCTCACGGCCGGCGGCGAAGTCCGCCACGCGAAAGTCGCGGTCAGCGCCGATGCGGGCGATCTCGGTCCCCAGGACCTCGTCATCCTCGGCGTGAAGGCGCCGGCGCTCGCCGCCGTCGCGCCGTCCGTCGCAAAGCTGCTCGGCCGCGACGCGGTCGTCCTGCCCGCCATGAACGGCGTCCTGTGGTGGTTCACGGAAGGTCTCGAAGGTCCGCTGTCGGGCGAGCCGCTCGACGCCGTCGACCCCGACGGCAGCATCGCCGAACTGATTCCGCCTTCGAGCGTCATCGGCTGCGTGGTGCACGCCTCGTGCGCGCTGGCCGGCCCCGGCCACGCCATCCATCAGAACGGCAACCGTCTCATCATCGGCGAGCCGAGCGGCGAACGCACGCCGCGCGTGGCCCGCATTCACGAGGCGCTGACAAAAGCGGGCTTCGGCGCGGAGCTGAGCGACCGCATCCACCGTGACGTCTGGTACAAGCTCTGGGGCAACATGACGATGAACCCCGTGTCGGCGCTGACCGGCGCGCTGACCGACAGCATCCTCGACGACGATCTCGTGCGCACCTTCATCCTCGCGGTGATGGCGGAGGCCAAAGAGGTAGGCCAGCGCATCGGCTGCCCCATTGCCGAGAGCGGCGAGGACCGCACGAAGGTCACGCGCAAACTCGGCCCCATCAAGACGTCGATGCTGCAGGATGTGGAAGCGGGCCGCGCCCTGGAGATCGACGCATTGCTCGGCGCGCCGCGCGAGCTGGCCGCCAAGACGGGCGTCGCCACGCCCCATATGGACGCGCTGCACGGCCTCGCACGGCTTTTCGCCGCCAATCGCGCGCGCGCCTCGTAGAACCCTACTTTTTCTGGGCGTGTTCCTTCAGGCGATCCGAGTCGCGCTTCGTGCCCTGGCTCGGATTGGAATGGGACGGCGGATCGCTTGCGGGGAAACTGTCGTCAAGCGCGTCGTCCAAGCTTTCTTCCGAAATATGCTTCTTGGTTTGCTTGGTCATAGTCCAACCTGGTTTGCACTCTCCATTTGATAATCGGCGGCGGCGGGGCTTTGTTCCGCAACGCGAACCGGAACCGGAGCAGTTCCGGCGCGTTCAGCAAAAGCGCGTGGTGTCGGTTCTTCCACATCTTCCGCGTGCACAACCGCAACAGAATCCAGGATCGACCGCTCATGGGACAGTTTGTCAGCGACATCAAGGACATCCGCAAACGCGCGCGCCAGCACATGTCGCGCGGCGCCGTTACCGACGGCTATAAGGCGGACCGCGAGCAGGTCATCAAGGTGCTGAACGAGGTGCTGGCGACGGAAATCGTCTGCACGCTTCGCTACAAGCGGCACTACTACATGGCGGAAGGGTTCAGTTCGGAAGCGGTGAAGCAGGAATTCCTGGAGCATGCGGGGGACGAGCAAATGCATGCGGACATGGTCGCCGAGCGCATCACGCAACTGGGCGGCGAACCCGATTTCAATCCGCAGACGCTGACGACGCGCAGCCACGCGGAATATGTCGAAGGCGCGACGCTCAAATCGATGGTCGAGGAAGACCTCGTGGCGGAGCGCATCGCCGTCGAAACCTATTCCGAGATCGCCCGCTGGCTCGGAACGGACGATCCGACGTCCCGGCGCCTGATCGAAACGTTGCTCCAGAAAGAAGAAGAGCACGCCGAGGACATGGTGACTCTGCTGGGGCGGCTGGATAACTAGCGCGCGACCGCCTTCGCGACCGCACCGTCTTTCATGACGAAGCGCACGTCGTCCAGCGCATCGAGATTCTTTGTCGGATCGCCCGGCACGGCGATGAGATCGGCGAGATAGCCATTGATAATGGCGCCCAGATCGTTCCCGCGGCCGATGATGCGCGCGCTGATGGAGGTCGCCGCCTCAAGCACCTCGTCCGCGCCCATGCCGAGGCGATGCATCCAGTGAAGCTCGCGTGCATTCGTCCCGTGCGCGAAGACGCCGACGTCGCTGCCGCAGCCGATCACCACGCCTTCCGCGCGCGCCAGACGGAAGGCGTTTTCCGCCTCCTTCATGCGCGGATGCGGCTCGCCGCCGCGCTTGTGCCCATGGAAATATTCCGCAGTCGCCTCGCACGCCGTGAGCGTGGGCAGGAAGGCGATGCCTTTCTTCGCCATCAGCGCGAACGTCTGGCGCGAGCCGCCATAACCGTGCTCGATCGTATCGACGCCGGCGACGGCGGCGCGGCGCATGCCTTCGTCGCTCGCTGCATGCACGGAGACGGGACGCCTCAGCGAATGCGCCGTATCGACCATGGCCTTCAATTCGTCTTCCGAAAACGTGGCAACGGTTTCACCGCGCGGCCCTACGCGATAATCGGCATAGATCTTGATCCAGTCGGCGCCGTGGCTCGCCTGATGTCGCACCGCGCGCACCACCTCGTCGACGCCGCTCGCCTCCTCCGCGCCTTGCGGCACGCAGCAATCGGCGCGGAATTTCGTCCGCGACGGCCCATAGCCGCCGGTCGCCACGATGGCGCGCGTGGCCACGGCGAGGCGCGGCCCTGGCGTCACACCTTCCTCGATCGCGCGCTTCAGGGCGACGTCGGCATAGCCCGCGCCTTCCGTGCCCAGATCGCGCAACAAGGTGAAGCCGGCGTCCAGCGTCGCCCCGGCGTGCTTGACGGCCAGCACCGTGCGGTAGGCTCCCGGCTCCTTCAGAACCTGATCGTCCCACAGCGTTTCGTTGTAGGGATGCAGGAACAGATGCGAATGCAGATCCATCAGCCCCGGCAACAATGTCAGGCCGGAGAGATCGATCGTCTCGGCGTCGCGGGGCGCGTCGATGGCGCCGACTGCGGCGATGCGATTGCCCTCAACGAGGACATGGCCCGTCGAAAGGCTGCCGTTGGTCCATATCCTGTCGGGCTTGAGAAGCCGCGCGCGCATCATAGCCGCCGACATTATCGTCAATCGCATACGGTGCAAACTTCAGCCTGGCTTGTGGTTCGGACGACACAATTCCGCATACACCTCGCCGTGACGGGGATTACGATTCCGTGCTGACCGTCCAGGTGGCGCTGTCGATGCTGTCGTGCCGTTCGAGATGGCGCGTGATGGCATCGAGTTCTTCGGGATTGGCCGTGGTGGGGACAAGCGTCGCCGCCAGTTCGATCAGCTCCTCGCCTTCCGACAACGTCTCGATGTCGCGGATGGGATAGTTGCGCTGTTCAAGCTCCTCGAACAGAAGATCACGCGCTTCCGCGACGTCTTCCGGCTTGCAGGTGACGTGCACGCGGTAGACGGCTTCCGTGGTCGCGGGGCTGATCGGGCGGCGGTTGATGTAGTTCGCGAGCGGCCTGAGCGCCGTGTTGCCTGCGAGCACAAAGATCGCCACCAGCGCCGCCTCGCCGAATTCGCCGCTGCCGGCAAACGCGCCGACGGCGGCTGAGGCCCAGAGCGTCGCCGCCGTGTTGATGCCGCGCACCTGCGCGCCTTCTTTCATGATCACGCCGGCGCCGAGGAAGCCGATGCCGGAGACGACATAGGAGATGACGCGGACCGAACCGTCGGCGCCGGCCACGCGCATGCCCAGATCGACGAAGGCCGCCGCGCCCACGGACACGAGGACGTTGGTCCTGAGCCCCGCCGTCCGCTGCCGCCATTGCCGCTCGAGCCCGATCAGGCCGCCCAGCACGAAGGCCGTGAGCAGGGCCAACGCCGTGCGCAGCAGAGGTGCGGTTTCCGCGGGCAGATCGAAGAAGGCCATGGCTCGCTCGAAGGCGAATCGACAGACCTATTGAAGCCCATGGCGGCGCCCGAACCCATGTGGCTGAGGGTGCAGGCGGGCGGGCCCTTTCGCCCCAGCCCGTCGGCTGGACAGGACCGGAGCCCTTCTCTACAAAGCCCGTCCCTCCCGGCCGCCCAGGTAGCTCAGTCGGTAGAGCAGCGGACTGAAAATCCGCGTGTCGGTGGTTCGATTCCGCCCCTGGGCACCATTTTTAGCCAGGTCCGTTCCGGACACATGGGTTACAGGTTATCCCGGAGACATAGGTAACACTTTTGGCCCGAAAGGGTTTTGCAGGGGTTCGAGTCTGCAGGTCTCGTCATCGAAGTATCCCAGATCGTAATGCATGAAGCTGACGAGCC
>DATJRP010000068.1:0-6250 GCA_035504555.1 Rhizomicrobium sp. | reverse complement strand
CGGGCGAGCAGATCGGCGGTTTCGAAGGCGCGCACATGGTCGCCTGCTTGCGCCTGCACGAAAGCGATCCCGTCTACTGGCCCGACGATCCGCCCGGCGAGGCGCTGTACCTGCACAAGCTCGCGGTCCGGCGCGCCGCGTCGGGCAGGGGCTGGACGGCAAGGCTGGTCGCATGGGCCGTCGCGGAATGCCGCCGCAACGGCGCCCGCGCGCTGCGTCTCGACACGCTCGCGAACGACAAGCTGCCCCGCCACTATGAAGCGCTGGGATTCCGTTTCGTCGATGAAACGTCCGACCGCGTCGGCGGCGTGCCGATCGTGCGGATGGAGATGTTGATTGACGCCGCAGGCTGAGATGCAGGAAATGCAGCTGCGGTTGATCCCGCACTCTTCGGTGTCATGGCCCGCAAATGCGGGCCACCCAGTTGATACGGTCGCGATGTCGCCGAAAGGTCTGAACTAGTATGTCGACACCCGGGAGGTGTCACCTGGGTGGCCCGCATTTGCGGGCCATGACAACTGTGGGGGCTTAAGCCGCCTTTGCTTTTCGGACGCGCTTCCGTGTGGGTTTCGCCGGACGTGCGGCAAGCTCCAGACCCAGCGCGCGCAACACGCCGAGCATGGTCCCGAATTCCGGATTGCCGGATTCGCCGAAGGCCTTGTAGAGACTCTCGCGGTTGAGGCCGGTGGCGCGGGCGATGCCGCTCATCCCGCGCGCGCGTGCGACAACACCGACCGCATCGCGCACGAAATCGGGGTCGCCCGTCTCAAGCGCCGCCGTGACATATTCGGCCTGGAGCGCCGGCGTGGTGAGGTATTCGGCCGCGTCGAAGCGCGATGTGTTTATCTTCGGCATTACACGACCTCCGCTAGCCTGCGCGCCTTCTCGATGTCCTGCCTTTGCGTACCCTTGTCGCCGCCGCAGAGCAGGACCACGACAACGAGTCCCCGCCGCCGCAGAGCAGGACCACGACAACGAGTCCCCGCCGCACGAAATAGACGCGGTAGCCGCGACCATAATCTATCCGCATCTCGACGAGCCCGCTTCCGAGAGACCTGCAATCGCCGAGATTGCCTTGCTCGAGCCGACGGACTCGAGCCGCAATCCGTGTCTTGACGCGGGCGTCCGCCAAACCGCGAAGCCAATCACGAAACAAATCGGTCTGGCGAACTTCGATCGGGTCCATATGTAGCCTATAAGCGACACGCTTGCAAGAGGCACCGACGCAAATGATAAGCGGCGGGTTGTGCGGGCGGATGTCGGGCGTGTCGAATCTTTTGTCGGGTAGGGCAGCCGCATAATTTCGAGCGTCGCGTGGGGTTGTGATCCGACGGGACGCGCTTGACGTCCTGCAGCGTGTGATGGACGTTTGTTCGACAGGGGGGAAGCGATGCAAGAGCTTTGGAGCTATATCCGTGACATTCCCTGGCTTTGGGTTTTCCTTGCTGTAGGTTCGTCCGTCTGGATCGCATCTGTTGTCGTCATATTTCGTTCCACGAAATTCTTCAGGAAGTCGCTCTGGCTTTTACTGAGCCTCTTCTCCTCTAAGTATTTGTGGAGCATTAGCAACGATGCCACCATCGGCATCGGGATTCCCATTGGCGCGCTTTACATCCTTTGGTTTTGGCGATTTGGCCGTCAGGCGACGCCCGAAGAAATCGCGCGGCGCGAAGCGCGCAGTGAAGCAAATGCAAACTCGCCGTTCATGCTGATGTTCCTGCGTGCCGTCTATTTCGGCGCAGCACTGGCATTCGGCGTGAGCGGTTACGTGGCTGCGAGCGGAGTCAGGTCATATCCAGCCGCTACGATGCATCAGTCGAACGTACATTCTAGCAAGTTCTTGTTCACATCCGCGGAGATGGTTATTTTTCTCAGTGCTTTGAGCGTCGCGCTCGTTCTTCTGATGCTCTTTCTTTCGTATCGCCCTTATTGGTGGGGCAAAATCATTTGCCTCTGGACTGGCGTGAGTTGGATAGGGTACGCGATGATATCGCCCCATCCTTCTTCGCCTCTTGCTCCGGTCGTGGCCTTCATCTGCGGTGTGTTCATGGTCGCCGCGGCGGTCGCGCATCAAATTATCGACCCACGTTTCAGTGGGGCGCATCTTCGGTCATACGGCGCGTAAGTGTGCCTACGCCCTACGCCGCCGCCACCTTCTCCGTCAGCGGTTGCGCCAGACGGCTCACCATTTCGAGCGGCACGACCTGCCAGAAATTGCCGAGTTCGCGGTCCCATTGGGCGAGCATCTGCGTGGCGAGGACCGAACCCGTTTCGATGCGGTGTTCTTCAATGAGAACTATCCGGCGACAGTTAGTCCATAACCTTACAACCGTCATCAAATGAGCCCCGACACCGCAGCGACGAATTCCTTCGCCGTTGCGATTGCGGCCGTCGCGCGCTCCGGCGGAATGACGGAATCGGGGCCGGTCTCGTAGTCCGCGATGGCTTCAGGTTGTACGCCTGCGGCAGAGCGCGGCGGAGCGCTGTACTGAGGCTCGGTTCTGCTTTTGCCAGCCGATTGAATTGGGTGTGCACGCCGGTGTGCGTTTTCGCGGCTTTCCCTGTGCGCTCGAAGATGAACGCCTGAGCCGCATGGAACATGGCCAGATACGCGTTGCGGCCTGCGTCATTGCTCAGTCCGGCGGCGAGATTTGCCCGCGCGTATTCGAGACATTCCTGCGCTTTGCCGAAATAGGCGGACGCCTCGGGCGTCACAGATCGTGCCCTTCGCGGCGTATCTCGCTCATCAGCGGGCTGCGCTCCTGATAGGCGCTTGCTCGATACGGCATGGCATGAATGAAGGCGCCGGTGTCGTCCATGATGTCGAAGGCGATTGCGGCGATCCGGTCGGCTTCCGCCCAGCGGTCCTTCATGTCCTTCAGGAATACCGCGACGTTGTAATCGGAGTCCGGCCGCGCATCGCCGCGTGCGCGAGAGCCGAAGAGGATGACACGGGACATGCGATCGCCGTAGACCTTTTCGAGGTCTGCGCGAAAGCGAGCCAGAGCTGGATCGGGATTCGTCATGTTTGAACGTTAGCACAAATGGGCGGTCCGGTCTTGTCCGACCATGGCAACCGCGGGGCGGGATAATCGTTACGCCCTACGCCGCCGCCACCTTCTCCGTCAGCGGCTGCGCCAGGCGGCTCACCATTTCGAGCGGCACGACCTGCCAGAAATTGCCGAGCTCGCGATCCCATTGGGCGAGCATCTGCGTCGCGAGCACCGAACCCGTTTCGGCGCGGTGTTCTTCGACGAGCGCCTTCAGCACGTTCTGCCAATGCGTGGTTTCCACACGCTGCCACAGGACGGTGTCGGCATTGACGTGGCGCTCGAACAAGCCGTCGGCGTCGTAGACGAAGGCCATCCCGCCCGTCATGCCGGCGCCGAAATTGTCGCCGACGCGGCCGAGGATCACCGCCGTGCCGCCGGTCATGTATTCGCAGCCGTTCGAGCCGCAGCCTTCGATCACCGTCGAGGCGCCCGAATTGCGCACGGCGAAGCGTTCGCCCGCCTGGCCGGCCGCGAAGAGTTTGCCGGCGGTTGCGCCGTAGAGAACCGTGTTGCCGATGATCGTGTTCTCGCTCGCCTGATAGGTCGCCGACATCAACGGGCGAAGGCTGATCGTGGCGCCCGACAGGCCCTTGCCGACGTAATCGTTGGCGTCGCCGAACACTTCGATCTTGAGACCCTGTACGGAGAACGCGCCGAGCGATTGGCCGCAAGACCCACGCAGGCGCAGCGTCAGATGGCCCGGCGGCAATCCCGTCATGCCCCATTTGCGTACGATTCGCGCGGAGATGCGCGCGCCGATGGAGCGCATGGTGTTGCGCACCGTATAGACGAGCTGCATCTTCTCGCCGTCGGCAAGCAGCTTCGCCGCGTCCTTCTCGATTTCGGCATCCAGCGTCGGCAGCACTTCGTTGCGGCCTTTCTCGGTCGAGAAGCGCGCATGATTGCCGGGATCGGCCTGCACCAGCAGCGGATTGAGATCGAGGTCGTCGAGCTCTTCGCCGCCGCGGCTGATCTGGAAAAGAAGATCGGTGCGGCCGATGACGTCTTCGAGCTTGCGGAAACCGAGCGACGCCAGAATCTCGCGCGTCTCCTCGGCGATGAAGCTGAAGAGATTGACGACCTTCTCCGGCGTGCCGGTAAAGCGCGCGCGCAGCTTTTCGTCCTGCGTGCAGACGCCCACGGGGCAGGTGTTGGAATGGCACTGGCGCACCATGATGCAGCCCATGGCGACGAGCGCGGCGGTGCCGATGCCGAATTCCTCCGCGCCCATCATGGCCGCCATCACCACGTCGCGCCCGGTGCGGATGCCGCCATCGGTGCGCAGCAGCACGCGGTGGCGCAGGTTGTTGAGCGTGAGAATTTGGTTCGCTTCCGTGAGGCCCATCTCCCACGGCACGCCGGCATATTTGATCGAGGTCTGAGGGCTTGCGCCCGTGCCGCCATTGTGGCCGGAAATGAGGATCACATCCGCCTTGGCTTTCGCAACGCCCGCCGCAATGGTGCCGATGCCCGTCGCGGCCACGAGCTTCACGCAGACGCGCACTTCGGGATTGATCTGCTTCAGGTCGTAGATGAGCTGCGCCAGGTCTTCGATGGAATAGATGTCGTGATGGGGCGGCGGCGAGATCAGCATCACGCCCGGCGTCGCATGGCGCAGTTTCGCAATCATCTCGGTGACCTTGAAGCCGGGCAATTGTCCGCCTTCGCCGGGCTTCGCACCCTGCGCGATCTTGATCTCGAGCTCGCGGCACTGGTTGAGATATTCCGCCGTGACGCCGAAGCGGCCCGACGCCACCTGCTTGATGGCGGAGTTGGGGTTGTCGCCGTTCGATTTGGCGTGGAAGCGCGCGGGGTCTTCGCCGCCTTCCCCGGAATCGGATTTGGCGCCGATGCGGTTCATGGCGATGTTGAGTGTCTCATGCGCTTCCGGCGACAGGGCGCCGAGCGACATGCCGGGGGTGACGAAGCGCTTCCTGATCTCGGTGATCGATTCCACTTCGTCGAGCGGCACGGCGGCGCCGGCGGCGCGGAAATTCATCAGATGGCGCAGCGAAACCGGCGGCAGCGACCACACGCCTTCGGAATATTTCCGGAAGGTGGAATAAGAGTCGTTGGCGACCGCCGTCTGCAGCATGTGAATGAGCGCAGCGGAATTCGCATGCGTCTCGCCGCCCTGGCGCGACTTGTAGAAGCCGCCGATGGGCAGCGCCGCGAACTCTTCCTCGAAAGCGCGTCCGTGCAGCCGCGCCGCTTTCTTGGCGATGCCCGAAAGACCGATGCCCGAAATGCGGCTCGGCATGCCGGGGAAGATGTCGGCCACCATGGAACGCGAGAGGCCGACGGCTTCGAAAAGATAGGCGCCGCGATAGGAGGAGACCACCGAGATGCCCATCTTCGACATGATCTTGAAAAGGCCGGCGCTTGCCGTGTCGAGATAGCGCTTCACCACCTGTCCCAGCGAAAGCTTGCCGAAGAGCCCGCGCGCGTGGCGGTCGGCGAGGCATTCCTGCGCCAGATAGGCGTTGACGGTGGTGGCGCCGACGCCGATCAGCACGGCGAAATAATGCGTGTCGAAGCATTCCGCCGCGCGCACGTTGATGGACGTATAGGTGCGAAGGCCGCGGCGCACGAGATGGCTGTGCACGGCCGCCGTCGCGATAATCATCGGCATGGCGACGAGGTCGCTGGAGATGCGCTCGTCGGTCAGGATGAGATGGTTGTAGCCTTCGCGCACGGCATCTTCGGCTTCGGTGCGGATGCGCTCGACCGCATCGCGCAGCGCGTTTTCCTGCGGCACGCCTTCGCGCACCGGGAAGACGCAGTCGATCTCGTAGAAGCGTCCTTCCAGATGCTCCTTCATGCGCTGATACATGCCCGTCGAGATAACCGGGCTTTCCAGCACGAAGACGTCCTCCGTCTGCGCTTCGTCCTGTTCGAGCACGTTGCCCAGATTGCGGAAGCGCGTCTTGAGGCTCATCACGCGTTCTTCGCGCAGCGAGTCGATTGGCGGGTTCGTCACCTGGCTGAAATTCTGCCGGAAGTAATGCGAGAGCGGGCGGTAGCGGTCCGAGAGAACCGCCAGCGGCGCGTCGTCGCCCATCGAGCCCACGGCTTCCTTGCCGTCTTCCACCATGGGATGAAGGATGAGCTCGAGGTCCTCGAGCGTGTAACCGGCCGCCACTTGGCGGCGTCGGAGATGCGTCTTATCGAACAGCCGCGGCTCAGGACCCGGTCCG
>DATJRP010000067.1:0-201375 GCA_035504555.1 Rhizomicrobium sp. | reverse complement strand
AGATCGCCAGTCCCACCAGCGTGCGCAAAACAATTTTCCGCCCGCCGGCTGCCCGGCTTCCCAAAGCTGCTTTGCGCACGCGTGAAGACCCCTTCGCGATTTGGCGCTTCTATTTACCCTGTGCCTCGCCGGTGTCCAAGGACTATCAATGGCTTGGGAGGGATCAAGGTTGTGCGCCGAGGCTAAATCGGCGCCAGCGGTCGAGCATCATGGGCGTGAGCGCGGCCACGATCGCAGTCGTGTCGGCGACCCAATCCCAGATGTCGCAATCGCGGTGGATGATCGGCAGCGCCTGCACGAGTTCGATGGCGCAGCCGAACAGGGAAAGCCACAAACCCACCAAGACCAGCGGGGTGCGCGGATAGGCGGCAGCGGCCAGCGAGGTGAGAACAAAAAATGCCGCGAAATGCTCCGCCTTGTCCCAGGGGAACAGATGCGGCGCGTGACTGGCCGGCATTTCTGCAGCCACGAATGTGAAGAGAACGGTCAGCCAGAAGACGGTCCTGACGCCGTGCAGCAAAAGTGCGGGGCGCGGGATACCAGCCACTCGACATTCTCTCCGTTCGTGAATGCCGCACTAAGGCGACAAACGCACCGCCGGTCAACACGACGGCGCAGCGATCGTTCCAGGGCTCTATTCCGATGTATCGGGACCGTGTTGCCTGTCCCAGGTTACGCAATCCTTATAGGTCCCGTTGTAAACCGCGTCCGCCATGTCGAAGCTGTAGCCATTGGCGCGCGCGTCCGCCGCGCGCTGATGCGCGACGGCTTTGCAATGCGCATCGTAGGGGCTTGGAGTCTCCGCAGCGGTCACGTCGGGCGCTGCAACCGGTGCAGGTGCAACGGGTTGAGGTGCAACGAAGGGACTGATCTCAGCGACCGGCGCGGGCGCAACGACAGGGGCTGGGATGCTCGCGGCAGCGGGCGCCGTCCGTTGGACAGGCGCGGGACTTTCGCCCGGCACCCATCCGTCCTCGGTTTCGCAGGCAGCAAGCAGCAAGGCCGCGGAAACAAAGATGATCGTCCTCACGCGCGCACCTTGACCTGCGGGAACCGTGAACGCGGTTCATTTGCCCCACTGAACGGGAAGAATTTGAGCTTTGGCCGGCAAATCTGTCAATCTGCGCGAGCCTTGCGCCACATGGGATAGAGCAGAGGTCCACCCGGCACACGGATTTCGCCTGTGACCTCAAACCCGAAGCTCTGATAAATGGGAATGTTCGTCTCTTTGCTGGACTCCAGATAGCAGGGCATGCGCGCCGCATCGGCAACGGCGAGATGCCGGCGCATCACGACCCCGCCATAGCCCTTGCCCTGTTTCGCGGGATCTGTGCCGATCGCCTGCAGATAGTAATGCGGCTCTTTCGGATGATGTTTCTCGACGAAGTCCATGACCGACATCACATGCAGGGCGCCGCGGACGCCGAACACGCTCAGGAATTCGGCGCCGTTCGTGATGTATTGGTGGAATGGGATGTGCCATTTGCCGGGCGGGCGCCACAGGGCCACGGCCTCGAAACCGTTTGTCACGTCGCATGCGCCATACGGCAGACCAAGCTTGAACATCAGTTTGAAGAGACGCGGCATCTTTTCGGGGCGCGTGCTTTCGTCGGGAAGCACAAAGCACATCATCGGATCATCGAAGAACGCCCGCCCCAGCGTCTCGGAAACGGGATCGGTATCGTCCCGAACGGCTGGTCTTGCCGCGGTTCCGCGCGCCCGCGCCGTATCGTTCATGAACTGGCCCCAGAGAGTCCCGGGGCGACTATAGAGAGGCGCGCGCAGGATCGCTAGAATTCGGCCTCGAGGCCTTCGACTTCGTCGACCTCGGCGCACGCGCCTTCAAACCACTCGACCATGTCGGGCAGCGCCAGGATCGTGTCGCAATAATCGTTGCACAGACGGTCGAGCTTTACATCGTACGTGCGGAAGCGGGTGCACACCGGCGCATACATGGCGTCGGCCATGGTGGGCCGCGATCCGAAGAGATAGGGGCCGTCATAGTTCTTGAGGCATTCGCACCAGATCTCCGTGACGCGGTCGATATCGGCCCTTGCGCCCGCCCAGATTTTGAAGTCCGGATAATGCGCCTTGAGGTTCATCGGCAGCGACGACCGCAAATTCGCGAAGCCCGAATGCATCTCACCCGACACGGCGCGGCAATGCGTGCGCTCCGCGAGCTTCGACGGCAGAAGTTGTGCGTCCGGATAAAGCTCGTGCAGGAACTCGGCGATGGCGAGCGTGTCCCACACGCGGATGCCGCGATGGGTGAGCCGCGGCACAAGGAAGGACGGCGACAGAAGCAGGAGTTCCGCCCGAATCGACGGATCGTCGCTCGGCATCATCTCTTCAGCAAATTCCAGACCCGCCATCCGGCAAAGAAGCCAGCCCCGGAGCGACCAGGATGAATAATTTTTGCTTGAGATGGTCAGGATGGTTTCCGCCATACCGCGACCTTTCTGGCGATTTCCAATAAAGTATTTCGCACTGCAGCGTAAAATGCACTAGCCTTCATGAGGGGCCGGGCTTCCGGAAGCCGATTCCGGAGTAATGCGTCGGGAGTACATGCTTTACCAACTCTATCAGGCGAGGCAGGACCTCCTGGCGCCGCTTCGCATAACAGCCGATCTGGCCGGCGCATTGCTGCAGGAGCCGCATGTGGGCCCGTGCGGCAATTTTCTTGTCCGCAGTCTGGCGGCAGGCGCCGAGATGGTATGCCGCACCCGCCTGACGCACGAGCGACCTGCATTTGGCATCGACGAGATCGTCGTGAATCACCGCCCGGTTGCGGTGACGGAGCTGCCGTCGCTCGTCACGCCGTTCGGCACACTTCTACATTTCAAGAAAAACATCGATGCGGTGCAGCCGCGCGTCCTTCTGGTTGCGCCGATGGCGGGTCACTTTTCAACCTTGCTACGCGACACGGTCGCGACGCTGCTGCCGGATCACGACGTCTACATCACTGACTGGCACAACGCGCGCGACATCTCGCGCGATGCGGGCCGCTTCGGCCTCGACGAATTCGTCGATCACATCATCCGTTTTCTCGACCACATCGGACCCGGCGCTCATGTCGTCGGCGTCTGCCAGCCCTGCAACGCGCTCGTGGCGACCGTTGCGCTCATGTCCGAGACGGGACATGCTGCTCTACCGCGCAGCATGACGTTGATGGCGGGACCGGTCGACACGCGCATCAATCCGACCAAGGTCAACGAGCTTGCGACGTCGAATTCGATCGACTGGTTCGCGTGCAATCTGATCACCGCCGTTCCGGGGCGCTATCGCGGCGCCTATCGCCGCGTCTATCCGGGCTTCATGCAGTTGAGCGCGTTCATGTCGATGAACCTCGTGCGCCACATCCGCGCCCATCTCGACCTCTTCGAACATCTGGCCCGGGGCGAAGACGAGAAGGCGGCCCAGACGCGGAAATTCTACGACGAATACTTCGCCGTGCTCGACCTGCCGGCGGAATTTTATCTCGAGACGGTGCAGCGCGTTTTCCAGGAGCATCGTCTGGCGCGCGGACTGTTCGAATGGCGCGGACGGCGTCTCGATGCGCGCGCGATCGCGGATACGGCGCTGCTCACGGTCGAAGGCGAAAAGGACGACATCTGCGCGCCCGGCCAGACGATGGCCGCGCACGACCTCTGTACGTCGATCAAGCCGCACAGGAAGCAGCACCACCTGCAGCCCGGCGTCGGCCATTACGGCGTCTTCTCCGGCGCGCGCTGGCGGCGCGAAATCTATCCCGCCGTGCAGAGCCACATCGCCGTGCACAACTGAGGCTCTTGCTGGGACCGCCGGTTTCCAGCCCGCTTTGTCTAAGTCTTTATCGCCATGGCCGGCTGGACGCCGGCGGTCCCAGCAAGATCACTCCGCCGCCACCGCCTTCTTCGTCTCGAATTCGAAATCCGACGGATTGGGTGTGCGGGTGCGGTCCCAGTAATCGACGAGCGGGAAGGGCCAGTTCTGCGTGACGCGGCCCTTCGCGTTCTTGTACCAGCTGTTCACCTGCGGCGAGCCCCACGCCATCCCTGCGTTTCCCGAGTCAATCGTCTCGTTGAAAGCGTCGTGCACGTCGCGCTTCGGCTCCATCGCGGCATAGCCTTTGCGCAGCATCAGCTCGATGCAGCCCATGATGTAGCGGATCTCGCATTCCGAGAAGAAGATGATGCTGCCGTTCACGACGATGTTGGTGTTGGGTCCGTACATCACGAAGAGGTTGGGGAAATTCGGGATCGTGATGCCGAGATAGGCGCGCGGATCGCCGTCCCATTGCGCATGCAGATCGACGCCGTCGCGACCCTTGAACTTCATGGGCGCCAAGAAACTGCTCGCGTTGAAACCAGTGCCGTAGATAATGACGTCGACGTCGTATTCCTTGCCGTCCTTGGTCTTGATGCCTTTCGGTGTGATTTCGACGATGGGATCGGTGACGAGCTCGACGTTCGGGCGGCGCAGGGCCGCGATCCACACGCCGTTGTCGCGCACGCTACGCTTGCCGCCGGGCGGATAGGTGGGCAGGCATTTCCGGAAGAACGCTTCGTCCTCGCCCGTCTGCGCTTTCAGACACACGGTCAGCATTTCGCGCAGCATGTCGTTGGCGGCGCTGACGGAGTTGGGACCGTTCCACGCGGGATCGGACTGCACCATTGGATAGATACCGTCGGTCAGCATCCAAAAGAGCCAGAAGCGATACCATTGTGCGTAGAACGGCACCTGTTTCAGGAGCCATTTCTGTCCTTCGCCGACGGCCTCGTGATAGTCGGGCGTGGGACCGAGCCAGGGCGGCGTGCGCTGGAACACGACCATCGATCCGACGTCGCCCGCAATCGCCGGCACGAACTGGAAGGCGCTGGCGCCCGTGCCGATCACGGCGACGCGCTTGCCTTTGAGGTCGACGGAATGATCCCAGGCGCCGGAATGGAACGACGCGCCTTTGAACGTCTCGCGGCCCTTCACGTCGGGATATTTGGGGCGGTTGAGCTGTCCCACCGCACTGATAATCGCGTTGGCTTCGACGGTTTCCTCGCGGCCGTCTTTGCGCAGGCGGACGGACCACATGGCGCGGCGTTCGTCATACGTCGACTGTACGACTTCCGTGTTGAAACGGACCTCGCGGCGGATTCCATATTTTTCGGCCACGCTGCGGAAATAGGCGTGGAGCTTGTCCTGCGTCGAATAATGCTGCGGCCAGTCGTAATTGGGCTCGAAGGAATAGGAATAAAGATGGTTCGGGTTGTCGACGCGGCAGCCGGGATAGGTGTTCTCGAACCACGTGCCGCCCACTTCGCTGTTCTTATCGACGATAATGAAGGGGATGCCCGCCTGCTTGAGGCGGATGGCGGCCAGCGTGCCGGACATGCCGGCGCCGATGATCAGCACACGGAAGGATTCCTTGAGGCTCGCCGGAATATCTTCCGCCCAATGGCCCGATTTGACGTCGCTGCCCTCGAGCGCAAGCTCTTCCAGGAGGAACGGTACGTAGCGCTCCGGAATCTCCGCACCGGCGACGAAGTTCATCATGCGCCGGATGACATCCATCGGGAGCGGCACCGTTTTCGGCTTGCCCTTCGCGAAATACGCCTTGATGACGTCGAAGGCGGCGGCTTGCGCGCGCAATTTTTGCGCGTCGGAAAGGCCCCCCTGTCCGTCGCCGAAGAAATCGTAGATCGGCTTGATGTCGCCGGTGACGAGGCTCGTATCGCCCGTCAGATGCACGACGGCTGCAATCAGCGACGGCAGATGCGCGTCGGCGATGGCCGCTTTGATGGTTGCGTCGTCCGCCGCCAGGGGTTCGGAAGAAGTCGACATGGCGTTGTCCTCGATCGTTCGGGCCGTCTGGGCCTCTCGGGATTGTTGTTCGTGCGATTGTCTCCCCGCACGCTTTTCCAAATCAAGCCGGGCTAGGTTGCAGTCTCCTCGAGGAAATCGAACACAGCCGCCTTGAAGAGCGCGTGCGCGATCGCAGAGAAGTGGTCACAACCGGGCAGGGTGACGCCGCGTCCGCCTGGGATTTCCGCGGCCAGGTCGTCGGGACTGCCCGCCAACGCGTCGCGTGCGCCGGCTACGACCAGCGTCGGCATACGAAGCCGGGCGAGATCGTTTCTGTCGTATCCGCTGCCGCCGCGGGCACGCGCAAAGGCCGCGAGGGCCTTCCGGTCCTCGCCCTGCTCGTCGGCGAACATGCGAAAGCTCTTGAGCAGCGGATCGGAGATCGCCTCGGCGTTTGCGGCCTCCATCGCCTCTGCCATGGGATTCCCCGGCGGCGGCGCGTCGAACATCCTGCCGCCGACACCGCCGAGGATCAGCCGATCGAACCGTTCCGGCTGCGCCAGCGCGATCGCCAGCGAAAGGCGCGCGCCCATCGAATATCCCATCAAGGACGCCGACGGGACGCCGAGCGCATCGAGCGCCGCCACAAGGTCGGCCGTAAGCGCATCGATCTGGTAGGCGGCGGGATCGTGCGGTTTGTCGCTTTCACCGTGGCCCGGCAGATCGAAGGCGATGGCGCGCATGCGCCGCCGTTCGAATGCGCCGAGCCAACCGACGCGCCGCCAATTCTCGTCGCGGTTGGACGAAAAGCCGTGCAGCAGCACGATGGTATCGGGGGCTTCGCGCGGGCCGACGTCGTCGTAGGCGAGCGAAATTTCGCGGACTTTCAGGGATGGCATCTAGATCAGCCGCTCGGTTGCCGCATCGATTGTCCGCGAGGTTCGCTTGTTGGCCAATGGGGTAGTCGTCCCGGAACCCGGGAACGGCTGCATGGTTAACCCTTTCCGTCCCGGCGGCAATTGGCGTTCCTTAATGGAATGCCCATATAGTCCCCGGGCGCTGCGACCCGGGGGCGGGGCCCGGCGTTTTCAAGAGAAGACGAGGGATTTCGATGGTGGCCTTCCTGCGTTGGGTTCGATCGATTGTGGTCGGCACTCTGAACGGCGTTGCGATGTTCGCGCTGTTTTTGGTCCTGGTGTTCGCGGCGCTGTTCGCCGTGGGCCTCGCAGTCGGCGATGGCATGCCGGACAAGATTCTTCTCACGCTGGACCTGCGCTCGCCGCTGAAGGATTCCGCCGAGGCCAGTCCGCTCGACATCGGCGAGCATCCGCCCACCGTGATGGACATCGTGCTTGCGCTCGATCAAGCGGGCAGGGATCCGCGCGTCAAAGGCCTCTTTATACGCATCGGCGGCGCCGATCTTTCCGTGCCGCGCGCCGAGGAAATCGACGCCGCGCTGAAGCGCTTCCGCGCCACCGGCAAGTTCGTGATCGCGCAGGCGCAAGGCTTCGACTCGACGGGTCTCGGCGACTATCTCGCCGCCACGGGTGCCGACGAAATCTGGATGCAGCCGCACAGCGTGTTCAGCGCGTCGGGACCGGCAGCGAGTGCACTCTTCCTGCGCGGCCTGTTCGACAAGGTCAACGCCGTGCCGCAGATCGCCAAGCGCTCGGACTTCAAGAGCGCGGCGGACATGTACATGGAGAAGGGCTACACGGGTCCCGACCGCGTGCAGACGACGGCGCTTCTGCAATCCTGGTACGACAACGCGATCGCAGCCGCGGCTTCGGCGCGCGGCGTCGACGCCAAAGCGTTCACCGCCGATCTGGAAGCCAGCCCGCAATTCGCCGACGCGGCCTTGCGCGACAGGCTTGTCGACAAGCTCGGCTATGACGACGAAGCCAAGGACGCGGCCAAAACGCGCGCCGGCGGCGACGGCGTGAAAGCGGTGACGCTCGCCAGCTATTGGAGGACGACACGCGACGCGAACGAATTCGGCGGCAATGGTCGCATCGCCCTGATCGAAGCCTCCGGCGATATCGTCGACGGCACGCTCGGCCACGGCGGCCTGATGGGCAGCGACGATGTCATCGCCGGCGACGATCTTTCGAATGCCATCCGTTCGGCGACCGCGGACAAGAGCGTGAAGGCGATCCTTCTGCGCATCGACTCGCCCGGCGGATCGGTGACGGCGTCGGATCAGATTCTCGACGCGGTGAAGAAGGCGCAGGCCGCCGGCAAGCCGGTCGTCGTCAGCATGGGCGCGCTGGCTGCATCCGGCGGGTACTACGTCTCGTGCGCCGCCGACAAGATCGTGGCGGAGCCCGGCACGCTGACGGGCTCGATCGGCGTGCTGACCGGCAAGGTCTCCATCGGCAAAACGCTGGCGATGGTGGGCGTGGGCGCGGACGAGATCGGGGTCGGCAAGAACGCGTTGTTCGATTCCAGCATCTCGCCCTACACGCCCGCGCAATGGGCAGCGCTGAACGCACAGGCCGATGCGATCTATGCCGACTTCACGCGGAAGGTTGCCAGCGGCCGCAAGCTTCCCCTGAGCCAGGTACAGGACATCGCCAAGGGCCGTGTCTGGACCGGCGCGGACGCCAAGCCGCGCGGACTGGTCGACCAGCTGGGCGGGTTCTGGACGGCCGTGGCCGATGCCAAGACATTGGCCGGCATCGGCGCCGGCGAGCGGGTCGTCTTCAAACGGTTCCCCGAGCGCAAGGGATTTTTTGCGGCGCTCGGAGAGGCGTTCAGCGGCAGCGCGGCGGGCGTTCGTGCTGTCGAGGGCCTCGCCCGGATCGAGGAGGCGCCGGTCGCCCAGGCGGTCCTGAAGGCCGCGAACGAGGTTCCCCGCCATGGTGTGGAGATGCGCGCGACGGGGCTTCCGGACGCCGAATAGCGGCAGCGCCCGGCTTACGGCGTCGCGTCCCGCGCTACCCGATTGCCGCGGGGGCTACCCCTGCAAGCGGCGTCCACATGGCGCACTTGTCATGAGACTCGCAAAACCGTGATACTGCCTTGATATCAAAGGGTTTGGGGCCCGTGCAGAGCGCCGCGCTCGACATTCGCGTTCGGATGCTGGTCCAAACGGCCCAGCAATTGATGGCCGAGGGCCGACTGGAGGACGCCGCGCGCGCTTGGGACCAGGTGCTGGCGACCGCGCCCGAGCACCCGCTGGCGCTCTACCGCCTGGGCCAGCATCGTTTCTTCCGCCGCGACATGCAGGGCGCGCTCCAACTCCTCCAGCGCGCCGAGCGGGCCGATCCCACAAATGCGAACGCGCCTTTGAGCCTCGCGTTCGTCCATCGCGCGCTCAACGACAATCAGGGCGAGATGGCGGCGCTGCAGCGCGCGCTGACGATCGATCCGTATTTCGTTCCGGCGCTGCTCGCCAAGGGCATGCTGCTCGAACGCGTGGGGCAGCCGCGGCAGGCGGCGCAAGTCTACAAGGCCGTGGTAACGATCGCGCCGGCGGACGATCAATTGTCGGCCGAGCTGCGCGAGGCACTCGTCCACGCGCGCGATGTCGTGCGCATCAACGCAGAAATTCTCGACGAATTTCTCGGCAAGCGACTGGGTCCGGTTCGCGCCCGGCACGCCGGCGAGAAGCTCTCGCGCTTCGAAGAATGCAAGGACGTCGTCCTCGGCAGACAGAAGGTCTACACCCAGCAGCCGAGCATGCTGCACATCCCGCACTTGCCGGCGATCACGTTTTACGATCGCGAAGAATTTCCCTGGCTCGCCGCACTCGAGGCGGCAACACCCGACATCCGCCGCGAAGCGCTGGCCGTGCTCCAAGATTGCGGCGACGACATCGTGCCCTACGTGTCCCATCCCGACGGCTCGCCGATCAATCAGTGGGCCGAGCTCAACCACTCGCCGCGCTGGAGCACGTATTTCCTGTGGAAAGACGGCGTCCGGTACGATCGCCAATGCGAGAAATGCCCGGTGACGGCGCGCGCATCCGAGGCGTTGCCTGTCGTCGATACGCCGAACTTCGGCCCCACGATCATGTACTCGCTGCTGGCACCCCACACACGGATACCGCCGCATTCGAGCGTGACGAACGCACGCCTCGTGGTGCATCTGCCGCTGATCGTGCCGGACGGTTGCCAATTCCGCGTCGGCAACGACACGCGGCCCTGGCGCGAGGGCGAAGCCTGGGTATTCGACGATACGATCGAACACGAAGCGTGGAACAACAGCGATCAGCACCGCATGATCCTGATGATCGATATCTGGAATCCCTATCTCTCGATCGCGGAGCGGGAGCTGATCAACGAATTGCTGAACGGCGTGCGCGACTATTACGACGGCGAGCGCATCGACATCATCACGGGACTGGCCGTATCGCCCGGGAAAGCCGGCTGAATCTATTCCCTCGGATAGCCGAACGCTCCAATCCACGGCTCCAGAACGGGAAGCACGGGCTTCAGCTGTTCGCGATAGCGCCGCCACTGACCGACGCCTTCGTCATAGAGCGGGCGGCGGATCTGCGCGGCGCTGGGCGAGCGCACGTCGAGGCCGGTGTCTTTGCGGTGAAAATCGCGCAGCGCTTCGGACCATTCGACCCCGATGAACGCGCATACAGCCGCGGCGCTGTTGTCGAAATCCGAGATCATGTCCTCGTAGCGGTGTTCGAGGAAGGCGAGGGGGAGCTTCGCCCGGCAGATGGCGCCTAGCCGCATCACGGCCGCGTAGAGACTGGCGGCGTCTTCTAGCGAAAGAAACTCGAAATTGACGGGATTGATTTCGAAATGACGGCGATAACAGCTTTGAACGACGTCGCGCGGATCGCGCAGCGCAAAGACGATCCTGGCGTTGGGGAAGAGCCTCGCGATCAGCGGGAGCTTGATCGTGTTCATGGGAAGTTTGTCCACGAAGACCTTGCCGCGGACATCGAGCCCCGTACGCAGGACGCCCTGCCAATAGGCGTCGCGATAGACGTCGAGCTCGGCTTCGTCGGCGGCCGTCAGCCGGTCAAGCCCTCTCTGGTCTGCCAGGAACAATTGTCCCGCTTCGACCAGCAGGTCCTGTTCTTCGAGCGCCGCCACGCCGGGATGCGAGGCCAGCACCTGTTCGAGGAGCGTCGTGCCCGAGCGCGCAAAGCCCAAGAGAAACACGTGCCGATCGGCAGGTGACAATGCACCGCTTGCGGCCGATGACCATGTTTCCGGCGGTGCGTTCTCCACGCACGAGGCGATGCGATCCACCGTCGTGCCCGGGCGTTCGAAAGCGCGGTAGCGGGCCTCGTGAAGTGCGCGGATCGCCGCTTTTTCGAGGCCATAGGCTGCGAAGGCTTCTTCGACGCGATTCTGGCCGTCGAGCGCGTCCGCCAGGAGCCCCTGCAAAATTGCGGCGCCGCGCGCGGTCATCGAAACGGGGTTCATCACGGCGCGGAACCGGCGTTCGGCCTCGGCGTAATCCTTTTCCGCGAGGCTGACGATGCCGAGGGCGACGGTGGCCGTGGGCTGGCCCGGGTTGATCTGCAACGATCGCTCGGCGAACGCGCGGGCTTCCTCGATCTTGCCCGCCGACGCATAGGACGCGGCGAGGGTGCCGAGCGCGTCGGCGTGATTGGGATCGAGGGCGACGGCCCGCTCGTAATACATCGTCGACTTGTCGGCTTCGCCCGCCAGCTCGAGCGTCCAGCCCTTGCGGTAATACGGTTGGGCGTTGTTGGGATCGAGCGCAATGGCGTCGTCGAAGGCCCGCAGGGCGTCCTGCAGCTGGCCGAGGTTTACAAAGCAGACACCGATTGCATTCTGCAGATTGACGTCGTTCGGCGCCAGCGTGCGCGCCTGCATGAATTCCGCAAGCGCTTCGCGGTGTCGCCCCTTCTGCTGGTGGGCAAGTCCGCGCGCGTTGTAGACGATCGGATGATGGCGTCCGTGCGCCAGGACGAGGTTGGCGATCGACGCCGCGCGCTCGTAGTCGCCGGCGCGCATGGCCGCAACGATCTCGCCGATGGCTCTGTCCGGTTGGGCTGCGCCGTAAGGGTCGAAGACCATGTTCTGTGATCCTTCAATGCTGTTTTTGACTGTCGATCCCGGCCGCTTTGTAACCGAAGCGCTCGGCCCAGTCGTTCAAGGACGGCAGGACCGACGCCATGTGGCTGCGGTAGTTCCGCCAGTGTCCGATCCCTTCGCTGCCTAATCCCCTGATCACCTGCGTGGCGCTCGGTGTGCTGACTTCGCGGGCGGCTGAATGCTGCGCGAAATCGCGGAAGGCGTCGGTCCATTCGATGCCCGCGAACGCGCAAAGCTCCCGCATCCGGGAATCGAAATCCGACACGAGGTCTTCATTCTTGATCTCGTGGACCGGCAGTGCGATTTTTCTGCGATAGGCGGCGGCGAGGCGCGCAACCATGTCGTAGAGCCGTGTTGCGCGATCCAGCGACAGGAACTCGGCGTTGGCGGCGTTCGGATTCAAGCGGCGGCGGAAGCAGCTCAGCACGACGTCCCTGGGATCCCTGAGGCAGAAGATGATCCGCGCTTCCGGGAACAGCTTCGCGATCAACGGAAGGCGAATAGTGTTGAAAGGCTGCTTGTCGACCAGAATCCTGTTTTCGACGTCGATCCGGTGCGAGGCGAGCGTGTCCCAATAACGCTTGCGGTACTGCGCGATTTCGCGCGCGTCGAGAAATTGCAGATGCGCGAGATGCTGCGGGCCTCCCAGCAGCTCGCGCACGATACCCGAGAGGGCGTCCTTCTCGCCGGTCGTGATCACATCCGGATGGCAGGCGAGAATCTCCTCGAGAAGCGTCGTTCCCGAGCGCGGAAAACCCAGGATGAACAGATGCCGCGCAGGGCCGTCTTCACTGTTGCGCGGGCCCATCTGCCAGGACGCCGTTGCGGGATCCTCAAAATGCTGCAGCAGCCAGCCCACATATTCGTCCATCGGCATTTCGCCGGTTGCCGCCAGGCGCCCGGCGAAGACGGACTTGAACGTCGTGTTGCTCGCGGTGTAGGCGGCGAACGCGTCGTCATAGCGCCCTTCGGCGTCGAGCGCGTCGCCCAAAAGCCCGAATATCGTACCGCGGTCTTGATCCGTCAGTCTGGGGGACTCGATTAAAGCGCCGAGCCGTTGTCTGGCTGAGCGGTAATCCTTTGCGGCAAGATCGGCGCTGGCCAGCGCGATCGTCGCGGGAGCATTGTCCGGCGCGAGCGCGAGAGCCCGCTGCGCGTACGTTCGGGCGTTCTGCCACTGGCCGCGGCGGGCTGCGAGCGCAGCCAACCGGCCCAAAGGGTCCACCGCCTGCGGGTTGAGGCGGGCGGTTTCCAGGAAAGCGTCGCGCGCGCGATCCAACTCTCCCAGCTCTTCCAGCGACCAGCCGCAATTGTAGTGGGCGGGCGCGAAGTCCGGAGCGAGCTCGGAGCATTTGCGAAATGCCGCGACGGCTTCTTCCAGGCGGCCGAGCTTTGCCAGGCAGAGACCCAGCGCATTCAGCACCATGGGGTCCGAGGGCGCCAGTTCGTGCGCGCGCTGCAGATCCTTGAGCGCGTCGACGGGGCGGTTCTGGCCCTCCAGCCAATAGGCGCGGAGATTGAGCAACAGCGGAGCCTCGACGCCGCGATCCAGGCATTCCCTCGCCAGTGCGACGGCTTCCGTGGTCTGCGCGCGTTGCAACAGTTCAGTCGCCCGTGCGACCGCCGTTTCCAAAGCTTCTGTCATACCAAGACCTTAGTGCGTGATCGTGGGGCGGAGCAAATGATAGGAAGCGCGGTCGCCCGCCGGCGGCTATTCGGGAACGGGTAGCCCCAGGCTTTCGAAGAGAGGTCCCAGCTCGCCGCGATATTGCCGCCAGCGGCCGACGCTGCTCGCGTAAAGCGGCTTGCGTACCTGCAACATGCTCGCGGTGCGGACGGGCCGCTTCGACTCGTGGAAGCGCAGGCATTGATCAGACCACTCGAGACCGCAAAAAGCGACGAGCTCGCGCGCCTTGCGCTCGATGTCTTCGACCACGTCCTCGTATTCGATCTCCAGGAAGCGGTCTTGGGGCATGACTTTGCGCCAATGTGCCATGAGCGTTTCGTGCGTACGATAGTAGCGCCCCAGTTCCGTGAGGTCGTAAGTGAAGTTCTGCTGGCCTGAGAACAGGATCGAGTAGCACGAGAGGCAGGTATCGAACGGATTGCGGCGGCAAAGGATGATCCGGGCGTTTGGCAACATGAGGTGAATGAGACCGGCGAAGATCGCGTTGGACGGCATCTTGTCGACGAAGCGCGTCTTGCCCTCGGGCAACGTTCCGATGCGCGCCAGATATTCGGCGCCGAGCGCGCGCTGATCGTCCGGCTTCAAGTCTGCCACGAAACTCGGAAACGCCGTGCGGCGCTTGCGCTCGAAGTCCCTCACCAGTGTCAGCATCGCAAGCACTTCGCCGGCGCCGTGGACGTCCGGATGGGAGGCGAGGATCTGCTCAATCAGGGTCGTTCCCGAGCGGGGCATCCCGACGATGAAGATCGGAGCCGCCGAAGTGTCGCCTGCTGCGGTCTCGATCGTGGAAGGCGAGAAGACCGTTTCAACGAGGGGAATAACACGTTCGGCTTCGGTCGGATCGTAATCGATCAGGCTGCGTTTGATGCGGTTCCCCTCGTGCAGATGCGCGAAACCTTTCAATGTGTCGCCGGCACGCAGATAGGCGTTGGCCAGCACGAAACTGAGCTGGGCGCGATCCACCGCGGACGTTGTGTTTTTGTCGGCCAGCAGGGCTTCCAATTCCGCGATCTCCGCGTTCGGCAAACGGAACTCGCTCGCCAGCGCGCGCAGATAGAGGACGATCGCGGAGGTGGGTTCGAGCGCACGGGCGCGGTCGAATAGCTTCATCGCTTCGGTCGGACGCGCCAGTTCCAGCAGCGCCGACGCTTTGCCGGCGACCGCTTCAGCCGAAGCGGGCATGAGAGCCATGGCCCGGTCGAAAGCAGCGAGCGCCTCGATGTGGCGGCCGAGCGCCAGAAGCACGCTGCCACGGCACAGGAAAGCTTCGCCGTGATCGGGGGCAAGACGAATGGCATCCCGGCAAGCCGCCAGCGCTTCTTCGTACCGTTTGGCTTTGAAGAGAATCTCGCCGACCGTCGACAGAACCTGTGGATCGTGCTTTGCATCGGGAGGAAGCCTCGCGATCCAGGCCAGCGCCGCATCAAAGCGCTCACGGTCGGTTTCGGCGAGTGCAGCAATCATATAGGTGCGCGCATCGCCGGGTTTGAGCTCCACGGCGCGCCTGACGAGCGCCAGCGCTTCGTCATAGCGACCGGACATGGCGAGTAAGGAGGCGAGGTTGCGGTGCGCTTCGGCGTAGGCGGGATTGACGCCAATGGCCTGCCGATAATGTTCAGCCGCATCGTCGTTTAGCCCCAGAAGATTCTGGAGAACAAAGCCGAGGTTGCTGTGGGCCGCCGCGAAACCCGGATTGAGGCTGACCACGCGCTCCAGCGCGTCGCGGGCGGCTTCACCATTCTGGCGCTGCGCATGGATGATCCCGAGCCGATACCAGGCCCCGACCAGCTTCGGGTCGCGCGCGACGGCCTCCTCGCTTGCTGCAAGGGCTTCGTCGACCTGGTTCTGCTCCTGGCACAGCTGGGCCAGAGCGTCGAAGATTTGCGCGGTCGCCTCCGGTGCGCGGGCGAGACGGCGCAATTCGACGAGCGCCGCACCGGCGCCGGGGCCTCTGGCCGTACGAAGGATTGCGGAAAGCTTTGCATTCAGGTCCGGGGATTTGGGCTCGTCGATCATGTCGTGCTGCTGACCATTGCTGGGCGATCCGTCCGCCCCGTGTCCAAAGAGGCATATTGGCGAAATGTCGCCTTTTTGGCGATTCCCCAAACAAAAACGGTGGCCCCGGACAGGGCCACCGTTTTCAGGCAAGCCGGTAAACGGCTTAGTACTTGATCGTCACGCCGATGAACATCGTGCGGCCAAGCGTATCGTAAGTGCCCGGGAAGGTGTTGTCGTTGCCAACGCCCACGGGGTAGGAGAACGAGTCGAGCTGCGGCGGTAGCCTGTCGAACACGTTGTTGACGCCCGCGTGCAGGTCGACACCCGTGCGCACGTTCCAGTCTGCCGCGAGATCGAGGTACCAGTAGTCGTTGATCGTCGCGTCCGCCGGAACCGGTGGTCCACCGTTGACGCTCGTGCCGTAAACCGCGAGTTGCGGAACGTGGACCTGGTCGGCGTCGAACTTGACGCTCGACATGTAACGCCAGTTGGCCGAGAAATCGACATCCCAGGGCGTTTCCCACGTCACACGCAGGCGATGACGCCATTTCGGACGGGGGAAGCCGCAGGTGACGCCGAACAGGCCGTCGCAGCTATAGGACCCTTGGGCCGCAGTGATCTCGACTTCGTAATCCTGTTCCCAAGTGCCGATGAAGGCGAATTGCAACGCGCCATAACCGGCCGTCATCGGGATGTCGTCGAGGCTGACATTGTAATTGGCCTCGAAATCGATGCCCTTGGTGTGCAGGAAGCCCGTGTTCTGGTTGGTGGAGACAACATAACCATCGTTGCCGAGAAGCTGTCCCAACGAGTTGCGATGCACAAGATTGCAGTACGACGCCACTTGCTGGACGTAGCATTCGGTGAGGGACACACCCGCCGGGATGGACGAAATGGCCTGCGACACATCGATATTGAAGTAATCGATTGTTGCCGTGAAGCCGTCGAGGAAGGTTGGCGTCGCCACGATGCCGATCGTCCGCGTATCGCCGATTTCCGGCCTCAGGTTGGGGTTGCCGCCGACCAGCTGATTACACTGATTGGACGGGCAACTGAGGATCACGGAATTTCCGCGATTCGTGACAGAAGCGCAGCCCGGGGCCGTAGTTGCCCAGTTCGGGGATGCGCAGGGGTCCTGCGCCGAAGCCAGCTCGATATTGTTGGGCGAGAAGGCTTCGAGCACCGTCGGCGCACGCACCGCGCGCTCATAGCTCGCGCGGACACGGAAATCGTCGATCGGCTGGTATTCGAGGCCGTACTTGTAGGCCGACACGCTGCCGGCGTCGCTGTATGACGAATACCGGTAGCCGCCGTTGAACGAGAAATCCTCGACCCACGGCATCTCCTGGACGAGCGGAATCTTCACTTCGCTGAAGCCTTCCACCACGTTGAAGCCCGAACGCGGCGTCGGCAGCGTGGCGCCACCGGCGCCGTTCAGGTCGCCGCTGATATACTCTTCGTCCGGCTGCAGCTCGAGATATTCGGCGCGATACTCGGTGCCGAACGACACGGCGACGGGACTCTTTGCCCACGGCGACTGGATGCCGTATTCGCCGAGATCGCCGGTGATGTCGGCGCTGAGGATCTGCTCTTCCGTGTAGCCGTTCTGGAGACCCGGAACCTTGACGTAGCTGAGCTGCTGCGGCGTGATCGATCCGATGCCGTTGAACACGTCCAGCGGCACGCAACCGGCGGCACCCGAAGCGCAAACGATCTGGCCGCTTGGATTGTACACAGCCTGCAACGCATTCGCCGCGTTTTTCGTCGAGAAGAAGCCCAGATCCGTCTCATTGAAGATCGATTCGCTGAACTGGCCGTAGGCGTCGTACGTCCAGCCATCACCCAGATCGCCGCGTGCGCCGACCTGCATGCGATAGGATGTGTGCTCGAGTTCGGTGATCAGCGGCCCGCCTTCGATGGCGCGGCGGCCGATTTCCAGGCTGGCATCACCGGGGGTGTTGTTGCCCGCGCCGTTGTAATAGCCGCCGGCGGCATACCCAGCGGCGGGTACGAAAGCGTAGCCGGGAACCGTTCCGCAAAGGAGCTGGTTTTCCTGAGCCGTCATTAGTGGGTTGCTGCAGTTGACCAGCCATGACGAGCCGCTGACTGCGCCTTCGCCGAAGAACAGGCCACGCGCCGCGATCTGCGCGGTGGTCTTGTCGTCGGTGAACATGAACGACGTGTAGATGTCGAGTTCCTTGTTCACCTCGTAGTGCGCGAAGAATCCACCCGTATACCGCGTGTCGGGACGCTGCAGATAGTTCGTGGCGCCATAATTGTAATGCTGGTCTGCGGCCCCCGTGTACGGGACGAACATTCCGCTGCCAACCGCGCCAGTCCCGGTCTCGAAGAACGAGTCTGCAACCGGCGTGAACCCCGCAGCGTAAATGGGCGCGCCCGTCGTCGGATTCGTCCCGATTTGATTCGCGTGGTTGTAGTCGGCAGCGTCAATCGAAAGCTGTCTGTTGTAGGTGCTCGAGCCGCCACAAACATGGGCCGCGCCGCTTGATGTGAAGCCGCCGATGAAGCTGCACGCCGCGTAGTCGCGCGCACCGGCGAGCACCGGCTCGGTGTTCTGATAGCCGATATAGGCCGTGACGTTGCCTTTGCCGTTCGCCGTGTTGGTACCCATGATGAGGGTGCCGGTTTCGTTGGCGCCGTCCCAGATGTTCTCTTTGGCGAGCTGGTCTCCGGCGGCCGCGACGACGGAACGATCATATGCGTTCGTGTTGTCCGCCTGCGCGATGCCGTATTGGCCGTCGAACTCGATGCCTTCGAAATCCTTACGCATCACGAAGTTGACGACGCCGGCCATGGCGTCCGAACCGTACACAGCCGAGGCGCCGCCCGTCAGGATTTCGACGTGATCGACGAGAGCCGCCGGGATTTCGTTCAAGTCGGGAACCGGAACCTTCGGGTCGCCAGGCATCAGGCGTGTGCCGTTGACGAGCACCAAGGTGCGCACCGAGCCCAAGCCGCGCAAGTCGACAGTCGCCGTACCGGTCGCGCCATTGGACTCGCCGGACGTCTGGTCAGCGAGCACCGAAGGCAGGTTGTTCAGGAGGGATTCGACGCCTGTCGTACCCTCGAATTTCATTTCCTGCTGACCGACTGCGGTCACCGGGCTGGGGGCATAGAGGCCCTGTTGCGGAATGCGTGAACCCGTGACGACCACGGTTTCGGTCGATTGATCTTGCGCCGAAGCGGGCAAGGAGAGGCTCGCGGCCGCGACCGAAGCTGCTCCGAGGAGCAACGCGGAACGCAGACTGCGCTTGTCGAGATTGGCTTGATACACTTGGTACCCCCTTGGTTCTGTCGTAACGACGACTGCCGCCAACGGACTATTGCGTGCCGACGGATGGCAGCTGCCCCCACGTGTCCTTCTCGGCCCACATGGATATGCCCGTTTGTGCGTACGCTAAAAGACTGTCCCTTGGCTGGTCAAAATGGATTTGCGGCAATGCTCACGTTCCGGGCGCCGTTGTGGCTTTTGTGCATCTGTTTTGTGACGGACGGTCATGATTTTGCTCGCAAATCCGCATGGTCTGCGCTTCGCAAAAGGAATCGGGATGCCGTATGGGCGCATTGCACCGCGCGTCGCCGGTGTTTTTTGCCCAATCTTAAGATGTTGAGTCGTTTCGGCAGCGGCTCAGCCGTTTCTGCAAACGCGTCCGCTGCATTTGTATTGGGCCAGGGCCAAATGAGCCCGGAGGCGGCCGGTTTGTTTGGACCTCGCCCGCACTGGTACAAAGCCCTCTAATGGTCCAAATCGGCTTGCGCGAGCTGTCCGGCAGGGGCATAGCGGCCAGAACCCGGATCGAGGCGAAGTCCTACGCGTGGAATTGGAAATCTTCGACAAAGCCCGTCTGGAAGCTGTGGCTACCGCGCTTCGCGGACGTGACGCGAAGACCGCGGGGTTGCTGGCTGAGTTCGACCTCGCCCAAGGGGTGCAACATCCACTTCTGTTTATGGCCCGCGCCGTGGCGCTGTCCGAAGCGGGCCGCCATGAGGAGGCCCTTGCTGATTTCGAGCGTGCCGCGCACCTGTCGCCCTCGAACCCGGCAGCCTGGAGCGCGCTGGGAATCTGTTGTTCGAAGCTCGACCGGTTCGACGATGCGGTTGAGGCCTTCGACAAGGCGATAGCGTTGCGTCCGAATGTTGCCGATTTCCACTACCGAAAGGGCCGGGCGCTCGAGCAGGCGCTGGATCGCGTCGCGGCGAAGGCCGCCTTTCAACGCGCGCTCGAATGTGACTCCGCGCATTCCGCCGCGCTAGGCCGATTGGCCTACGGGTCCGCGCAGCAGGGTGCGTCGTCTGAGGCTCGTGCCTATGCCGACCGTGCGCTGGCGGTCGATGCGCAGGATCAGACGGCTCGTCTTGTGCATATCATGTCCGACATTCGCGAGGGCCAATTGGCGCAGGCCGATAGCAATCTCTCCGCATTTCTTTCGGACGCAGCTGTCAGCGAGCACGCCCGCGCGACTGCGCTGGGCGAACTGGGCGATCTGCGCGACCGCCAGGGACGCATCGACGAAGCGTTCGAGGCGTATTCGCGCGCAAATGATCTCACCGGCACGCTTTACACGGGCTTGGTAGCGGGCGGCCTTTCGACGAGCGAGACAGTGCGCGCGCTGGCTGGCTATTTCGAAAACAAGGAACGCTTGCACCGCTTTCCCGCGCCGGGCATTCCGGCCAAAGGGCACGCATTCCTTCTCGGCTTTCTGCGCTCGGGAACGACGCTTCTCGAACAGGTGCTGGCCAGCCATCCCGACGTCGTCACGCTTGAAGAGAGGGGCCCTGATGTCGATGCCGTCCGGCATTTCATGCGCGCGCCGCACGATCTTGATCCGTTGTATCGCGCTTCCGAGCAAGAGATTCAGAAGTACCGCGATCTTTATTGGCAGCGCGTGCGAAAACACGGCGTCGATCCCACGAACAAGGTCTTCGTGGACAAGGGACCGATTCAGACAGTTTATCTTCCGGTCATCGCGCGGCTCTTTCCGGATGCAAAGATTCTGTTCGCCATTCGCGATCCCAGGGATGTCGTCTTCAGCTGTTTCCGCACACGGTTCGGAATGAATTCGACGACCTATGAGCTTTTGACACTGCAAGGCGCGGCCGATCTCTACGCCGGCGTGATGAGGTTGGCGGAGATCTATCGCGCGGTCATACCGATGGATGTCCACGAGGTTCGCCACGAAGCGTTCGTTCGCAATTTCGACGCCGAGGCGCGCCGACTGTGCGATGTGCTTGGACTGGAATGGAGCGAGGCTATGCGGAACTTTGCCGAGCGCTCGAAGCTCGGCGCGATCGCCACCGCGAGCGGGCCCCAGATCGCGCGCGGGCTCAACCAACAAGGCATCGGACGCTGGCGGCCCTACCGCAGCCATTTGACTCCTGTCCTGCCCGAACTGCAACCCTGGGTTGAGAAATTCGGCTACGAGCTTCAGAATGACGATTGAAACGCCAGTCTGGTTCTGGGGATAGCTCAGGCTATGTGGACAGGACTGATCGGCCATCCGGCCTGCCTGGAACATCTGCCGCCCCGGGGGCACCCCGAGTGCGCCGACCGGCTTCGCGCGGTCGTGGGACATCTTGAAACCGATGCCTTCCAGGACCTTGTCCGGATCAATGCGCCACGTGCCGAAAGGGCCGATCTCCTGCGCGCGCACACCGCCGATCATGTGGACGCCATCACCGGCATGTGCGCCGAAAGGGCAACTGCGGACGGCTATTTTCAGATCGATCCCGACACGGTGATGTCGGCGGGTTCAAAGGAAGCCGCTTTGCGCGCGGCCGGTGCCGTCGTAGCGGCAGTCGACGAAGTCCATGCGGGACGGCTCAGAAATGCATTCTGTGCCGTGCGGCCGCCGGGCCATCACGCCGAACGTGCGCGCGCCATGGGCTTTTGCCTGTTCAACAGCGTGGCTGTCGGCGCATTGCGTGCGCGCGCGGTTCACGGTTACAGGCGAATCGCTATCATCGATTTCGACGTACATCACGGCAATGGCACACAGGACATATTCTGGTCCGATATAGATGCGTTCTACGCGTCCTCGCACCAATCGCCGTTCTATCCCGGTACGGGCGACGCATCGGAAAGCGGCTTCCTTGGCAACGTCCTGAACGTGCCGCTGCGCGCGGGCTCGGGGAGCCGCGAATTTCGTGCCGCCTACGAACGTGAGGTCTTGCCCGCGATTCAGAATTTTGCACCTGATTTTATCTTCATTTCCGCGGGCTTCGACGGCCACCGCGACGATCCGCTCGCGGAACTGGAGCTGGTCGAAAGCGATTTCTCTTGGGTAACACACGCCATCTGCGAAATTGCGCGGAGGCGCTGCGGCGGGCGCGTTGTTTCGGTTCTGGAAGGCGGGTATGACCTTGAGGCGCTGGCCCGGTCTGCAGCGGCCCATGTACGCGCACTCATGGAGGCTTGAACAATGCCCGCGAAGGCGGCGTCTACACCCGTCGACGAAATGAGCTTCGAAGCGGCTCTCAAAGAGCTGGAGTCGATTGTAAGCCGCCTGGAGCAAGGCGAAGTGGATCTGGAAGATTCGATCGCGCTCTATGAACGTGGTCAGGCGCTTAAGGCCCACTGCGACAAAAAGCTGAAAGCTGCGGAGGGACGGCTTGAGAAGATCGTTCAGGGCACCAATGGGGTCGAAGGCGTCGAGCCGATGGATATCGGATGAGCGTTCGAACGCATCGCCTTGATTTGTCGAACGAAAGAGTCAACGCTGCCGTCTGAGGCGGCGAAAGTATTGTGGTCGAGCAATCGGCCGATGACGGAGTTATTGGGATGAACATTTCGAACACAACGCCCCTCCTGGACCAGATCGAGAACCCGTCGGCATTGCGCGGTCTCCCGCGCGGCGATTTGCGCCAGCTGGCCGACGAACTGCGCCAGGAGTTGATCGATGTCGTTTCCGTCACCGGCGGACATCTGGGCGCAGGCCTCGGCGTGGTCGAACTGACCGTCGCGCTGCACTACGTCTTCAACACACCGGAAGACAAACTCATCTGGGACGTCGGCCATCAGGCCTATCCGCACAAGATTCTAACGGGCCGGCGCTCGCGCATGCGCACGCTGCGCCAGGGCGGTGGTTTGTCCGGTTTCACGAAGCGCGCGGAGAGCGAATACGACCCGTTCGGCGCGGCGCATTCGTCGACGTCGATCTCCGCCGGCCTCGGTTTTGCCGTCGCGCGCGATCTGAAGAAGGAAAAGAACAACGTCGTCGCCGTGATCGGCGACGGTGCGATGAGCGCAGGCATGGCCTATGAGGCGATGAACAACGCGGGCGCGATGGATGCGCGGCTCATCGTCGTGCTGAACGACAACGACATGTCGATCGCGCCGCCGGTCGGCGCGATGAGCGCCTATCTCGCGCGTCTCATTTCGAGCGGTCCCTATCGGGGCTTGCGCGAAATCGGCAAGCAGGTCGCGAAATTCCTGCCGCATCCGCTGGAAGTGGCGGCGCGGCGCGCGGAAGAATATGCGCGCGGTATCGCCATGGGCGGCACGCTGTTCGAAGAACTGGGCTTCTACTATGTGGGCCCGATCGACGGCCACAATCTCGATCATCTGATCCCGGTGCTCGAGAACGTGCGGGACTCGAAGAACGGCCCCATTCTCGTTCACGTCGTGACGCAAAAGGGCAAAGGCTATCCGCCGGCGGAAGCTTCGGCCGACAAATATCACGGCGTTGCGAAGTTCAACGTGCTCACCGGCGAGCAGAAGAAGACGCCCGCGAAGGCGCCGCAGTATCAGAAGGTGTTCGGCGAAGCCTTGATCGCCGAGGCCGAGCGCGATGCGCGGATCGTGGGCATCACGGCGGCAATGCCGTCGGGCACGGGCATCGATCTTTTCGCCAAGCGTTTCCCGGAGCGCTCCTTCGACGTGGGCATCGCCGAGCAGCATGCGGTGACGTTCGCGGCGGGCCTCGCCGCCGACGGCATGAAGCCGTTCGCCGCCATTTATTCGACATTCCTGCAACGCGCCTACGACCAAGTGGTGCACGACGTGGCCATCCAGTCGCTGCCGGTGCGCTTCGCCATGGACCGCGCGGGCCTTGTGGGCGCCGACGGGCCCACGCATGCGGGCTCGTTCGACATCGCCTATCTCGGCACGCTGCCCAATTTCGTCATCATGGCGGCAGCGGACGAAGCCGAGCTGACCAACATGGTGGCGACGGCGGCTGCGATCGACGATCGTCCGTCGGCGCTGCGCTATCCGCGCGGCGAAGGCACTGGCGTCGAGCGCCCGAAGGTCGGCACGCCGCTCGAAATCGGCAAGGGCCGCATCGTGCGCGAAGGCAATTCCATCGCCATCCTTTCGCTGGGCACGCGGCTTCAGGAAGCGCTGCTCGCCGCCGAGAAACTCTCCGCCTACGGATTGTCGGCGACGGTCGCCGATGCCCGCTTCGCGAAACCGATCGATCAGGATCTCGTCAAACGCCTTGCGCGCGAGCACGAAGTCTTCATCACCATCGAGGAAGGCTCGATCGGCGGCTTCGCGGCGCAGGTGACGCAGGTTCTTGCGTGGGAAGGCCTTCTCGATCGCGGTCTCAAGCTTCGCCCCATGATCCTGCCCGATCGTTTCATCGATCAGGACACGCCGGAGAAGATGTACGAAGCGGCGGGCCTTGATGCGAAGGCCATTGTCACGGTCGCACTTGGCGCTCTGGGCCACGAAGCGAGCATTGCCGGCGAACGCGCGTGACCGACAGCACCCCGTTTGATCGGGGGCGTCGCGCCGATGTTTTCCTGGTCGAACGGGGCTTTGCCGCGTCCCGCGCCGAAGCCCAGGCCGCCATCGCCGCGGGCCAGGTGCGCGCCGACGGCGTGACGGTCGCCAAGCCTGCGCAGCTGCTCACCGAAACGATGCACGTCGATTATGCGCCGCCGCACACTTACGTCTCGCGCGGCGCGCTGAAACTCATCGCGGCCCTCGACGAATTCTCCATTTCGCCGGAAGGGCTCGTCTGTCTCGACATCGGCGCATCGGCCGGCGGTTTCACGGAGGTCCTGCTCGAGCGCGGCGCGCACAAAGTCTTTGCCGTCGATGTGGGACACGGGCAGTTGCGCGAGAAACTCGCGAAAGACCCGCGCGTCGTCGTCATGGAAGGCGTCAATGCGCGGAGCTTGACTGCCGTGTCGCTCCCGCAAGCACCGCAATTGATCGTGGCCGATGTGAGCTTCATCAGCCTGAAGCTCGCGTTGTCGCCCGCGCTGGCGCTGGCGAAACCCGGCGCGCGGCTTGTGGCGCTGGTCAAACCGCAATTCGAAGTGGGCCGCGCGCGTCTCGGCAAGGGCGGCATCGTCAAGAGCGAAGCGGACCGGCGGGCGGCGTGCGAGGACATCCAGGCGTGGCTCGTCCAGGAGCAGAAATGGCTGGTTGAAGGCACGATGGAGAGCCCCATCGCCGGCGGCGACGGCAACCGCGAATTTCTCGTCGCCGCACAGAAGCCGTGACTGCGCTTTGCCGCCATTTCGGCACCTGCGGCGGCTGCGCCTATCAGGACATGCCGGACGACGCCTATCGCACGCTCAAGAAGGCGAACGTCGCCGATGCGCTCGCGCGGCACGGTTTCGCCGAGCCCGTCGTCGAAGACATCGTGGAAGTCGCGCCGGGAACGCGCCGCCGCGCCGCGTTCAAGGCCGCGAAGAATGATGGCGCCGTACGCCTCGGCTTTCATGCGGCGGCCTCGCACGACATCGTCGACATGCAGGAATGCCGCGTGCTCACACGATCGCTGTTTGCGCTGGTCGCGGGCCTGCGCAGCATGATGGCGGAGCTGTTGGATGAAGGCCAAAAGGCCGAATTGTTCATCACGGAAACGCAAAACGGCACCGATGTCGCGATCCGCTGGTCGCGTCCGCGCAATTCCGCGATGACATCCGCAGCCGCGCGCTGGGCGACGCGTCTCAGGCTTGCGCGCGTGACGGCCAACGGCGAGCCGCTCGTCGAGCTCGCGCCGCCCGTCGTCACCTTCGGCGAAGCCGAGGTGATCTTGCCTCATGATGTGTTCCTGCAGCCGACGCAGGACGGCGAAGCCTTGCTTCAGGCCAAGGTCCTGGATGGCGTCAACAAAGCCAAATCCGTGGCGGATCTGTTCGCAGGCGCGGGGACCTTCGCGCTGGTGGTGGCGCAGGCCGCCCGCGTGCATGCGGTCGAGATGGAGGGGGCGGCGCTCGATGCGTTGGCGGCGGCGGGACGCGCGACGCCCGGTCTCAAGCCTGTCACGATCGAGAAACGCGATCTCTTCAAATTGCCGCTGGGCGTCCCCGAGCTCGCCAAATTCGACGCGGTCATCCTCGATCCCCCCCGCGTGGGTGCGAACGCGCAGGCCAGGGAACTCGCGAAATCCAAAATCCGCCGCATTGTTTACGTTTCCTGCAATCCGCAGAGCTTTGCGCGCGACGCGCGAACTCTTGTGGACGGCGGCTACAGGATGGGAACCATTACGCCGGTAGACCAATTCCTTTGGTCGTCGCATATTGAGCTTGTGGCAGCTTTCACGCGGGACTGACATGGCGACGAGAGCCGAACGCTTAACCTACACCGCCGCACAGACGGCGCGCATTGCGTTCTACGGCGCCCACTACTTGGCGGCGCGCGTCCTCGCGCGGGACGCTTTCACGGCGATCGGCGGCCTCAAGCACAAGATGCCGTCGGCGCGGACGCTGCTCGGTTCGATGCAGGCGCTTTTCCGCGAAGACTGGAAGAATGTAGAGCGCGGGCTCTACCCCATGCCTGTCGATATCGCGCGCGACATCGCGCGGGCGACGGCATCGCTGCGTTTTTGGGCCGATATGCCGAATGTCACCCGGCGGCAGAAAGCGCGCGGGCACAGCGAAGCGGCGAAGAAAGGCGAGGGGCTGCCGCGCTACTATCGCCAGAACTTCCACTTCCAGACCGACGGCTATCTGAGCGAACACTCCGCCAAGCTCTACGACTTCCAGGTCGAAGCGCTCTTCGCGGGCACGGCCGACGCCATGCGCCGGCGCGCCTACATCCCCATCGCGAAATTTCTGGAAAAGCGGGCACCGGAAGAGTCCACGCTGCTCGACATCGGCGCGGGCACGGGAAGGTTCCTGTCTTTCGTCAAATCCGTGCAGCCGAAACTCAAGACTGTGGCGCTCGATCTCTCCGAACCCTATCTGGCGCAGGCGCGCGCGGCCTTGGCGCGGCACGAGAATGCGGAATTCATCCTGGGCGCAGCCGAATCCGTGCCGCTGCCGGATGCAAGCGTCGATATGGCCGTCAGCATCTATCTCTTTCATGAGTTGCCACCGAAGGTCCGTACCGCCGTCGCGAAGGAAATCGGCCGGGTTCTGAAGCCGGGCGGACTGTTCGTGCTGGCCGATACGATCCAGTACGGCGACCTGCCGGATTTCGACGGCTTGATCGAAGCGTTCCCGCGGCTTCTGCACGAGCCCTATTACGCAGGCTTTGCGCGGAGCGATCTGAAGGCGCTGTTCGAGCCGGCCGGGCTCGTGCGGCAGGACACCGATCTTGCTTATCTCACCAAAGTTTCGACCTTCGCCAAGCCGGTCGGGCGGGAACGGCGGCGTGGTTGAACGCGCGGCGCGCGTTCTGGCGCTTCTGTTTGCCGGCCTTTGGATCGCAAGCATGGCGTCGGCCGCCGAAAGCCCGTTCGCGAACTGGGCGGCCATCGTCGTCGCCGGCGATCACGAAGATTCCGAAGGCAACTCTACGGAAGGCTTCGACAATGCCCGCCGCGACATTGCGCGCGATCTTCTGAAGCTCGGCTTTGCCCCTGACAACATCGCGCAGTTCTCCATGCATCCGCGCCTGTACCGCAGGGAGAAGCTGTCGCGCTCGGCGCCCAGCACGATCCTGAGGGTTCTTGTGAAGCTGACGCAGAAGGCGAACGCGGGCTGTCTCGTCTATTTCAGCTCGCACGGCGAGCCTGACGGCATCATCGTCGGCGATTACGTCGTGCCGCCCCGTGTGTTGGCGGAGGTCGTCGATCACGCCTGCGGCGCGCGGCCGACGGTCGTCATTCTCTCCGCCTGCTTCTCCGGTGCCATGCTGCCGCCGCTCAAAGGTCCGAACCGGATGATCCTGACGGCGGCGCGCCGTGATCGCACGTCGTTCGGCTGCGGGCAGAGCGACCGCTACCCCTATTTCGACCAGTGCGTGCTGGAGTCGTGGGGCGCGTCCCAAAGCTTTCCCGACCTCGCCGCCAGGGCGCGCGCCTGTGTCGTCGCGCGCGAGAAGGCCGAACAGCTGACGCCCCATTCCGAGCCGCAATTCTGGATCGGATCCAAGGCCTTGGCATCGCTTCCACGCTGGCACTAAACTTCGCGCAGGGGTGCGCGGGGGAATGCGGGTCGTGCAGGGATTGCTTCGTTCCGTCGTCGTGAGCGCGGTCCTCGCGCTGTGTGTGTCGCCGGCTTTTGCGGCGGGCGTGTTCTCCGACTGGGCCGCGGTCGTGGTGGCCGGGGACTGGCACGCGCATGACGGCAGTCCCAGCGAGGCCTTCGACAATGCGCGGCGCGACATCGCGAAGGATCTCGTGCAGCTCGGTTTTTCGCCGGACGACGTCGAGCAGTTTTCCGTGCGACCCGACAATTATCCCGATACGCGCCCGATGCCGTCGGATGCGCATTCGATCGCGACCGCGCTTTGGGATCTTTCGAATAAGACCAACACGGGCTGTTTCGTCTATTTCACGTCGCACGGCTCGACGAGCGGCATCGTGATGGGCGATACGACCTATTCCCCCGGCGAGCTGTCGCAGACGCTCGACAACACCTGCAGCACGAGACCGACGGTCGTGATCGTCTCGGCGTGCTTTTCCGGCGTCTTCGTGCCGGTGTTGCAGGCGCCCAACCGCATGATCCTCACCGCCGCGCGGCCGGACCGCACGTCGTTCGGCTGCGGCAGCAGCAATTACTACACCTTCTTCGACCAATGCGTGCTCGAAACGCTTCCGGCCTCGCCGGACTTCCCGACTTTGGGACGCGGCGTGCAGGCTTGCGTCGCCGCGCGCGAAAAGAAGGAACACATGGCGCCGCCGTCCGAGCCGCAGCTCTGGATCGGCGCGCAGGCCGAGACGTCGCTACCCCGGTGGCGGTAGCCGTCGACTGTTGCCACGACGATCACACGCGACCAAATCCCTGGTAACAGGGCTGTCAACAGGGCCTTTGAAAAATGCGGGCGCGTGCGGCGTGCATCCGGGGCAACAGCCGCGGGCCTTTCCCGCACATCGCGCCTCGCGGCCATGGACATTATCAGGGGACGCCAGGGACTATTTCGTCCGCGTACGTCCTTTCGTTGCGGCGCGAACGTCGGGAAAGAAAGTTGAACCACGGAGGCGCAGAGACGCAAAGATACCGAGTCCGTCACGGACGCTTGTGCGCACTTCGACGGGGACTCTGTTGCGCGCTTCGCGCGCAGACATCCTTGCCGGGTTTGATGCGCGCGCGCCGCAAAGCCATTCGCTATCTCCGTGCCTCTGCGCCTCGGTGGTGAATCTTCTGATCGCGCAACCGCGCGCTGTCGCCGCCGAAGGAGCTTCGACGCCCGGACATTCTTCACAATTTCAAAGAGCATGTTCGAACGCCCGCGAGTCTGCACCCGTTCGCGCCGAACCTGTTAGGCAAAGGTTCGGCAACAAAAGGCGAAACTTTGGGGGACAGCGACGATTTCCGGCAACGAAGAGGGGACGCTGCGCTGTCCTAATGATGGAGACCCATCGCCGGCACGAGCACGAGACCTACCAGGTCCGTCAGCCAATGGGCGATGATCGTGGTCCAGATATTGCGCCGCCAGAGATAGAGAAGGGTGAGAACGAGGCCGCCCCACGCCGCGACGAGCGCAAGTGCCAGGCCGCCGCCCGGGTAATGCGCCGCCGTGAACAGCGCGAACGTCACAAGCGCCGCAAGCCATTTGCTTCCGGTCAGATCCGTGAGGCGCTCGAAGCCGTAGCCGCGGAACGCCGTCTCCTCGACGATGGCGGCCCGCGCCGCGAGGTAGAAGCGGAACCAGAGCGGCGTCAGGAACAGGGCGTTGATCTGCGTCTTCACGGCCAGATGAAAGACGGCTTCGACGCTTGAAATCACGACGTCGCCGGCGGCGATGACAAACGCCGCGGCGATGGCGATAGGGATAGCCATCGGCGTCACGCTGCGGAAGCCGATGGACGAAAGGGACTTGCGTTCGACGACAAGGACGTAAACGACAATCAGCAGGAAGAGCGCCAGCCAGAAGACTTCACCGCCCCAGAGCGGGCCCAATCCGCTATGCGCCTTGCCCCAGCTGCTCAGATGCGAGAAGGGCAGGCCCAGCGCGATCAGGAGTCCGATGACAATGAGGATGCGGTTTTCGTTTCGCGATTGCGCCATGAATGCCCCCTTGCTGCACCGAAGCGACCATAAGGGATTTCCGGCGCGCCGGAAAACGGCCTATTGCGCGTCGACGACGATATTTTGTCCTGTCGCCTTCGCCTTGAGCGCGCCTTCGCGATCGCGACGGGCGGCTGCATAGTCGGGCTGCAGCCGCAAAGCTTCGTCATAGGCCGCGATGGCCGCGTCGAGCTTGCCTTCCGCGCCGTAGGCGCCGCCGAGATCGTCGTAGGGACGCGCGTCCTTGGGCGTCAGCTTCAGTGCCGCGGTGTAGTCCGCAATGGCCCGTTCGTAGTCGTGCAGTCTGTAGAATGCGGCGCCGCGGTCGAGATGGGCGACCGGATCGTTCGGTGTCCGCGCCAGCACGCCGTCATAGTCGGCGACGGCTTTCGCATAGGCGCTTTCGGCGAGATAGGCGTCGCCGCGGGATCGCAGAAGAACCGTGTCCAGCGGCCTTGCCCTGATCGCGATGTCGTAATCCGCGATTGCGAGGTCCGGTTCGCCCAGATCGGCATGGACGTTGGCGCGGTCGATCCGCGCATCGAGATCGGCCGAATCCAGCTTCAGCGCGGTGTCGAGATCGGCGATCGCCCGTTTGCCGTCGCCCAGATTGTCATAGGCCATGCCGCGATTCACATAGGCCTCGCGGTAATCGGGCTTCATCGCAATCGCCGCAGTCAGATCGGCGACGGCTTTGTCGGCGTGCCCCGTCAGCAGATAAACCGATCCGCGGCCTTCGTAAGCATAGGGCGAGCTTTCCAGCCGGATCGCCTCGCCGTATTCGACAAGCGCGCGATTGTCGTCGCCTTGATGGTGGTAGGCGTTCGCGAGATTGAGATGGGCGTTCGCGCTGCCCGGGTCGATTTCGATGGCAGCTTGGAGTTCGGCGATAGCTTTGCCGGCATCGCCCATTGCGAAATAGGTCTGCGCCAGCATGATGTAAGGCGCCTGATAGCGTCGGCGTTTTTGAATCGCTGTCGTAAAGTCGTCTATCGCCTTGTCCTTTTCGCCCTTCGACAGATAAACCATGCCGCGGTCGTAATGGACGATGGCGGAAGAGTCGTCAGACAGTGCGTTGGTGCCGAGAACTTCCGTAAGCAGCGCCAGCGCACCATCGGCGTCGCCGCTATGGAATCTGTCGAGCGCCTCTTTCACGTCGCGCACATTCTGGATCGCGCCAGCGCCGCCCATTGTCGCGCCGAATGCGAACGTGACTCCCGAAATCAGAAGAAGAAAGCCGCACGACAACAGAATGGGGCCGAGTTTCACCATCGCCAAAACGTATCAACCGCGGCGAGCACGAACAAGCAGACGCCTTGTCTTGGAATGTCTTGGCCAATTCGAAAGCCGCTTAAATTGCCTTCTCGAAAATGATTTGACCGTCGGACTTGCGCCCGACTTCTCGCCAGCCGTTCTGCCGGTAGAAGTGTTCCGCCCGCGTCCGTGCCTCAGTGTCCAGGCGCGCGACGCGATATCCGGCGTCTCTCAAGGTCTTGCAGGCAAGGGGCAGGAGCGCCTGTCCCGCTCCGCGCCCTTCCCAGGCAGGGTCCACGAAGAGCGCGAAGATCGTGCCGTCGCGCGGATCGCCGGCTGAAAAGCCGTGAACGACGCCGTTGTCTTCCCACAGCCAGAACGCGGCGTGGTCGATGAACCACTCGCAAATCTCGACCGTGACCCGTGCCGGATCGTCCAACTTGTTTTCTTTGACGGCACTTCGAATTTCAGAAATCCGAGGCAGGTCTGCGCGGGTCGCCTTCCTGATCATTTCCCGTCCGCTTCGTTACGATGGCGTGTGCGCCTGCTTGAGAAATATGCCGATCCATCATCGGCGCATGCAAGGTTCAAACGGCCTCTTGCGGCGGGCCGGCGAAGCGTGCGGCAAGGACGGAAAGACTGTTCGAAGTCATACCGCACCGGCATGGCGTCCTGCGTTGCGGGCAATTCGTCCGGGGAAAATTGTCGAAGCCCGCAGATGGAATAATATTAACCTTGCTTCGGAGAAATTTGAGCCTTAGCGTTTCCATCGGTGCTTGTGCGATTTCATGTCACATTGCTGGTTTGGGCTTTCCCATTTGCGAGGGGCAAGACGATGGGCATACCGGAAAATCAACGCGACTCGACGGTGCAGACGCTGCGATCACAGCGGGTGATTTGGGATGCCGCTGCGACAAAGCGCGGATTTTTCGTCAGAAACTGCATGAGATTGGCCGGTCGTCACGGTTTTCTCGCAAGTGTTGCTACGTTTGCATTGCTCAGCTTGTCATTCGAGAGTCCGGCGGCGAAAGCCGAGGTGGGACCCGCCGCAAGCCCGGCAGGACCGAGCGACATGACCATCTCGGCGCTGCATCGTACCGCGCTGCGTCGGAACGCCCAACTCGCGCAAAGCGTCCATACCGACATCGTTCGTACCGAATTCGGCTCCGGCGACCAACGCGTTGATCGCGGGTCTTTGCGCGGGAATGTCCAGTTCGCCCAAAGCACCCATCACGATCACATCGACCATCACGCGGACCAGGGATCGCCGCACTGGGACGGGCACAACGACAGTTGAGGGCCTCCCGCCGTTCTTCCCAAAGCGAGCGTCCGTGCAATTGCGAGGGTGACATGGCTCATCATCGGTCAGACGGCCGGGTCGCATGACGGTTGAGTTGCGGCCCCTCGGCGTCCTGTGCAACCTCGCCTGCGAGTACTGCTACCAAAATCCGCAGCGCGAAGCGAAGAACGTCGCGCATCGCTACGACATCGAGCGCATGAAGTCCGCGGTCGAAGCGGAAGGCGGACCTTTTAACCTGTTCGGCGGCGAGCCGCTGCTTCTCCCGCTGCGCGATCTCGAAACGCTGTGGGCTTGGGGCCTGGAGCGCTACGGCCGGAACGGCGTGCAAACCAACGGCACGACCATCCGCAGCGCGCACATCGACCTGTTCAAGCGCTATAAAGTCCACGTCGGGATCTCCATCGACGGTCCAGGCGAGATGAATGCGCTGCGCGTGGCGCATTCGCGTTCGCCTGAAGCTACGGTCAAGGCCACCGCCAAAGCGGAGCGGGCGATCGAGCAGCTTTGCGAAGCGGGGATCGTTCCCGGGCTGATCGTCACCCTGCACCGGACCAACGCCTCGCCCGCGGTGATCGGCCGGCTGCATGACTGGTTTCGCCGTCTTGACGCGCTTGGCCTGCGTTCGGTGGGATTGCACGTGCTGGAAAGCGAGAGCGATGCGATCCGTCAGGCGCACGGGCTCTCCATGGCGGAGAACATCGAAGCGTTCCTGGGTCTCTATGAGCTGGGCAAGAGTTTCGCCAACATTCGATTTCAGCTGTTCGACGAAATGCGCGCGCTCCTCATGGGGAAGGATGACAAGGCGTCGTGTGTGTGGACCGCTTGCGATCCCTACACCACGCGGGCCGTCCGCGGCATTGAAGGCAACGGCCGGCGCAGCAATTGCGGCCGAACCAACAAGGACGGGATCGACTTCGTGAAGAGTGCTTCCAGCGGCTACGAACGCTATATCAGTTTGTATTTTTCCGCACAGGAAGATGGCGGATGTGCAGGCTGCCGCTTCTTCCTGATGTGCAAGGGCAATTGTCCCGGAACCGCGATCAATGGAGACTGGCGCAACCGCACCGAGTTCTGCGAGCTCTGGAAGGCGCTTTTCGTACGGTTCGAAGACGAGATCCGTCGGGAAGGCCGTACGCCGCTTTCGCTTGGCCCGGAGCGGACGGCCTTGGAGCAACGGATGGTGGCGGAATGGTGTGGGGGCAGGAATCCCAGCCTGGCGGAAGCGATGGCGCAGCTCTAGCCCTTTGCGCCGAATTTGCGCGCAGGACGTCGCAGACGCGCGACGCATTTCCCGCAATACCGGAATTCCTGCGGATAGCCTGGGCGAGCGACGAGGCGCGCGAAATCTTCGAGCCGCAAATCGAATCCGTGGCCAAGGCATGGGAGACGGTTGAATGGCGCTCGGCGGACGTGCTGCGGCCTTGCGCCATGATCGACACGTTGTCGACAAACCATGCCGCCTGGATCGAGAGGATCTCCGAAGCACGCCTGTCCTGGGATATCCTGCGTGTCGTAGATGCGACGCCGCCCGGTGCCTCGCAGCCGGTCTTGTCAAGCGAGATCGTCGTGGGCTCCCGCCGCAACGTAAGAGCCTTCCGGGCGGCATGGATTCGGCGTGACAGCGACGCCATGGGGGCGCTTTTGGGGTATCCGCGCTGCTGCCGGGCGTTCTTTCAGGCGGCTTACGTGGAATCGCGCATCGCTGATTACACTTGGCTGATCGGCCGCGCGACTCGTGATGCACATGTCAGAGACAGCGAAGTTTCGGTGCCTGCGACAGCTGAGACCAACATCCTGCTGCGGCGGCTCGGAATTCGAGCGCTGCCGCACTTTCCCTGCACCTTTGCATGCGAATTGTCGATAGAACTGTCCGGGAAGATGACTGCGCTCGCGTCGTCCCTCGGCTACGGCGACGAAATGCGACAGCTGAACGAGATGCTCGACTGGCCGCTTCGTTGGACGGCGCGCCACGGGATCGCGGAAGTCCTGACACCCGTGCTGAAATTCGTCACGCATTCTCATCCAACGCGCGAGACCTTCGCGCTGAACTGGCTTGGAGAAACCGTTCCGGCGCAAGCCGCGCGAGGACTTCGATTTCCTTTTCGCAGTCCAACTGTCGAAGGGAAGGGCTGACAGAGCGGCGCGGCCGACGCGGCATCGTTCGGCCGCCCCCGTGTTCGCGCCGAGCAAGACCGTTACATCAAGGAAGGGTCCCAGGTGCAGACCTATCGACAGAGCCCGCTCGGAAATAGTTCGTCGAGCAATAGTGCCGGCATAATTCTCGGCGGGCTTGGCATCGGCTTCGGCGTGCTGGCAAACGTCTTCGCGCTCTTCGCCTTTCCCTGGATCGCGGGGACCGCGCTCCTGTTTGCGGCCGTCGTTGGCGTGGTCCTGGCGAGCGGCGGCCGCGCGGCAAAGAACGCCGACCTCGGGAGAGCCGCATGGATCTGCTGCGGCATGTCGGTTTTTCTGGCGCTGATATTCTCCCTGGTGCTCGGGCTGACGACCTGGATGTCGTTCGAAACGGCCGCCGTGATTGTTTTGGCGATCCTGGCTATCGGGATCGTGCTGGCAATCCTCGCCGGGATGTACGCCTGGCTGCGCGGGATTTTCGCAGTGGCGACAGTCATGGGATTGGTCGTGTTGCTGTTGCGCCTGGGACCGGCGCCCGGGAGTCCGGAGCTCCGCGCGCGCAGCATCGATATCTCCGGCCATCTCTCGCCATGGACCTCGTACGACGACGGCGAAGTCTGTTTGCACTGGAAGCTCTACGGCGCGAAGGTCGCCCCGCGGCCGAGCGACTCGGCGTCGTGCCAAGAGGTGTTCAATAACTTCTACGATTTCCGGGACGTTTCATATCTCCCGGGGGCGGTCGCAGTCGTTTACGCTACAGCTTCCGTCCCGGCTGTCGACGATCGACCGGCGTCACCGCCGACCGCAGGCATCGCGGTGACCGACAAGATTGAGCCGCACACGACGGTCGATATCACGCTTGCATCGCCCGAACGGGCTCCGCAATACGATTGTCGTTCCGGCACGCGCTGCTGACGGCAGGCGACGGGCATCGCGGCCGCCCGCGATTCAACCGGCATCCTTCACCGGTCCGGCAAAGCGTGCGGCGAGCGCGGGGAGCAGAAAGAGATTGAGCAGTGTCGAACTCGCCAATCCGCCGAGGATGGTGACCGCCATGGGGCCGCTGATTTCCTGTCCCGGTTGCGACATGGAGAAGGCCAGCGGCGCCAGCGCCAGCGCGGCCAGGACCGCCGTCATCAGGATGGGCGTCAGCCTTTCGTTCGCGCCACGGATCACCACGTCCTCGGACCACGGCAAGCCGTCCGTATCGACGATGACTTCGTAATAGGACAACAGCAAAATGGCGTTGCGGGCGCTGATGCCGAAGACGGTGACGAGGCCGACCAGCGCGCCCAGCGACAAGCCGATGCCGGTGCCGTAGACCGCTGCGATGCCGCCGACGAGGCTGAATGGAATGTTCGCCATCACCAGCCACGGATTGGCGCGCCAGCGAAACGCCGCCAGCAGAATGAGCATCACGCCGGCGAGCACGACCGCCGTGTACACCGCCATCTCGAACCGCGTCTGCTGTTCGGCCGCCGCTGCGCCGGTTATCTCGATGCGGACGCCGGGGACCGCGGGAATGTCGCGCGCGATCCGGTCGCGGACTTCGGCGGCGACGCCCTGCAGAGAACGACCGCTGACGTTGAACGTGACGGCGACGAAGCGGTCGCCGTTTTCGTGTTCGATGCGATAGCGTCCGCTGCCGGGGACGATATGCGTCACGCTCGAAAGCGGAACGAGGCCCAGGGGCCCGGTGACGGTCAGCGCGCCCAATTGCTCCGGCATGCGGCGCAGGTTGTCGGCCAACTGGATGACGACGTCGACCGTGCGCGGACCGGCATAGGCCTCGCCGACATGGGCGCCGGCATAGTCCGTCGCGATCGTGTTGAGCACGTCCTGGCCCTTGAGGCCGACCGCCGACAGCGCCGTCGGATCCAGCTTCACGCCCAGGACGGGCATGCCGGCCTCTTTTTTGAATTGCAGATCGACGACACCTTTGACCGGCGACACGGCTTTCACGACGCGCTCGGCCGTCGAGTCCAGCACGTCGGCACTGCTGGCGAAGATCTTGATCGCGACCTGGGAGGTCTGCCCGGTCAGGCTTTCGCTGATGCGGTCGCCCAGGAACGTCACGACGGCGCTCTGGACACCCGGATAGCGCGCCAGGATCGCGCGTATCTCGGCCTCCGCGCGCTCCTGATCGACGTTGACGTCGGGTTTCAATTCGATCTGGAACTCGGACTGGTGCGTCCCCCAGGTGTCTTCGGTGTTTTCCGAGCGTCCCACCTGTTGCTCGATCGTGGCGACATAGGGCAACGCCAGCACGTCGCGGCTGATGCGCCGGCCCAGCGAAAGCATTTCGTCGAGCGAGGTTCCCGGCAATTTGCTGTCGACCTGCACGACCAGGTGTCCTTCTCGGAATTCCGGCAGGAAGGTCCGTCCGAGCGACGGCAAAACCCAAAGCGATGCGGCGAAGGCAATTGCCACGACGACGACGCTCGCATGGACAAAATGATAGTTCACCCGGATGACGAGCGCCTGCAGTTTCTTCAGTGCCTTGATCCACCACGGATCGACATGGGCGTCTTCCGGGAAGAGGAAGATCGCGGACAGGGCAGGGGTCACCGTCAACGCGACGAGAAAGGAAACGGCGACCGCCAGCATGAAGGCGAGCGCCAGCGGGCCCATCAGCCGGCCCTGCACGTCGGACGACAAAAGCTCGGGCACGAAAGCCGCCAGCACGACGAGCGTTGCGTAGAGCACCGGTCCGTGAACTTCCATCGACGCGCCGCGGATGACGTCGGTGCGCCTCAGGGGATTCGGCTTCTGCGCATTTTCGCGCAGCCGGCGCAGGATGTTCTCGATGCCGACGACCGCGTCGTCGACCAGCACGCCCAGCGAAACCACGAAGCCGCTGAGCGTCATGGTGTTCAGCGTGAACCCGAAATATTTGAGCGTGGCGATCACGACGAGCAGCGACAACGGGATGGACACGAAACCGATCACCGCCGAGCGCCAGTCGCGCAGAAACAGAACGAGTGCCACGAAGATGAGGGCGGCGGCGATGGCAAGCGAACGCTCAAGGCTCGCAAGCGCCTTCTCGATGAAATTCGCCGGCTGGTGGAGCGCGGGATAGAGCGCGATGCCCTGCATCTGGAGACTGGGCGCGAGACCCAGGAGCACGCCTTCGACGGCGCGCGTCGTCGTCAGCGTGTTGGCGCCATGCTGGCTCGAAACGGAGATAAGAACGCCCGGCCGGCCCTGGATCAGGGCGTCTCCGATGCGCTGCGCCGGCCCTTGCGTGATCGTCGCGACATCGCGCAGATGCACGGGCGTCACGCCGCGCACGCCCAGAATCCCGTCTCCGATGATGCTGGAGTCGGGCGACGGCGTCGGCGTCTGGATGAGAACGCGCTGTCCCTTGAGGTCGATGAAGCCGGCGCCTTTGAGCGCCAGCGTGCCGGGCGCCGCCTGCACAAGATCGGAGGTGGAGAAGCCGTAAGCGGCGAGTTTTTCCGGATCGGGCTGGATCTGGATCTGGCGGATGGCGCCGCCGAAGACGTCGATTTCGGCAACGCCCGGCAACGCGATGAGCCGCGGCTTGATCACGTAGTCGGCGATGTCGCGAAGCGCGTAGGCGTCGAGCCGGTCCGAGACGAGGCCGACCTTGAGAAGCGCGCGCGTGCTCGAGGTGAGCGGCGAAAGTTGCGGCGGGGTGATGCCGGCCGGCAGCTGACTGGCGGCGCCGGCAAGGCGCGCGAAGACGTCCTGCCGCGCGTTGAAAAGATTGGCGTTGCTCGCGAAATTGACCGTGATGACGGAAAGCCCCGGAATGGATTCCGAGCGCAGTGCGACGACGCTTTCGCCGCCGTTGATCGCCTTTTCGAGCGGATGCGTAACCAGCTGCTCGACCTGCTCCGCCGTAAATCCCGGCGCATCGGTGTGCACCGTGACGCGCGACGGCACGAATTCCGGAAAGACGTCCAGCGGGCAATTCCAGGCGCCCCACGCCGCCAGCAAGAGTACGACCGCCGACAGCAGCGCCGCGGCTCCGCGACGTTTGACGCACAGCGAGATCAGCCACTCCATGGCGCGTCAGTCCTCGCCGGGAATGGCGGAGCCGAACTCGCGCGCCAGGAGGAGGCCGGTGCCCTTGACGACGACCGGCTGATCGGGCGCGATGCCCTGGGGCACGAAATATCCGTCGGGCAGTTCCAGCCGAAGATCGATCGGCACGCGACTGAAGTGCTGCCCGGAGACCTCCACATAACACCAGGGCTTGCCTTCACTGAGCACGACGGCGTCCATCGGAATTTTCACGCCGCTCACGGGTGCGCCGACCGGCGCATACACGAGCACATGCTCGCCCAACGCGAGATCGCTGTGATCGACAAACGCGAAAAAATTGCGTCCCGGAATCGCCGGATCCGCCGGCCCCTCCCAGATCGTCTGCGACGACCAGCTCGTTTGTCCGGGTTGCGGGTCGAGACGCGCGACCGAAAACAGCCGCGGCGGGCTTGCGAAGGCGATACCCAATGGAAATGTCGCCTGGATCAGCGTGGATTTGCCCGACGCCAGATTGTCGATCAGTGCTTCGTTGCGCGGCGGTCCGCGCCAGGGCGCGTTCTGTCCGAAGAGCGCCGCTTCCCGGCGATCGGCCAGCACCATTTGCGCCATGTCGGCGGTGGCGCGGTGACGCGCGGTATCGACCACCTGCTGGGAGAGCGCCTGTTCCTTGAACAATCGCTCGGCGCGTTGCAGGACGAGCCTGCTCTCCGTCACGGCGGCTTCGGCCGTGCGGTAATCGAAATCGGCCTGGGCGATGGCGGCGAGGCTGATGACCATTCCGTAGCCGCGCACCTGCGGGGTGAACGTCGCGCGCCGCGCGGGAACGGTCTCAATTCCGAGCCGGGCGGTTTCGTCCTGCGACAGGCTGAAAACATGGATTTTGGACGCCGCATCCGCCGCATGGCCGGGCGTCGACGAGGCCGCCAGCGCAAAAAAGACGGCGCCGACAAGCGAGTGCCGGATAGCGGATTTCATGCAAGCCCCCACACGGCAAGCTTAGCATGGTGAATGCCCGATACGCGCCAATTTCTCTCAGTCGGTTAATCGGGAGCGGTTGCGTTCCGAAGGGCGGACCGCCTTGTCTCTAAGGCGACCCGACTTGCCCGCGATGCCGGAGCGCATGATCGGCGAGCACGCACGCCATCATCGCTTCGCCGACGGGCACGGCGCGGATGCCGACGCACGGATCGTGGCGGCCTTTGGTGACGATCTCGGTTTCGTTGCCGTCGAGATCGATCGTCCTGCGCGGGGTGAGGATCGACGACGTCGGCTTCACCGCGAAGCGCGCCACGATGGGTTGACCCGTCGAGATGCCGCCGAGGATTCCGCCCGCATGATTGGAGAGGAATTTCGGCTTGCCGCCGCGACCTTTGCGCATCTCGTCGGCATTTTCCTCGCCGGAGAGCGCCACGCTTGCGAACCCGTTGCCGATTTCGATGCCCTTGACGGCGTTGATGCTCATCAGCGCGGCTGCGAGGTCGGCATCGAGCTTGCCGTAGATGGGGGCCCCCAATCCTGCCGGAACGCCCTCGGCGACGACTTCGATCAGCGCGCCGCAGGACGAGCCTTTCTTGCGCAGGGCCTCGAGATACTCCGTCCACGGAGCGACAGCCTTGGGATCGGGACAGAAGAACGGATTTTGTCCGACTTCGTCCCAGCTCCAGCGTTTGCGTTCGATGGTTTGCGTGCCCATCGTCACCAGCGCGCCGCGCACGGAGACTTTGCCGAAAATCTCGGTGAGGATTTTCCGCGCGATCGCGCCGGCCGCCACGCGCGACGCCGTCTCGCGCGCCGATTGCCGCCCGCCGCCCTTGTAATCGCGCACGCCGTATTTGGCCCAGTAGGTGTAGTCGGCGTGGCCGGGGCGAAACTTGTCGCGGATATCGTCGTAGTCCTTCGAGCGCGCATCGACGTTCTCGATCAGAAGCGCGATCGGCGTGCCGGTCGTCACCTGGCTCTTCATCCGTTCGTCCTGGAAGACGCCGGAGAGAATGCGCACCTGATCGGGCTCTTTGCGCTGGCTGACGAATTTCGACTGGCCGGGACGGCGGCGGTCGAGATCGCCCTGGATGTCGGCTTCGGTGAGCGCGATGCCGGGCGGGCAGCCGTCGACCACGCAGCCGAGCGCCGGCCCGTGGCTCTCGCCGAAGGTCGTTACGCGGAACAGTTGGCCGAAGGTGTTGAAGGACATGCTATTCGCCGAAGAACGTTTCGCTGCCGGATGACAATCTCAGGATGCCCCAATTCGCGGCATGATACGCGATCGTCTCGTCGTGCGAGAGACCGAGCATATGCGCCCGAATCATGCGGATGGTACCGGCATGGGCGACGATCACCGAATTCCGTGTCAGGGTTTGCAGGAAATGCCCCACGCGCTCATGCAGCATGGCGAGGCTTTCGCCGTGAGGATGGCGGTGGTTCCAGCGGTCCTTCACCCAGGCCGGATCCCGCTCCAAGTCGGCATGAATGTCCGTCCAGCTGCGCCAGGTGTTATCGCCGCAATCGAGCTCCATGAGCCGTCGATCCGCCACGTATCCCGCCGCCGGGAGGCCTGCCGCCTCGCGCACGATTTCCATGGTGGTCGCCGTGCGATGCAGCGGGCTTGCATAATGTCCAAGATTGCCGGGCGAACCGGTCAGCTCTCTGAGACGGATGCCGTTCTCATGCGCCTGTTTGCGTCCGAGCGCAGTGAGGGGCGAGTCGTTCTGACCCGCGACGACGCCAAGAAGCGTGTGCTCGCATTCGCCGTGGCGCAGGACGTAAAGCGTCAGCGCGCGGAAATCGGCCCGGCTCATTCTTGGTCGATCCGCTCGATGGAACTGCCGCTTGCGCGGTAGAGCACACCCTGCGGCTCATCGAGACCGGACATCTCTCTCCACGTCATGCCGTGGAAGAGCCCGCGCAGGATGCGCAAAAAGCCGCCATGCGTGACGGCGAACGTATCGGCCTTCAGGTCCGCGATCCAGTTGCGGGCGCGCACGGCGACGTCCGAATAGCTTTCGCCGCCGGGGATCGGTATTTCCCATTTGTCCGTGGCACGATGTTCGTAAGCCACGGGATCGTCGGCGCGCGCTTCCGCTTCCGTCAAACCTTCCCACCGGCCGAGGTTCATCTCGACGATGCGATCGTCCGTCGCGTAACGATCTCGCGGCAGCCCCAGCTGATCGAGGATGATCTCCTTCGTCGCGCGTGCGCGTTTCAGCGGGCTGGCAACGTAGGCCAGTCGCGCGTGATCCGGCGCAACGCGTTTCAGGATCGCCGCAATCGTACGCGCCTGGGCGTGGCCTTTTTCCGTCAGTGCCGTATCGCGGCTGCGGCCCTGGAAGCGTCTCTGCACATTGGCTTCCGTCTCGCCGTGCCGGCAGAAATAAAGCGTCAGCCCGGGACTGAGGCTAAGAGGCATCGGATTTGTTGACGGCAATGTCCGGCGCGTCTTCCGCTTTCATGCCGACGATGTGGTAGCCGGAATCGACGTGGAGGTTCTCGCCCGTGACGGCACGGCCGAGATCGGAGAGCAGGAACAGCGCGCTGTCGCCCACTTCGCCGATGGTCACGCAGCGCCTGAGCGGCGAGTTGTATTCGTTCCATTTGAGGATGTAGCGGAAATCGCCGACGCCGGAGGCGGCCAGCGTCTTGATGGGCCCCGCAGAGATCGCGTTGACGCGGATGGCCTTCTTGCCGAGGTCTTCGGCCAGATAGCGCACGCTCGCTTCCAGCGCGGCTTTGGCGACGCCCATGACGTTGTAGTGCGGCATCACCTTCTCGGCGCCGTAATAGGAGAGCGTCAGCATGCTGCCGCCGTTGGGCATCATCTTCTCGGCGCGCTGGGCGACCGCCGTGAACGAATAGCAGGAGATGTTCATGGTCATCGCGAAATTCTCCTGCGTCGTGTCGACGTAGCGGCCCTTGAGCTGCTCGCGGTCCGAGAAGGCGATGGCGTGGACGACGAAGTCGATCGCGTCCCATTTCTGCTGAAGCGCTGCGAAGGCCGCATCGATCGAGCCTTGCTGGGCCACGTCGCAATCGATCAGTGCCGTCGGGTTGAGCGGCTGGACGAGGGGCGTCACGCGCTTCTTGAAGCTCTCGCCTTGATAGGTGAAGGCGAGCTCGGCACCGGCTTCGTGCAGGGCGGTGGCGATGCCCCAGGCGATGGAACGATCGTTGGCCACGCCCATGATGAGGCCGCGCTTGCCCTTCATGAGGCCGCTTTTCGACATGGAGTACTCCCCGGCGCGTGAGCAGAAATGCCTGCTCCGGCTACGGCCCTTTGTCAAAGAAATCAAGGACTCAGATCGCGGACATGAAGCGGTCAGGCAAAAGTCCGCCTGACACTGCCGTCAGATTGGCCGTTATTTCAGCTTCGCCCTGGGGTCGTAGTCCGTCTGCCAGCGGGAGACGAAATCGTTGAGCGCCGCATCGGGCTTATCGGGCAGGGTGATGACCAGCTTCACATAAAGGTCGCCTGCAGCCTCGCCGCCGGAGGACGAACCGCGGCCCGGGACGCCTTTGCCCTTGAGCCGCAGGACGGCCCCGCTGTTGGAGTTCGGCGGCACGGTGAGCGCCACATGGCCGGTCAGCGTCGGCACCGTGACCTTGCCGCCCAGGACCGCCTCTTTGAGCGTGATCGGCAGATCGAGCCGCAAATCGTTGCCGTCCCGCACGAAATAGGGATGGGGTGCAACCGAGATCGTCAGCAGCACATCGCCTGCCGGACCGCCATTGGTGCCCGGCGCCGCCTGCCTCTTGAGGCGGATCTGCTGGCCGTCCTTCAGGCCGGTCGGGATGCGGACGTCGAGATCGCGGCCGTCGGGCAGGGTGACCCGCCGCGTCGCGCCGAGGGCCGCCTCGCTGAAGCTGACCGTGACGGCAAGATCGAAATCCTCGCCCCGGCGCGCCTGGTTGCGCCGGCCACGTCCGCCGCCGAACAGGTCCGCGAATATGTCCTCGGCCCGGAAGCCTTCGGCTGTGTCGCCACCCTGGTTCGCCCAGGTGAAGTGGAAGTCCTTTGTGCCGCCTGCGCCACCCTGTCCGAAGGGCGAGCCCTGAAAGCCTTGCCCATAGCTCGGATTGCCGTTGGCGTCGATTTCCCCCCGGTCGAACTTCGCGCGCTTTTCCTTGTCGCCCAGAATGTCGTAGGCGGCGCTGATCTCCTGAAACTTCTTTTGCGCGGTTTCGTCACCACCTTTGGTGTCGGGGTGGTGTTTCTTGGCAAGCTGCCGGAATGCTTTTTTGATTTCGGCCTCGCTCGCGGATTTCGCCACGCCGAGTACGGAATAAGGGTCGCGCATAAATTCTCCTGCCCGCTGCTCGTCACCCGAGTCGCGGGGTCGCGACCAATATAGGAAGCGGGGCCGCCGAGCGCTAATGGCGAATGCGTCTCAAGGTCAGTTTCGTGCGGAACATGGCGACCGCACGCCAAAAAATGCTAAGCGGCTTCACATGAGCGAGATAGGCGGACCTGTCGACGACGGCGGCATCGCGGCGAAGGACGATCCCATGGCGCTGTTCGCCCAGTGGATGGAAGAGGCCGCGAAAACCGAGCCCAACGAGGCGAATGCGATGTCGGTCGCGACCGTCGATGCAGGCGGCCATCCGAACGTGCGCATGGTGCTTCTCAAGGAAGCGAACCCGCGCGGCTTTGTTTTCTACACGAATTTCGAAAGCGCCAAGGGCCGCGAGCTTCTGGGCCGACCTCATGCGGCGCTGTGCTTTCATTGGAAGACGGTGCGCAAGCAGGTGCGGGTGCGTGGGAGCGTGGCGCCGGTGAGCGACGCCGAGGCCGATGCCTATTTCGCCACGCGCGCCAAGGACAGCCAGATCGGCGCCTGGGCTTCGCCGCAGTCGCGCCCCATGGAAGGCCGTTTCGTCTTCGAGCGCGAGATCGCGAAATATGCCGTCAAATATGCGCTCTCCGCCGTGCCGCGGCCGCCATACTGGTCGGGCTTCCGCGTGACGCCGCTCGAAATCGAATTCTGGCGCGATCGGCCGTTCCGCCTGCACGACCGGCTCGTCTATCGCCGCAACAGCGCGAGCGAGCCGTGGCGGACTGAAAGGCTCTATCCGTGAGCGACACGGCGATCCATTTGGGCCAACAGGGATCGTGGATGCGCCGCGCGGCGTGGGCCGCCGTCGGCGTCGCGGGCTTTCTCGTTCTTCTGAAGGCCGTTGCCTTCGTGATCACGGGGTCGATCGCGATGATGGCCTCGCTCGCCGATTCCGGTCTCGACCTCATCGGTTCGACTATCAACCTCCTGGCCGTGGGGCACGCCCTGACGCCGGCCGATCGCGAGCATCGCTTCGGTCACGGCAAGGCCGAGCCACTGGCAGGTCTCGCGCAGGGCGCGTTCATCGCGGGCTCCGCGCTGTTTCTGGTGATCGAATCCGTGCAGCGTCTGATCACGCCGCAGCCGATCGAGCACGGATCGGTGGGACTTGGCGTCATGGCGATCTCCATCGTCGCGGTGACGGGGCTCGTGGTCCTGCAGCGGATGACGGTGGCGCGGACCGGGTCTCCTGCCATCGGCGCGGACTCGATCCACTATTTCGGCGACCTCGTGACCAATCTGGGCGTCGTGGTCGGCATCGTTCTGTCGACGGAATTCCGATGGCTGTCGGCCGACCCTCTCGTGGGCATCATCATCGCGGGCATTCTCTGCTACAGCGCCCTGCACGTCTTCCGGCAGAGCTACGACCAGCTGATGGACCACGAGTTGCCCGAGGACGAGCGCGCACGGATCAAATCCATCGTCATGGGCCATGAAGACGTGCGCAGCCTGCACGATCTCAGGACGCGTGCGGCCGGTATCTCGACCTTCATCCAAATGCACATCGAGCTCGATCCCGCGCTCAGCCTCACGCGCGCCCACGAAGTAAGCGACGCCGTCGAGGCCGACCTGCATCAGGCGTTTCCCAATGCCGAAGTGATCATCCATCAGGACCCGGCCGGCCTCGAAACGCCGCCACTGCTGGCGCGGTCGTGAGGGGGTGAGTGGCCAGTGGTGAGTGGTGAATAGAAGACGGCCGAATTCTGCCACTCACGACTCACCATTCACCACTCACTATCTTGCCGGCGCCACTCTGCGCTATGCTGCACACATGGCCGATGCAAAAACGCAGCAAAACAACGACGAAAAGCGCACCCTGATCCTCACCGGCGCGAGCCGTGGCATCGGGCATGCGACGGTCAAACGCTTTTCGAGCGCGGGCTGGCGCGTCATCACCTGTTCGCGCCACGCCTTTCCGGAAAATTGTCCCTGGGCTGCGGGGCCTGAAGATCACATTCAGGTCGATCTCGCCGATCCCGACGACACGATGCGTGCCGTCGCCGAAATGCGCGAGCGGCTTGGTGACGGCAAGCTTCATGCCCTCGTCAACAATGCGGGCATTTCGCCGAAGGGCCCGAAAGGCGAGCGGCTCAACACGCTCTCGAGCGACATGGCGCTGTGGCGGCAGGTTTTCGAGGTCAATCTGTTTGCGACGGTGTGGCTGGCGCGCGGGTTGGTCGAGGAACTGTCGAAAGCCAAGGGCGCCATCGTCAACGTCACCTCCATCGCGGGCAGCCGCGTGCACCCCTTTGCGGGAGCGGCCTATGCGACCTCGAAGGCGGCGCTTGCCGCGCTCACCCGCGAGATGGCGGACGATTTCGGCCCGCTCGGCGTGCGCGTGAACGCCATCGCACCCGGCGAGATCGACACGGCCATCTTGTCGCCGGGCACCGACAAGATCGTTCAGGCCATTCCGCTGCGGCGGCTCGGCCTGCCGGAGGAAGTCGCCAAGGCGATCTATTATCTGTGCACGGATCAATCGAGCTACGTCACCGGCGCCGAGCTCCACATCAACGGCGGCCAGCACGTGTGATGTTTCGGGGCAGGAGAAATGCCATCGGGCGAGCCGTCATCGGGCTCATGCTTCTCGCACTGACGTCCCGCGCCGTCGCGGCCGGTCATGCGCCCGCCGAGAAGGGCCTCTATGTCGTTCTCGAAGTCGATCTCGATTCCTATTGGGCGACTTACAGCCAAACGCTTGGCGATAAAGTCGGCGCGGCGCTCAAGGCGCGTCAGATCGACAACACGGTGCAGGTCACGCCCAGGCTCGTCTCTATCTGCCTGCCGAATGCCGCCGACCACGATGCGGCGCAGGCGCTCGTCATTGCGACACTAAAGCCCGAGGCGAAACACGGGAACTTCTATCTCATTCCCTTCGGCTCGAGCTGCTTCGAGATTTCGCTCGGCAGGGCCGAACGCCAGAGCGTCGGCACCGGCGATCTGGCGCTGGTCTTCCGGAACGAGCGCCGTCTCCTCGAGCAGAACGGAATCGACTCCTCGACGCTCGAATTCCTCCCGGATGGACGTATCGGCATCGCGTTGCAAGGCTACGCGGACAAGAAGGACGTGCAAAAACTGTTCGTGCCGGAGCTGAAGATCGTAGAAACGCGGCCGCTCGGCGCGAAGCCGCATTAGTCCTTATCCGTCGACGTAGCGTCCGGTATTGGCCCCGTCGAGAAATCGCACCCTCGCTTGCGCGAGGACCTCCGGCGCCATCATCCGCGCGTTCACGCCCATGCGGTCGTGCTTTTTGTCCACCGGCGCCCAATGCGTGACGCAGCCGCAGACCTTGCAGCGGTGGAATTCGATCATGCGGTCGTCCCACATATAAATGTCAGTCGCGCCTTCGTGCGGCAAAATGCGCACGACCTTCGGCGAATAATACGCCCACAACGTGCCGTAGCGCCGGCAGATCGAGCAGTTGCAACTCGTGACTTCGGTGGGCGCGGTCTCGATTTCGAGACGCACCGCGCCGCAATGGCAGGAGGATTCGATCAATTGACTCTCCTTGGGAGCAACCTCACCGTGACCGTAGCAAAGCAATGCTTGCATTGCGCGCAGACCAGCCATCCGGCATTCCTGCTTGCTGGAACAAACCATGTACAATATCATCGTCAGGTCGAGCCATAGGGAAGAGACATGACCGCCGGTTCCTGTTCTTGCGGCGCCGTCAAATACGATCTCGTGTCGGCGCCGATGTTTGTGCATTGCTGCCATTGTCTGGATTGCCAGAAGCAGACGGGCGGGGCGTTCGCGATCAATGCGCTGATCGAAGCCGATCGCGTGCACGTTCTGGAGGGCGAGCCGGAAGGCATTTCGATGCCGACCGAGAGCGGCAAGCCGCACATCATCTATCGCTGTCCGGACTGCAAGGTCGCGTTGTGGAGCATCTATGGCGGACGCCATCAGGTGCGTTTCGTCCGCGTCTCGACGCTCGATCAGCCGCACGCGATTCTGCCGGACGTGCACATCTTCACGCGCTCCAAAGTGCCGTGGGTGCAGTTGCCGGCCGACATGCGCGCTTTCGACGTCTATTACGACATGAAAAAGGAATGGCCGTCGGAAAGCCTGGCGCGCCGCCAGGCGGCATTGGCGAAAGCCTGAGCGCCGGTTTCCTCCGAAGCGATATTTGTTAGAGTGCACCCGCGCCCGGCGATTATGGACGCACGGAATCGGGGGAATTCATGCCGCGCTGTTTCAACCTGACGCTCATTGCGCTTGCGTTTTCGGCAACGGCCGCGATGGCTGCAGCTCCACCGCTGTCGGCGGAGGCGTTTCTGCATGGGATCTATGCGCATTACGAAGGCAGCGACCAGACGACGGGGAAGGGCATCTTTCTCGACAAGCCGTCCGACATACGCCGCTATTTCACGGAGGACCTCGCTAGGCTGATGATCGCCGACGATGTCGCAGCCGAAAAGCGCGGCGACGTTCCGGAACTCGACGGCGATCCCTTCGTCGATGCGCAGGATTGGGACATCAAGGGCATCGCGATCCACATCGATTCCGAAACCGGAGACCACGCGAAAGCGACAGTCACCTTCGAGAATTTCAAGAAGCCGGACACTGTCCACCTCGATCTCGCGCAAACACCGAAAGGCTGGCGTATCTCCGATATCGTCTGGAAGGAAGGCAGTCTGCGGGGGCTGTATAAGAAGAAGTGACGCGATATCTCACAGCTCGTCGAGTGTACGGCGCGACGGTGTCAGAGGCAGCCAGGACGGAAATTTCTTCTTCTCAAGCCAGTAGGGTTTCCACAGCGCAAACCATATCGCGCGGTCGAGCGGCACGGTGTCCCAAGCGAGTTCGCCTTCGCGAACGATCTCGCGCTGCCGTATCCAGCGCGCAGCGGCCAGCCACACTTCGCGAGGGGCCCGGCGGTTTCGATGCGCCTGCAATTGCATGATGTAAAGCAAAGGATAGTCGGACCACCAGCCGACCTGCACTGTCGCCACGCGAGCGCCGCCCGTCCGGATGCTCCAAAATCGTGAATGGTCATGTGCGAGATCGTAGCCGTAGGTGCGAAGGCAATTTTTCATGACGTGCGCTTCTTCAACCACCTCAGCCGCCGAGCGGAGAGGGACAAACTCATATCCGTCGACCACTCCGGGATCGTGCCACATGTCGTCGATCGGGCGGTCTCCGAGATTTGCGTAAAGACCTATCGTCGCAATCCATTCGTTCGCGGCGTCAAGTGCGGCTTTGTATCGGATATGTGAATTCCAGGGCTTTTCGAGGAAGGCATGCGCCCACGTTTCCGGCCGCGCCGAGAACCACGCCCAGAGGGTCAGGAGTGCGAGATTGCGCCCGAGCCTTCGCCGGGTCGGAAAATTGCTTGCGTACCAAAGCGCGAAGTCTTCGTGTCCCCAACGTTCGGCGAAGGCGATGGCGTCGAGCCAATTGGCGACGAACTTCGCTTGGGGCGGGATGTGATTGACGATTCGTCGTGAAAATTCATGCCCTATGGGCAATGCGGGAAGCGGACGCTGAAGCATCTCCGGCTTCAATTTTCGCATCCACATTGCGAGGCCCGCGCGCTCGGCAAGGAATTTCAGGTCACGTCCTGCAATCACGTCCTGAATGACGGCTTCGGCGCGGAAGCGGCCATTGGGAACCGCGAGCGCGAACAACAGCGCCGGAAAACTCGCTGCGAGGTCGGCGAGCCGGGGGTGACGCGCTGCGAGCGCGAGGACGCGCGGCCGCACGCGCGCGGGAAAGCGCCGGAGCCGTTGTTCCAAATTTTTCGAGCGCGCCACAACGGGCGCGCCCACGCGCGGTATTGCACGCAAAGCGAGCGAATTCATGACATGCGATCCCACATCGCCAAGCCGCAGAGCTTCGCGATCTGTTTCGTTTTACGGAGCGGGTGATTGGCCCGCGGGATTTAAACCCCGGGCCGGCCGCATCAGATGTCGCGGAACAGTCCCGGGAAGATGATGCAAACTAGCAAGGCATCCTCCTCATGAAGACAAATGGGAGTGGGCTGATAAATCGTTTGGCGCGAATTTGCAAGCGGTGTGCAATCGGAATTGAGTGTTGCGCTATGTGCGCCGCTTCTTCCGTCCCATCCCCAACTGCTCGCGCCAGATCTTGGCGGGGACTTCTTCGGCGTGGCCGGGTTCGAGATGGCCGAGATGGAACGGCCCGAACTGGATGCGGATGAGGCGCGCGACCTTCACGCCGAGATGCTCCATCAGCCGCTTCACTTCGCGGTTCTTGCCTTCCTTCAGCGTCACCTGCGCCCAGGAATACATGCCTTTCACGCGTTCGAGATCGGCGATGACGGGGCCGTATTTCACGCCGTCGATCACCGTGCCTTCCGCAAGTTTGTCGAGTTCGTCCTGGCTCACTTTGCCGAACAGGCGCACGCGGTATTTTCGGTTCCATCCCGCGGCGGGAAGCTCGAGCCTGCGCGCCATGGCGCCGTCATTGGTAAGAAGCAGCAATCCTTCCGAGTTCACGTCGAGCCGTCCGACGGAGACGACGCGCGGCAGCGATGCGGGCAGCTTCTGGAAAACCGTCGGCCGTCCTTCCGGATCCTTGTGCGTGGTGACGAGGCCGGACGGCTTGTGATAACGCCACAACCGCGTGCTCTCCGGCTCCGCCAAAGGCTTTCCGTCGACGGAAACGACCTGGTTTTCCTGCACGCGGATGGCCGGCGTCTTGATCGTTTCGCCGTCGAGCATGACGCGGCCCTCCACGATCAGCTTCTCCGCGTCGCGGCGCGAACAGATGCCGGCGCGGGCGATGACTTTGGCGATGCGGTCGCCGGATTCGGACTTGTCTTCGGTCAATGCGGTACTTCTATTGCAGTCGCCGCAGGGCGTAATGCTTGCAGCCTCATCTGGCAACACCCTTGTCTGTCACGGCCGGGCTTGACCCGGCCGCCCATCCAAAGATTTATGCTCGGCATATGCGATGGGTGGCGGCTCGCGCTGACGCTGGCCGACATGACAGGTTTTGATGACCGACGACGAAATCATGGCTGTGGCGATGGCGGAGGCGGCCGCGGCGGGCGCGCGGGGCGAAGTGCCCGTGGGCGCGGTCTTGCTCTCAGCCGACGGCCAGATCCTGGCGCGCGACGGCAACCGCATCCTCGAGCGCCACGATCCGACGGCCCATGCCGAAATGCTGGTGATGCGGGCGGCGGCTACGAGCCTCGCCAATGAGCGGCTGACAGGTGCGAGCCTGTTCGTCACGCTGGAGCCCTGCGCCATGTGCGCCTGTGCGGCGAGCTTCGCGCGGATCGCGCGGGTCGTCTTCGCGGCGGAAGATCCGAAAGGCGGCGCGGTGCTGCACGGCCCGCTTTTCTATGCGCAACCCACCTGTCACCATCGCCCGCAGGTCGTGCGCGCCGGCGATGCGGAGGCCGCGGGCGCCTTGCTCAGGGATTTCTTCAGGGCGCGGCGCTGACCTTCAATCGAGCGTCGTGCGTTCGATCGCGTTCGACCGGCCGGGCAGGCGGATCAGCATGCCGTCGCGGCCCAGCACCCAGCCATCCGGCCGCACGTCGGATACGCCTTCGAGAAAGGCGCGTTCGGCGATCCAGTTGGGCAGCGGCGGATTGATGTGCGAGAAGACAAGCAGCTTCGTACCCGCAAGATTGGCGATGCGTGCGGCTTCCACCGGCGTCGTGTGATAGGACGGAATGTCGTGCATGATCTTCGCGGCACGGCGATTGCCGCCGGCGCTCAGCGCCTCACCCAGGATGGCGACGAGCTTGTTCGATTGCGCTTCGTGTACCATCACGTCGCTTCCGCGCGCAGCCACGGCGAAGGGCTCGTAATAGGACGTATCGCCGCTGATCGCGACGCTGCGTCCCGCGTAGTCGAAGCGGTAGCCGTAAGCCGGCTTGACGGGATCGTGGTGGACTTTGATCGCGGTCACGGTGAGGCCGTTCGCCGACAGCGCAGGCGCCGTCGCACCGTTCATGGGGATGACGACAGCTACGAGATCGACGTCTTCGCGCGGCAGGAAGGCTTCTCCGTGGTGGGCCGTGCGATAGTCGGCGTCGTGTGCATAGGCCCGGTTGAATCCGGCCACGACGTCTTCGACGCCCGGCGGTCCATAGACCTTCAGCGGCGTGCGGCGTCCGGCGACCCAGGTCTGCAGACGCAGCTCGCCGAGTTCGCCGATGTGATCGGAATGGAAGTGCGTGAGGAAGACTCCCTTCACCTGCGCGAGCGGCACATGCCACATCACAAGATTGCGTACGGAGCCGAGGCCGCTGTCGACGATATAGAGATCGTTCCCGGCGGCGATGAGCGTGCAGGCGCCGGCGCGATGGACGTCGGGCAGCGGCGCATTGGTGCCGCAAAGAAGGACGGAGAGTTCGCCGGGCTTGGCCAGCACCGGCACGGGCCGCGCGGCCAACCGCGTCGCGAGCTTGGCGTATGCCCAGTCGTCGAAAGCCGGCGACAGCGTCGCGAACCAGATTGCCGCGACAAGGGCGGCGATGATCGCAGCCGCGAACAGGGCCGCGCGCTTCAATGCGCTCTCCGCGGTTCAAGTCCGTGCTGCTTCAGCCGCCAGAGAAGGACGTCGAGCCTGTCCTGCCCGAAGAAGGGCTCGCCTTCGAACACCATCGTCGGCACGCCCCAGTGGCCCGCGCCCTGATGGGCTTTCTGATTGGTCTCGATGATGGCTTCGTATTTCTCCGGCTGCAGCGCGATTTCGAGATCGAGCACGGCAAGGTCGAGGCCCGCACGGTCCGCAGCCCTCGCCAGATGATCGCCCTCGTGCCAGTTCATCGTTTCGCCGGACCAGATAAGACGGCTCACCTGATCGAGAAAGTCCAGACCGCGGCCGGCATCCGCCGCCGCGCAGCCGAGCCGGGTGAGACGATGGATGTAGGGCTGGTTCGGGGTCGCGGCGCGCGTATCGGGATCGACGACGACCGGATCGGGCCGCGGCCAGCGATAGGGCAGCCCCTGCATCTGGGCGATGCGATAGGTGTCGCGCATCAGATAGGGAATCCAGAGCGGATTGACCTGTTTGAAGAACTCGCCGGAGCGCACGGCGAGCGGATAGACGGGACGCACGCGCACATCGAGATCGAAGTCGCGCGCCATTTCGACCAGTCGTGGCGTCGCGAGGTACGAATAGGGGCTGCGGAACGACCAGAAGACGTCGATCGAAAGCGTCATGAGCCACCTCCCGAAATGTAGGCTACGCAGGCGTCGCCGAGTTCGCGCAGCGCGCGCGCATCTTCGATGCTGGTCGGCGCGTGCGGATTGAGCACGCCCGCCACCAGGAAACCGTAGACCATCTGCGTCATCACGCGCACGCGAAGACCGAGATTGCGCGCGCCGGTGGGCGTCAGAATGCCGTGCAGCGCCGTCGCGAATTCCTCGCGCACGATGAACATCGCGCGCAGCGCTTCGGGATTGTCGAGCCCGCGCTCCATGATGGCGCGGAAGAGACCTTTGTGATGGCGGAAATTCTGCGCGGCGCCCGCCACGAATTTTCGGATCGCGTCGTTCGGCTCCATCTGGCCCGTGCGCTGCAGGACGTCCTTGAATCCCTCGCGCGCGTCTTCGGCGAAGGACTCCGCAATGGCGAGGAAGAGGGCGCTTTTGTCCTTGAAGCGGACGTAGACGGTGCCGACGGAGCAGCCCGCGGCTTCGGCGATATCGGCGAGGCGCGCGCCTTCATAGCCCTTTTCGGCGAATTCCTGCTCGGCGGCGGCGAGGATCCGTTGGCGCGTTTCGCGGCTGCGCGGCTGATGGGCCGGCAGCGCGTGGCGGTCGGCGGCAGATTTGGCGGTCGGACTTGAATATGAATTCACATTCATATTATAGACGGATCGCGCCCAACGTCAATTGACGGAGACCCGACGATGAACACCGCAGTCAATCCGACGACCGATCAGCTTCGGGCAATGGTGGAGCAAGGACCCGACGGCGCCATCGTGATGGTCAATCTTCTGAAATACCGGGAGAAAGCGGACTACGCGGCTGATTGCGCGGAGGCGAAGGAAAAACTGAGCGGTCTCGACGCCTATCGTCGCTACGGCGCGGTGGCGCTCAAATGCGTAGGCGAGGCGGGCGGCGGGATCGTCTGGGGCGGCGCGCAGGCGTTCGTTTTCATCGGCGGCAGCGAGCAGGATTGGGACGAAGTGATCTGCGTGCGCTATCCCTCGCGCCGGGCCTTTCTCGAGATGATCGCACGCGCCGACTACCGCGCCGCCACCTATCATCGCGACGCGGGTCTCGCGCGCACCGCACTCCTCTGCTGCAAGGCGGGAACGGCCGCATGAACCACTACACGATCTACGGCGGGCTCGGCTCGCCCTATTCGATGAAGATGCGCGCCGTCTTCCGCTATCGGCGTCTGCCTTATGTCTGGCGACAGATGGAGATGGGCGATGATCGCGTCTTCAAGAACGTGAAGGCGCCGGTTATTCCGGTGATCCAGTATCCGGACGGCAGCTGGCACAACGACTCGACGCCGATGATCTTCGAACTCGAGCGCGCCGAGCCGGCGCGTTCGACCGTGCCCGCCGATCCAGTGCAGGGCTTCCTCGCCTATCTGCTTGAGGACTTCGCGGATGAATGGGGCACCAAACCCATGTTTCATTACCGCTGGTATCGCGAGCGCGACCAGAAGCAGATGAGCGAATGGCTCGCTTTCGACCGGCTGAAGGGAAGCGGACGGCAGGCGGTGCTCGATACCGCTGCCGCGTTCCGCGCCCGGCAGGTCGGCCGCATGGCGTTGGTCGGCTGTACGCCGGAAAATGCGGCCCTGATCGAGGAATCCGCACGCGCGATCCTTGCGCTGTTCGAAGCGCATGTGACCGAAGAGCCGTATCTGTTCGGAACGCGGCCGTCGCTGGCCGATTTCGCGTGGTTCGGCCAGCTGTCGCAGCTCGCCAACGATCCGACGCCGGCCGAACTCATGCGCAGCGAGTTTCCCTTCACCTATCGCTGGCTGATGAATCTGGACGATGCCTCGGGCGTCGAAGGCGAGTGGCGCGATCCCAAAATGCCGCTTTCGCCTGCCGTCCGCGGCCTTTTGAAGCTTGCGGGCGAAATCTATTTTCCGTTCCTGCTCGCGAACGCGGCCGCCGTGGCGAAAGGCGTGGAAACCTTTTCCGTTGCGATCGGCGGAAGAACCTATTCGCAGGGCGCGTTCAAATATCAGGCGAAATGCCTTGCCGAGTTGCGCAGCGCCTACGCCGCACTCGATGCGCAAACGAAAGCGGCGCTCGATCCCGTTCTCGCCGAAGCCGGCTGCATTCAACCGCTTAAAGGGTAAAAGATGGGCCGGAAAATCCTTTTCATCACCACCGACCAGCAGCGCTACGACTCGCTCGGCTGCAACGGCAACCGCTTCTGCCGCACGCCGGCGATCGACGCGCTCGCCCGCGACGGCCTCAACTATGCGCGCGCGTACAACCAGAACACCGTCTGCATGCCGGCCCGCTCGACGATGCTCACCGGCCAATACGTTCGCACGCACGGTGTTTTCGCGAACGGCGTGCCGTTGCCGGAGGATGCGCCCAGCGTCGCGCAATATCTGAAGGACAAGGCCGGTTACAAGACCGCGCTGATCGGCAAGGCGCATTTCGAACCCGGCTTCGATCTGCAGGGCAAATGGCGCGAGAACCGCCGGCAGATGGAGGACGATTTCGGACCGTGGCGCGGGTTCGACTATGCGATCCATGCGATGCACATTGTAAGCTTCCGCGGCGCGCCCGTCGGTCATTACGGCCGCTGGATGCAAAAGAACCATCCCGATTTCTTCAAGGAAGCGGTGCCGCTGCTGAACGCCTCGCCCGGCGGCGATACGGGCGCGCCCGAAACCCTCAACAATCCGCTGCCGCGCGGGCTTTATCACACCGACTGGCTGGCCGATCTGGCTGTCGAATGGCTGGGCAAGCTCGACGCGGACGACGACTGGTTCCTGTGGCTGAGCTTTCCCGACCCGCATCATCCCTGGGATCCGCCCGCGTCGGAACTTTCGCGTTGCGACTGGCGCGATCTGCCGCTGCCGGACGGCTATCCCGGATCACCCGAGAAAATTCGCGACGTGCTCGCGAAAAAGCCCGCGCACTGGCTCGCCTATTACGACGGCCGCTTCGCCAATATCGAAGGCGGTCCGATGAATTTCATGCCGCGGCAGCTCTCGCCCGACAACATCCGCGAGATCAACGCCAAAGTGCATGTCATGAACGAGCTGATCGATGAAGCGGTCGGCCGCGTGCTGGAAAAAGTAAAGATGAAGGGCTGGAATGACGACACCGACGTGATTTTCACCACCGATCACGGCGAGCTGCAGGGCGACTTTGGCTTTGTGTATAAGGGACCATTCCATGTCGACGCGCTGATGCGTCTGCCGTTCATCTGGCGGCCCGCGCCGAACGCGAAGATTGCATCGGCGGCGATCGCGCAACCGGTAGAGCAGGTCGACCTCGCGCCCACCTTTTGCGCCATCGCGGGCGTGGAGCCGGCAGTTTGGATGCAGGGAAAGGCTCTGCCCTTGCATGACGATGGGTCGCGGGAGCGTGCCTTGTGCGAATGGGACAGCCAGTTCCCCGGCTATGGCTTTCATCTGCGTTCCATCTATCGCGACGGATTCGTGCTCACGCGCTACGAGCGGTCGACACCGGGCGTACCGAACGGGCTCGAGGAAAACTGGCCGCAATTCGGCGCCATCACCTGTTCCGTGCGTTATGACGGCAGCGAGGGCGAGCTATACGATCTGCGCAACGATCCGCGGCAATGGGAAAACCTCTGGGATGATCCGGCGCATCAGGGGCTCAAACGCAATCTCGTTACCGATCTTTATGACAGTCTCCCGCCGGAACGCCCGATCAAGCTAAAGGTCGAAGCGCCCGCTTGATCTTGCCCGTCGAATGCTGACAAGCTGTCAGCACCGCGGCGGGTGAGGCGGGATAAAAGAGCGGCACACACAGGGAGACATTCATGGCGCTCATCGTCTATGGCGGCTCGCTTTCGCCATTCGTCCGCAAGATCCGTGTGATGCTGACGGAAAAGGGCGTTCCCTATGAGCTTGATCAGGTCAATCCGTTTGCACCGCCGCCCGCCTTCCTCGAAATCAGCCCGCTGAAGCGCATCCCGGTCCTGCGCGACACCGATCTTCCCGAGCCGAACACGCTTCCCGATTCCTCGATCATCGCCGACTATATCGAACACAAATATCCGACACCGCCGCTTTATCCGCGCGATGCGTTCGCGCGCGCCCAGGTGCTCTGGTACGAGGAATATGCCGACACGGTCCTGGCGCAGGCGGTCGGTCCGGGCGTGTTCTTCGAACGCGTGGTTCGCAAGATGATGCGCGCGCAATGCGACGAGGCGGTGGTTGCTGCGACCATCAAGGACAAGCTTCCCAGGATATTCGACTACCTCGATCGCGAGGTCGCTTCCAAGACCTACATCGTCGGCAACGCGCTCTCCATCGCCGACATCGCGGTCTCGACGCATTTCGTCAATTTCGGCCATGCGGGCGAGGCGGTCGACGCCAAACGCTGGCCCGAACTCGCGCGCTATACGCAAGGGACCCTCGGGCGACCGTCCTTCAAGGCCATGATCGACGAGGAGCGGCCCATCGCCGAACGTTTCCGGGCGGCGTGACGCCATGCTCAAGCCCGATCGCATCCAAACCGAGCGCTCGCATGGCTTGAGCGTTCTCCATCTCCTTGCCTATGTGCTGCCGGCCGTGCCGCTGGCCGCGCTCGGCATGCCGATCGCCGTCTATCTTCCTCACTTCTATGCATCGAGGGAGATCGGCATCAGTCTCCTGGTGACCGGGGTGATATTCGGCGTGGTGCGCATCTTCGATATCGTGATCGATCCGGCGATGGGTTACTGGAGCGATCGATGGCGGACTCCATTCGGTCGCCGCCGTCCGCTGATATTGCTGGGCGCTCCGATACTCGCGCTCGGCATCTGGATGGTGTTCGTTCCGGGCGGACACGTCGGCGTGCTTCATCTCGGTTTCTGGCTGTTCGTGATGTATCTCGGATGGTCGATGACGGTCATCCCGCATCTTTCCTGGGGCGCGGAACTGTCCTCCGACTATCACGAACGTAGCCGCGTCTATGGCTGGTCGCAGGTGGCAACGCTCGCCGGTTTCATCGGCGTTCTGGTCATTCCGTCGATCCTCGAGGCCTATAAGGCAAACGTAGCGACGCAGGTGATGTCGATGGCGATCTTTGCCATTGTGCTTCTTTTGCCGTCCGTGGCGCTCTGCCTGGGGATCGTCCCGGAACCGGAGGTGAAGCTCAAGACGCATGCGGCATTCCTTCCGACCCTCAAGTTCCTGCTGAAGGAAGATGCAGTCCGGCGCGTGATCAGCATCGACCTGATCGAGTCCATCAATCAGGGCGCGCGCGGCGCGATGTTCTTCTACTTCGCGCAGCTTGCCCTCGGCCAGCCGCATTGGGCCAGCAAGCTGCTGCTCATCTACTTCCTATCGGGGATCGTGTTCATCCCCGCGTGGATCGCGTTGGCGCGCCGCATCGGCAAGCATCGGGCGCTCGTCTGCTGCTACATCTACGGGATCTGCGTGGGTCCCACGTTCTTCCTGATCCCGAAGGGAAACCTGGAAGTCGCGATCCCGCTCTTCATATTGTCGGGCGTGAGCTACGGGGCGCCCGCGTTCCTTATCCGCGCCATGATGGCCGACATCGCGGACGCGGATACGGCGGAACACGGAGCGGAGCGGGCGGGGCTCATGTACTCGTTCCTGTCGTTGACGAACAAATTCGGACTGGGCGCGGCGGTCTTGGTCGCATTCCCGATACTTGCGCGCATGGGATTCGATCCGAAGATCGTGAATACGCCGGCTGCAATCGATCACCTGCGGATATTTTTCATATTGCTGCCGATGGGTCTTGCGATGACCACGCTTTTGATCGCATCGGGCTACAAGCTCGATCAAGCGCGCCAGGAACGCTTGCGCGCGAAGATCGCGCAGGCCCGAGCCGAACATCATTCCGCCGAAGACATCATGCCGCCGCCCGGGCTTCTTCCGGGCGGAGTGGCGCTTGCCTCCGATTCCGAGGCCATCACGAAATTCGCCAGCGACAGCCGCTAAAGCGGGGCCGCGCCGGACAACTTTTGGGCGCCTTCGACCGTTATGACAACGGGACAGAACGGAGGGCGCCATGACCGACAAACGCGAGCCATCCGGCAAACATCCTGCCGGCGTGCACTCCTATGCGCATTTCACGAGGAAGTGGGGCGTGCATCCCTACTTCAAGCTGCGGCCGCGCGACTCGGCCGGAACCTCATGGACCGTTCCCAATCTCTGCAAGGCCTACAATTGGCCGCAAGGCCTGGCCGGCGGCGGCGTGATTGCCATCGTCGAGCTCGGCGGCGGCTGGGTGCAGTCCGACATGGAAACGTTCTTCAGCGGTATCGGACAACCCGTGCCGCGGATCACCGACGTCTCCGTCGACGGCACCGAGAACAAACCCGATCCCGACCCGAACGGACCTGATGGCGAAGTGGCGCTCGATATCCAGGTGGCCGGCGCGGCTTATTACGCGGCCACGGGCAAGCCCGCGACCATCCGCATCTACTGGGCACAGGATATCGCCCCCGCGGTTCAGAGGGCCGCGCCGGACGGCTGCGACGTGTGCTCCATCTCCTGGGGCTCCGACGAAGCAGAGTGGGGTGCGACCGCGGGCGATCAGATGGAGCAGACGGCGACGAATGCGACGGCCGCAGGCATGGTGGTGTTCGCGGCGTCGGGCGACAACGATTCCAGCGACGGCGGGCCCAATGCGGCGAATGTCGATCTGCCCGCGTCGTGCCCGCACGTGATCGGGTGTGGCGGCACGAAGAAAACGGCGACCAGCGAAATCGTCTGGAATGACGATCCGGGAAAGTCGAACGGCGAGGGCACGGGCGGCGGCTATTCCACGCTCTTCAAGCCGATGCCCACCTGGCAGGCGGGCGCGCCGACGGGGCCCGGACGCATGGTGCCCGACGTTGCCGCCAATGCCGATCCGGAAACGGGCTACGAGATCGTCCTGCACGGCGCGCAAACCGTGATCGGCGGGACGAGCGCGGTGGCGCCGCTCTATGCCGGATTGTTTGCCGCGTTCGGCCGCAAGCTCGGCTTCATCACGCCGACGCTCTATCTGCATCAGACCTGCTTCAACGACATCACAGTCGGCGACAACGGGGCATTCCGCGCGCATCCCGGACCGGATCCGTGCACGGGCATCGGCTCGCCCATCGGCGACAGGCTCGCGGCGTTGCTGGTGAAGCCGGATTAGCCCGTCATTGCGCTGCAGCCGTCAGCCGCGACGGATGTTGCGGACCGCAGGGCGCGAACTTCGCCATCAACTCAACCGGCGCCATAGGCCTGAACGCGGATGCGGGAACGTAGTTGTCTGCAAACCACGGCATCCGTCGGCGGTCGAATATGTGCTTCAGGAAGGCGATTATGACTTTCACCGACGGCCTGAGCATCGCTTCCTGCGTGTAGCAGAGCCAGAACGGCGTCGCGAAACGCAAGTCGACGTTGAGCGGCACAAGGCCCTGTTCGTAAACGGACACGTAAGTCGGCAACAGCGCGATGCCCGCGTGGTTGCGCACACTTTCGCATAAGGCCGCGCTAGAATTGGTGAAAAGTTGCGCGCGGCTCTCGCCGACGACGGCCGGAAGGCGCGTCATCCACGTGCCCTTGTCGATGATGTAGAGGATGTAGTCGAGCAGGCGATGCTGCGACAGCTTTGCCGCGCCCTTTGGCGTTCCCGCCTCGCTCAGATATTCTGGTGACGCGTAGGGCATGAAATGCAGCGTGCCCAGCCGCGTGGCGACGAGGTTCGGATCGGTCGGCTGGATGTAGTGGATCGAAAGGTCGAAATTCTGGCCGCGTTGTTCGCCCCGCGAGTCGCTGGTCGTGAAGATGCGCAGCTCAATCTCCGGGTGGCGCCGGAAGAGATGCGGCAGGAAGCGTGGCAGCCAATAGGTCGCGAGCCCGTCGGTCATGATGACCTTGACGTCGTCGAGACGTGCGGTTTTCTTATCCGCCGATTGCACGGCGCGTTGAATGGCGCTGTGCGCAACATTCAATTCTTCGACAATGCGTTGCCCTTCCGGCGTCAGCACTGCACCCGCTGTCGAGCGATCGAGCAAACGCACACCGATCGTTTCTTCAAGACGCTCAACACGGCGGCTCACTGTTGGCTGCGAAACGCCGAGGCCCAGAGCTGCGCGCGAAATGCTTCCCAACTGAGCAACGGCAAGCAGAAGACGGAAGTCATCCCAATCGGGAAGCCCGGCTGCCGGTTCTGAAGTTTCTGTATGGGGCAATGCCATCTGCGCACGTTCCGCGAGTGTTTGCGACCTGACTACTCTAACTCGGGATTAGGGGTGTTGGGGCGTGACCACTCAAATAGAACCGGCCGCCATTCATAGTAATGGCGGCACAGGATTGCTGCGACCTGAAAAGACTGACGAATTTAGCTCTGGCAGTCAACTCTCCAAGATTGGTAAGCAATTTTTCGAGCCGGGTACCTATGCCCGTGACGGAAGCTTTGTCTTTGTCCGGAACCCGACCGACGAGCAGCTGAGCGAAACCTACGAGATGCTTAGAGCGGCGATCGGATGGATCGCGCCGCTTCCAGTCGTGAAATCCGTGTATGCCCATAATCCGCTTGCCTGGTGGATATTGTGGCGCGCGGAAGACGCCTCGCGCCATGCCGCGCGCATCGCCGGTGTTGCAGCTTATGTGCCGCTGAATGAGACAGGCCTCGCAGCACTTAGGACCGGTCGGTTCGACGGGCGCGACCCCGATCTTGCGTTCGTGGCTGCGCGCAACGAGGAGCCGGCGGCGCTTTATCTCTGGGGTCTCGTCGCGCACGGACTCTCCGATCTTGCGGGCAAGCTCGTGGGCCACGTCATCGGCCTCGATCTCTACGAGACGCTGCCGATGATCGGCACCATCGCGACAGAAGAAGGCCTGGCCGCTTTGCGCCGTTCCTCGAAGTCCGCGACCGACGCCGCGAAGCTCATGATCGGCTCGCCCTTCGAAATCAAACTCCCGCCGAAACATATCGCGCATCAGAGAGAGATGCGGGTGTGGGAGGGAAAAGCGCACGCGTTCTTTTGAATTTATGTCGCTCAGTAGGTGAGGAGATCGATATGAGAACCGCATTGTCCCCGTTGGTCATAGTAGTTTTTCTATGGTTGCCTGGATGTGCCCTCATTCAACAAACGGAGCAAGATGCAGCATTCCCATAGATGACGCTACGCTGCAGTCGAATTGGGATAATTGTCGTAGGACGTTTTCTCCCGCTCTTTCCGGAACAAAAGAGTACCTCGGTTACGCCGCGAGGGCGTCTCAAAAAAGTTGTTCCGATTTCCTCGCAAGCCTGGCCGTCGCATCAAATGGATCAAATATCGGTCTTGATATGGCTACGACAGTTTTTTAGCGCGCTTGGCACAGCATTCACCCCTATTTCCACGGTGCACGCTTTGACCGCCGGTGCGTCGATCACCAGCGGTTGGAAAACGGCGGTAGATTCTGACATCTACGCCAAGCTGACCATCCAGAATTTGGTACTGGCGCTCGGTCATGCCAGTGGCGTTACTTTTACGATCACGACCGCCGCTCAACCGGCGACCGCGAACACAAAAGCTGGCCAGCCAGGACAGGCCGTGTCTCAGTAGCAGAAGCGGCCAGACGTGATCTGAAGGACGTCCTTGCCTTCGGTGGTCGCGTAAAAGGGAAACCGGGTCATCTGGACGCGGCGCAAGAGGCGTTGCACCGGGCGACGACGAAGGAGAATTAAAACCACGCTTGCGTCGTGGCGGGAAACCAGTTGAGTACGACCTCGCGCGTGACGAGGATAGCAATGCCCGCCCCGACGAAGACGTCGCTCAGGAAGTGCGAGTTCAACAGCGCGCGCGTTGTGGCCAGATAGATCGCCACTGCGAACCAGAACCATGTCAGTGCAGGCAAGGCACCCGCGAGGATCACGGCGACGCAGAAGATGGTCAGCGCATGGCCGGACGGAAATGAATCGTATTGCAGGTCGAAGTGAAAAGGTCGCCAGCCATAGAGGCCGAGTTCCAGCTCGTCGCGCGGCCGCCGCCGCCCCAGCACGACCTTGGTCGAGTGCAGGATGATGCTCGCGATCGCAAGGCTCGCCAGAAAGGCCAGCGCCGTGCGTTGCGCCAGCGCGAGCACCGGGCCAGGCCCTGCCAGGCGCTGATAGAACCACGAACCGCCGAAAACGATCGTGGCGATGATGAGCCAATGCGAGCCCTTCGCCCAATCCGTCGTGCGGTGAATGATCGCCGCCCAGCGCTGGTGGAGTTCGTCATGGAAAAAATGCGCCGCCTGCCGGTCGATCGTGAAAGCGAGGCACCCCGCCACCAGCAGCGATAACCCGAACCATAGAAGCATGGGCGCTCCATGCCGTGCGGAACCTTCGCTGTCAATTCGGCGGTGCCCGACGCAAGGCTCGTTGCGCCGCACACAACGCGCGATTTGCCGCCGGGTCTAGTGGGCAGCCGCGGTGCGGGCTAGACTTCCCGCATTGCTATCGAAACCGGGGGCCGTAAGCCCCTCAGTCCTGGAGGAAAACCAATGGATTTCGACTATTCACCGCGACAGAAGGAGTGGATCAAACGGATCAGCGACTTCATGGAGCACCACATCTATCCGGCGGAAGAAAAGTACGCTGCACAGATGGAAGAAGCGACCAAAAAAGGCAACCGGTGGATCGTGGTCCCGGTCGTGGAGGAACTGAAGAAGATCGCGAAAGGGCAGGGCCTCTGGAACATGTTCCTGCCGCATAGCGAGCATGGCGCGGGACTTTCGAACCTCGAATATGCACCGCTGGCCGAACAGATGGGCCGCGTGAGCTTTGCGTCCGAGGTCTTCAACTGTTCCGCCCCCGACACGGGCAATATGGAAGTGCTGGACCGTTACGGCAGCCCGCATCAGCAGGAGCAATGGCTGACGCCGCTGCTCGCCGGCGAAATCCGCTCGGCCTATATCATGACGGAACCGGCGGTCGCGTCGTCCGACGCGACGAACATCTCGACGCGCATCGAGCGCAAAGGCGACCACTACGTCATCAACGGCCGCAAATGGTGGTCGTCGGGCGTCGGCGATCCGCGTTGCAAGATCATGATCGTGATGGGCAAGACAGATCCGGACACGGACAAGTATCGCCAGCAATCGCAGATTCTCGTGCCGATGGACTCGCCCGGCGTGAAGATCGTCCGGATGCTGCCCGTCTTCGGTTATGACGACGCGCCGCACGGCCATGGCGAAGTACTCTTCGAAAACGTGAAGGTGCCGCTCGAGAACATGGTCCTGGGCGAGGGCCGTGGCTTCGAGATCGCGCAAGGCCGCCTTGGACCCGGTCGCATCCATCACTGCATGCGCACCATCGGCGTCGCCGAACGCGCGCTGGAACTGATGGTGAAGCGCCTTCTGTCGCGCGAGGCCTTCGGCAAGAAGATTTCGGAGCATTCTGTGTGGGAGCAGCGCGTCGCCGCCGCCCGCACGAATATCGAGATGTGCCGTCTGCTCTGTCTCAAGGCGGCCGACATGATGGACAAGGTCGGCAACAAGGTCGCGCGCACGGAAATCGCGATGATCAAGGTGGCGGCGCCTTCGATGGCGCTGCAGGTGATCGACGACGCCATCCAGGCCTGGGGCGGCGCGGGCGTCACGACGGACTCGGGCCTCGCGCGCATGTATGCGAGCCAGCGCACGCTGCGTCTGGCCGACGGTCCGGACGAAGTCCACAACCGCACCATCGCGCGTCTCGAATACGGCAAGTACATGAACCTGCCGAAACGCGCGGCGGCTGAGTAAAGCTTTCCTCCCCCGCGACTGCGGGGGAGCACGAAGTGCGCGACGGAGGGGGGCTGCCCCCTCCACCGCTTCGCGGTCCCCCTCCCCCGAATTTCATTCGGGGGAGGAATTTTTTACGCGACCTGCACGCAGGCCACGTGCGGAAATTCGACGGTCACGATCGTGCCTTCGGCCGGCTGGCTCGCGATGGCGAGCGTGCCGCCGTGTTTCTCGGCCAGCGCGCGCACCAGCGACAGGCCGAGGCCCGTGCCGCTTTTTGCAAGCTTCGGATCGGCACAGACCTGCTCGAAGGGATTGGCGAGGCGCGGCAGATCTTCCGGGGCGATGCCGATGCCGGTGTCCGCGATGACGATGCGTACGCGGTCGCCGACGATTTCGTCCAGGGCCTCCACGCTTCCGCCGGCGGGTGTGAATTTGACGGCGTTCGAGAGCAGGTTCAGGACGATCTGCTTCATGGCGCGGCGGTCGGCGGAACAGATCGTTCCGTTCGTCCGGAGCCGGATGTCCACACCGGCGCTTTTGGCGCGGTCGCTGACGACCTGCGCGCACTCGTCGAGCACGTTCGACAGATTCACGTCCTCGAAGACGAGCTGCAATTTGCCGGCTTCGATCTTGGCCATGTCGAGCACGTCGCCGATCAGGTCGAGCAGAAGCTGTCCGGAACTGTGGATGAGGGCGATGTATTCGCTGTAGCGCGGATTCGAAACCGGCCCGAACATCTCGTCGCGCATGATATCGGTGAAACCCAGGATGGCGTTGAGCGGCGTGCGCAATTCGTGGCTCATATTGGCGAGGAACGCCGACTTGGCGCGGTTAGCGGCCTCCGCCGCTTCGCGCGCTGCGCGCATCTCGAGCTCCTGCCGCTTGCGCTCGCTCACGTCGCGCGAAACGGCGACCACATGGCGGAATTCGCCGGTGGCCTCGTCGAACACCGAGCGCGTCGTCACTTCAATCCACACATAATGCCCGTCGCGATGGCGCGCGCGGTAGGTGGCGGTGTAGGTCTCGCCGGGCGGCGGACGGCGCGAAACCTTCTCGGCTTCCTCGCGGTCATCGGGATGAACGATCGCGAGATAGCCCGTGTCGTCGAACTCGCGCAGCGTGCGCCCCAGGATGCGCTCGAGCGCCGCAGAGGCGAACTCGACGCGCCCGCCGGCGGCGTGCAGCATGATGATGTCGGAGGCTTCTTCCATCATGACGCGGTAGCGCTCTTCGGCTTCCGCGCGCTTGGTCTCGGCGACCACCTGCTTGGTGATGTCGTGGCAGACGCCGATCACCGAGACCACGCGACCGTCCGGTCCGATCTCCACTTCGCCGTGGGTTTCGACGATCTGGATGGCCGAGTTGGGATCGCGCGCATGGGTGCGATAGTAGAAGGGAGAGCGCGTACGGATGGCGTTGGCGATTTTTTCTTCGACGAGCGCGGCGTCCTCGGGCTGGACTTGATTCATCAGCCAGTCGTGGCTGGGAGACTGCAACGCCGGATCGATGCCCAGAAGCCGGTACATGCCGGGCGACCATACGATCCTGCGATCGGCCAGACAGTAGCGCCAATAGGCGACGCGCGCAGCCCGTTCGGCCAGCGCGAATTGCGCCCGCTCGTTTCGGAGCTCGGCTTCGAGTGCGGCGACCCGCGCGGCGGTTTTGTCGCTTTCCGCCATCCGTGTTCTCTCCCTGACCACGACCCGGAAAGTTTTCGTGATCCGCAGATGATACACGCACCTGCGTTAAACAGAACTTGCGGAATTGCTACACGCGACATTCAGCGTTAGCACAAGTTAATTGCGGATTTACCGCAATTTTTCAGGCCACAGCGCCCGCGCGTTCGGCGAAATACCAGGCACGTTGCGCCAGCGGGCGCACGGCATCGGCGTTCGATGCGGCGTTTGCGTTGGCCGCCGTGCCGTCGCGCACACGTCCCACGATGCCCTGCAGGATGCCGGCGATGCGGAAGAAATTGTACGCCGTATAATAGTCGAGGTTCGGGATGCCCCTCAGCCCCATGTTGCGGCAATACATGGCGACGTATTCGTCCATGTTCGGGATGCCCATGGATTTGAGATCGGCGCCCAGAAGTGTCGACGTGCCGCCGGACGTGCCGCCTTGCGGCATCTGCCACTGCATCAGGTGATAGGTGAAATCGGCCATCGGGTCGCCGATCGTGCACAATTCCCAGTCGAGAACGGCGAGCACTTTCGGCTCGGTCGGATGCAGGATCATGTTGTCGAGGCGGTAGTCGCCGTGGACGATCGAGTTGCGCTCCTGCGGCGGCAGATGCGCCGGCAGCCATTCGATCAGCCGGTCCATTTCCGGAATCTTTTCGGTTTCCGAAAGTTGATACTGTTTCGTCCAGCGCGAAACCTGCCGCGCGATATAGGCGCCGGGTTTGCCGAAATCGCTGAGGCCGAGCTTTTCGTAGTCGAGCGAGTGAAGCTGCGCGAGCGTCGCGTTCATCGCCTCATAGATCGCGGTGCGTTCCTTGGGCGAGCAATCGGGCAGCATCGGCCCCCAATAGATGCGCCCTTCCACGCAATCCATCACATAGAACATCGTGCCGATGATGCTCTCGTCTTCGCAGAGCAGATACGGCTTGGCGACGGGAAAGCCGGTCGGATAGAGCGCGGCGATGGCGCGATATTCGCGGTCGACGGCGTGCGCGGACGGCAGAAGCTTGCCCGGCGGCTTGCGGCGCAGGACGTATTTCCGGTTGGGCGTGATGAGCTGATAGGTCGGATTGGATTGCCCGCCCTTGAACTGGCGCACGTCCAGGGGCGTCTGGAACCCTTCGATCCGCTCGGCAAGGTAGGCCTCGAGCTTCTTCACGTCGAAGCGATAGGCTTCGACGACGTCTTTCGTGCCCGAGAATTTCTCCTGGCGATCGTCGATGGCCGCCTCGGTCATGGCGTTCTCCCTTGGTGTTCAATATTTGTTGGAGGGATTTTGGCGGCCTTCTGCAGGCGCGTTCAACCCTTTTCGCGGGCGACAGCGCGCCAGCCGATGTCGCGGCGGCAGAAACCGTCGGGCCAGTAGATGCGATCGACCGCCTCATAGGCGCGTTTTTGCGCGTCGGCGACGCTTTTTCCCCTTGCCGTCACGTCAAGGACACGCCCGCCGTCGGCGAGAAGGCGCCGCCCGTCCACCTTGGTTGCGGCGTGAAAGATTTCGACATCGGGCAGCGCCGCAGCCTCGTCGACACCTTCGATCACGGAACCTTTCGCGTAATCGCCCGGATAGCCTCTGGTCGCCATGACCACCGTCAGCGCCGCTTCGTCGTGCCAGCGCAGGTCGACGCGGTCGAGGACGCCGTCGCGCGCCGCGAGCAATGCGGTCGCCAGATCTGATTTGAGCCGCATCATCAGCACCTGGCATTCCGGATCGCCGAAGCGGCAATTGTACTCGATGAGTTTGGGCTCTCCGTCCTTGATCATGAGGCCCGCATAAAGCACGCCCCTGTAAGGCGTGCCGCGCGCCTTCATCGCCGCGATGGTCGGACGGATGATTTTCGCCAGCGTCTTTTCGGCGACATCCGCCGTCAGCACGGGGGCAGGGCTGTAGGCGCCCATGCCGCCGGTGTTCGGTCCCTTGTCGTGGTCGAAGACGCGCTTGTGATCCTGCGCGCCGGCGAGCGGCAAGATGTGGTCGCCGTCCGTGAGCACAAAGAAACTCGCTTCTTCGCCGTCGAGGAATTCTTCGACTACCACTTCGTGGCCCGCGCCTCCGAAGGCGCCTTCAAACATGGAGTCGATGGCGTGCGCCGCATCCTCATGAGTCTCGGCGATGACGACGCCTTTGCCCTGCGCGAGGCCGTCGGCCTTGATGACGACAGGTAGCAATTGACGCGCGGCGAAGGCCTTTGCGTCAGCGGCCGACGTGAAGCGGCCGTAAGCGGCCGTGGGGATGCCGTTTGCGGCGCAAAGATCTTTCACGAAACCCTTGGAGCCTTCGAGCTGCGCGCCCTCTGCGCTCGGCCCGAGCGCCTTGATGCCCGCTGCCTCGAGCATGTCCCACAGCCCAGCGACCAGCGGCCCTTCCGGACCGATGACGGCGAAATCGATAGCCTTCTCTTTGGCGAAAGCCACGAGGCCATCCAGATTCGTCACCGCGATCGGCACGCACTCGGCCACCGCCGCAATGCCGGCATTGCCGGGCGCGCAATAGAGCTTCGCGATGACGGGGCTCGCAGCGAGCGCCCAGGCCAGTGCATGCTCACGGCCGCCGGAGCCGACCAGCAACACGTTCATTGTGGATAAGTCCCAAAGACCGGCAAGCCGGAATCGTCAGCAGAATCCATGGGCTTCCTATATCATCCTCGACTCATGAGTGAAGCCACCGCCAAAGCCAATCTCCCCGAATTCAGCGTCAGCGAAATCGCCGCCGCGCTCAAGCGGACTGTCGAGGACAGCTTCCCGTTCGTGCGGGTCCGCGGCGAGATCAGCGGCCTCAAATTCCATTCCTCGGGCCACGTCTATTTCGATCTCAAGGACGACAAGGCGGTGCTCAATGCCGTCATCTGGCGCGGGCAGGCGCAGCGGCTTCGGGTCAAGCCGCAGCAGGGTCTCGAAGTCGTTTGTACCGGGCGGATTTCGACCTATCCCGGCTCATCGCGCTACCAGATCATTGTCGAGCAGGTCGAGTTGGCAGGCCTGGGCGCGCTCATGGCCATGCTGGAGGAGCGCAAGAAACGGCTCACGGCCGAAGGCCTCTTCGCAATCGAGCGGAAAAAGAAGCTGCCCTATCTCCCCGACGTGATCGGCGTCGTGACGTCGCCGACGGGGGCGGTCATCCGCGACATCATGCATCGCCTTCAGGCGCGTTTCCCGCGGCGGGTTCTTTTGTGGCCCGTGGCCGTGCAGGGCGAGCGGGCGGCGGCGGAGGTCGCAGCCGCCATCCGGGGGTTCAATGCGCTGGGCGCCGGCGGCGCGATCCCGAGGCCGGACGTCCTGATCGTCGCCCGCGGCGGCGGCTCGCTGGAGGACCTGATGGCCTTCAACGAGGAGATCGTGGTCCGCGCTGCGGCCGAGAGCGCCATCCCGCTCATCTCAGCCGTGGGCCATGAGACCGATACGACCCTGATCGACTTCGCCTCCGATGCCCGCGCGCCGACACCAACGGCCGCCGCCGAAATGGCCGTGCCGGTCCGCTCCGACCTCATCACCCAGGCGCTCGATCTGGAACGGCGCAATTTCCGCAGCTTCAGCCGTTTTCTGGGCGACAAGCGGCGGACTATCGACGGCCTCGCGCGCGCCCTGCCGCGGGCCGACCAGATGTTCGCGGGGCCGCGCCAGCGTTTCGATCTGGCCTCCGAAAGGCTGCGCCACGCACTCGCCCGCAACCTGCAGGAGCATCGCCGCCACTTTGTGGAAACCGCGTCGGAGTTGCAGGTGAAGACGCTCAGGGTCCGGCTGCGGACGGCGGCGGACAACGCGCGGGTCTCGACCCTGCGCCTGGTACAGGCCTACCGGACGCGTCTGATCCGCGAGCGCCAGCATCTGACCGCGATCACCCGCCTGCTGGACGGGGTGAGCTACCGGGCCGCCCTGGAGCGCGGGTTCGCGCTCGTTCGCGGCGCCGACGATCACGTCCGTCGCCGGGCATCAACGATTGGTTCAGGAGAGAGGCTCACCATCATCTTCGCGGATGGCGACGTAAAGGCCGTCGCTACGGAAGGTGGAGAGGCCGCCGGAACAAAGCCCGCCAAGCGCCGGAAGGCAAAAGACGATCAGGGCACCTTGCTGTAAATTCAGTCGCACCCGGGCCTTTGGCGGGCTAAGTTCCGGCGCAGGAGAGGCAGTTCATGAACCAGATCGAACGCGATTTTCGCCCGGCAGGCCTCGCCGAAGTCGAATATCTCGACGGCGAGTACCGGATTATCCGGGCCGGATCTTTCGTCCTCTGCGCCGTCAGCGGCGTCCAAATCCCGCTCGAGTCGCTTCGGTACTGGAGCGTCGATCTTCAGGAAGCCTATGCGAGCCCGACGCTGGCGCTGAAGCGGTTCCAGGAAACGGGACGGACCCCCCAGTGATCGTCAGACGCGCTTTCCTCGCCGGCACGGCCGTCGCGTTTGCTTGCTCGCGCGCCGTCTTCGCCCAACCGAACCGTTTGAGTTTTTCCGGCCCGCTGGAGCAGGGCAGTCTCGTCATCGGCAGGACCGAGGCGGGCGCTAGCGTGACCGTCGACAGTGTGCCCGTGCGCGTCTCGCCGCAGGGCCTCTTTGCTTTCGGCTTCGAATACAACCAGACCAAGCCCACGAAGATCGCCGCGCGCTTTTCGGACGGCACGATGGAAACGCAGTCCGTCACGCCCAAAGTGCGCATGTACGAAATCCAGCGTATCACCGGCCTGCCCGAGAAATACGTTACGCCACCGGCCAATGTGATCGAACGCATCAAGCGCGAAGGCGCCGAGATCGCGCATGCGCGCATGCGGGACACCGGCGAATCCTGGTTCGCAGACGCCTTCGACTGGCCCGTCGCCGGCATCATCAGCGGCACATGGGGAAATCAGCGCATCCTGAACGGCGAACCCAGGGAGCCGCATTTCGGCGTCGACATCGCGGCCGCGCAGGGCACGCCGATCCATGCGCCGGCCGACGGCATCGTCTCGCTGGCGCAGCCCGACTTCTATCTCGACGGCGGTATCACGCTTCTCGATCACGGCCACGGCGTTTCGACCGTTTATATCCACCAGAGCAAATTGCTGGTGAAGGCCAACCAGCGCGTCACGCGCGGACAGGTGATCGGCCTTGTCGGCATGACGGGCCGCGCCACCGGCCCGCATCTGCATTGGGCGATGAACTGGTTTCAGGTCAAACTCGACCCTTCGCGCTCCACGCGCACACCCGCGCCGCCGAAATCCTGAGCCTCAAGCGCGCGGCGCGTGTAGGGCTTGTCGCCGTCCTTCGGCCAGCGGCGGTGAATCCACAGCCACTGCGACGGACGCTTGCGGATCACCGCTTCGAGTGCCGCGTTGAGCTTCGTCGTCAGCGCCAGCACGTCGCGGTCGTGATCGCCGGACGGCTCGACGGTAAGCGGTTCGTGGATCGTCATGCGGAAGCGCGCGCCGCCCATGCGCTCGTTCGTCACCAGTAGCATGGCTGCGCCGAGCTTGAGCGAAACGGCTGCCGGCACGGGCGTCGTCATCGCGTCACGACCGAAGAAAGGCACGGACAAGCCTTCGTTCGTTTTCTGATCGACCAGGATGAGAATCGATTTGCCGCTTCGAAGCAGCGTGAAGATGCGCCGCGTACCCTGCACGCCTTTGCTGATCGCCTCGCTCGGGCCATAGGTTGTCCGCTGCCGCATGATGTAGCGGTCTATATAGGGATTGTTGACCGGACGATAAACCAGGCCGCCTTCATAGCCGTATTGCCGCGCCGCATGCAGCATCGTCTCCCAATTGGCGAAATGGCCGGAGACGAATTCGATGCCTTTGCCCTTCGCGGCCGCGCGCTCGAGGATGTCGAGATTGACGATCTCGATGCGGGCGTCGGGGCCTTTCGCGGTCATCTTGTCATGATGGGCGTATTCCGCGATCGTGCGTCCGAGGTTGTCCCACATCTCCAAGATTATCGCCTTCATCTCCGCATCGCTCATGTCCGGATAGGCGGCGCGAAGATTCACGCGTGCGCGCTTGGTGACGCCTGTCCGATAAAAAATGTTGCGGCCGATGAAACCGCCAAGTGCGGATGCGCGATCGACGCCCAAAATGCGAAATAGCCCCATGAACGCGAAGAACGCGGCAGCTTCCGCGCCATAGCGGAGCTTTTCCAGCGGCTTCATCGGGGGCAGGGGCGGAAGCGCGTCGCTCATACCATCACTTTTTTCAATATGCCGTCGAGCGCCGTTTCGAACTTCGCCTCGATCGGAAGCACGGCAATACCTTCGCGATCCGCAGGCGTGAGACGGACATAGTCTTTCTCGGTGGTGACCAGCACGGCGCTATTTTCTTTTGCTGCCGTCTTCAATCGCGTCATTTCGCCCGCATTGAAGGCGTGATGATCCGCAAATGCGTGCGCCTCGATGACTTCGGCATTCATATCGCGCAAGGTTCCGAAAAACTTCTCCGGCCGCCCGATGCCGGCGAAGGCTATCACTTTGCGGTCGGCGAGCGTCTCGCCGCCGCGCGGCACGAGCTTCGCCCGCAGGACCGGCCCTGAATATCCGTGTAGCGCAGGCATGCCATCGCCGACAAGCACGACCGCGTCGGCCCGCGCAAGTCCGCCCGATACGGATTCCCGCAAAGGGCCCGCAGGGATGATGCGGCCGTTTCCGAAGCCTTTCTCCGCATCAACCACAACGATGGCGACGTCCTTTTGCAGTGCGAAGTTCTGATAGCCGTCATCCATCACGACAACGTCCGCGCGCTGCGCGTCGGCGAGGATAGCCCCGCGGCGGCGGTCGCGGGCGACGACCACCGGAGCGATTTCGGCGAGAAGCAGCGGCTCGTCGCCGACATCGGCGGCGTCGTGCGCCTCGCGGTTTACCAACACCGGACCGGACAACCGGCCGCCATAGCCGCGCGACAGGATCATCACGCACAGGCCGCGCGCCTTCAGGTTGCGGACGATGGCTTCGACCACTGGTGTCTTGCCGGATCCTCCTGCCGTCAGATTGCCGACGCAGACGACTTTCGCACGGGCGCGGTACGGCGAAGCATGCGTGCGCTTCCAGTCGGTGACGGCGCCGTAGAACCAGCCGGCGGGCGAAAGCGCCGCGGCGGCAAGCGAAGGGCGCGACCAGAACTCAGGGGCGCGCATGGGTCTGCAACATGGTTTCGACGGCAAGCCGCGTGCGCTCGAGGGCGCCGCCGAGTTGCGACGCGGCATTCTCCGCAGCATGACCGAGCACGCGCGCGCGCGCAGGATCGTTCAGAAGCTGTAATGCGAGCTCTTCAAGTTCATCCGCCGTCGCGACGCGGCCTGCGCCCTGACGGGCAATGATCGCGTCATAAGCCTCCCGAAAATTCTCCGTATACGGACCGGCCAGCACGGCGACGCCGAGCCGCGCGGGCTCGAGCGGATTTTGCCCGCCCTGTGCGCCGAGACTTTTGCCGATGAAGGCGAAGGGTGCGAGCCGGTAGAGGAGGCCAAGCTCGCCCATCGTATCGGCGATGTAGATCTCGGTGTCCGCATCGGGCACCTGCGCCTGCGAACGCAGGGCGTGGGTCCGCGGCCCGGCCAAAGCGGCAATATCGCGGCCACGCTCCGCATGACGCGGCGCGACGATCGTCAGAAGCGTTGGAAATGTCCGGCGCAGGCGATCGTGAACGCCGAGGATGATCTCGTCTTCGCCGGGATGCGTGTTGGTCGCGAGGAAGACCGGACGCGTGCCGATCGCGCGGCGAAGCATGTCAAGGGCGTACGTATCGGCAGGCAGGGGCGGAGAATCCGCCTTCAGGCTGCCGGTCACGTCCACGGCGCGCGCGCCCAGGCTCTTCAACCTGCTCGCCGTCTCGTTGTCCTGGACCAGCGCGATGTCGAACAGCCCGAGCAGGCTCGCCGCCATCCGCTTCGCGCGCAGCCAGCCGCCGAACGATTTCTCCGACATGCGTCCGTTGATGATCGCCAGGCGCGTGCCCCGATTCGCGGCGGCGATGAGGATGTTGGGCCAGATTTCGGAATCGACGAAGAGGCCGGCATCCGGACGCCAGTGGTCGAGGAAGCGCGCCACCGCCTGTGGCGTGTCGACGGGGGAGAACTGGTGGAAAGCTCCGCCGGGCAGTCTCTCCGTCATCATCTCGGCGGAAGCGACCGTGCCGCTCGTCATCAGAACTGCGCGTCCCGGCTTCGCCAGAAGCGCGTCCATCAACGGCAACACGGCCAGGCATTCGCCCACGCTCGCACCGTGGATCCAGATCAGGGTGCCGTCCGGCCGCGTGCGTGACGGAAAGCCCAGCCGTTCGGAGATTCGCGCGGGGTTTTCCTTGCCGCGGCGCGCGCGCCGCCTAAGCGCCAGCGGGGCGATCGGTTCGAGTGCGCCGGTCGCGTAGCGATAGGCCCGCAGGGAAAAAGGAAGTTGCGTCGCCATTCACGCGCCGATGGCCATGGGCTCTTCGTCTTGTTCGTCGCGAAAATCGTGCTGATAGAGCCGCGCATAGAGTCCCTTGCGCGCGAGAAGCTCGGCATGCGTGCCGGCTTCGACTACGCGACCACGATCCATGACGTAGATGCGGTCGGCATCGAGCACGGTCGACAGGCGATGGGCGATAACGATGGTCGTCTTGCCCGTCATGAGCCGCGCCAGCGCGTCCTGCACCTGGCGCTCGCTTTCCGTGTCCAGCGCGGACGTCGCTTCGTCCAGTAGAAGAATCGGTGCGTTGCGCAGCATCGCGCGCGCGATGGCGAGCCGCTGACGTTGGCCGCCGGACAGTTTCAGAGCGCCTTCGCCGACGCGCGTCTCATAGCCGTCCGGCAATTCGCGGATGAATCCGTCGGCCGCAGCATTGCGCGCCGCTTCGATGATCTCCTCGCGCGTGGCACCCTTGCGACCGAGTGCGATGTTGTCGGCAACGCTTTCGTCAAACAGGATCGATTCCTGCGTGACAAGCGCGATGTTGTTGCGCAACGATTCCAGCGTGACATGCGCGATATCCTGGCCGTCGATCGTGACGGTTCCGAAATCGCAGTCGTAGAAGCGCAGCAGGATATTGAAGATCGTGCTCTTGCCGGCGCCGGAAGGACCCACCAGTGCCACTTTCTTGCCGGCAGGAATGTCGAGTGTGACGCGATCGAGGGCGATGGCATCCGCATGATAGCCGAAGCTGACGTTGTCGAAGCGGATCGCCGCGGCTGCGACGAGAAGAGGTCGCGTACCAGGGGTATCGACGATCTTCGGATGCTGGTCGATGACGACGAAGATACGATTGGCTGCCGCGCTGCCCTCGGCAAGGATTGTCCAAAGCTGGCTCAGCATGCGGACTGGCTGCTGCGCGAGCAGCATGGCGCCCACAAAAGATGTAAACTTGTCGATGGTCAGCTGCCCGTGGAGCGTCTGGTAGCCGGCGAACGCGAAGGTCAGAGCAATTGCGACGCCGCCAATGAGATCGGTCGCGGGGACTGCGGCCGCACGCGAGCGCACGGCACGCAAGATGTAGCGAAGGCGCGCCTGGATGCGGACGTCGGCGTTTTCGACCGCGTGAGCTTCGAGATTGTAGGCCTTGATGATGCGTCGGCCGGCGAGCGCTTCGCTCAACGTTCGTGAGAGGCTGCTCGTTTCCTCCATGCTCCGTTGCGACGACTTCTTGAGGGAACGGCCGAGCGTGCCGGTCACCCAGGCGACCGGCGGGAGCAGCACGACGGATATCACCGCTAGCTGCCAATCGTCGTAGATCATCACGCCGGCCATCGCGATCAGCGTGAGGAACTGCGTGCCGAGCGTCGGGATGCTGCGCGTGATGGAGCCGCGCAGAAGCGTGGCATCATAGAGAAACTTCGAAACGAGTTCTCCCGAATGCACATCGCTGAAGGCGGCGATGTCGAGACGGATCTGGCTTGCCAGCATGTCGCGTTGCACGTCGGAAACGACGCGTTCGGCGATACCCGTGAGTGTCGTTTCCTGCCAGAAGGTCGCCAGCGCCCGGACCACGACGATGGCGATTACCGCCAGCGGCAGGCCGATGATCATTTGCAGATTTCTCTGCAGAAATATCTGCTTGACGACGGGACCGAGCATCCATGCAATCAGTCCGTTCATCGCTGCGGCCACGACCATGCAGACGACGGCGACCGCCAACGCGCCTTTGCGGCGGCCGAGATAGTCTCGCGCCAGACGGCGCAGAATTCTCAAATCGTTCAATTGTGCCGGCGGCATCGCGGTCGGGCGGTCATGGACGGCCCTGTCTAGCATGGCGGGTGGCTGAGGGGGTAGGCGGCAATGGTTAAGCGGCCGGATCGAGCAGGCGGTGCATGTGGACGATGAAATAGCGCATTTGCGCATTGTCGACGGTCGCCTGCGCGGCTCCGCGCCAGGCCTCGTAGGCGGACTTGTAGTCCGGATAGATGCCGACGATTCGGAGTTTCGACAGGTCCTTGAATTCGGTCGAGTCGGTCGAGACGAGCTCGCCGCCGAACACGAGGTGAAGGAGCTGTTTCGGCTTTTCCTCTTCCATGTCCGTCCTCAGCGTTCCGTCAGATTCAAGCGTCGCGTGCGCTCGATCAGCAGCGGATGAAGCGAAGGCCCCGCGGCGACCATCGAACGCTGAATCGGCACCGCATTATTGTAGCGCAAAATCTGGCCGCGGTGGTCGGTGATCCGGCCCCCGGATTCCTGCACGATGAGATCGCCCGCGGCCAGGTCCCAATCGTGCTTGCTCGACAGCGAAATCGCGGCATCGAACAGGCCGGCGCCCACGAGTGCGAGCCGATAGGCGATCGAGTTTCGTTGCTCGACATGCATGGGGGGCCAGGGGACGTTGGGCGCGCTCGACCAGCCCGGATGCTCGAACAGCGCTTTCGGCGCCAGCATGCGGCAGCCTTCGACCATATGGCGCAGGCTTGCATGCGCCGGCTCGCCGTCGAGCGTCGCGCCGCGGCCGGCTTGCGCACGGAAGCATTCCCCGGTGATCGGATTGAGCACAACGGCGACCACGGGCCGTCCGTCTTCGACGATGGCGAGTGCGTGGGTGAAATGCGGCTTGCTTTTGAGGAAGGCGATCGTGCCGTCGATGGGATCGACGATGAAGGTGCGTTGCGTCGCCTTGCGTTCTTCGTTGTCGACGGATTCTTCCGATAGCCATCCATAGTCGGGCCGCGCCGCCGTCAATCGCTCGCGCAAGTAACGGTCGATGGCGAGATCGGCTTCGGTGACAGGTTCGCCCTTGCCTTTGTCCCACTGCTTGAACGTGCCGCCGAAAAAGCATCTTGCGATTTCGCCCGCGCCTTGCGCGGCTTCGGTGATGAGGGCGAGGTCGTCAGCTTCCCGCAATGGTCATGCCTTCGACGCGCAGGGTCGGCGCGTTCGTGCCGTAACGGAAGACGAGGTCGTTGGCCGGCACGAGATGGCGGAACATGTCTTTCAGATTGCCCGCGATGGTCACGCCCGCGACGGGATAGGAGATCCTGCCGTTTTCGATGAAGAAACCAGCGGCGCCGCGGCTGTAGTCGCCGGTCACACCGTTGACGCCCATGCCCATCAGATCGGTGACGTAGAAGCCTTCGCGGATGTCTTCCATCAGGACGCGCGGCTCGACCTTGCCGGGCTCCATGTAGAGATTGGTGGTGGACGGCGAGGGCGGGCCGCCCGTGCCGCGCGCCGCATGTCCCGTCGTCTGCAGACCCAATTGTTTGGCGCTGGCGCAGTCGAGCAACCACGTCTTCAGCACGCCGCCTTGAATGAGCGCGGTGCGATGATTGCGCACGCCTTCGCCGTCGAACGGCTTCGAGCGCAGCCCGCGCAGCCGATGCGGATCGTCGATGATGGTGATGTTCGGCGCGAACACGGCTTCGCCCATCTTGTCCTTCAGGAAGCTCACGCCCCGCGCGATCGAGGCGCCGGAAATGGCTCCGGCAAAATGACCGATGAGACCGGCCGAGACGCGCGGATCGAAGACGACCGGCATCGCCTTCGACTTCATCTTGTGCGGATTGAGGCGTGCCACCGTGCGCTCGCCGGCGCGCCGGCCCACGATCTCCGCGGCTTCGAGGTTGACCGCGTGACGCGCGCTGGCGCTGTCGTGATCGGTCTCCATGCCGGTGCCTTCGCCGGCCACAACGGAGACGCCGATGCTGTGGCTCGTCGCGGCGTAGCGGCCGAAGAAGCCGTTGCTGGTCGCGAGCGCGATCGCGGAGCGGCCGAAGCTCGCGCCGCCGCCTTCCGAATTGGTGATGCCTTCGACGGCCATGGCCGCGCCTTCGACGGCGCGCGCGCGCTCGACGAGAAGATCGGCGCTTGGTTCGCTCCTGTCTTCGATGTCGAGATCGGGATAGGTCTTCGCCAGGCGATCGGCCGGCGCAAGGCCTGCGAATTTGTCTTCCGGCGCCAGCCGCGCCATGGCGACGGCGCGTTCCGGCAATTCGCCCACGCCGCGCGGACTGAGGTCCGTCGACGACACGAACGCCACGCGCTCGCCCACGAAGACGCGCAAGCCCAGATCGGCGGATTCGGCGCGCTCGACGTCTTCGAGTTTGCCCAGACGATAGGAGACGCTCGAAGACACGCTTTCGACCAGCAGCGCGTCAGCCGCATCCGCGCCCGCAGCGCGGGCCGCGCGGATCAGCTTTTCCAGAACGCCTTGCGGATCGTAGTGCTTCGCCACCATCAGGACGCGGTCGGTTGCACGAAGAAAACGCCATAGAGCAGGCCCACGATCCCTACAATATAGGCGATCCAGGTCAGAATGATGCCGAGGAACCTGAGGGTGGAAACGCCGGTCGAGCGCGACAGGCCGAGCGCATGGAGCAGACGGCCGAGCGTCAGAGGTATGCCGACGCCATGGACCAACCAGATCGTGGCGCCGAGCGGCGTCGTAAGCCCCCACATCAGCAGAAGCGCCATCGGCACATATTCGGTGTTGTTGGCATGCGCGCGCAGCGGCCCCGCCATCGCCGGTTTGCCGCCATCGCCGATCTCCGTCTGCGTCACCACTCGCGCGCGGGTCACGAGAATGCCCAGCACCAGCATGATGAGCGCGTTGAGCGCCGTGTAGAATCCAAACGCGTAATAGGACGACTGAAACAGCAAACGCATGCGGGGTCCCCTTCAGAGGCGCGTCATGTGTAGGGGGATTCTGTTGATGGTCAAGCGGACGGGGAATTACAAATTCGGCCCCTCAGGGCGTGCGACGAATGGCGCCCGGCAGGTGTCGCCGGGCGCACGATTCGGCGGCGTCAGTAACCGGGCGGCGGGCCGTACTGGCCTTGCGCGGGCGGCGGACCATAACCCGGGGCCTGTCCATAGCCAGGCGGCGGGCCGTAACCCGGCGGCGGATAGTAGCCCTGGGGGCCGTAATAGGCGGGTGGCGGGGGACCGTAATAGCCCGGCGGCGGCCCATAGGGGCGCGGCGGCGGCGGTCCGGCAAGGGCGGCTCCGGCTACGGCGAAGGGGGCTGTGGCGACCACGGCCGCTGTGCCCACAACGGCCCCGACCACGCAGCCGACGAACCAGCACCCGCCATGGCGATAGTAGCCATGATGGCCATGCCAGCCGGCCTCTGCCGAAGCCATCGGCGCAATAACAAGAGCGGCCGAAACGAGGCCGCCGATCAAAAGCTTTGAAGAACGCATTGAGCGCACCCCTTTAACAGACGGACGCTCCCTCCGACTTCCAGCTAACCACAGGCGGGGGGTGAAAGCCACAGACGTAAGGTGGTGGGCCCATCCAACCGCAAGGTCATGGCTCGCGAGGCTCAGCGCCTTAATTTCGCACCAATTGATCCCATCGCGATTCGTCCCATTCCCGGCCGCCTCCTGCCGCAAGACGGAAGCGGTGCGGTTCGCCGACAAGAATCCAGACAGCCGCTGAATTGTATCAAAAGGTATCGGGCCGCGGCGCGTTGACGTCGGTCAACGCAGCGCGTCGTCGGCCATGCGAATAGTTCAGGCGAATTTCGAGAGCGAACCGAGGAATTTCCGATCATGAAATGGCCCTATGCCGTTGCCGCCTCGATATGTGCCGTGGCGATCGTTTCGTCCGCCACCATTGCGCAGAATGCGCCGCCGCCGACCCAACAGGCGCCGTCGCTGACGCAACAGCAACTGGATCCGCTGGTGGCGCCGATCGCGCTCTATGACGACGCATTGCTCGCCGATGTGCTGACCGCTTCGACCTATCCGCTCGAAGTCGTCGAGGCGCAGCGCTGGACCGCGGACCCGACGAACGCCGCACTCCAGGGCGACGCGCTGACCAATGCGCTCGCGGCCAAGGATTGGGATCCGAGCGTCAAAGCCCTGGTGCCGTTTCCCGAAGTCCTGCAGATGATGGACAGCCATCTCGAATGGACGGAGCGCCTGGGCGAGGCGTTTCTCGCGCAGCAGGGCGATGTCATGGATGCGGTGCAGAGGATGCGGCATCGCGCCGAAGTCCAGGGCACGCTCAAACCATCGCCGCAACAAGCCGTGGCGAGCGACGGCGACGACGTCACGATATCGCCGCCGCCGTCGGACATCATTTACGTTCCCACGTATGATCCGTGGTGCGCCTATGGCGCGTGGCCCTATCCGATCTATGGGCCGTACTATTATTCGCCGTGGGTCGGCTATTGCGGCCCGGACGATTACGGACTCGCCTTCGGCGTCGGAATCTTCCTGCCGTGGGGGTATTGGGATTGGGGCTATTTCGATTGGCGCGGCCATCAGCTGCGGATCAATCGTGGCCGGTACGACCAGTTCCGCTCCGGTCATGAGCCGGCGGTGCCGAGTCATCAGGGAAGCGACGTCTGGCAGCATGATCCGACGCATCGCGCGGGCGTTCCTTATCGCGATCCCCGCAACGTCCAGCAATATCGCCCCCAGCAAAACGAACGCCAATCCTTCCGCGGCTTCGAGAGCGGGACGGGTGCGCCGTTCGAGTCCGGCCGCGCGACAGCGCCCGCCTTCGGGGATTTCGGTTCGGGACACGACACCCGGATTCAGTCGCAGCGCGGACAATCCAGTCGCGGCGGCATATCCGGCGGTGCACCGCGCGGCATGGGCGGCGGTGGCAGAAGTGGCGGGGGGCGCGGAAGACCATGATCGCCGCTGCAAACCATCCGCTCACTCACAAGGATCACATTGCCATGAACACGACTCTCCCGGCTCGTTTGAAGCATCTGTTTCTGGCAGCCGGCCTGGTCGCCGTGTGCCTGAGCGCGGCGCCGGCAAAGGCGGCTGGCGACAAGCCGGAGACCTTTGCCAGTCCTGAAAGCGCCGTCGGCGCCCTCATCGCGGCATCCCGCGACAATGATACGGCCGAGATGCTCAAGATTTTCGGTCCCGCCGGCCGCGACCTGATCAGTTCCGGCGACACGATCGAAGACAGGAGAGCCCGCGCGCGGTTCGTCGCGCATTATGCCGAGGGCAGCAAAATTCTGCGCGATTCTACGGACAAGGCGACGCTGATCGTCGGTACGGAACAATGGCCCTTTCCGATTCCGATCGTTCGCGAGGCCGGCGTCTGGCATTTCGACACCCAGGCCGGCGCCCAGGAAATCCTCAACCGCCGGATCGGCCGCAACGAGCTGAACGCGATGGAGGTGTGCCGCCACTACGTTCTGGCGCAGCGCGACTATGCCGCCGACATGCAGGCCGACAAGAAGCCGCTCGAATACGCGCAGAAGTTCGTCAGCAGCCCGGGCATGCATGACGGTCTTTATTGGCCGGTCAGCGCGGGCGAAAAGCAGAGCCCCATCGGCCCGCAGATGGCGCATGCCCGCGCCGAAGGTTACGGCCAGCCCGCAAATGGCGAGCACGCGCCTTACTACGGCTACTTCTACAAGATCCTCACGCGCCAGGGGGCGGCGGCGCCGGGCGGCGCGCGCGACTACGTCGTTGGCGGGCGCATGACCGGAGGCTTCGCGCTGATCGCGTTTCCCGCAAAGTACGGCGATTCCGGCGTGATGACGTTCGTCATCAACCAGGAAGGCATCGTGTTCGAAAAAAACCTCGGGCCCGACACGACGAAAATCGCGGCGGCGATGACCGAGTTCAATCCCGATCTCAGCTGGAAGACGCGGTGAAGCGGACCGCCGCATCGGCCTGCCGCATCGTCTCGCTGGACCGGCGATGCTTTGCGTTCAAGAGAAGCAGGGCGGACCTGAACGGCTTGGACTGGCGGGTCGCGCAATCTTCCGATCCCTTCAGGAAAGACTGGATCCCGATCGATCTCGACGCCGGCGTCGCCGAAAAAATCGCATCGCTTTCCGACGACATCGCCATCTGCTTCGGACGCTACGACTTTCTGATCGACAGGCAGACCGGTGAGCTGGTGTTCCTCGAGCTGAACGCGCACGGGCAATGGGTGTTTCTGGACTATTTCGAGGAGTACGGCCTGATGGACTGCTTCATCAACTGGCTGAAGCGGCCGACGTAGGACACCGCTACTTCCAGATCGGCCTGCCGCTGCCCGGCAATCCCAGCCGCGCCCATTTCTCCGTAACGGTGCGCACGATCTCGTCGTCCATGCGGATTTCGCGGCCCCATTCGCGTTTCGTCTCCGGCGGCCATTTGTTGGTGGCGTCGAGCCCGATCTTCGAGCCGAGGCCAGACTCGGGCGAGGCGAAATCGAGATAGTCGATGGGCGTGCCTTCGACGAGCGTGATGTCGCGCGCCGGATCCATGCGCGTCGAGATCGCCCACATCACGTCTTTCCAGTTGCGCGCGTCGATGTCGTCGTCCACGACGATCACCCATTTCGTGTACATGAACTGGCGCAAGTAAGACCACACCGCCATCATCACGCGCTTGGCGTGGCCGGGATAGGCCTTCTTCATGCTGACGACGGCGATGCGATAGGAACAGCCTTCCGGCGGCAGCCAGAAATCGACGATCTCCGGGAATTGCTGTGTCAGCAGCGGAATGAACACTTCGTTGAGCGCTTCGCCGAGGATCGACGGCTCGTCGGGCGGGCGTCCCGTGAAGGTCGAAAGATAGATCGGATCGCGGCGCATGGTGATCGCCGTCACCGTGAAGACGGGGAATTGCTCGACGGAATTGTAATAGCCCGTGTGGTCGCCATAGGGGCCTTCGTCGCGATAATCCGACAGCGAGACTTCGCCTTCGATGACGATCTCGGCTTCCGCCGGCACGAGCAGCGGCTGCGTCACGCAAGGCGCGAGCTCGACGCGCTGGCCGCGCAAAAGGCCCGCGAATTGATATTCCGAAAATGTTTCGGGCACGGGCGTGACGGCCGCGAGGATGGTGCCGGGATCGGCGCCGAGCACGGCCGCCGCCGGCAGCGGCTCGCGTTTTTCTTTGCCCCAGCGCGCGTGATGCTGCGCCCCGCCGCGATGTTTCAGCCAGCGCATCAGCGTCTGGTTCTTTCCGATCACCTGCAGGCGATAGATGCCGAGATTGAAATTGTCTTCGCGCGCGTCGCCGGGACCTTTGGTGACGATCAGCGGCCAGGTGATAAGCGGCGCGGGCTCGCCCGGCCAGCAGGTCTGAACGGGCAGCTTTGCGAGATCGATGTCGGCACCCTTGAGCACAATCTGCTGGCAGGCCGGCGTGCCGCCGAAGACGCCGCCGCCGGTCTTGGGCTTCATGGACATGGCAGTCTTCGCCAGCGGCAGCAACTCCATCGCTTCGATAAGACTGCGCGGCGGTTCGGGCTGGCGGAGCTGCGCCAGCATTTCGCCCACTTCCCGGAGCGAAGGTCCGTCGCGCCGCTCGACGCCGCCCATGGTGACGCCCATCGCCACACGCTTGACTGTGCCGAAGAGATTGACGAGCACCGGCATGTCGGAGCGCGTGCCGTCGGCTTTGATGGGATTTTCGAAGAGCACCGCCGGACCGCCCTCGGCGAGAAGCCGCGTCTGGATCTCCGTCATCTCGAGCACGGTCGAGACGGGCTCGGTGACGCGCACGAGCTCGCCTTCGGCTTCGAGTTTGGCGATGAAGTCGCGGAGGGAGCGGTAGGTCATTTCGAAGTCATCGCGGGATTGGCGGGGCTTCGCAAGGGGTGAGGCGGGCGACGAATAAGCGGGATCAAAAACACACTTGTCATGACCCGCAAATGCGGGCCACCCAGGTGACGACACCGCACCCTACCAAGGATATGTCTTCTTCGCTCCGTAGGATATCGTCTCATTTCAACGGGGTGGCCCGCAAATGCGGGCCATGACACGGCTTCCGTAACAGGCGGCCTTACCGATACGCCAAACTCCATCCCGGCGCCTTGAGCCAGCAATCTTCGTCCGGCACGTTTTCGTGGCGATAGAGCCGCGTCACTTCGTTGAGCCGCCCGCCGGCCAGCGCCTTGGCGAGCGCCTTTTCGGAGTCCTCGTCGCGCGTGCCTTCGCAGGGGATGATCGCCACGGCCGAAACCACTTTGGCGAGATAGGCTTCGCTGCGCCTTTCGATGCGAAAGACGGCACCCTGGTTGATCATCTGGTTAGGGGTGCGGTCGAGGTCGCCGAAGGCCTTGTCTGTGGTCAGCGGCAGGATCAGCCGGCCGCCGTCGCGCAAGCGATCGAGCCACTGATCGGCAGGACGCGTAGCGCCGGCGTTCACATAGATGACGTCGGCCGGATCGAAGCTTGCCGCAGCGCCGTCGCCCTCGATGACGGCGACGTTTGTCCTGTCCGCGAAGTTCGCACGCGTCCGGGCGGCGAGGCCCGGGTCGAACTCAATCCCTGTCACGCGTCCGTTCGGTCCCACGAGATGCGCCATGACGGCCGTATAGTACCCGGTGCCGGTGCCGATGTGGACGACGTGCTCGCCCGGAGCAGGCGCTGCCTGGTGAATCAGGTGGGCGTGATACTGGGGCTGGCCGTTGTTGAGGCGCCGTTCCGGGATGATCCCCACGAGGTCGTCCGTATAAAGATAAACCGGATCGGCCGAAGGTGTCGGACGATAGGTCATGCCCCAACGGAAGATCTGCCAGGGGCCGGGACCGAGATAGTCCTCGCGTTTGACGGCCGCGAACGCATCCTCGACGCGGGAATTGACGACACCGACCCCGGCCAGGACCTGCATGGCATAGGCGCGGCGGACAATGGCGAGTTCGGCTTCGGTCATTGGGCTCTCCTCTTTCCCCCGGCGCGAGGCTGGGTTAGAAGTTGTGGGGAATGACACACTCCTCACGAGTGTGGCAAAACGCACACTTGGAGTCCAGCATGGCGAAGCGTTTTTATCCGGCCGTCCTCGAGAAGGGCGCGAAGGGTGCTTTCGGCGCCTGGTTTCCGGACTTTCCGGATTGCGTCGTGGCGGGCCGCTCGCAGGAAGAGGCGATCGAGGAGGCGGAAATCGGACTTTGGAGGGTTGTCCGCACCTTTGCCGAGGGCGACAAGCCCCTTCCCGAGCCGACGGCGTTCGACAAGATCGTGCTGCCGAAAGGTTCGCGCTTCGTCGCGTTCTTCGCTGTCGGCGTCGAGCCGCCCGATCCGTCCGAGCGGGTCAATATTTATCTGCCGAAAAGTCTCATCGCACGCACTGACAAGCGTGCCGCCGAATTGGGTATGAGCCGCTCGAGCTTCTTCGGTCTGGCCGTCAGCGCGATGATTGACCAGCCGCTCGGCATGCTGCGCCTCAAAGCGGGAAAGTCTGTTGTGCTCACGACGGAGAAGACACCGTCGAAGCCCAAGCGCTCGGAGCGCTAGCGGGAGCGTTCTCCAAGGCCTCCACCAGGGCGCCCAACCACGGACGGAATCTCCGGGCCCGGCCGGCACTCCCTTTGTAAATCGGCGAGCGCACCTGATCGAAACTGCTCGTCGTCACCAATCGCTTCGTCTCGTAGAACCGAAGACAGGCGTCGTCCCAGGGCAAGCCGCAAAAATCCAGGATTCTTCCGACCTGCGCCTCCGTGTCATCGACGAGCGATTCGTAGTCGATTTCCAGCAACGTCTCGGGACCGAGCAGACCTCGCCAATGCGCCATGAGCTGGCGGTACAGTCCGTAGTAATGACCCAGTTCGGCCAGGTCGTAGGAAAATTCATGGCCATGGTCGAACAGCAGCGCATAGCAGGACAGGCACGTATCGAGCGCATCGCGGCGGCAATGGATCATGCGCGCGCCCGGAAACAGCAGCGAGATCGGCCCGGCATACTGGAAATTGGAGTTCGTCTTGTCGACGAAGCGCATCGAAGCCGGTACGTGCGCGCCGATCGATTCCAGATAGCGATGGCCGCACAGCGCGAGGCTGTCAGGCGTAAGCTCCGACGACGGGCGCGAGACGATGGACGTCCTGGCTATCGTGTCGAAATAGGGCGTCTCACCGGTGCCCTGAACCATGGGGTGAGAGGCTATGATTTGTTCCACCAGCGTCGTGCCGGATCGCGGCATCCCGAACACGAAGATTGGTTCGGCGGATTCGATCCCCGCATCTGCAAGCCGGGCCATGTTCTCGGCCGAGAAAAGTCTCGCAATGTCGGCAAACCGCCGTTCCTCTGCGTCGCGACCATACAGGACTGCATTTCGTTTGAGGCCGTTGCCGAGGTTCAGATAACGGAATGCTTTTTCGCCGTCGTCGGCGTTGAGGTAGGCCCTGCCGACCGCAAGCGAAAGCCGTATGCGGTCCTTGATCGGCGCATCGCGGTCGCCGACGATGTCCTCCATCACGGCGAGGTCCCGGTGACCGGGCTTCAAAGGCGTCAGGAAGGAACGGCAGTCGAGCGCGCTCGCCAGACCCGGCTGGGCGGCGAGGGTTTGGTCGAGCAACTGCAGCGCCTGATCTTTATGGCCCAGTTCCGCGAGCAGCCAGGCGCGATCAACCACCAGATCTGCAGGATCGGGACTGAGGGATTCCGCCCGGAGAAGGCCGGCAAGGGCTTCATCCGCCCGATTCAGGGACCGCAGCGCGAATGCCTTTTGCCGCAGTGCCTCCACATCGTTCGGGAGGCGATCGAGAACGCTGTTGCAGTCGGCGAGCGCGAGGTCGGTGCGGCCCAGGTTGGAGAAGATGTTCGCACGCCGCGTCAATATTCCTATCTGATCGGGCGCGCGCACGATTGCGTCTTCGATCCACTTCAGGGCCGCGGTATAGCGCCGCCTGTTGAATTCGATCGCCGATGCGATCAGGCATGCTTTGGCAATTTGCGGACTGCGCGCGAGAACCTCGTCCACGATCGAGAGGCCTTCTTCATAGCGCCCGAGTCCGTTGAGCACGACGGCCAAATTCAGATTGGCGTCGAGGTGATGGGGCGCGCGGCCGATCACCTTGCGGTAAAGGGCTTCGGCCTCGCCGGCGTGTCCCAAAAGCTGCAGGACCGTCGCCAGATTGTGCGTGGCCTCCAACAGGGTCGGATCGAGGTCAATGGCGGCTTCATAGCAGCGTTTGCTCGCATCGAATTCTTTCCGCTCCGCCCAGAAATCGCCCAGAAGGCTCCAGGAGAAGGCGTCTTTGGGATTCTGTTCGACCAACGATTCGAGCACACGAATGGCCTGATCGAACTTTCCGCGCTGCCGCAAGAGGTCGGCTTTGACGCGATGATATTGGGGCGGGACGCATTCGACGGAGCACGCCCGCGTGATCAGGTCGAGTGCGCGGGCGATGTTTCCCAAGCGGGCCGCCTTGAGGCATCGGTCGTACAGCGCGGCGGCGTCATACGCGGCCGCGACATGATCGGGCGCGTCGGGCCGATCACCCTGGAGCGTCGGGTTCGGCCTCCCGGACGTCGAACCGGCGAGCAATTGCGGACGGAGCCGTCGCTTCGTCGGCGTCGATGCGTCGAACATGTTGCATCTCTTGACACTTTAGATAAGCGCTCCGCTCCCTCGATAAGTCAGGCATGGTTTAAAAGTGATTAATCGACGGCGTGCGCCTCCGCGAGACCGGCGGAGGCTCCTGGATTGCGTTGAAGGCGCCGGTCCGAATTCGCCGTCCGTTTCGTGGTCCCGATGTTTGTCCGATTTTCGCGACGCCGACGCGTCCGCGCGGCCGGTGGCACCGAAATGGAAACGAACTGCCGACGTTCGTTGCCGGGAATCTGCATTGAGCCCCAAATGTTGCCCTTCACAGGCGCCGGCCGCGCGCGCAGACTCTCGTTCGTTCTTTGACAATGTGAAGTTTGCACCTGGCGAGATCCCCTTCGACGGCGCGCGACCGGTGGGAAGAAGATTCACCACGGAGGCGGTGAGGCGCAGAGATAACGAGGGCGTCTTAGACGGCGCAGGCGCTTTCGAAATCTGCCTGCGCGCGTTCGCGCGCAAAGAATCTCGTCGAAACTGACGCACGATTTCGGAGAGAGGCTCGCTATCTCATTGCCTCTGTGCCTCTGTGGTTCAACTTTCTATTTGGCGGCGCCCCGCTCCTCGCATGATAGTATGTACACGGACGAATTCTGCCCTGCCTGCCCCTGATTTTGTCCATGACTATGGGCGAAGAAATGCGGGAAAGCCGCATGGCTGTTGCGCTATACGAACGCGCGCGGCGGCCGGGTTTTTCGAACGCCCTGATCAAGCCCCTGTTAGCAGGGATTGCGGCGTCGCCCGTTTCAGCCCTCGTTCGCCACTTTCCACTTCGACGGTGCTGCGTGCCAGACGCCGTAGGTGAAATAGATCGCGATGCCGATGGCGGTCCAGGCGACGAGCCGCACCCAGGTTCCGTCGGCGAGGCTGAACATCATGAGCCCGCAGATGGCGATGCCCGCCGGCGCCGTGAACCACACTAAGGGCGTGCGGAACGGCCGCTTTGCCTTGGGCGTCGTGCGCCGCAGGATCATGATCCCGCCGCAGACCGCGACGAAGGCGAGCAGCGTTCCGATCGAAACCAGGTCGGCCAGGATGTCGAGCGGGAACGCCGCTGCAAGCAACGCCGCAAAAAAGCCGGTGATGATCGTGCCGCGATGGGGCGTCTTGAAACGCTTGTGCACGGCCGAGAAAGCGGGCGGCAGGAATCCGTCGCGCGCCATCGAATAGAACACGCGCGACTGGCCGTAGAGACCGACGAAGACGACCGATGCGAGCCCCACCATCGCGCCGATGTTGATGGGCATGACGAGCCACGACAGCGCCCCGATCTTGGACACGGCGAACGAGACGGGATTGGGCACGTCGAGCGTGCGCCAATTCGTGATGCCGAGGAGGACGAGCGCCATGCCCATGTAGAGGACGGTGCAGATGGCCAGCGAACCCAATATGCCGATGGGCAGATCGCGTCTCGGGTTTTTCGCTTCCTGGGCTGCGACCGACACGGCTTCGAAGCCGATATAGGCGAAGAAGATCATGCCCGATGCCGCCATGATACCCGTGGCGCCGAACTTGCCGAACGTGCCCTGGTTCGGCGGGATGAAGGGATGAAGATTGGAGAGGTGAATGTAGGGCGCGCCGAACAGGATCACGAGAACGACGATGCCCGTCTTGACCATCACCATCAGGGCGTTGAAGCGCGCCGACTCGCTTACGCCCACCACGAGAAACGCGGTGAGAAACACGATCAGCAACGTCGCGGGCAGATTGACGATGGCGCCGGTGAGATGAAGATCGTGAAAGCCGTTTCCGGCGACCGGGGCGTTGGTGAAAGCGGCGGGAAAGCTGAAGCCGAACTCCTGCAGGAAGCTCACGAAATAGCCCGACCAGCCGACCGAAACCGCGGACGCCGAGATGAGATATTCCAGCACCATGTTCCAGCCGATGAACCACGCCATGAAGCGTCCCATCGTCGCGTAGGCATAGGTGTAGGCGCTACCGGATTCCGGGATCATCGAGGCGAATTCGGCGTAGCAGAGACCTGCGAACAGACAGCCGAAGCCGGCAATGACGAAGGACAGGATGACCGCCGGCCCCGCATGCTCGGCTGCCGCCGTTCCCGCGATGACGAAGATGCCTGCGCCGATGATCGAGCCGATGCCGATCATGACAAGGCTGACCGGACCCAACGCGCGGTGGAGTTGATGTTCTTCCGCGATGACGGAATTGGGCTGCGTGAGAAACGTATCGTCGGTCATGGGGGCTATTCAGCGGCCGCCGGCGCGTCTTCGAGCTTCCACCGGGGCGGCATCGCGTGACGTGCGCTGTAGACGACGAAGATGATCACGCCGATGACCGTCCACACCGCGAGCCGGAGCCAGGTGTCCATGGGCAGCCAATACATCATCGCGCTGCACATGATCATGCCGAGGGGCGCCACCAGCCACACGAGCGGCGTGCGGAAGGGCCGGGCGACCTTGGGGCGCGTCACGCGCAGGACCATCACGCCGAGGCAAACGATCACGAAGGCGAGCAGCGTGCCGATCGAGACGAGTTCGCCCAGGATGTCGAGCGGCAGGGCGCCGGCGAGCAGCGCCGCGAAGAAGCCCGTGATCAGCGTGCCTTTCCAGGGTGTGCGGAATTTGGGATGCACGTCGCAGAAGAGCGGCGGGATCATGCCGTCCTTGCCCATGGCGTAGAAGATGCGCGACTGGCCGAGGATGAGGACGAGCACGACGGAGGCAAGGCCCACGATGGCGCCGACATTGACGATCGGCGCGAGCCAGTTCGTGCTGGGCAAGGCTTCCACCGCCATCGAAACGGGATGGGCGACGTTGAGCGTCGTGTAGGAGGCGAGCCCCGTCAGCACATAGGACATCAGCATGTAAAGGACGGTGCAGATCAGGAGCGAACCCAGAATGCCGATGGGGATGTCGCGCTGCGGATTGCGCGCTTCCTGCGCTGCCACGCTGACCGCATCGAAGCCGATATAGGCGAAGAAAATCACGCCGGTCGCGCGCAGGATGCCGCTCCAGCCGAAATGTCCCCAGCTGCCGCTGTTGGCCGGGATGAACGGCGTCTGATTTGCGGCCACCACATGCGGCAGGCCGGCCGCGATCACCAGCACGACGATGCAGAGTTTGATCGCAACCATCGCGTTGTTGAAATTGGCGGAGAGGTGCACGCCGACGATGAGCACGGTCGTGACGAGTGCAATCAGCGCTACTGCCGGCAGATTGAAATAGGTCCCGGTCATGCCGAGGTGATGGATCGCATCGATCGCCGTCGCATGCGCGTCGTAGATCGGGCAGTGGACATCGGTGGCGACGCACAGGGGTGCCGAGGCGAAGGCCTTGGACACGGGCAAGCCGAACGAACTCATGAAGTCGTTGAAATAACCGGACCAGCCGACGGCCACCGTCGACGAGGCGGCGAGATATTCGAGGATGAGGTTCCAGCCGATGAACCACGCCATGAAGCGGCCGAGCGTGGCGTAGGTGTAGGTGTAGGCGCTGCCCGCCACGGGGATCATCGCGGCGTATTCGGCGTAGCAGAGGCCGGCAAAGAGACAGCCCGTGCCGGCGATCGCGAAGGAGATCACCACACCCGGACCGGCAAAGCTGGCGGCCGCGTGGCCCGTGATGACGAAGATGCCGGCGCCGATGATGGCGCCGATGCCGAGCGCGATCAGGTGAACCGGCCCGAGCGCCCGCTTCAGGTCGTTGTCTTCGATCTCGGCAATAGGACTCTCCGACAGGCCTGCCATTAACGATGCCCCCTTGATGCGGCGCGTCATCGCGCTCGCGAATTCGACGGGGCACCATTGCATGACAGCCGTGCGACCGCCAACAGCCTGAAACTTGTGGCTGATTGGCGCGGCGTCGCGCGGCGCTCTAGGTTTTCGTCCAGACGGCAATCTCGTTGCCGTTCGGATCGCGGAAGTGGAAACGCCGTCCGCCTTCGAAGCTTTCGCGCGAGATGATCGGCGCGTCTGCCGCTTTAACCTTTGCTTCCATGGTGTCGAGATCGTTGGCGTAAAGGACGACGAGCGGTCCATTGTCTGGCACGGGCTTGCGGCCCGCATTGAAGCCGCCGTCGCGCCCGTCGACCTGGAACGCCACATAGTCCGGGCCGTAGTCTATGAAGCTCCAGCCGAAGACGGTCCCGTAGAACCGCTTGGTGGCGGGAATGTCGGTTGCAGGAAGCTCGATATAATCCAGAGCGCCGTCTTTGGGCATGGCATCGTTCCTCTTTTGTTCCAATCAACCACGGAGCGGAGCGGCCCGTCAAGCCCTGCAGGATCGTCATTGCGTGCCGCCCCCGACCTGGAAGCTGCCCCGCATGCCGCGGACGGACATCATGGTGTTGAAGAGGCGCCGCACGGGATTCTGCATTTCTTCGCGCAAGGGCAGGCCGGTGGAATCCGGTATCCACATCTTGCCGTGTGCGACGAAACCTTTGGCGTCGGGCAGATAATCGAATGCATACATCGTCACGGCCCGGCCGGATTCCTGCACAGAGGCGCTCGTGGTGCATCGGCCGAGACCCGTCGCCACCAGAAAATTCCTCGGCCGCCGCACCGGGAGCGATGCGGCGGGAACATGAATTTATTGTTCCGGGCCGGCCACTCCGTTGCCGCCGCTCTGCATGTTCCTAACAACCGCGGCGTTGTTGTTGAGTCGCAGCCGGTCCGCGAGTTCGGCGCCGCGCGGCACGACGACGTCGTCGTTGTAGCGATAGGTTGCCGAGATCGCCTTGGCGACTTTCGGGTTCGCCGGCGGCGGCGCGCTCTGCGAAAACTCTTCGCGCACCGGAAGGCCGGTCTGATCGGAAATCCACAACGTGCCGCTCGCGATCGTGCCGTCGTCTCCCGGCAGATAGTTGAACGTATAGACCGTCACCGGTTGACCGTCCTTCGTTGTGGACGCGCCCTTCGTGCAGTCGGCGAGCCTCATGTCGTGCAGGATTTTCTGAGGCGAGCTGACCGCGCGCTCCCGTACCGTCATGCCGGCGGATGTCCAGGACCTCATCGACTCGCGATAGTAGGCGGTGTTTTCGGTGACGATCATCGAGTCCGTTGTCGTGTGACCGTCTTCAAACGTCTTCGAGCGCTCGATGAACAGTTTCGGTTGCCGCCACTCTTCATATTTCGCCTGTGCGACAGCGGCGCAATCGCCGGACGGATCGGCGAGCGCAGGGCCTACGACAACAATGCCCCCCAGAACCGCAATCGAACCGAGAACGCTGCGCTTCATCATGTCGTCCACCTCTGCAAATGGCTTCGAATACGGGATTGACGATACTGCAGAAGAGCGCCTAAGGCGCAATCAATAGCGCGTGACTATCTTTGGTCCTCCGTCCGAAATGATCGGCATAACCCCGCAATTTAATTGCACGATCGCGCGATGGTTCAGAGCCGCTTAATGGCGCGCATACAATTCAGGCCTCGGGCCTTTCGCCCGCGTAGAGCGAGTTGGGCCGCAACAGCCGTCCGGTGCGCTGCTGCTCGCGTGCATGCGCCGTCCAGCCGGCCGAGCGAGCGGTCGCGAAGATGGGTGTGAAGGCCTGGCGGGGAATCGAAAGCGCGTCGAGCAGGATCGCCGTAAAGAACTCCACATTCGTGTCGAGCGGCCTGTCGGGCTTGCGCGCCTTCAGCGCGGCACGTGCATAGGCTTCCACTTCGGCCGCGAACCCGAGATCGGTCATGTTCGAACCCAGCTTTTCCACGACGCGCTTGAGCACGTCGGCGCGGGGATCGCGCACCCGGTAGATGCGATGACCGAAGCCCATCAGCCGTTCGCCGCGGTCGAGGGCGGATTCGATCCACGGCTTGATGCGGTCGGGCGTGCCGATGGCATCGAGCATTTCGAGCACGGGTTCGGGTGCGCCGCCGTGCAGCGGTCCCGTCAGCGCGCAATAGCCGGCCGTCACCGATGCAAAAAGGTCGGCCGCGGTCGAGGCGACGACGCGCGTCGCAAACGTCGATGCGTTCATGCCGTGATCGCTGACGGTGACGAGATAGGCGTCGAGGGCCGCGGCTTCCGCGCGGGACGGATCGACACCGCGCAGCATGCGCAGCGTGTCAAAGGCGTGGCCGTTTTCGGCGTCGGGCGCTATGGGAGCCTTGCCTCTGCGGCGGCGGACGAGCGCGGCGGCGATGACCGGCATGGCGCCGACGATCACGGCATCGGGGGTGAGGCCGTGCTCCGCCCGGAGCGCTGCGACGCCCACGCGGAAGCCGTCGACCACGGACAGCCCGTCTGCCGCGCTCAGCCAATGCGGCAGGCGCTCGAAAGCCCGCATCCGCGCCTCGGCCAGGGCCCGGCGGGTTTCGGCCTCTGAGATCGAAGTGGCTGTCCCCAGCGACCAGAGCTGGGCGGTGACGCCCTCAAAGCTCGTCTGGGCGGCCAGGGCGCCCACGAACTTGCCGGCGATGATGAGCTCGCCCTTCTCGCCGTCGACGTGGCTGAGCACGGTTTCGGCGGCCGGCACGCCGTCTAGGCCGATGGGGGTCTTGCGGGGTTGAATGGTCATCCTCGATCTCCTGTTGCACTGCACAAAGATCGAGACTCTTCCAATATTGATCAAGCTTGATTAGGCTGATCAACATGAATAATTCTCCAGAAACCCTCTACCTCAGCGCCGGGGAAGCCGCGGCCGAACTCGCGATCTCGCCGGCCACGCTCTACGCCTATGTGAGCCGCGGACTGATCCGCTCCGAACCGACCGAGGAGGGCGCGCGGGGCCGGCGCTATCGCGCGGAGGATGTGCGCAGTCTCAAGAACCGGCGCGCGCCGCTGGTCGAAGGGCAGGGGCTCAAGGCCGCCGACCTGCCGGTGCTGGACTCCTCCGTCTCGACGATCACGGAAGACGGTCCCGTCTATCGCGGGGTGCTGGCCACGACGCTGTCCGAAACGGCGACCTTCGAGCAGGCCGCGACGCTTCTGTGGGATGCGCGCACGTCCGATCCGTTCGCGAAGGGCAACCTGCCGCACATCTCACCGGCGATGCAGAAGGTCCTCGCTGCGACGGAGCGCGCAGCGCCCATCGACCGTGCGATTGCCGTTCTCGCGTTGGCGACGGACGCCGATCCCGCTGCGTTCAACGCGACACCAGAAGGCCGCGCCGTCACGGGCGCAAAAATCCTGCGGCTGGTCGTCGCCGCGATGCTGCAGACTCCGCCGAAAAGCGCGCCCGTTCACGAGCAGATCGTGCAGGCCTGGGCGCTCGGTCATGCGCGCGCCAGCGATCTCATCCGTCGCGTGCTGGTGCTGCTCGCCGATCACGAATTGAACGCGTCGACGTTCACGGTGCGCTGCGCATCGTCGACGGGCATTTCGCTCTACGACGCGATGATCGCGGGCCTCGCCGCGCTCAAGGGTCCGCGCCATGGTGGCGTGGGTCCGCAAGCCTCGCGCCTCTTGGAGACGCTTCTGGCAGGCGATGCAGCTGCTATCATTCGCGAGCGCGTGGCCTTGGGCGAACGGTTCCCGGGCTTCGGCCACATGGTCTATCGCGACGGCGATCCGCGCGCGATTTCCCTGTTCGCGGCGCTGGTGAAGACGGGCATCGACAAGCACCTCACGGTGGAAATCCCCGACCGCATCCGCGAAGCGACCGGGCAGTTCCCGAATTGCGATTACGCGCTCGCCGTCATGCGACATGCGCTCAACATGCCGCGCGGATGCGAGACGACGATCTTCGCCATGGCGCGCACGGCGGGATGGATCGCGCATGCGAGCGAGCAGCTGGAAAGCCGGAAGCTTATCCGCCCGCGCGCGCGTTACGTGGGACCGGCGCCCGCGATCAGGCGATAGACGGCCGTGGCGCGCACGTCGCGGTCTTCCAGGTCGCGCGAGGTCTCGACCTGATAGCCCGCGAGCTTTTCGACGCCTGATTTCGGGAAATAGTTGCGGCCCGGATCGCCGAGCAGCACCAGCGCGCCTTGTCCGGAGGCTTTGGTGAGCCACGCCAACAGCCGTTCGGCGAGCGGGCGCTCGTAGCACATATCACCGACCAGGACGGTGTCCCAGACGCAATTGTGCTCGAGGATATCTTTCTGCCGAACGTCGATCTCGACGTCGTTTGCGCGCGCATTGAGCCCGATGGCGGCCACCGCGAATGCGTCGATGTCTACGGCCAGGACGGACGACGCTCCGGCTTTCGCGGCGGCGATCGCAATGAGCCCGGATCCCGATCCGAAATCGAGCACGCGCCGGCCGCGCACGGTTTCCGGATGATCGAGCACGTGGCGCGCCAGCGCCTGTCCGCCGGCCCACGCGAAGGCCCAGTAAGGCGGCGCCAGGCCGTTCTTTTCGATCTGGTCTTCCGTCTTGTTCCAGAGCGGAAGGATCTCCGTCGCCAGATGCAGGCGAATCTCGGGGACCAGCGAAGACGCCGTGAGCACGGTATTGGCGCGGACGAACTGGTCGGGCACGATCATGTGCCCACGCTTTAGCCCCAATCCGTCGTGGCCCGCAAATGTGCCGGCGCGGCGGGAACCTAGTGCCTGTTGCGCTCGGCCTCGGCCTTGAGGCTCAGAAACGCGATCACCGCATGCTCCTCGTGCGAAAGCTGGTCATCCACGTCTGCGATCCGCATCACGTGGGGCTTGCCTGCATCTGAGGCAATCGGGACTGGATTTGCTGTGTCCGTGCCCGCGGAGTGATCGATCGCCGCGCCCGGACTGCTTATCGCAAGCGCGCCGATAACGACAAACTGTAACAATATCCTCCTCATGCTACGCTCCTATCCCGAACGGGATCAACGATAGGGACGCAAGCCATAAGCATCCGATAAATCCGGCCGGTGGAATTGACTTCAATTGTTTGCGGCCTGGCCGCGTGCGGTCGGCGATGCATGCAACCGCGCAGCCTAAGAGCCGGTATTTGCGGGCGAATTGCACCGGGGGGAACATGGCCAAATCCGATCCGCGCCGCTTCGACGATCTCTTTCGGGAGTTCGGTCCGGTCGTGCTCAAGCGCTTCTTCGGCGGCGAGGGGATCTATTCCGGCGACATCATGATCGGGATGATTTTCTCCGACACGATCTACTTCAAGACGGACGAGGAGACGCGCAAGGCGTTCCTCGCCGAGCGTGCCAAACCGTTCACCTTCAAGAAGCGCAGCACCGGCGAAACCGTCGTCACCGGCTGGTTCGCGCTGCCGGACCGCCTCTACGACGATCCCGACGAACTGGCCGCATGGGCGCGGGCGGCCTACGGCGTTGCATCCGCCTCGCCGACAACAACCCGCAAGCGCGCGCGAACCAAATCAAAGCGGAACAGGCGCAATTAAGGTGCGGCCTCAAGCCTCGCCGGGCAATTCCCGCATGGCTGTGCGAAGGCAGCGGCCGGTCCGATTTGACGCGTGGTTTCAATGGAGATAAGGCACCCCGCAGCGCTTTCCCGAAGGGAAAACGCTCGTCGAAATGCACTGGAACCCGCACCGCACGATTCCTCTCAGCAGGCCCTCATGACCCTTGCCGATCTCCGCCGCGTCGTCTCCGATGCCTGGCTCGCCGATGAAGACGCCGTCGTCGACGCATTGATCCCTAAAGCGCGGCTTTCACCAGCGGAACGCGCCGCGACCGAAGCGCTTGCAAGCGAACTCGTCACGCGGATCCGTGCCTCGCGCGAGACCCGCAGCGGCGTCGACGCCTTTACGCAGGAATATGCGCTGTCGAGCGAGGAGGGCGTCGTCCTCATGTGTCTCGCGGAGTCGCTCCTCCGCGTGCCCGATGCCGCGACGGCGGACAAGCTCATCCGCGACAAGATCGGCAGCGGCGACTGGTCGAAGCATCTGAACAAGTCGGACTCCGTATTCGTCAATGCCTCCACTTTCGCGCTCATGCTGACGGGTCGCGTGGTCAAGCTCGACGAAACGGCGAAGTGGGATTTCGAAGGCATCTGGAAGAAGCTCGTCACGCGCACGAGCGAGCCGGTCGTCCGCCAGGCCGTGACGATGGCGATGCGCATCCTCGGCAAGCAGTTCGTCCTTGGCCGCACCATCGAGGAAGCGTTGAAAGAGTCCCGCGAGGCCATGGTGGACGGCTATCGCTTTTCCTTCGACATGCTGGGCGAGGCGGCCTACACGCAGAAAGACGCCGAGCGCTACTACGCCTCCTACAGCCACGCCCTGTCCGCCATCGCGGCGGCGCAGCCGGACCAGTTCACGCCCGCCTTCGAGCGGCCGAGCATTTCGGTGAAATTGTCGGCGCTGCATCCCCGCTACGAATGGGCGAAGCGCGAGCGCGTTTTCGACGAACTCCTGCCGAGGCTGGTGGCGCTCGCGGGCGAGGCGCGCCGGCACAATGTCGGATTCACCATCGACGCCGAAGAGTCCGAGCGGCTCGATATCATGCTCGATATTTTCGCGGCCATGGGCGAGGCGCAGCCGCTGTGGCGGTGGGAGGGATTGGGCCTGGCGCTACAAGCCTATTCGAAGCGCGCCTTTCCCGTCATCGCCTGGATTGGCGAACTTGGCCGCCGCCAGCAGCGGCGCATTCCGGTGCGCCTCGTCAAAGGCGCCTATTGGGATACGGAGATCAAGCGGGGGCAGGAGCAGGGGCTCAAGGACTATCCCGTGTTCACGCGCAAGGCAGCGACGGATACGTCTTATCTCGCCTGCGCGCGTGCGCTCCTGGCGGAGGAAACGATCTACCCGCAATTCGCCACACACAATGCGCATACGCTGTCGGCGGTGCAAGTCTTCGCGGGTGGCCGCAAGGATTTCGAATACCAGCGGCTACACGGCATGGGCGAGGCGCTCTACGAACTCTATCGCAATGTGAAGAAGGCGGGACACATGGGACCGGGCACGCGCATCTACGCGCCCGTCGGCACGCATGAGGATCTGCTCGCCTATCTTGTGCGCCGGCTGCTCGAGAACGGCGCCAACACGTCGTTCGTCAACCGTCTGGCCGACGAGGAAGCGCCGATCTCCGAAATCATCGCCGATCCGGTGGAGCAGGTGATGAAGCACGTGCCGCACAGGAGCGCGCATATCCCGAAGCCCGAGAATCTTTTGCCGGATCGCAAGAACTCGCAGGGCTTCGTGTGGGCGGATCCGGTGGCGACCGCGCCGATCCAGGCCGAGATGGATGCGTTCCTGAAGACGGCATCCCATGCGGCGCCGCTGATCGGCGGGGAGGTCAGGCACGGCGACGCGCAGGCCATGCGCGATCCCGCGGAACTCACGCGTGTCATCGGCGACGTCCTCGAAGCGAGTGCCGCCGATGCGACGGATGCGCTTGCGCTGGCGCATGGCGCTTACATCGCATGGGACAAGCTTGGCGGCGACGCGCGGGCCAATATCCTCGAACGCGCGGCCGATCTCTACGAGGCGAACAGCGCGAGCCTGATGGCGCTTGCCGTGCGGGAAGCCGGCAAAACCTTGCCGAATGCGCTGGGCGAAGTGCGCGAAGCGGTCGATTTCCTGCGCTATTACGCCGGCCGCGCGCGCGCCTTGTTCAACGGTCCGACGATGCTCCCAGGACCCACGGGCGAAACGAACGCGCTGACGCTGCACGGGCGCGGCGTCTTCGCCTGCATCTCGCCGTGGAATTTCCCCCTGGCGATCTTCACGGGGCAGGTGGCGGGGGCGCTCGCCGCCGGCAACGCGGTGCTCGCCAAGCCGGCCGAACAGACACCGCTGATCGCCGCGGCCGCCGTGAAGCTGCTGCATCAGGCCGGCGTTCCCGTCGATGCATTGCACCTTCTGCCGGGTGACGGCCCCAGGATCGGCAATGCGCTGTTCGCCGATCCGCGCGTTGCGGGCGTGGCGTTCACCGGTTCGACGGAAGCGGCCAATGCCATCAATCGCGCGCTCGCCGGCCGCGAAGGCCCGATCGCGGCGCTGATTGCCGAAACCGGCGGCCAGAACGCCATGATCGTGGATTCGACGGCGCTGCCCGAACAGGTGACGCGCGACGTGATTGCGTCGGCCTTCGACAGCGCCGGGCAACGCTGCTCGGCGCTGCGCGTGCTCTATTTGCAGGACGACGTCGCCGACAAGATGCTCGATCTGATCCTGGGCGCGATGGACGAGCTGAGGCTCGGCGATCCCATGAAGCTAGAAACCGATATCGGCCCTGTCATCGACGACGACGCGCGCAAGATGCTGGAACGGCACGCCGAGCGCATGATGCGGGATGCGAAACTCCTGCGCAAACTCGAGCTCGGACCCGAGCACAGGAACGGCTTCTTCTTCGCGCCGCATGTGTTCGAGATTCCGTCGATTGCATCCGTGAAGCGCGAAGTCTTCGGGCCGGTGCTGCATGTCGTGCGCTATTCTTCGGATCGTCTGGGCGAAGTCTGCGACGCGATCAACGCGACGGGGTATGGCCTGACCCTCGGCCTGCACACGCGCATCGAAGAGACGATGCATTATGTGCGCGACCGCATGCACGTCGGCAATATGTACGTCAACCGCAACCAGATCGGCGCCGTCGTCGGCGTGCAGCCTTTCGGCGGCGAAGGATTGTCGGGTACCGGACCAAAGGCCGGCGGGCCCAACTATCTCCAGCGTTTCGCGCTCGAGCGCGCCTATACGGTGAATACAACGGCAGCGGGCGGCAATGCCGCATTGCTTTCAAGCGAGCGGGATTGATTGTTCACCCGTAAAAGGGGAACGGGTGTATGAGCGGCGGGCGCGCCCACATCGTCGTCATCGGCAACGAGAAGGGCGGGTCGGGCAAGACGACGACAGCCGTTCATCTCGCCGTGGCGCTGGCGCGGCTCGACAGACGCGTGGGGGCGATCGATCTCGATACAAGACAGCGCAGTTTCGAGCGTCATCTGGAAAACCGGGCCGACTGGGGCGCACGCGGACATTCGAAACTCGCCATGCCTGTGATGCTCGCTTTCGCGAGCTCGAAGGCGAAATCGCTCGACGAGGCTGCGGCGGAAGACGCCAAGAATTTCTCCGAGTTGCTTGCTGAGAAGGAAAAAGAATTCGACTTCATCGTCATCGATACGCCGGGCAGCGACACGCTCCTGTCGCGTCAGGCGCATGCGGCCGCGAACACGCTCGTCACGCCGATGAACGACAGCTTCGTCGATTTCGATCTCCTCGCGCGCATCGACCCGCAGACGTTCGAGATCAAGGCGCCGAGCCTTTACAGCGATTTCGTCTGGGAATGCCGCAAGAAACGGCTGATGGCGAAGCAGCCCGCGCTCGACTGGGTGGTGATGCGCAACCGCATCTCGGCGACGGAGGCGCGCAACAAGCGGCGGCTGTCGAAGGCGCTCGACACGCTTTCGCAACGCATCGGTTTCCGCGTGGCGCCCGGTTTCGGCGAGCGCGTGATCTTCCGCGAATTGTTTCCCATGGGACTGACGATGCTCGACCTGCCGCAGCCGGGACTGGGCACCGGCTTTTCGATGTCCCACGTGGCGGCACGCCAGGAAGTGCGGCTGCTCCTGCGCACGCTGAAATTGCCGGGCATCCCGGACAGCGCAGCGGCTGTGTGACTTCTACCCGATCACGTCATGCATGGCCGCGGACAGCGCGTCCGGGCGACCCAATTTTCGTTGCACCATGTAGTTGGGTTACCCGGATACCGCGCAAAAGCGCGGCCCCGGGTAATGACAAAAAAGATGGATGTCGCGATTCTTACTTAGCGCGACGCAACCGCTGCGAAGCAGGTCTGGCCGCGTTCGGTCAGGCGTTCGCAGACTTCACGCGCCTCGCGCTCTTCGAAAGGACCAAAGCGTGCGCGATAAAGCGTGTGGCCATCAACGCTCTGGAAGGGGATGACGATGCGCGAGGCCTGGCCCAGCACGTCCATCGAGCGTTCGGCATAGGCGGAAAGCTCAGCCTTGGCGGAAGTCTCGTCGCCGAAGGCGCCGATCTGGATCGTCCAGTTGTGGGCGCTCAGCGGCGATTGCGCGGCGAGCAACGGGACGGTCGCGATGGGGCGCACTTTCGGCGCGGCGGCGTTCAACATCGCCTGCGGATGATACGCAGCCAGCGTCACCGGCATCTGCGGCCGCGGCATGGGTTGCGGCACCATGGAATCGGGTGCCTTCACCGTCTGCTCTCTGCCCCGGACCGGGATCACGCGCACGGGCGGCGGCGCCAGCATGGCGGTGCGCGTCGCAGCCGCAGGCGGCGGCGGTGCGGGCGCGTGCGCTTGCGGAGCCGGCTCCGGCATGATCGGCAACTCGTCGGGATCGACGCGGGATTCCGCGGCGTATTCGTCGTCGGGGTCGCTGCTGGCGACCGCGTGCGAAAGGTTCGGATCCTGGTCCTGCGCATGCGGCATGACGCCGGCGGCCGCGATCTGGAAGCCGGCGATGACCGGGCTCGCTTGGGTGTCCTGCGCCACGTTCTGCCACGGCACATTGGCGCGGGCGACGAGCATCGGGTTCTGGTTGATCCGCGCGAACGTCGCGTCGAGCAAGTGAATCATCTCGGCGTCTCTGCGGCGCGCCGTGCGCCCGCCCATGACGACCGCAATCACATGGGCGCCGCCGCGCACGACGGAGGAGACGAGATTGAAGCCGGACGCTCCGGTGTAACCCGTCTTGATGCCGTCCGCACCTTCGTAGACGCCGAGCAGATGGTCTGTCGATTGATGCGTCTCGCCGTGCCAAGTGAATGTCCGCGTCGAGAAATAGGGAAAATACTGCGGGAAGTCATACGCGAGATGGCGCGCGAGAATGGAAAGATCGTTCGCCGTCGTCACCTGCAGATCATCCGGCAGGCCCGACGCGTTGTGGTAGAAGGTATGCGTCATGCCGAGCTGACGCGCCTTCTCGGTCATCATCTGGGCGAAATGATCTTCCGTTCCACCGATCGCTTCGGCGATGGCGACCGCGACGTCGTTCGCGGAGCATACCACGATCGCGCGAATCGCGGACTCGACGGGAATGGTCGAGCCCGGACGCAGATAGAGCTTGGTGCGGTGCTGACTCGCCGCGTGATCCGAAACCGGCAGCGGCGTCGCCAAGGTCATCTGGCCGTTCTTCAGCTGCTCGAACAGCAGGTAGAGCGTCATCATCTTCGTGAGCGAAGCGGGATGACGCGTTGCGTCGGCATTGCGCGAATAGAGAACCTTCCCGGTCGCGCCGTCGAGCACCAGCGCCGCATCCTTATCGGGATCCGTCGCGCCGGCGGGGATAGCCACGGCCCGACTATGGTGATGCCGGATCGACGCAGACGCAGGCGTCGTCGCAAAGGCCATCACGGCCGCTAACACGGGTACCAGCAGGGCTCCATATGCCCGCAGGGTTGCAGCGCCCTTCTGAGGAGGCTCTCGCTCCGACATACCAAACTCCAGACGCGGTCAACCCGTAAGCCACGGATCAGACCAAATTGTTCCCCAACGCGCAAGGAAAAATCGAAATCCAGCTTAAAATCCCGATGTTTAGGAAAAGTAAAGCGGTTGAACCTGGGGTTGTTCGCCGGGGACAATTCCCTGCAAAAGGTGAATCAAAGGTTAATGATGCACTGCAGCAAAAGTCCCTTGACAAGCCTTACGCTGCGTCGCATATAGCGTATGTTGCACTGCAACAGGGCCGTTGGCCCCAACAGTCGGTTCCCCCACTGAACTCAGAAGGACGAGGTCAAGATCATGGCAACGAAAACAAAAGCGGCCGGCGAGAAGATCAACGGCACGGAAACCATCGAAACGGCTATCAAGAACGGTTCGGAAGCTTTCAAGACCGGCTTTGACAAGGCCGTGAAGAACTACGACCAGTTTCTAGGCTACGGCAAGGACTCCGTCGAAGCCTACATGAAGGCCGCCAATGCGGCCGGCAAGGGCGTCGAGACGCTCCACAACGAACTCTATGCTTATTCGAAGCAGTCCGTTGAGGATTCCATCGCCGCCACGAAGGCGCTGCTCGGCTCCAAGTCGGCGCACGAGGCGCTCGAGCTGCAGACGGACTTCGCCAAGTCGGCGTTCGACGCCTATGTCAGTCAGGTGACGAAGCTGGGTGAAATCATGTCGGCGACGGCGAAAGAGGCCTTCGAACCTCTCCAGGGCCGTATCCAGGCCTGGGTCGAAGTCGTCCAGAGCTCCCGCGCGGCCTGATCGCCTCGCGTCACACAGAACGAACCGTTCCGCGGCTCCTCCCCCCAACGCGGAACGATTTCAGAGAGAGCCCGGAGCGCCACGCGCTCGGGCTCTTTCGCTTTCGGCGGCTCGCGAATCAATTTTGTTGCTGACACGGTTGCGGCAAAGCCGCGCGCCGGGCGCACCCGCATCAACCTTTTATTTTCATGCGATTTGCCAAACCGGCCTGACTTGCCGTTAAGCTAGGGGAAGCGCGGCGTAACGTATTATCGCCCGCTCGAACGAACGGCGATGACGGACAAAAACGGCGATCGCGGCCAATCGGGCCAGGACAACGGCGTCGGCAATGGCGTCGGCACTGGCGTGGTCACGAAAACGCGGCCGAAGACGAAGAAGCCGAGCCTGTACAAGGTTCTTTTGCTGAACGACGATTACACGCCGATGGAATTCGTCGTGCACATCCTCGAGCGATTCTTCAACAAAGGCCGCGACGAGGCCGTGCAGATCATGCTGCAAGTCCACCGGCACGGTGTGGGTATCTGCGGAATCTTCACCTATGAAGTGGCGGAAACAAAAGTGGCGCAGGTGATTGAATTCGCCCGCCGACATCAACATCCTCTACAGTGTACCATGGAGAAGGAGTAGGGCCTCGATGCCGTCACTCTCGCGAAGTCTCGAACAGGCTCTGCACCGCGCCATAAAGCTCGCGAGCGATCGTCATCACGAATACGCGACCCTTGAACACCTGCTTCTGGCCCTCATCGACGATCCCGACGCTGCCCAAGTGCTGAAAGCCTGCAATGTCGACAGCGAAGTGCTCCGGCAGGCGTTGCGGAAATATGTCGACGAAGAGTTGATGACGCTGGTCATCGAAGACGGTGAAGACGCGAAACCGACGACCGGTTTTCAGCGCGTCGTGCAGCGCGCCGTCCTCCACGTACAGAATTCCGGCCGCGACGAAGTGACGGGCGCCAATGTTCTGGTTGCGCTCTTCACGGAGCGCGAGAGCCATGCCGTCTATTTCCTGCAAGAACAGAACATGACGCGGCTCGATGCGGTCAGCTACATCAGCCATGGCATCGCCAAGCGTCCCGGCATGACGCAGCAGAAGCCCGTGCGCGGCGCCGACGACGAAGAAGAAGGCGAGAAGAGCACCAAGCAGGGAACGGAAGCGCTGGAAGCCTATTGCGTCAACCTGAACGAAAAGGCGAAGTCGGGACGTATCGATCCCCTGATCGGCCGCGACGCGGAAGTCGAGCGCACCATCCAGATCCTCTGCCGCCGGCAGAAGAACAATCCGCTCTTTGTCGGCGATCCCGGCGTGGGCAAGACTGCGATCGCTGAAGGTCTCGCGCGCAAGATCGTCAAGGGCGATGTGCCCGAAGTGCTGAAGGAAAGCACGATCTACGCGCTCGACATGGGCGCGCTTATCGCCGGCACGCGCTATCGCGGCGATTTCGAGGAGCGCCTCAAATCCGTTGTCAAAGAGCTCGAGGCCATCAAGGGCGCGATCCTCTTCATCGACGAAATCCACACCGTGATCGGCGCGGGCGCCACGAGCGGCGGCGCCATGGATGCGTCGAACCTGCTCAAGCCCGCGCTGCAGGCTGGCCTTCTGCGTTGCATCGGCTCGACCACCTACAAGGAATACCGCCAGTATTTCGAGAAGGACCGCGCGCTCGTCCGCCGGTTCCAGAAGATCGACGTGGCCGAACCGTCCGTGCCCGATACGATCAAGATCATGAAGGGGCTGAAGCCCTACTATGAGGAATATCACAAGGTCCGCTACACGGCCGATGCGCTGAAGGCCGCCGTCGAGCTGGCGGCGAAATACATCAACGACCGCAAGCTGCCGGACAAGGCCATCGACGTGATCGACGAAGTGGGCGCGTCGCAGATGCTTCTGCCCGAGTCGCGCCGCAAGAAGGTCATCGGCGTCAGAGAGGTGGAAGAGGTCGTCGCCAAGATGGCGCGCATTCCACCGAAATCAGTCTCGAAGACCGATGCAGAGGCTTTGCGCACGCTCGAACCGGATCTCAAGCGCGTCGTGTTCGGCCAGGACGATGCGATTCACCAACTGGCGTCTGCGATCAAGCTCGCGCGGGCAGGCCTGCGCCAGCCAGAAAAACCCATCGGTTGCTATCTGTTCTCGGGTCCCACCGGCGTCGGCAAGACGGAGGTGGCAAAACAGCTCGCGAGCATCATGGGCGTCGAGCTCCTGCGTTTCGACATGTCGGAATATATGGAGCGCCATACCGTTTCGCGGCTCATCGGCGCGCCGCCGGGTTATGTCGGCTTCGACCAGGGCGGCCTGCTCACAGACGGTATCGACCAGCATCCACACAGCGTGCTGCTGCTCGACGAAATCGAAAAGGCGCATCCCGATCTCTTCAACATCCTCCTGCAGGTCATGGACCACGGGAAGCTCACCGATCACAACGGCAAGAAGATCGACTTCCGCAATGTCGTCTTGATCATGACGACCAATGCCGGCGCGTCGGATGCCGCGAAGGAAGCCATTGGTTTCGGCCGCGGCAAGCGGGAAGGCGAGGATGAGGAAGCGATCAAGCGGCTCTTCACGCCGGAATTCCGCAATCGCCTCGACGCCACTATCGCGTTCGCGCCGCTCGGCCGCGCCACCATCGACCGCGTCGTCGAGAAGTTCGTGCTCGAACTGGAAGCGCAGCTGACCGACCGCGACGTGACCTTCGATTTGACCCCGGAAGCGACGCGCTGGCTCGGCCAGAAAGGCTACGACGATCAGTTCGGCGCCCGGCCGCTCGCACGTGTCATCCAGGATCACATCAAGAAACCGCTCGCGGACGAGATCCTGTTCGGCAAGCTCAAGAACGGCGGCACGGTGCGAGTCCTTCTCGATCGCGACAAGGACACGCTCGCCTTCGAATTCATCACCGACGACGGTGCACCCAAGGCGCTGCCGCCGCCGAAAAAGCCGAAGACGGAAGAGAGCGTCTGAAAATCGAAACATTTCCGGGGAGGGCGAGCCTTGCGCTCGCCCTTTCGCTTTTCAGCGGCACGAAAACGCGTCCCCGATCGGCACGCCCAGCGCTTCTGCAGTGCGGAACGCCGTGTCGAGCGATGGCGCGTATTTGTTCTGCTCGATGGCGTTGTTGGTCTGGCGGGTGACGCAGACTTTCGCCGCCAGCTCCGCCGGGGTCATCTCGCCGCGATCGAACCGCAAGCGGCGGATAGTGTTGGCGAGTGCGGCCATGATCAGGCCGCGAACCGGAAATACGCGACGTCGATGCCATATTTGGCGAGGTTCGAGGTGGCGACGGACAGCAGAATGAGATCGTCGGCGTCGGCGTGGAAGAAGATACCGGCGACGCCTGCGAACAGCGCGCCTGCGACCAGCAGGAAATAGGCGGCCTGCGTGCCTTTGAGCGGTTTTGGAACTAGGATGACCTCATGACCGACCACCCCGAATCCGCCGCCGCGGCGATGAAATGCCTCGACGACTTCATAACGGCGTTCAACGCGCGCGATCTCGTCGCCTGGGAAAAGACGTTCCATTTCCCGAGTGTGCGTCTCGCCTCGAACACGCTCGTGATCATCGACAAGCCGGGCTGGCATCCACCCGATACGTTCACACGCGGCGCATTGAAAGAATGGCACCACTCCGCCTGGGAGCGCCGCGATGTAATCCACGCCGGCGAAGACAAGGTCCACATCGACACGTGCTTCGCGCGCTATCGTGCCGACGGAAGCCTGATCGGCCGCTTCGATTCGATCTACGTCGTCACGCGCGACAACGGACACTGGGGCGTGAAAATCCGTTCGAGCTTTGCACCCTAACCCCTATGAACGCGGCTTGGCGTAGTTGGGTTTGCGTTTCTGCAGGAAGGCTGCGACACCCTCGGTAAAATCACCGCTCTGGCTCGCCAGGATCTGATTGCGGTCTTCCATGGCGATGACGGCTTCGAGGCCGCCCGCGTCAATCGCTACGTTGAGCGCTTCCTTGGTCAGGCGCAGGCCCAAAGGCGTCGTCGCCAGCATGTCGGTGATGAACGCACGCGCCTCGCCGTCGAGTTGCGCCGGTTCGACGATTTTGCTGACGAGCCCGAGACCATAAGCGCGCTGCGCGTCGATGAAGCGGCCCGTCAGCATATATTCGGCGGCGACGGACGAACCCACCATGCGCGGCAGGAAGTAGCTCACTCCGATATCGCAGGCCGAAAGGCCGATCCGGATGAAGGCTGCATTCATGCGCATCGTGGGTGTGGCGATGCGGATGTCGGAGGCCAACGCCAGCGCAAATCCGCCGCCGCTGGCGGCGCCGTTGACGAGGGCCACGATCGGTTGCGGACAGCGGCGCATGGCGATGACGATCTCGCTGATCCTGCGCTGCGAAACGAGACCGGCAGCAACGTCGTGCGGCGCATTCGGCTCGCGCGCTTCCTTGAGATCGAGACCGGCGCAGAAATTGTCGCCTGCACCCTTGAGGGCGACGACGCGCACGTCGTGCCGCCAATAAAGGCCCACGAAGAAGTCCCGCAATTCTTCGACCAGGCCGCGGCTCAGCGCGTTCAGCCGTTCCGCCCGGTTCATTGTCGCCCAGACGACGCCGTTCTCTTCTTCGATCAGGAGCGATCGGTATTCCATGGCGCGTTCCTCCAAAAGCCGAGGAACGATATTGGCCCGTGCCGGCAGGCGGCGCTAGCGTTGGCGCTTGCTCATGAAGCCGGCCACGCGTTCATCGGCGTCGGGCGCCACGCCTTCGTTCTTGAAGAGGTCGAGCGCGTGAGCCTCCCTTGTGGTCAGGCCGGCGGTCGCGATCAGCACGCGCTTGTTCACCTGATTGGAGAACCAGGAATTGGTGAGGATATCGCGCGACAACGCCCCCAGATCGCTTTCGAAGCGATCTTCCGCAAAGCAGAAATTGACCAGATGCATCTGATGCGCTTCGACGCCCGTGTAGGTGCGGCAGCTGAACATCATCTCGGCCGCCTGCGCGGTGCCGATGCGGTGGGGCAGCCTGAGGCTCAATCCCCAGATGGGCGTAAGCCCCCAACGCGCATAAACGTCGGAGAATTGCGCCGTCCGCGTCGAGACCACGAGGTCGGCGGCGAGGGCAAGCTCCAGCGCCCCGGTGGAGCAGTGGCCTTCGACCGCGGAGATAACGGGCTGGGGGAGATTGGCGATCTTCTCGATGACTTCGGAATGGAAATGCGGCTTGGCGCGCGCCTCGACAAGCTCTTTGACTTCTTCCATGTCGTAGCCCGCGGAAAAATTGCCGCCGGCGCCGCGGATGATGACAAGGCCGATGGTTCGCGCTTCCCGCGCCAGCGCATCGGCGTGCTCCTCGAGCGCTTCAAACATCTCCTTGTTGAGGGCGTTGAGCTTCTGGGGACGATTGAGAGTCAGGACTGCGGCGCCGTTCCTATTCTCCCGCAAGACCAGATTGTCCATCGCGATCCTCCTCCTTGCGGTTCCACCAGCCGCCGCCCAGCGCCTGATAAAGAGCCGCCGTATCGGAATAGCGGTTCGCGCGCGCCTGTACCAACGCTATTTCCGCCTGCTGGTAGGCCTGCTCGGCGTTCATCAGGGCCGCCTCGCTGACGGCCCCGATGGCGAGTCGCCTCCGGGCCGTATCGAATGCTGTCCGGGTGGCGTCGACGCCGTGATCCGCCGCCTTCAGCATATCGGCGTCCGCCTTCAGCGCCCTGAGCGTGTCGGCCACGTTCTGGCAGGCGAGGATGACAGTGCTTTTGTATTGCGCGGCTGCCTGGTCCATCGCAGCATCGGCGGCGCGGCGCTTGTGCAGCAGCGCGCCCGCGTCGAACAGAGTCTGCGTAATCGAGCCGCCCACCGACCAGAAGCCGTTACCAGGCGCGAAGAGTTGGGCCGCCTGGAATGCGCTCGAGCCGTTGCCCGCCGCGATATCGAATTGCGGCAGCATGGCGCTGACGGCGACGCCCACCTGCGCCGTCGCCGCATGCAAATTCTCTTCGGCCTGGTGGACATCCGGCCGTTGTTCCACCAGCTTCGACGGCAGGCTGACCGGCAGGTCGGTCGGCAGCACGAGATCATCGAACGTGAATGTCTCGGCCGGTTCCTCGGAGGGCAGACGTCCGAGCAGCGCTGTCAGCGCATCGCGCGATTGGCCCAGCTGTTTCTCAAGCGGCGGCAGCGTCTGCGCCGTCTGCGCTTCGGTGGCTTCCTGCGCCGCGAGATCGAGCGCACTGGCGGAGCCGAGGGTGCGCTGGCGTCGCACGATCTCCGTCAGCTGGTGTTGCAATGCAAGCAACCGTTCGGTCGCCGCGACCTGGCCGCGCAACGACGCTTCCTGGATGGCGGTGACGACGACGTTGCTCGCGAGCGTGAGATATGTCGCCTCCAGCTGGAACCGCGAACTCTCTTCTTGCGCTTTGGCCGCCTCGGTGGCGCGGATGTTCGCGCCGAAGACGTCGGGTGCGTAGCTCAGCGACAATTGCGCCGTATAGAGATTGTAGGTCGGATTGCTGGAGGTGGTCAGCGGCGCAATGGTGTTCTGCGCGTTTTTGGTGCGCGCGGCATTGAAATTCCCCTGCACGGTCGGAAAGAAGCTCGTCCATTGCGCGGAGTAAAGTTCGTGCGATTGCCGAAGGGCCGCTTGCGCCGCGGCGACGTCCGGATTGTTCTTGATGGCATGCTCGACCAGCTTCGACAGCTTGGGCGAATGGAAGAGCGTCCACCATTGCGCCGGGATGTCCATGCCGGCAACGAAACGCTGCGCCGCGCCGCTCTGGCCCTGCCCCTGCGTGGCGACGGTTTCGCCGGCCATCGGCGCGCTGCCGTAGTCCTTCGCGGCAGGCGGCGCCGGCTTCTCGAAGTCCGGGCCGACGGCGCAGGCCGACAGCAATAAAGCGACGGAAAGGGCAGCGATGCGCGTCATTCCCACCTCACCGAACCATTCCTCGCTTCGGCCCAATGCTCGATGACATGATACATCGAAGGCAGGACGAAAAGCGTGAGGATCGTCGAAATGGCGAGTCCGCCCACCACGACGGTGGCGATGCCGCGCTGCACGTCGCTGCCGACGCCGGTATGGATGGCGGCAGGCAGCATGCCGAGAGTTGCCACCGTCGCCGTCATGAGCACGGGCCGCAGTCGCTCCGTGGCTCCCTTCATGATGGCTTCGTGCAGCTCGAGTCCGGATTTGCGCATGCGGTTGAGGTTGGCGACCATGATGATGCCGTTCTGCACGGCGACGCCGAAAAGCGCGATGAACCCCACGCCGCTGGCCACGTTGAGCGTCTGTCCCGTGACGTGCAGCGAAACGAGCCCACCAAGCGTCGCCAGCGGCACCACGCCCAGGATGAGCAGAGCCTGCCGGACCGAATTCGTTCCGATCGTGAGGAAGATCAGCATCATGCCCATGACGAGGGCGAGGATGACCAGGAGGCGCGCCTCGGCCCGGCGCTGATTTTCGAACTGGCCGCCCCATTCGAGCCTGATGCGGTCATGGTCGAAATGGACCTGGGCGCCGATCCTCCTCTGCGCATCTTCGAGATAGGAGGTCAGATCGCGGTCGCGGTTGTCGATGCGGATGGTCAGGTTCCGCTGTCCGCCCTCGCGCGTGATGGTGCTTTGACCCGACTGCACGCGGATGTCGGCAATCTGCGCAAGAGGGATCTGCGCGCCGCTGGCCGTTGTGACGAAAAGATCGGCGAGCGCTTCGGGACTGCTGCGCGACTCCGCCGTGAAACGAACCGTCAGGGGATAGGTCCGTTCGCCGACATAGACGGTCGTCACCGGCGCCTGGCCGACGCCCGTCTGGATCACGCTCTGGAGGTCGGTCATGCTCACGCCGTACCGCGCGGCCTTGGTGTGGTCGATCACGATGTTGATCTGAGGGATCGGCGGTTCCTGGAAGATCGACGCGCTCGACGTGCCCGGCACGGTGTAAAGGACCCGCACGATCTGGTCGCCGATCCGGCGCAGTTCCGTGAGATCATCGCCGTATATCTTGATGACGAGCGGGCTGTGAGCGCCGCCGATCATGTCGTTGACGTTGTCGATGATGGGCTGGCTGATGCCGATATCGTACCCCGGCATGTTCTTCGCGAGATCCGACGCCAGCTTGTCGACGAATTCCTTCTTGGATTCGCCGCCAGGCCATGTGTCGTAGGGTTTTAGACCCACCGGCGCTTCGATGTGCGACATCGTCCAGGGATCGGTGCCGTCGTCGTTGCGGCCGGTTTGCGTGACAATGTAGGAGACTTCGGGATATTTCAGAATGAAGCGTCGCAGATCGCTCGCCATGTCGCTCGCCTTGTCGAGCGACAGTCCCGTCGGCAATTGCACCTGGAGCCAAAGGGCGCCTTCGTCGAGATCGGGAAGGAAATCACGGCCGACCGTGGCGCCGAGCCCGACTACGGCTAAGAGCGCGAAAGCGACGATGCCGTAGATGATGCGCGGCTCTTTCAGGCAGCGCGCCAACAGGCGGTCGTATTCCATCGTCAGCCACTCGAGCCACCAGTTGTGATAGAGCTTGCCGGGCTTGCGGAAGGCGAGATAGGCCAGTCCAGGTACAAGCGCCAGTGCGGTCAGAAGCGCGCCGAACAGCGCATAGCCCATAGTGTAGGCCATGGGCGTGAAGAGCTTGGCTTCGGCCCGCTCGAAGGAGAAAAGCGGCAGATACGCCGTGATGATGATAAGGCTTGCGAAGAAGATCGGGCGCGTCACCTGCAGCGCCGCCGCCTTCACTTCGCTTTCGCTCAGTTCTTCGTCGGGCAACGCTTCGCGCCGCCTGAGGACGGCTTCGGTCACCACGATGGCGCCATCGACGAGAATGCCGAAGTCGATGGCGCCCAGGGACAGCAGATTGGCGGACACGCCGGTCAGGTTGAGAAGCGAGAACACGAACACGAGCGCCATCGGAATTGCGACGCCGGCGACGAGAGCGCTGCGAACACTACCGAGAAACAGGAACAGCACTACGAAGACGAGTATGATGCCTTCGGCGATCGTGCGGCCGACTTTGCTGATCGTGAGCTTCACGAGGTCGTCGCGATCGATATAGGGGACGATCCGGACGTCTGATTTCGCCAGCTGTCGGTTCAGCTCGGCGACTTTTGCGTGCACGCCGCGCAGCGTCTGCGACGGGTTCTGGTATTTGAGCATCAACACGATGCCTTCGATCGTGTCCGGATTGTTGTTCTTGCCCAGAATGCCTTCGCGTTCCTGGTGGCTTAAGACAGTTCGTCCTAGATCGTGCACGAAGATGGGCGTGCCGTTCACCTCTTTGACGGCGATCGAGCTGATGTCGGCGAGGCTGCGGATCAGGCCTACGCCGCGGATCACGTAACTCTGGTCGCCTCGCGTGACGCGGCCGCCCGCGGCGTTGGTATTGTTGTTGTTGATGGCATTCATGACGTCGGTGATGCCGATGCCGTAATGCGAAAGCTGCTTGGGATCGAGATCGAGCTGATATTCGGTGGTAAAGCCGCCGAAATTCGAGACGTCGACGACGCCGGTCACGGATTTGAGTGCCGGAATGACCGTCCATCTCTGGATTTCGGACAGCTGCTGGAGGTTCTTCGTGTCCGATTCCAGCGTATAGCGATAAATCTCTCCACCGGCGCCGGAGACGGGATCGAGCGAAGGCGTGGCGCCCGGCGGCAGCGTGGTCTGATTGACCCGCTCGAGCAGGCGCTGGCGCGCCCAGTAATCGTCATAGCCGTCCCGGAACAGCACGGTGATGAGCGAGAGTCCGAACGTGCTCTCCGATCGCATGAGCAAAAGTCCGGGCGTGCCGTTGATCTCGCGCTCGAGCGGGATCGTGATCTGCTGTTCGACCTCTTCCGCGGCGAGGCCCGGCACCTGTGTGGTGACCTGCGCCGCCACGTCGCCAAGCTCAGGATAGGCTTCGACCGACAGCGTCTCCCACGCATAGACGCCGAAGCCCGCGAGAAGCACGGCCACGACCATCACCGGAATGCGATGGCGCAGACAAAAGGAAACGAAACCATCAATCATTGAGAAGGATTCCGCCTCGAACCACGACGGATTCGCCAGGCTTCAGTCCCGAGCGGATGGCAACATCGGGTCCTTCTTCCAGGAGGGGATCGACGACGCGACGTTCGAATGTCCAGGGCGCCGTCGCCACGAACACGCTGGTGCGGTCGTTGTTCATGAGAAGCGCCGAAGCCGGCACGACGACTCGCGGGGCGCCGCCGCTGGCGACGATGACCGTCGCGAACATGTTCGGTTTCAGGAGATAGCCCGGATTGGCGAAGGCGATACGGATTTTGTTGCGCCGCGTGTCCGGTTCGACCACGTCGGATACGAACAGCACTTTTCCGTGCAGCGGGCGGTCTGGATAGGCGTCAAGGCGGACATAGGCATCGTCGTTCTTCGCGACCTTCGCGATGTCTTTTTCCGGCACCATCGCCGTCACCCAGATGGTGCCGAGATCGGCGACGGTCATGATCGCCTGCGTCGGATCGTTGATCATGTTGCCGGGTTGGACGGCGAGGGTGGTGACGCCGCCGCTCATCGGTGCGCGCACGTTCAGAAGATGAGATTGCACGCCGTTGGGAGAGAAGGCATCGAGTGCGATCAGACGTGCTTTCGTACGCGCATATTCCGCCTCGGCCTGCGCATTGTCGCTTTTCGCCTGGTCGAGATCTTTGATGGCAATGGCTCCGATCTTGATCTGCTGCTGCTGACGCGCGAGCGTCTTTTGTGTCAGCGCGTAAGCGTCCGCCGCTTTTTGATAGTCGTCATCGGCCTGCGCGAGATCGGGCGAATCGATGACAGCCAGTACCTGGCCGCGTTGCACGCGGTCGCCCAATTGTGCGCCAAGCCGGACGACGCGTCCGGTCAGTGGGGTCAGCACCGGCGCCGTTAGCGCGGGGTTGGACTCGACGACGGCAGGCAGGGACATTTTGGGATCGACGGGCACGGCGCGCGCGGGCATCACCGTCAGGCGGCTGCGCAGTGCCGAGCCTTCGGGCACGAAGATCTTATCGCCCCTGTGAATCAGTAGCGGCGCTTCTTCGACGCCACCGCCACCGGCGAACAATCCGAAGCCCTTCGTGAAAAGGAGGACAACGAGAAGAAAGCCCAGCCCGACACCGCCCCAGAGAAAGGTGCGGCCCAGCGGTGTTATGGCGCGTTCTTCGGGCGGGATCATCGCGCCCCCTCCTCACAACTCGGCACCGCCTGCCTATAGGACCGTCATGTCCCTTGAAATCGGGTCATGCCCTACAGCGACATCTGCGCCATACCCTCATTAACTGTTCACCGGCAGCGTGAACTCTTTGCAACGCTTCGCACGGTCAGCCCGTTGGATTTTCGAGGCTGAATGTCTGCGATTCATCGTCGTAAGCGAACAATTCGGCGTAACGACCCCAGTTGATGACTCGATCGAGCGTCTCTTCGGCGTAGGAGTCGCTCAAATAATCTTCAAGCTCTTCTTCAAAGCGCACGCGCGGTGCGCGATGGCCGGGACGTTCGTCGAGTACACGCTTGATGTGCGCCGCCAGCGGCACGGAAGCGACGAGCTGCTGCGCGAACAGCTTCTTGCGCGCTTCCATGTCGCTTTCCGCGAAGGCTTTCGCGACCGGCGTCAGCAGGATGTCGCCGCCGGCGAGATCGGCGAAGCCCAGATGCTGTACGACTTCGATGATGGGGAAGAGTTCCTCGTCGCCCATCTGAAGTTCGTCCGAGATAACGGGCAAGTCGGCTTTGCCGTTGTACGGGGCCAGCGCGACCTGTTCGATGAGGCCGGCGATCTCGTTGGTCGACACGTCGGGCAGGGGGCTTCCCAGCTGATAACCCTGCAGCTTGCCCTTGAGCGTGCCGGCGGGCGGACGCGACGTCATGCGCGCGTAGATGTCGTCGACCATCTGGCGGAACGTGGGATCGAGGCGGTTGCGCGGATGTGGGAAGGGAATCTGGATTTCGGCCGCGATGCGTCCCGGATTGGAGGAAAACACGAGGATGCGGTCGCACATGAAAACAGCTTCTTCGATGTTGTGCGTGACGAGCAGGATCGACTGGGTCGGCAGCTTGTGATCGCCCCAGAGTTCTAGAAGGTCGGTGCGCAACGTTTCCGCCGTCAGCACATCCAGTGCAGAGAAGGGCTCGTCCATCAAAAGGATCATGGGCTCGACCACCAGAGCGCGCGCGAAACCAACGCGCTGGCGCATGCCGCCGGAAATCTCGCGCGGATAGGCAGACTCGAAACCGTCGAGGCCGATGAGATCGATCGCTTTCAGCGCGCGGCTGCGGCTCTCTTTCGGCGGCACGGACTGCGCTTCGAGGCCCGCCTCCACATTCTCCAGCACCGTCAGCCAGGGAAACAGTGCGAAGGTCTGAAACACCATCGCGGCACCCTCGCACGGTCCGGTCACCTTGCAGCCCTGATAGATCACGTCGCCGCCCGAAGGCTTCATGAGGCCCGCGATGATGCGCAGAAGCGTCGACTTGCCGGAACCGGAGCGCCCCAGAAGCCCTACGATCTCGCCCTTGCGCAGCGTGAGATTGACGTCGTCGAGCACCTGCACGCCGCCGCCGCCGCCGCGCGCGAATTGCCGCGAGACGTTTTCGACGCGGAGGACGGGCTCGCCCGAAGCAATGGTGACGGTCTTGTTCATAAAGCCCTCCTCAATCGAGGCGCAGTCGGTTTTCGGCGTAGCGGTACAAGGGCCGCCACAGGATACGGTTGAATGTTGTGACGATAAGCGACATCACGGCGATGCCGAGCACGAGGCGCGGAAAATCGCCCTTGGCTGACGCCTCCCAGATATAGGCACCGAGACCGTGCGCTACGAGCGTGACGCTCTTCCATTGCACGACTTCGGCCACAATACTCGCGTTCCAGGCGCCACCTGCGGCGGTGATCGCGCCCGTGACGAAGTAGGGGAAAATGCCGGGCAGCATCACGTCGCGCCACCATTGCCACCCACGAATGTGGAAATTATCGGCAGCCTCGCGGAAATCGCTCGGGTAGGCGGTCGTTCCCGCGATCACGTTGAAAAGAATGTACCACTGCGTGCCGAGGATGATGAGGGGCGACAGCCAGATGTCGGCATTGGCATGGAAGTGGACGATCCCCACGACGAAAACCGGGAAAAGCAGATTGGCCGGGAACGCTGCCAGGAATTGTGCAAGCGGTTGGACCTTCTCGGCTAGGCTCGGCCGCAACCCGATCATGACACCGACCGGGACCCAGATTGCCGACGCAATGGCGATGAGCAAGACGACGCGGATCAGCGTGTAGAGACCGAGCAGGAACACGCTTCCGACATCCGCCCAGCTTACTTCTGTGCTGACAAAGGTGACGATCCGCCAGACGAGATAGATCGCGAGCGCGGTGATGAGCGTATACCATAGAAGGTCGAGATTGCGCGATATGGGTGGTTCGGCCGCATCGGGGTCCTCCGTTTTCAGCGTACCGATTTTGAACTTGAAGCGCAGTATCGTGTCGAACAGGCGGTCGACCGGCGAGCCGATGGCCTGAACGAAGCGCGCACGATGGAGAAGCTGCAGAAACCAGGATTCCGGCGCATCTTGCGAACCCGTCTGTTCGAAGCGGAATTTGTCGGCCCAGGCGACGAGCGGCCGGAACATCAATTGGTCGTAGATGATGATGACGATCGTCATGGCGAAGATGACCCAACCGACCGAGCCGAGATTACCCTCTCTGATGGCCGTCGCCAGATAGGCGCCGATACCCGGCAGAAAGATCGTTCTGTTGTTGATCGTGATGGCTTCCACGGCAACGATGAAGAACCAGCTCCCCGACATGCTCATCATCATGTTCCAGATAAGCCCCGGCATGGCGAAGGGGACTTCAAGCCGCCAGAATCTAAGCCAGGCGCTGAAGTGAAAACCGCGCGTCGCTTCTTCGAGATCGCGCGGCACGGTGCGCAGAGATTGATAGAAGCTGAAGGTCATGTTCCAGGCTTGCGCGGTGAAGATCGCGAACACGACTGCGGCTTCGGCGCCCGCGACGCGCCCCGGAAACAGCGAGAGAAAAACGGGAACGATGAAGGGGATGTATCCCAGCACCGGGATAGACTGGAGAATGTCCAGCAGCGGAATCAGCACGACTTCGGCTCTGCGGCTTTTGGCGGCCAGCGTGCCGTAGACGAACGTAAAGACCAGCGAGACCGCCAGCGCGGACAGCATGCGCAAGGTCGTGCGCAATGCGTATTCCGGCAGGAAGATCGGATTGAGCGAGATCGAGGCCTGATTGAGCGTGGCGATGGGCGCGAGCGATTGATGCGCGCCGAGGCCAGCGAGGGCGAAGAGGCCGAAGACGAGAGGGAAGGCGATCAGGTCCCAGCGATTGGGGATCAGTTCGCGCGCCGTGAGCCCGGCCAGACGAAATTCCGCGATCCCTTTCATGCCCGAACTCTCCCGTCGCGGTCCGAACCGCTGACGGTCTCGGCCACGACGCCTATGCGTCTCGTTTTCGCTCTATGGATCGTTTCCGGAAGGCCTGCCGGGGGCAGGACTTGAGTACTTAAATCGGGGCCGTCATGCCACTGTGATCGAACCGGATCAAGCCCTGATCCGTGCCGGAATCGGGCCCCTTCCAACTATTTCGGGGCGGCATTTCGGCCCGCGAATTGGCCTGGCCTCGGTATGTCAGTTTTGTCTCAGAGTCAGAGCGCGGCCCTGATCTTCGCGGCGATGGGCTCGAGCGTTTTCGGATCGACCATCGTGCGGCCGTGCAGTTTGAGATCGAGGCCCTGCTGCCGCGGGAGCACATGAAAATGGATATGCGGCACGGACTGGCCGGCGGCCGTGCCGTTGAGCTGGACCAGCATGATCCCCGGCACGTCGAGCGCTTTCTTGACGGCGCGGGCCACCTTCTGCGCCGTCGCCATCACCGCCGCGGCGCCTTCGGGCGACAGGTCGAGAAGGGTTTCCGCGGGCTCCTTCGGGACCACCAGCGTATGGCCTTCGACGGACGGCATGATGTCCATGAAGGCGAGCGTCTTCGCGTCTTCATAGACGGCGACTTTCGGCAATTCGCCTCGCAGAATGCGCGCGAAGATGTTGTTCGGATCGTAAGCCAAGATCGCCATCCGTTGCTTGGGGCAATGAATTTCAACACGCGCCGCAGTGGGCTGGCAACAGGCGGTCTATTTCGGCTTGTGGTGCGCGATGTCGGAAATCTGGTCGGCCACCGACTGAAGGTCATAGGGCTTCGCGATGAACGGCTCTTCCGGATTGATCTTCGCGGCCAATTCCGCTTTCCGCGCATCGCCGGATGTCAGCACGACCGCAAGCCCGGGACGATGGGCGTGCACCCAGTTCGCGAGGTCGATGCCGTTCATGACGCCGGGCATGCGGATGTCGGTGAAAACGAGCTCGATTTCGGGCTCGGCCTCCAGCACGTCGATGGCTTCTGTGGCGCTCGAGGCTTCGAAGACGCGAAGGCCGCGTTCGGCGAGGCAGTCCGATAGCGCGAAGCGGATGAGCAACTCGTCTTCGGCAATCAGAACCGCGGGTCCTTCGACCGGCGATGCAACCGACTGCAGCAATATGGCCTCTGCGCATAGACCTCTTCTCGATAATGCCGCTTAAAAGCTTCGGTTTCCTTACCGCTACCTGAACGCAGGAATCATACAAACGAGGGCGCTTTTGGTTGAAGATTTGGTTGCTGTCGTTGCAGAAAATTGATTCGCAACCCAATAATTTCAAGCGTCCGTCTTGCGGAAGGGGCCTAGCTCGGTGAGCTCGTCGATCTGCTCCGTGACGGCTTCGCGTTCACGATTGAGATAGTCGGCGACGGCGCGCCTCAATCCTGCGTGGGCGATGAAATGCGCGCTGTAGGTCGGAACGGGGAGATAGCCGCGCATCAATTTGTGCGCCCCCTGGGCACCGGCCTCGACTTTGCGGAATTTGTTGGCGATGGCGTAGTCGATGGCCTGATAGTAGCAAGTCTCGAAGTGCAGGAAGGGCAGGTACTCAACCGAGCCCCAATTCCGCCCGAATAAGACGCCCTGTCCGAAGAAATTGAGCGCGCCGGCGATTGCGCGCGGACCCCTGCGCGCTACGACGAGAAGGATCTGGTCCGCCATGCTCGCACTGATCCGGCTGAAGAATTCGCGCGTCAGATACGGATGGCCCCATTTGCGCCCGCCCGTGTCCATATAAAATTCGAAGAATTGATCCCAGACGGCTTCGGTGAGATTGGACCCGGTCAGCCAGTCGAATTCGATGCCGGCGTCGCGGACGGCGGCGCGCTCTTTGCGCAGATTCTTGCGCTTCGAAGACGAAAGCTCGGCCAGGAATTCGTCAAAGCTTCCGTAGCCGCGATTCTCCCAATGGAATTGCTGGTCGGTGCGCTGGAGATAGCCGACGCTTCCCGCCGCGTTCCATTCTTCTTCGGTGAGAAAGGTGATGTGAAGCGAGGATGCGCGAAGCTCTTTGACCGCGGCGCCGCCGCCCGCCAGCAGCATCGTCCGTACACTGTCTTTATCGGCGTCCGCAGCGACGAGAAGCCGTCGCCCCGTGACGGGCGTGAACGGCACCGACGCCTGCAGCTTCGGATAGTAGTCGCCGCCGGCACGTTCGAAGGCCTCCGCCCAGCCCTGGTCGAAAACATATTCGCCCTGGCTGTGGTTCTTCAGATAAAGCGGCAAGAGCCCCACGATGCGGGCATCGTCTTCGACCACAAGATGGCAGGGCCGCCAGCCCGTGCGCGCTGCCGCCGAACCGGACTCCTCGACGGCCGCGAAGAATTCGTAGCGCGTAAACGGATGCGGGCTCCGCTCGCCTTGCGGATTGGCGCAGGCGTTCCACGCCGCGGCCCCGATCGAGGCCGCCGGTCCGGCCAGGCGCACTGTCAGATGGTCCGATGTCACGCGAGCTCGAACACTGCCTCCACTTCGGTCGCCACATTACGGGGAAGCGAGCCTGCGCCGACTGCGGCGCGGGCGTGCTTGCCGGCGTCGCCGAAGACTTCCACGAACAGGTCGGAGGCGCCGTTGGCGACTTCGGGATGCTGAGCAAAGCCCGGTACGGCATTGACGAAGACTGTGAGCTTCACGCAGCGCTTGATACGGTCGAGATCCCCGCCTGCCGCCGCTTTCACCTGTGCGAGGAGATTGATGGCGCAGAGCCGCGCCGCGGCCTTGCCTTCCTCGACGGAAATCTCCTTGCCGACGATGCCGACATATTTCAGGCCGTCGGCCGCGACCGTCACCTGGCCGGAAATGAAAACCAGATTGCCGCTCACGACATACGGCACATAGCTCGCCACCGGCGCGGGCGGCGTCGGCAGCTGAATACCCAGGTCCTTCAATCGCGACTCGACTTTTCCGCTCATCCGAAACTCCTTGTTGGACAGGAAGCGTAATCTGTGGGGCCGGGCGAGGCGAGGGGTTCCCGCGCCGCGGTGCAACCCGCTATAGAGAGTTATGGCCAAACGGCTCGATGCAGACGACCCGTGTCCGGCGCGTGACGGCTATGTCATGCCTGCCGAATGGACGCCGCATATGCGCACCTGGATGTGCTGGCCGTGCCGCACGGAAGCGTGGGGCGGGCCGGAGGGGCTGCTGCGCGCGAAACAGGCCTATGCCCGCGTGGCGCGTGCGGTTTCTTCCTTCGAGCCGGTGACGATGGTCGTCCGTCCGCAGGATTCCGCCGAGGCGCGGCTCGCCTGCGCGGGCAAGGTCGCGATCTTCGAAGCGGCGCTCGACGATTCCTGGGCGCGCGACACGGGACCGAGCTTTCTGGTGGGATCCGACGGCCGGCGCGCCGGCGTCGCCTGGCATTTCAACGCCTGGGGCAACAAATACCATCCGTATACGGATGATGCGGCGCTGGGCGGCAAAATCCTCGCCGAGGCCGGTGTGCGCGTCTACCGCGGCCCGCTCGTCTGCGAGGGCGGCGCCATCCACGTTGACGGCGAAGGGACGCTGGTCACCACCGAACAATGCCTTCTCAACACCAACCGCAATCCCCATCTGGATCGGCAGCAGGTGGAAGAGCGGCTGGCGCTCTTCACCGGCGCCCGGCGCGTTCTCTGGCTTGGCGAAGGCTTTTCCGACGAGGAGACGGACGGTCATGTGGACAATATCGCCTGTTTCGCCGCGCCCGGCCGCGTGATCGTGGGCGTGCCGTCTTCGAAGAGCCATCCCGACTACGAGCCTGTGCTCGAGGCGATCCGCCGGCTGAGCGAAGCGCGCGACGCCGAAGGGCGGCGCTTTGAGATCGTCGAGATCGCACAGCCCAAGAAGGTGAAGTTCGATTTCCGCGGACGGCCGCTGCAGGCGAGCTACGTCAATTTCTATCTCACCAATGGCGGCCTCGTGATGCCGGCGTTCGATGATCCCCACGACGAGCGCGCGCGCGATGCGCTGGCCGAGTGTTTTCCCGGCCGCGACATCCTCCAGATCGATGCGCTCGACATCGTGGAAGGCGGCGGCGGCATCCACTGCATCACCCAGCAGGAGCCCGCATGAGACCGATCACGCTCGCGGCCACGCAGTTCGCCTGTACCTGGGATACGAAGCGCAACGTCGCCAAGGCGAAAGACCTCGTGCGCATGGCGGCGGATTCGGGCGCCAATGTCGTGCTGGTGCAGGAGCTCTTCGAGACTCCGTATTTCTGTCAGGACCAGTCGGCGGAGCATTTCGCGCTGGCCAAGCCTTTCGAAGGCAATCCATTGATCGCAGAGATGGCGCAACTCGCCGGCGAGCTCGGCGTCGTCCTGCCAGTGAGCTTCTTCGAGCGCGCGGGCCGCGCCTATTTCAATTCGCTGGCGATGGTCGACACCGACGGCCGCGTGCTGGGTCTTTACCGCAAATCCCATATCCCCGACGGGCCCGGCTATCAGGAGAAGTTCTATTTCACGCCGGGCGACACGGGCTTCAAAGTCTGGTCCACGAAATTCGGCGTCATGGGGGCCGGCATCTGCTGGGACCAGTGGTTTCCAGAGGCGGCGCGCGCTATGGCGCTCCTGGGCGCCGAAGCGCTCTTCTATCCGACCGCGATCGGGAGCGAGCCGCCGCCGGCGCCGCCCGTCGACAGCCGTGATCACTGGCGCCGCGTCATGCAGGGCCATGCGGCAGCAAATTACGTGCCGCTGGTGGCGTCAAACCGTATCGGCATGGAAAAAGGCCGGACGGGCGAGATGACGTTCTACGGCTCGTCTTTCATCGCCGGGCCCACCGGCGGTATCGCAGCCGAGCTTGGACGAACGGACGAAGGCTTCTGCGCGGCGAGTTTCGATCTCGAAGCCATCGCGGTGGCGCGGGCGTCGTGGGGGCTTTATCGGGATCGCAGGCCCGAGCTTTACGACATTCTGAAAAGCCACGACGGGAAGATCGCATGACGCGCGCGCTTGCGCTCGCAGCAGCGGTTGCGGTGTTCGGAACGGCGGCAGCCCCTCCGCCGAACCTCGTATCTTATCGCGCCGTCTATGACGTGTCGCTCGAGCACACTACGGGAAGCGTGCTCGCCGCGCGCGGGCGCATGGCCGTCGAATTCCACGACACCTGCGACGGTTGGTCAACAACGCAACGCCTGATCGCCGACATGACGGATTCCGAAGGCGCGGCCGGCCGCACGGATTTTTTTGTCACCGCGTGGGAAAGCAAAGATGGCCGCATCATGCGCTTCGACATCAACAACGCGCATGATGGAAGGACCGAGAGCCGCCAGCGCGGCTCGGCGTCTCTGGCGCCGGACGGATCAGGCACCGTTGAGCTGGCCGCCGGCAAGCCTGCGAGGTTTTCGCTGCCGAAAGGCACGGAGTTTCCGACGGCGCAGATCATCGACATCCTGCGCCTTGCGCAAAGCGGCGGTCTGTCAGCGAAGCATCTCGTGTTCCAGGGCGGCGATCCCACGGATTTGAACTTCTCGACGGCGGTTATCGGCAAACAGGCGACTGGCGCAGCGCTTGCGCCCGATCTTCAGGCGGACAAGAACGGACTGCTCAAAGGCTCGCCCGCCTGGTCGGTGCTGCTCAGCTATTTCCCGCTATCGGCGCGCAAGGAGTCCCCGGACTACGAGGTGGCCACGCATCTCTATGCGAACGGCGTCAGCGGCTCGATGTCGCTCATCTATCCCGATTATGCCTTGCGCGCGACGCTGACGCGCCTCGAGCCGCTTCACGCTGCCTGCTGAGCCGACACGCGATAGTGGTAGCGATAGATTTCGCGGAAGCCGAGCTGCGCGTAGAGCGGTTTGGCGCGTTCGTTGTCGGCGATGACGCCGAGCCAGGCGGTCGTCGCGTCCTTTTCCGCGCCCCAGCGCATCAGTGCACCGACGAGCCTGCGCGCGGCGCCTTTCCGTCGCGCGTCCGGCGCCGTGACGATGTCGAAGAGGCCCAGATGGCCGCGCTCGATGACGCCCAGACCGAAGGCCACGGGACGTCCCTCTTCCCATGTGACGGCGAAGCCCTTCGAGAACGGCGCAATGCGCTCGAGGATGGCACGATGCGCGCGGCGCGCATCGGACGTTAGCGCGTGCGCGTCGGCGTAGCCGCGTTCCCAGATCTCCGTGACATCCTGCGCGATCGTGACGGCACCGTCGGAGGGCGCAATGTCGGCGAGCGCCGTCGTCATCACGATCGTTTCGTCGACGACGCCATAGCCGCGGTCGGCGAGAATGCCGTCGGGCTCGGCGCCCGCGAGCGGCGTCAGCCGGAAAATGGTGGGGCCACCGGCCGCCGTGTAGAAGCGCTCCGCTTCGTCCAGCGTGGCCGCGAAACGTCCACGCGCATGGAGCGCCATCGCCGAATTGGCGCGCTTTGTGTAGCCCATCGCCTCGCGAAAAACCCAGCCGTCGAACATGACCGTGCGCAGGGAGGGCCAGGAATTCATCAGGTGCTCTTCGATCCGCCGGACGGCGTCGTGATAGGCGTTCATGCGTTTCCCCATGACAAAACCCCGCCGATTTCTCGACGGGGCGTTACGTTTTCGGATGTCGCGTGGTTGCTTGAGAGCTACGCGCGCGTTCGTCCGGCCCCGGGAAGGAGGCTACGGCGTCGGCTGGCGATGGCGAGGCTCATGAACATGGCGGGCTCTGTACGCGAATTGTGCCGCATCCGTCAATGCCGCTTTTGAAGACAGACTTTTTGAAAGCCGGCGGCCGCAAACGGCGCCAGCCGGTTTTTCACGGCCTCGTAATCGGACGAATGGCACAGCCCCGACGACAGACGGTCGATGCGGCCGGTTTCCGCAAAGGTCAGCGTCAGCGCGCCCGAGAAAAACTGGTAGCTCCAATAGAGATCGATGTCATGCGCCTCCGGCATGATGCCGCGCAATGCGTCGATCAGGCGACGAATCACGGGATCGAAATAGCGGCCCATCGTCTCGCCGCCCCATTTTGGGGTGTTGTTCACCTGCGCCACGATTGCCAGATAGTTTTTCCAGCCCGGACCGCCCTCGGCCCAGCGATCGATGACGGGATCAAGGAACGCCTGGACGAATCCCTCGATCGTCGCGCCGCCCGGTCCGGGATGAATCTGATACTCGTCGATGGCCTTGAGGCGCGCTTCGTTGAGGATCGCGGCGCGGCGCAGGAAGACGGCATCGAAGAGACCTTTCTTCGTGCCGAAGTAATAATGCGCCAGCGCCACATCGACGTCGGCCTTGCGGGTCACCTGGCGGACGGTCACGCCGTCGAAGCCGTGTTCGGCGAAGAGTTCTTCCGCGGCATCCAGAATGTGCTCGCGCATTTCCTTGGCGCCGTCCTTGTTCGGACGGCCTCGATTGCGCCGGGGCGTGGTTTTAGACCGTGGTGACTTTGCGCGCGCGAGATTGCCACGTCGCTTGGCCGGCGCTCGCTCCATGATCGGGCCTCGATTGTTTCCCACGCCGATTGTGAGCGCTGGCATCTTTCCCCGCAATCCCGGGAGCTTACGTGGCTTTTCGGCCACAAGCAGTCGGGGAATTCAACACTGACAGAAATTTAGTTTCATCCAGTGCTGAATTATTCTTGCCGCGCTCGGGACCAGCCGTTAGCGTCCAAATCAACGCGAAAGCGGCGCAGCGGGGGGCGAAAACTCTGCGCGTGAGGAAACCAGGCGCGAGCAATTTCCGCGGAGCGCCCATCACCAGGGGGAAACACGCAATGATACTGTCGAAGAAGTCCGTGCTGTGCTCCGGTGCGGCAGCTGTCGCGCTGACTTGGGCCAGCAGCGCTTGGGCGCAACAAGCTCCGAGCCCCGCAACGAATGGACCGTCTGCCGATTCCGGGGTGGAAACCGTCGTCGTCACCGCGTCGCGGCGTTCGGAAACCACCCAGAACGTCGCCGGCGGCCTGACGGCATTGACCGCCGCCGATCTCGAGCAGATGCACGCCAACAGCTTTACCGATTTCGCAAATCAGGTGCCGAGCCTCAGCTATTTTTCCGCCGGCCCGACCACCGATCAGATTGTCTTGCGCGGCGTCACCTCGGGCTCCGTAGAGAAAGGCAATACGGTCGGCGTCTACCTGGATGACGTGCCGATCGGTTCGAGCACGCAATTCGGTATCGGCTCCTATGCAGCGAACTTCAGCCTATTCGACATGGACCGGGTCGAAGTACTCGACGGGCCGCAGGGCACGCTCTACGGCGCCAACTCGATGGGCGGCGCGATCAAATACATCACCGCGAAACCCGAGCTGGGAACTTACGACGCGCGCGCCGAAGCCGAAGGTTCCGACACAGAGCATGGCGGGCTCAATGACGGGCTCCGGCTGATGGCCAACATACCGCTTGGCGACAACGTCGCGCTCCGCGTCGACGGCATTCAGCAATACGACTCGGGTTATGCGCATGACCCCGACAATGATCGGACGAATGTCGGCGCGGCCAGGACCTATGCGGGCCGGGCTTCGCTCTTTGCCCAGATCACGCCGGATCTCGACCTCCGGCTGACGGCCATGACGCAACATGACTACGCAAACGGTTATGACGCGGTTTTGGAAAACTTCACGACGCACGAGCCGGTCGAAGGGCCCTACGATCAGTCCTATCAGGTTCTGCAACCCTCGGAGAAAGATCTCGAGGTCTACTCGGCCGTCGCGGACTGGGATCTGCACTGGTCGAAGCTGACGTCGGTGACGAGCTATCAGTCCAATGAGACGCGGACGGATCTCGATGTAAGTCCCGTCTATAACTTCATTTTGCTGCTCTACGGCGTCAATTCATACACCGGAATCCCGGAGGCCTCGCCCACAATTCCGCTGACCCTCCCGACGTCACTCCACACGAGGAAATTCACGCAAGAACTCCGGTGGTCATCGCCCGACAACAAGAACTTCGAATGGACCCTGGGCGGCTTTTACACGCGGGAAATCACGGACGAATTGATCGAACTGGTCGATCCGGAAACGGCCAACGGCCAGCTTCCCGGCTACGAGTTTCCGACCACGAACGTGCCGGGCCAGCAAGCGTTGCCGTTCTTCGGAGCATTACCCAGCTCGTATAAGGAACTCGCGGCATTTGCCGATGCGACCTATTACGTCACCGACAATTTCGACATTGCCCTGGGCGCGCGGTACAGCGTTCAACATCAGAATTTCCAGTCTTACCTCCAGACGTTCCTTTTCCCGGCCACGCCCGCCTTGGTCGACCATTTCCCGTATACATGTACTTCGGGTTGCGCTTACAAGACCAATCAGGGCGCGGCGACCTATCTTATCAATCCGCGCTATCACGTCACCGAAGACACCATGGTCTACGCCAAGGTGTCGAGCGGCTACGAACCCGGCGGTCCGAATTTCGTGCTTCCGTCCGGTCCGCAGGCCCCTCCGGTGTTCCAGTCTTCCTCTCTATGGAATTACGAGCTTGGCGAGAAGTCGACGCTGCTCGATGGCAAGGCGCTTCTGAACTTCGATGTTTATGACATCGAATGGCAGGGCATCCAGACGACGGCGAATATCGGCGGCATCAATCAGCTCATCAATGCCGGCAATGCCAGAGTTGAGGGCGCAGAAAGCTCGTTCTCCTATCGCGTGCTCGAACCTCTCCTCGTGGGCGGCTCCGCCTCGTATACGAACGCATTCCTGACGAGCAACACTGCCGCCGAACAGGATTACCTGGGCGTTTACAGCAGCGATCAGCGCCTGCCGCTGTCGCCGCGGTGGAGCTTCGCGCTGAACGGCACCTATTCGTTCGATCTCGGCGGCGGATATGCCGGTGCGGCAAATGTCAGCGACGTCTTTGTCGGCTCCCGCAACTCGGCCTTCAACGTCAATCAGACGGGTCAGGCACTCTTTCAGGGTGCGCCGAACTACAAGCTCGCGTCATACAACACGGTCAACGCCAATCTGGCCTTCTTCCTCCCGCGCAACATGGAAGTGGATCTCTATCTGAAGAATGTCTTCGATGTTCGGGGCGAAGTGTCGGCGAACCCGTATCAAAGCCAATACCTGAACCCCTATATGATCCTTCAGGCCAATCCGTATCCCTCTGTACCGGTGGAATTGTCCCTGCCGCGCACCGTCGGGTTGGTGCTGAAGGTCGGGTTGGACAAGTGATCTGACACCATCTGACTGGAAGGGCGCCGCGCTCCCTTACGGACGCGGCGTCCGACACCTCTCGCATGTTCGATCGCCGCAAGGGTGGGTTAATCAAGCTTCTTATCGTTCGATTGAGATTCGGGGCGCATGCTTTCCGCATCATGGGGAGGGCGCCATGAACAAGAACATGTCGATGAGAAATAGCGAACGCAGCTGGTTCAGCGATGCGATCGGAGGCGCCTGGCGGCTCGTCAAGCAAAGCACGTATATTCCGGCTGCAACGGAATCGACGCTCTATACAGAGCTTTGTGCGCTGAGTGCGCGGCACCTACCGGTCCTCATGCATAAGCGTGCCAAATATCTTGAAGAGACCGGTACGCCGCGGAGCGCGCGCTGGGAGACGGAGCTCGATGACTTTGTGACTCACACGATCTGGCCATATCTGTTCGACGCTCCGCTGACGGAAGCGCGCGGCAAAAGCGGCAAGAGACGTGTCGCCGAAATGCTGGATGAAATCATAATGGCCGAGCAGCGCCGGATCGCGGCGGCGACGCCGAGCAACGACATTCCGCACACCTCGCGGTTCGACACGAGTTGGGTGACCTGACCCCCCGGCGAGCGTGCGTCGCAGTCGCATGACGACGGCCGACGTCCGCTTGTCGGTGTGACGGCTGCTCTCTTCGCTTTGACGCCGGCGGCGCGCCCGTTATATTCCCGCCCTGCGCGAATCGGGGGAGAGCGTGGGCAAGTCTGCGTCGACAGGGCGATTGTGGAACGGGAGCTGCGGCACGTGAGCGCCAGGAAGCCTCACATCGTCAATACAGATCCGGTCACGGGGCAGAGTCTCGAGATGACGGTCCGTGAAATAGAGGCGCCGATACATGAAAGTGCGAAAGAGTTTTTCGCCTACTGGAGCGCCTGCAGCGGCGCGGGCGACTTCGTCATGGGGCGGGACGTTCCTTCGCGCGCCATTTCGCGCCTGACAAAACATCTTAACGTCACGGAGCCCGTCGGTTCGGGTGAGGATTTCCGTTTTCGGCTCGTCGGTTCCGAACTCAATCACCGTATCGGGCGCGACATCACGGGGATGCTCATTTCGGAGGTTTATCCCGAACCCGTAGCGAAGAGCTTGCTCGCTTCGCTTAATAAAGTGCTCGCAACCAACACTCCCGTGTTCCAGGCCGTTCGCGTCAGCGGGCTCACGGGCGAAGTGCGGCGGCCGGAAGTGGTAATGGTGCCGATGAAATCGCCCGACCTGACCGCGACCTGGGTGTTGCACGGCGTTTTCTATTGGTGAGAGCTGCGGCTCTTCGCCGAACGTCCACGGCCCTTGCCCACCGCATCCGCACCGAACTTCTCCCGCACGCGATCGATGGCGTGCTCCGCGGCGGCGCGCTTGGCGCTTCCCTTGTCGACGAGATCGGCGGGATCGCATTCCTGCGCCGCGCAAAGATTGGTAATGCCGACGCCGAGCAGGCGATAGGCTGTGCCGTCGGCTTCGCGTATCAGCGCCGCGCGGGCCACGCGGAAGATGCGGTCGGCCAGTTGCGTCGGCGTATCGAGCGAGACGCTGCGGGTGCGGATGCGGAAATTGGCCGTCTTGAGCTTCAAGACGATCGTGCGCCCGCCGAGTTCGCTGTGCTTGGCGCGCGCGGAGACGCGCTCGGACTGCCGCCACAGGATGCTTTCGAGTTCGGCCAGCGCCGTGATGTCCTGGAAGAACGTCGTCTCCGAGGAAATGCTTTTCATTTCGCCGGAAGGATCGACGCGGCGATTGTCCTCCGCGTGCGCCATGCGGTGCAGCCACAGGCCCGTCGAACCGTAGCGGCGCGCCAGGTCGCGCGGATCGACATCCTGCAGCTGCGCGATGCGGGTGATGCCGTCTTTGGCGAGCTTCGCTACCAGCGCCTTGCCGGCTCCGCGCACGAAACCCACGGGCTTGTCGCGCAGGAACGCCTTCGCCTCGGCGCGGCCGATGACGGCGAAGCCGCGCGGCTTGTCGAGATCGGAGGCGAGCTTGGCGAGGAATTTGTTGTGGCTGAGGCCGATCGACGCCGTGATGCCGATTTCGCGTTCGATGCGCTGCGCCAGCCGCGCCATGATCTTGGCCGGGCTCATCCCGTGCAGGCGTTCGGTACCTGACAGATCGAGATAGGCTTCGTCGAGCGAGAGCGGCTCGACCTGCGGCGTCAGTTCGCGCATCAGCCTGCGCACCTCGCGCGCGGCCGCTGCATATTTTGCCATGTTGGGTTTGAGGACGACCGCCTGCGGGCACAGCTTGCGCGCCTGGAACATCGGCATGGCCGAGCGCACGCCCTGGATTCGCGCGATGTAGCAGGCCGTCGACACCACGCCGCGCACGCCGCCGCCGATGATGAGCGGCTTGTCGGCCAGAGAGGGATCGTCGCGCTTCTCGATGGCCGCATAGAACGCATCGCAATCGAGATGGGCGATCGGGAGCGTGTGCAATTCGGGATGGGAGAGAACGTGACGGCCGCCGCACACCTCGCAGCGCTGCGCTCCGTCCGGCGCATCTTCGAGGCAATCGCGGCAGAAGGCGCTCATCCCTTGATGGCCGCAGCGTGTTCCTCTTCGCTCCAGAGCCAGGCTGCGCCGCGCACGCCGCTGGAATCCCCGTGGACGTTCTTCAGCACACGCGTGGGACCTTCCGGCGTGAAGGCGTAAGCCATGATGCGCTCCGGCAATTCGCGATAGAGCCCGTCGATCTTGGAAAGCCCGCCGCCGATCACGACGGCATCGGGATCGATGATGTTGACGACGGTGGCGATGGCGCGCGCGAAGCGGTCGTAGAATATTTCCATCATGGCCTTTGCGGCCGCGTCGCCCCGTTCGGCGGCTTGGGCGATCTCCGTGGCGATCAGGGCGCGGCTGGTGCTCTCTTCGAACTGGCGTGCCAGGGCCGGCCCGCTGAGCCAGCTTTCGATACAGCCTCGCTTGCCGCAATAGCACGGCGGCCCGCGTATTTCGTCATGCGACGGACGGGGCAGGGGATTGTGACCCCATTCGCCGGCGATGGCATTGGCGCCGACAATCACACGCCCGTCCACGACAACGCCGCCGCCGATGCCTGTTCCCGCAATGATGCCGAACACCACCTGCGCGCCGCGGCCTGCGCCGTCGGTCGCTTCGGAGAGGGCAAAGCAATTCGCATCGTTGGCGACACGCACGGGCCGTCCAATCGCCACGGCCAGATCCTTATCGAGCGGATGGCCGATCAACTTCGTCGAGTTCGCGTTCTTCACGAGCCCCGTTTTTGCACTGATCGCGCCCGGAATCGCGACGCCGACCGAGCCGCGATCCCGCAGCTGGCCTTCCGCGCGCATCACCAGATCGCGCATGGCGAGAATCGTCGCTTCGTAATCGTCCTTCGGCGTCGGTACCCGCTCGCGCCAGATGACCTCGCCGCCGGGCCCGAGCGCCACGAGCTCGATTTTGGTGCCGCCGAGATCGATGCCGATACGCAAGACTAATGTTCCTTCAGTTGTGCGCGGATGAACGCATCGATGTCGCGCCAATGATCGGCGCGCAGATGCGCATGCAGTGACGGCGGCATCAGCGCTTTCAGGCGATCGTCGCCTACAAAGTGGATGCGGACGACGTCCGGCGCGAGTTCGGCAACCGAGGCGTGGTGCATGGGAACATCGTCCACGAAGAAGACGGGCTTTCCCGCGCGCTTCGCGAGTGTTTTGACGGCCGGTCCTTTCGGACCGGAATTGGCGAGCAGCGGCGCGATCAATCCCAGGTTCCGGAGATTCTTGAGACGCGCGGGCGCCTGCCCGGGAGAAACGTTGGAGACCACAACGATGGCCATGGCCTCGCGCAAGGCCGCGATCGTCTCGCAGGCGCCGTCGATCGGCTCCAGCCAGTCGAGGTCGCTGCGGAATTCGTCGAGCAATCCGGTAACTTCGATGTCGATGAGCGGCGTATCGTCTTTGCGTCGGCGGACATTGCCGTGCAGGCGATAGCTCACGAGATCGAGATAGCAGCCGCGTTCGTTCAGGAACCGATCGAAGCCGCGCGCGAACGCGAGCAGCACTTCGTCGGCATCGACGATCAGAAGCGGACGCCCCGCGGCAACCGGCACCGTCGCCGCATCGGTGTGGAAATCGCTCATGCGCCGGGCAGCACGCGCCGCGCCGCATGAAGCACGCGCGGATCGATGCCGGCCTCCTCGCAGAAACCCGTCACCCGGCCGTCGTCGGTTAAAATGAAATCAAGGACGGCCGCCAGGATTTCCGGGTCGTCCGCCCGGGCCTTGAGATCGGCCGAAGTAACCCCTGAGAGAGCCACAAATCGCTCCAGGTCGTCCGGGGAATGCGCAAGGTATGCCAAAGCCTTAAGGGCCAAAGTTTCGGCCTCGACGGAGTTCACGGTAGGGCCTTTATCAACGGAGCGTTAAGAGTTCCAGCCTAATACTACACGACAAGAGGCCGTTTCCGCCGATCGCCGGGGCCTTTGGCCTGCCACTAGTGGGCGATTTGAGACCTTGGAGAGTCAAGCGATGGACGCGAAGGCGAAGACGGTTCTGATCGTCGAGGATAACGAGCTCAACATGAAGCTCTTCCACGACCTTCTCGACGCGCACGGCTACAATATTCTGCAGACGAAGGACGGCATGGAAGCGCTCGACATCGCACGCGAGCACCATCCCGACCTCATCCTGATGGACATCCAGCTGCCGGAAGTTTCGGGTCTGGAAGTCACCAAATGGCTCAAGGAAGACGACTCGCTGAAGGCCATTCCCGTCGTCGCGGTCACCGCGTTCGCCATGAAAGGCGACGAAGAGGTGATCCGGCAGGGCGGCTGCGAGGCCTATATTTCCAAGCCCATTTCGGTGACGAACTTTCTCGATACCGTGCGCCGCTTCATCGGCTAAAACGCCATGACAGCACGGGTTCTCGTCGTCGACGACATCCTGTCGAACGTGAAGCTGCTCGAAGCCAAGCTCACCGCCGAGTACTTCGAGGTGGTGACGGCGTTCAACGGCCAGGAAGCGCTCGTCAAAATCGAGGAACACAGCCCGGATATCGTGCTGCTCGACGTCATGATGCCGGGCATGGACGGCTTCGAAGTCTGCCGTCGCATCAAGGTCAACGCCAAGACCGCGCATATCCCGGTCGTCATGGTGACGGCGCTCGACCAGCCCTCCGACCGCGTGGCGGGCCTCGATGCGGGGGCGGACGACTTCCTCACGAAACCTGTGGACGACTCGGCGCTCTTCGCCCGCGTGCGGAGCCTCGTGCGCCTCAAGATGATGACCGACGAGCTTCGCATGCGCGAAACCACGGGCCACAGCATGGGCCTCGTCGATCCGGCCGAAATGATGAGCGAGCCGGCGCCGGCGGGCCGCATCCTCATCATCGAAGACCGGCCCGAATCGCTCGCCTGGTTCCAGGCCGCACTGGAGGGCACGAACGAAGTGACCGCCGCCGACAGCTTCGAAGAAGCCATGGTCCGGGTGCGCGGCGGCGACTACGACCTGATCGTGGTGAGCCTCGGCCTGCGCACCTTCGACGGCCTCAGGCTCTGCTCGCAGCTGCGTTCGCTGCCGGAAGCGCGCCACGTGCCGATCCTGGTCGTGGTCAGCGACGGCGACCGCCGCAAGCTTTCCCAGGCGCTCGAAATGGGCGTCAACGACTATCTCACGCGCCCCGTCGACAAGAACGAATTGACCGCGCGCGTGCGCACGCAATTGCGGAGGAAACGCTACCAGGACCGGCTGCGCCACAATGTGCAGCTGAGCCTCGAGATGGCGATCACGGACCAGCTCACCGGCCTGCACAATCGCCGCTACATGAGCCGCCATCTCGACACGCTGATCGCGGGCGCGGCCAGGACCGGCAAGCCGGTCGCCTTCCTCATCTTCGACATCGACCACTTCAAGCGCGTCAACGACACCTACGGCCACGACATCGGCGATGAAGTCTTGCGCGAGTTCGCGGGCCGCATCGCCGCCAATGTGCGCGGCATCGATCTCGCCTGCCGTTACGGCGGCGAGGAGTTCGTCGTCGTCATGCCGGATACGGATGTCGAATTCGCCTATTCTGTGGCCGAGCGCCTGCGCAAGGGCGTGGAGACGACGCCGTTCGACATCAGCCGCGCGCCGCATCATCTGAACGTCACGATCTCGATCGGCATCGCCGGTTCGAAAATGCCCGGCGACACGGCCTCGGCGCTGCTCCACCGCGCCGACCAGGCGCTCTACCGCGCCAAACACGACGGCCGCAACCGCGTCGTCGCGGCGGCGGCGTAGGCGGACCAGCTCTTTTTCGACACGCGTTGCCGTTTCGTGCGCCTTGCACGCCCGCCCTGCGAACAGGGCGAAGAACAGGGCGACGCGTTTTTCGCGCGCGCACGCGCAGGCGGGAAAGGGCTGTCTCCTGTGGCTTTCTTGGACGCGAGGCTCGCCCCCCGTGTCGAAAAACAGGGCCGAACAGCGGCAAATTCGTCCGTGTACGTTTCGCATCCAGCCCCGCGCTCGTCTGCCGAAAGGCGGGCGAGACCCCCCGCGCTCGGACATGACGTTATGCCCGCGAAACAACGCCTGGATTCTTCACGATGTCAAAGAACAGCCGCGAGTCTGCACCCGGATTTGTCCCGCGTGAAGAGCAACAATTGGGCGACGGCCTGCGATGTTGCCTGTTCGGTGACAGGAAAATGCAGAATCATTACCTGCGCTCGTCGCGCTCCATCACCCAGCGCGTTACGGCCTGGTGGTAGTTGATGGCGCCGGGCACGGTCATGTGGGTTTTCAGATATTTGAAGCCGGCCTTTTGCAGCGTGCGGTTGGGGCCGACGTTGAACGCATTCGGCTCGCAGAACAGCAGCTTCAGCTTCAACCGGTCGAAATAGATGGCCGCGCTCTGTTTGACGCCCTCCACGCCGATGCCTGTCTGCCGCAATTCCGGCACGACGACATGCAGATGCATGTTGGCGCGTTCGCCGTAGACCATGGGATTGCACGTCGAGAATCCCACGGGGCCGTCGCCCGTCAGCCAGATCGTGAGAAATGTCGAACGCTTTTCGATCGGGAGCGCGTATTCCTGCCTGTAGCGCTCGAGCCACTCGCAGCGCCGCGGCAGGCGGGACGGATCGACGCCCATCGTTTCGAGATGTTCTGGCGTGGCGCCCAGGAAATAATCGACGATGAAACCGACTTCCGAAAGCGCCATTTCGCGGGCGACGATGCTCATGTCAGTCTCCATCTGCTTCGACAGAGCGCAATATAAACACGAATTAGGTCGGAGTGCGGGCGCCGCGCCGACAACGCCGGAACCATCACCGCGGCGAGCGCCGCAGTCGCAAGAGTGTTTTTCATGGAAAGCCCCTGTTGGTACCGATGAACGAATTACGCGGTCTGCATCTCCGACTGCGTTTTGTCGATCACGCGCACGAGCTTGTCGGCGTCATACGCGCCCGAGATGAGATATTTGTTGGCGAAGATGAAAGTCGGCACGCCGGAGATGCCCATGCGATGCGCGAGTGCGTCTTCCTGTTCGACGAGTTCACGGTCCGCGTCCTTCGCGAGCAGCTCTTCCACCAGCCCCGCATCCATGCCGGCTTCTCCGGCCATGTCGACCAGCACGGCCGGATCGCCGATATCACGGCCTTCCTCGAAATAGGCTTTGAACAGACGCTCGACGACGTCGTTCTGCCGGCCGCCGGACGCCGCCCAACGAATGAGGCGGTGAGAGTCGATCGTGTCGGGGCGCTTCTCGATGCGGTCGAACGCGAAGGCGATATCCACGGATTCCCCGGCCGCCTTGATCGCGTCGCTCATGGCGGACGTGCGGGGGCTGTCGCCGAATTTGGCCTTCATATAGGCGCGTCTGTCGACGCCGCCGCGCGGAACATCGGGGTCGAGGCGATAGGCGCGCCAGCGGACGTCGAAGGGGATTTCGGGGCGCATGGCCAGCGCCCGCTCGAGCTTGCGCTTACCGATGAAACACCACGGACAAACCGTGTCGGAGACGATGTCGATCTGCATGGAGCGCGAGGATAAGGCAAACCCGCCGCGTTGTGAAATGCGCCGGCCCTGCTACCCTTGTCGCACATTGGCCGCCGGCGGAAGACGATGAAGCCCGTAGACTATGCAAAAGCGCTCGTTCTCGCGTTCGTGATCATGGCGGTCCTGATGCTGCTCGGCTATCCCGTCGTCGGGATCTACAGCGTCCTGATCGCACCGGGGCATTTGCCGGCCTTCTATCACGCGGCAACGACCGGATGGCTCCTGCCATGGTGGGTTCATATCGGTGGTCTGGTCCTGTTCTTTTTCGCGGGCTGGCTGTTCACGGGCCGCGTGCGCCATCGCAATGCCTACGCATTCATGGCCGCGATGTGCGTCTGGTATCTGATCATCGAGATTCTGGGCATTATCGCTCTCGGTGGAACGGACTTCTTCGCGAGCGGCGGCGTGGCGTGGCTCGTCCCGCAATTCGCGGCGGCGTTTGCCGGCGTGCTGCTGGCGCGGCTGACATTGCCGCCCGGCGAACAACCCATCCCATAAGGAACAACGGACGTGGAATTCGATCTGAAAGGCCGCACGGCTTTTGTCACCGGCGCAACGAGCGGTCTCGGCAAACATTTTGCGCAGGTGCTGGCAGGCGCGGGCGCCAAAGTCGCCATCGCCGGACGCCGGGCCGAACGTCTGGCCGAGGTTAAAAAAGACATCGAAGCGAAGGGCGGCACCTGTGCAACCGTCGTGCTCGATGTGACGGATGCCGCGCGCATCGCGCCGGCGTTCGACGAAGCGGAAAAAGCGCTCGGGCCGATCGACATCCTCATCAACAACGCCGGCATGAATGTGCGCGCCTTCGTCACCGAGCTCGCCGTCGAGGATTTCGACACGATCATGGGCACCAACCTGCGCGGGCCGTTCCTCATGGCGCAGGAAGCGGGGCGTCGCATGATCGCGCGCAAGACGGGCGGGCGCATTATCAACACGGGCTCCATCGGCACGTTCCGCGTGCTGCCGGGCGTCGCCGCGTACTGCATCTCCAAGGCCGCGATCGGGATGATGACGCAATGCCTGGCGCAGGAATGGGCGCGGTACGACATCAACGTGAACGCGATCTGTCCCGGCTATATCGAGACCGAGCTCAACTCCGGCTGGCTGCGCTCGGAAACGGGCCAGGCGCGCATCAAGACGTTTCCCAAGAAGCGGTTGCAGGCGGAAAGCGACCTGGACGGCATGTTGCTGCTGCTCGCCTCCGATGCGGGCCGCGCCATCACGGGCGCGCTCCTGCCGGTGGACGAGGGCCAGTCCCTCTGAAACACTAGGCGATCCGGATATCAGGGAAGGAACAGAACATGGGTCCGTTGCAGGGCGTTCGCATCGTGGAATTTGCAGGTATCGGACCGGGACCGTTCGCCGCCATGCTGCTGGCCGACATGGGCGCGGATGTCATCCGCATCGACCGCAAGGGTGGACGCACGCCGTCGAAATACGAAGTGACCTATCGCGGCCGCAGCGCCGTTGCGCTCGATCTCAAAAAGCCGGAAGCCATCGAAGCGGCCCTCAAACTGATCGAGAAAGCCGACGCGCTGATCGAAGGCTTTCGTCCCGGCGTGATGGAGCGTCTGGGTCTTGGCCCCGATGTCTGCCTCAAGCGCAATCCGAAGCTCGTCTTCGGCCGCATGACGGGCTGGGGACAGACGGGCACGCTCGCGCATGCCGCGGGCCACGACATCAACTACATCGCGCTCACCGGCGCGCTGCACGGCATGGGGCATGCGGACAGCAAACCGGTTGCGCCGCTCAACCTCGTCGGCGATTTCGGCGGCGGCGCGCTGTACATGGCGTTCGGTCTCGTCTGCGGCATCCTCGAAGCGCGGAAGTCGGGGAAGGGACAAGTCGTCGATGTGGCGATGACCGACGGCGCTGCGTCGCTGATGTCGATGTTCTACGGCATGAACGCCGCCGGCCTGTGGGCCGACAAGCGCGGCGTGAACCTGCTCGATTCCGGCGCGCATTTCTACGACACCTACGAGACCAAGGACGGCAAATGGATCGCGCTCGGCTCCATCGAGCCGCAATTCTATCGCGAGCTGCTCGAGAAGGCCGGCATCACGGATCCTGCATTCGAAGCGCAGATGGATCGCAGCGCGTGGCCGGAGCTGAAAAAGAAGCTCGAAGGCGTCATCAAAATGAAGACGCGCGACGAATGGGACAAGATCATGCTGGGCAGCGACGTCTGCTATGCGCCCGTGTTGTCGCTCGAAGAAGCGCCCAAGCATCCGCACAACGCGGCGCGCAAGACGTTCGTCGAGATCGAAGGCGTCGTGCAGCCGGCTCCGGCGCCGCGTTTCAGCCGCACCGAGCCCAAAGTGCAGACCGATCTCGCCAGGCGCGACGCCAAGGCCGCGCTGACGGCGTGGGGTTTCTCGCCGGCCGACGTCGATGGTCTCACCAAAGCGGGCGCCGTGTGAGCACGCTGCCGGGAACGACGGGACGCCGGCGCATCTATCTTATGCGCCACGGGCATGTGGATTATTTCGCGGATGATGTCGTGCGCACGCGCAACACACGCGACGTGGTCCTCACGCCGCAAGGCCGCATGGAAGCCGAAGCTGCGGGGCGCGCCTTCGCGCCGCTCGTCTTTGACCGTGCGATCTGTTCCGGCCTGCCGCGCACGCGCGAGACAGCGCAGATCGTTCTGGAGTGCTTCGAGAACCCTCCGACGCTCGAGTTCGAGTCCGACCTTGTGGAGATTCACGGCGGCCGCATCGGCGGCGACCGGGCGTTTGCCACGAGCCGCAAGGAACTCGTGGCGACGATGTCGTTCTACTTCAGCAAGGCGGCGGAGGAGGGCGCGACGATGCTCGAAGGCGGCGAAGCTTTCAGCGGTGCGCAGGCGCGCGCGATCGCGGCCATCAAACGTTTGCTCGGTCAGCCGGATTGGAAGCAGATTCTCATCGTCGCCCACGAGGGAATCAACCGGCTCGTCCTCAGCTGGGCGTCCGGCGCGGGTCTCGCCGCGACGCATGCCTTCGAGCAGGACACGGGCTGCATCAATGTCGTCGATTTCGACATGGTGCCGGGCGAAGGCGGCAAGCCGGGGCCCGAAATCGAACGCGCGCTCATCAAGGCGGTCAATCTGACGCCGTACAATTACGTCAAGCACGGGATGAATCTGACGAGTCTCGAGGCGATCTTCGCGCGAAACGAGGAACGGTAGGCCGTCAGACTTTCGGGCAGAGTTCGGCTGCTTCGCCGTCGTGGACGCCTTTGGCGCCGAAGGCCGCGAGGAAGATGGCGACGGCCCGCGCGATGTTGTCGCGAATCTCTTCGCGCGTCGGGTTCTCTTCGACCCGCCACAATTTGCGCAGATGCATGCCCGACATGCAAAGCTCGAAAAAGTAATTCGCCATCTGATAGGCATCGCAATCGCGCAGATCGCCCGCCGCGATCGCCTGCTCGAAATATTCGGCCAGCCGTTCGCGGCCCTGCTGCGGGCCGGTGTTGTAAAACGTGCGGCCCAGCTCCGGAAAGCGTCCACACTCGGCGATTATGAGGCGATAGAAGGCGATCGATTCTTCCTGCAGCAGAAGCTGGAGAAAGCGTTCGCCGAAACTCTGCATGGCGGAGCGGAAATCCCCGCCTTCGACCTGCGCGTCGTAGAGCATCGTCTGCAGCTGCTCGCACTTCCGGGAGACGACGGCGGCGAATAGCTCCTCCTTGGAGGAGAAGTAATTGTAAAGCGTGGCCTTGGAGCCGCCGACTTTTGCGGCAATCGTCGACATCGAGGTCGCGGCATAGCCGTCGGCCAGAAAGGCCGCGTGGGCGATATCGATGATCGCGACCCGCCGGTCGTCCTTCCGGTCGTCTTTGCCATGCTTGGCGAGAATGGGCGCTCCCATGACCGTACCGTACAGTTTCTTCTTGACTCGACCGGACCATACAGGCGTACATCGCCAAACTCAATGACCGTACAGTACGGTTCTATTGGAGCGTGTGAGGGTGGCATGGCACAATCCCAAGGATTGGGCGGGGTTTTTCCTGGTGCGTCGGGATTGCGGGCCCGCGACGTCGTCATCGGCGTGGCGGTGGCTGTGGCCGTCATCCTGGCCGCAACGGCCTGTGCCCCGGACCTCGGGACGCCGCCCCAGATCGCGCCTGCCGGCTCCTACGAGACCGCCAGGAGCTTTACAGCCCCGGTCAAGGGCTGGCCTGAGGAGGCCTGGTGGAAGGCCTATAACGACCCGGTGCTCGACCGGCTGATCGATGAGGCGCTGGCCGGCTCGCCGGATCTGAAGATCGCCGAAGCGCGCCTGCGCGAGGCCGACGCCATGGCGCTCAATGCCCGCTCGGCGCTGTTCCCGACGATCACCGGCAACGGCGCCGTGCAGCCGACACGCGAGAGCCTCAACCAGGGATTTCCCAAGCAGTACCAGGTCCTGCTGCCGCATGGCTGGCACACGCAGGGCACGATCACGGCGAACCTCGATTACGAAATCGATTTCTTCGGCAAGAACCGCGCGGCGCTTGCTGCCGCGACCTCCGATGCGGAAGCGGCAGGGATCGATGTCGCCGAGGCGCAGGTGACGTTGTCGACGGCGGTCGCCAGCGCCTACGCCGATCTGATGCGTCTTTCGGCCGACCGCGCCGCGGCCGTCGAGATCGTGCGCATCCGCAAGGACAGCGCGGCGCTCGTGGCCGATCGCGTGCGCGAGCAGCTCGAGAATACGGGACAGGCGAGCGAAGCCAATTCGCGGGTCGCCTCCGCCCAGGTGGATGTCGACACGATCGACGGGCAGATCGCGCACACGCGCGATGAAATCGCGGCACTGCTCGGCAAGGGACCGGACCGCGGTCTCGACGTGGCCTTGCCGGGTGATATCCACCCGAAGGCCTTCGGCTTGCCGCCGACACTGGCCGTCGATCTCATCGGCCGCCGTCCCGACATCGTGGCCGCCCGCCTGCGTACGGAAGCCGCCGCTTCGCGCATCGACGAAGCCCATGCGGACTACTATCCCAACATCGACCTCAGCGCCTATTACGGCGTGCAGTCGCTCGACATCGCGAGCCTGCTGCAAAAGGATTCGATGATCGGCCAGGTGGGCCCCGCGATCCATCTGCCCATTTTCGACGGCGGCAAGATCGAAAGCGGCTATCGCAATGCGCGCGCCGAATATGACGAGTCCGTCGCGACCTACGACAGGACGCTGACCCACGCGCTGCAGGACGTCGCCGATGCGGCGGCCGATTGCCGCGAGTTGCAGATCGAACTCGTGCATGCGCGCGCGGCGCTTGCGGAAAGCGAGAACGCCTATCGCATTGCGACGCTCCGCTACAAAGGCGGCCTGTCGCGTTATGTCGACGTCCTCACCGCGGAAGACACGCTTGCCACGCTGAAACGCCAGGTCGCCGATTTCGAAGCGCAGGCTTTCGCCCAGGACGTGGCGCTGGTGCGCGCGCTGGGCGGCGGCTTCGTCGTCAAATCCTAATTTGGAGCATCTTATGTCGGACGCCAGAGCAACCACTTATCCTCCGCGCGATGTCCGCGGCTTCCTCGGCGCGCCGGCGGGGCTGACGGACAGCGAGGCGCGGAAATGGCTGCGACAGCGCCTGTTCGTGATCCTGGGTGTCGTCGTTCTCGCGGCGGCGATCGTCGCGGGAACGTGGTGGTACATCGTGTCGTCGCGCTACGTGTCGACGGACGACGCCTATGTCGATGCGTCCGTCGCGGAGATCACGCCGCAGATCGACGGGCTCGTCCGCAGCGTGCCCGTGAACGACACGCAGAGCGTGAAGCGCGGGCAGGTCCTCGTCGTCATCGATCCGGTGGACGAGCAGATCGCGGTCGCGCAGGCGGAAGCGAATTACGGCCAGGCCGTGCGGCGTGTGGAGCAATATTTCGCCAATGCCGCGGCCGCATCGGCACAGGTAGCGTCGAAACGCGCCGACCTCCAGCGTGCGCAGCTCGATTACAAACGCCGCGCGGCGCTCGCCTCGACGGGCGCCGTTTCGGGCGACGAGTTGACCACGGCCAAGAATGCACTCGATACGGCTGCGGCGGGCCTGGACGAAGCGCAACGCCAACTGATGTCGCAGCAGGCGCTGATCCACGGCGCATCGGTGCAGAACAATCCGGAAGTGATGGCGGCGAGGGCGCAACTCGCGGCGGCGCGCCTTGCTCTGTCGCGTACCGTCATTCGCGCGCCTGTCGACGGCATCGTGGCGCAGAACCAGGTGCAGATCGGACAGCGCGTGCAGGTCGGGACGCAACTCATGACCGTCGTTCCGCTCGCGCAGGTCTATGTCAATGCGAATTTCAAGGAGAGCCAGCTCCGACGCGTGCGCATCGGCCAGCCGGTGACGCTGACTTCCGATCTCTACGGTTCCGGCGTCGTCTTCCATGGCCGCGTGGCGGGCGTGGGCGGCGGAACGGGGTCCGCGTTCGCCGTCATCCCGGCGCAGAACGCGACGGGCAACTGGATCAAGGTCGTGCAGCGCCTGCCGGTGCGCGTGGCGCTCGATCCCGACGAGCTTGCCGCGCATCCGCTGCGCGTCGGGCTTTCGATGGACGCGACGATCGACATCGCGCACTGACCAATGGCGCAGGCAAACGCAGCGGCGGCGGCGGACGGACCCGAAGTCATCCACGGGCCGCAGCTGATCATCGCAATCGGCGTGCTCGCCATGGCGAATTTCATGGCGATCCTCGACATGACGATCGTCAACGTCGCCGTGCCACATATCGCCGGCAGCCTTGCGGTCGCGTCCAACGAAGGCACATGGACGATCACGTCCTATTCCGTGGCCGAAGCCATCATGGTGCCGTTGACCGGCTGGCTGGCGCAGCGCTTCGGCGCCGTGCGCGTGCTTGCGATATCGGCGCTGGGCTTCGGATTCTTCTCTGCGATGTGCGGGTTTTCGACCTCGCTCGGCATGCTGGTCGTCGCACGAGTCCTGCAGGGCGCCTGCGGCGGCCCGCTCATGCCGATGTCGCAGACGCTCATCCTGCGCATCGCGCCCAAGCGCCACACCAACATCGCGCTCGGTCTGTGGACCATGACCACCATTCTGGCGCCGGTGGCGGGACCGATCCTGGGCGGGACCATAACCGACGGCGCCGGCTGGCCATGGGCGTTCTACATCAACGTGCCCGTGTCGATCCTGTGCGCCTTCCTCGTCTGGAGATTGCTCGGCTCCCGCGAGACGCCGAGAGCCAGGCTGCCGGTCGATTATGTCGGCTTCGCGTTGCTTGTCCTCTGGGTCGGCGCCCTGCAGGTCATGCTCGACAACGGGCAGGACAAGGACTGGTTCGCCTCCAGCTTCATCGTGGCGCTCGCGATCGTTGCGGCAATCGGCTTTGTGGCCTTCATCATCTGGGAGCTCACCGACGAACACCCGATCGTCGACTTGCGCGTCTATCGAAGCGGCGGCTTTGCGCTGGCGTCCCTCGCGATGGCTTTCGTCTTCGGTTCCTTCTTTGCGTCCGTCGTGCTCATACCGCTCTGGCTGCAGTCCAATATGGGCTACACCGCCACGTGGGCGGGCTACGTCGTCGCCTTCAATGGCGTCTTCGGCGTGGTGATGGCGCCGATAGCGGCGCTTCTGATTTCACGCGTCGACCCGCGTGCGCTGATGTCGACCGGTCTTGCGATCATCGCGGCGACGACAGTCTACCGTATGACGTTCGCGCAGAACATGACGTTCGGAGAGCTCATTCCGCCGCAGCTGGCTTTCGGCCTCGGCATGCCGCTCTTCTTTGTGCCGCTGATGTCGGTATCGATGGCCATGGTGCCGCCGGACAAGACCGCCACGGCCGCGGGCCTCATCAACTTCCTCCGCTCCATGTCGGGCGCATTCGCGACCGCGATCGTGACCACGATGTGGTCGGACGATGCAACGCGCGATCGCGTGCAGCTTGTCGGCGAGATCAAGAAACCGCACGACGTTCTCATGAAACTGGGCGGCACGCCCCATCACATGGGCCAGGCCCTGCAGAAGCTCGACGGCATGGTCGAAAGCCAAAGCGTCATGCTCGCGACCAACCGGACATTCCTCGAGATCGGCGTGATCGTGGCCTGCGTGTCGCTCGGCGTCTGGCTGTTGCCCAGGCCGCGCGGCCCCATGCGATTGCCTGTCGGCGGGCACTAGACGTTTTATTTTGTCGCGGTGCTTTAGATATCGAGCTCGCACCACACCGGCACGTGGTCGGACGGCTTCTCGCGGCCGCGCACATGCTTGTCGATCTTGCAGGCTTTGAGACGGTCGACCGCCTGCGGCGAGAGCAGGATGTGATCGATGCGGATGCCGTGGTCTTTCTGCCAGGCGCCCGCCTGATAGTCCCAGAACGTGTATTGCTGCGTCTCCGCGTGGCAGGCGCGGAAGGCGTCCGTGTAGCCTTCATACTCGATCCGCCGCATGGCCGCGCGCGATTCCGGCTGGAACAGCGCGTCGTCGAGCCACGCTTTCGGATCGTAGCAGTCGACGTCCGTGGGAATGATGTTGAGATCGCCCATCAGCGCCACGGGCTCTTCGAGCGCCAGCAGGTCTCTGGCATGCACGGCGAGGCGGTCGAGCCAGGCGAGCTTGTAGCGGAATTTGTCGGTGCCGACGGGGTTGCCGTTGGGCGCGTAGATCGAGGCCACGCGGATGGCGCCGTGCTCGGTCGTCACCACGGCTTCGAGATAGCGCGCATGGTCGTCGCCGTCGCCGCCCGGCAGGCGCGGGGTGATGTCTTCCATGGGACGCTTCGACAGGATCGCCACGCCGTTATAGGTCTTTTGTCCGTGTACGGCGCAATTATAGCCGAGACTTTCGAATGCCTCGCGCGGGAACTGATCGTCGGTGCATTTCAGCTCCTGCAGCACGACGACGTCCGGCGAGGCTTCCTTCAGCCATTGCGTGGCTGCGTCCACGCGCGTTCTGACCGAATTGACGTTCCAGGTGGCGAGCTTCATCGGGGCCTGCGATCCGTCATTTGGTGATATGGAAGGGAACCGCTGGCGCCTCGCAGCGCTCGACGCGGTCGCGCCCGAGCCCCAGTCTGGGAAGATCGGCTTTCCAACATTCGTCGAAGACGGAGCAATAGCACAGGACCAGGCTCATGGACGGGCTGATGCGCGCTTTGTCGAGCCGGTCGCGGAGAGCCTGATTGTTGGGCCCTTTGTCGAGCCCGAAAAGCTCCACGCGCTCTCCAGCGCGAAGCACCTGGACGGAACTTGTTTCGTAATCGGTGCGGTGCGGATCGTATTTGTCGCCGCAGCAGGCTGCGAGGAAATCATAGGGATTGCGATACGCCACGCCTTTCCATTTCAACTCTATAGTCTCGATTTTGGCCGGCCCCACGCCCTTGTTGGCGATGCCGAAGTAAATTGTGTCATTTGGATCGTGCCCCGTCGCGTAGGCCACGAAGGGCCAGGAATTCGCCTGAACGAGCTGCGCATTCGCTTCCGCCATGCGCTCGAGCGTCCGGCTGTGCACGATGGTGATGATCAGCGACGTCAGCGAAATCAGGATCGCGGACAGGGCTATCGCGAGGTCAAGCCAGTTCAGGCCTGTCTTGTGGTGCTCGTGATGGTGAGGCTGTTCGGGCTCAAGGCTCATGATGCGGTGCTCGACTCCCCAAGTCGGTTCTTAACCTATTTTCGTCGTGCCGCAGGAATTAGAGGCGAAATTAGACTGAGAAGCTCGTGCCGCAGCCGCAGGACGACGTGGCGTTGGGATTGTTGACCTTGAAGGACGCGCCGATCAGGTCGTCGACGAAATCGATCTCGGCGCCCTTGAGGAAATCGAGCGAGACGGGATCGATGAGCACCACCGCGCCGTCGCGCTCGATGACGAGGTCTTCGTCGAGTCGCGAATCATCGAGCGCAAAATTGTACTGAAAGCCCGAACAGCCGCCGCCGGTCACCGCGACCCTGAGCATCGCCGGCTGGGGCTCGGAACGCAAAATTTCCGCAATCCGCTTGGCGGCGCGGGCGGATACGGTCACGGGACTGGCCAACGCAAGGCTCATCGGATTTCCAAGTCCAAAGGATATGCCTATGTAATGTGTCCAGGGGGTTGAGAAAAGGCCGTGGACACCGAAGGACGACCACCCGGCAGGCTGATCGGGCCGCTGTTCGAGCCGCCCGCGGCCAAGGCTGCCTTCGCGACGGTGCCGTCTTCGAGCCGCGGCCGCTATTTCGAAGAGGCGGAAAGTCCCACGCGGACCTGCTACCAGCGCGACCGCGACCGCATCATCCACGCAACCGCCTTCCGCCGGCTGAAGCACAAGACGCAAGTCTTCGTGCAGCACGAGGGCGACTATTTCCGTACGCGGCTGACCCATTCGCTCGAAGTGGCACAGATCGCGCGCTCGGTGGCGCGGCTCCTCGCACTCGACGAAGATCTCGCCGAAGCGGTGGCGCTGGCGCACGACCTGGGACACACGCCGTTCGGTCACGCAGGCGAAGAAGCCTTGAGCGCCGCCACGGAGAGTTGCGGCGGTTTCGATCACAACGCGCACGCCCTGAAGCTCGTGACGTCGCTCGAGCATCGCTACGCCGATTTCGACGGACTCAATCTCACCTGGGAGACGCTCGAAGGTCTCGTCAAACACAATGGTCCGCTCGACGGGGCACTGCCGGGGCCGATCGCGTCCTTCGATCAGCGCTGGCCGCTCGACCTGCACACCTGGCCGGGCCTCGAAGCGCAGATCGCCGCCATCGCCGACGACATCGCCTATGTGAACCACGACATCGACGACGGACTGCGCGCGGGCCTCTTCACCGTGGACGAACTGGCGGGCGCGCCGCTGGTCGGCCCTTATGTCGCGGAAATCTCGGCACGCTATGGCGGCCTCGAATTCAGCCGGCTCGTGGGCGAGATCGTCCGTAGACTGATGAGTGCGCTGATCGGCGATCTGGTGGCCGAGACGGGCGAAAGGCTGGGCGAAACGAACCCGAAATCGGCGGCGGACATCCGTGCCCATCTGGGCGCCACGGCGGCTTTTTCCTCGCCCATGTCGGACGCGGTGACGGCGCTCAAGGGCTTCCTGTTCGCCCGCATGTACCGCCATCCCCGGGTCATGCATTCGATGAATGCCGCCAAACGCGTGGTGGGGGAGCTTTTCGACGCCTTCACGGCCGATCCGGCGCTTTTGCCGCGGGATTGGGGGGCGCTGTGCCCAAGACCCGGCGAGGCGGCCACGGTCTCGGTCGTGCGCGATTACATTGCTGGCATGACCGACCGTTTCGCACTACAGGAATACAAGCGGGTCTTCCACACGGAAATCGCCCTATGAGCCTGTCGGACCGTCGTGATTCGGTCTGGGCAGGGTGCTAGGGTAGACCCCATCCAGATTCGGTGAGAGGCATGGCCAAGTTCGAACGCTATGACGCGCGGGACGACGCCCGCATATTCGACGGCGGCGAGATCGAAGACGAAGACGAGGAAGGTTCGCGCCTGCCTTTGCTGCTCGTCATCGGTCTTCTCGTCGTCGCGGCGTTCGGCGGCGTGGTGTGGCTTGCTTACACGCAAGGCGTGCAGCGCGGACGCGCCGATGCGCCGCGCATGCTGGTCGCCGCGGCCGGGCCTGTGAAAGACGCGCCCGCCAACCCGGGAGCCACCGCGACGCCGTTCACCGGCCTCAAGATCTACCAGCAGCCGGCGCCGCCGGAAGACCAGGACGTGGAGGCCACGCCGCAACCGCCGACGCCGAAGGCCGCCGAAACGCCGGCGCCCGCACCCGTGAAAATCGCGGCGACAGCGACTGCGCACGGCGCGCCAGCGGCAACGAAAGTCGCACAGACGCAAACGCCGCCTGCGGTCGCGACCCAGCCGCCGCGTGCGCTGCATCCCGCAACCTCCGATTCCATTCCGGCTTTGAAGCCAGCGAACCTGCCGCCGCCGCCACCGAAGGCTGTGCAGACGCAAGCGCCGAAGCCTGCCAAACCCGTTGCGGTCGCCACGACGGAGCCAACGGCCGCGCATGCCGGCGCCGGCCCCGCGCTTCAGATCGGCGCCTACAAATCGGAAGACGAAGCGAACGCAGCGTGGAAGGCGTTCGTGCGCAAGCATGCGATGGCGAGCGCTTATCAGTCCGATATCCGGAAAGTCGATCTGGGGGACAAGGGCGTCTGGTATCGTCTGCGTCTGGGGACGTTCGCGGACAAATCGGCGGCCGTCGCATTCTGCGACAAGCTGAAGGCCGATGGCGGCAATTGCTTCCTGGCCCGATAGATCCGCGCGAGTGTTGAAGGGGTGTTCATGCGTACGCGGGCCATCTATGGCTGCTCCGGCACGGCGCTTACCGACGACGAACGCGCGTTTTTCGGCGGCGCCCAGCCCTGGGGCTTCATCCTTTTCGGCCGCAACGTCGCGGATCGCGAACAGGTGCGGCGTCTGGTGGAGTCCTTGCGCGCGACCGTGAACGATCCCAAGGCGCCGGTGCTGATCGACCAGGAAGGCGGGCGAGTCGCGCGCCTGAAGGCGCCGGTGTGGAAAGAACGGCCGGCCGCAGCCCTGTTCGGCGCGCTGCACGACATAGCGGCTGAAGCGGCCACGGAAGCGGCCTATCTGCATGCGCGCCTGATCGCACACGATCTCTTCGAGCTCGGCATCAATGTCGACTGCATGCCGGTGCTGGACGTACCCGTCGAAGGCGCCGACGACGTCATCGGCGACCGCGCACTGTCGCATGACCGCGCCGTCGTGGTCGATCTCGGGCGTTCGCTGATCGAAGGGCTGACCGACGGGGGCGTGCTCCCGGTGATGAAGCATGTGCCCGGCCACGGCCGCGCCACAGCCGATTCGCATCTGGCGCTGCCGCGCGTGGCCACGCCCCGCGACGAACTCGGCGTGACCGATTTCGTGCCCTTCCGGGGACTGGCCGATTGCCCGATGGCCATGACGGCGCATGTGGTCTATGAGGCGATAGACCCGAAGCGGCCGGCCACCACCAGCCCACGCGTCGTCAACGAGGTCATCCGCGGCGAAATCGGGTTCGAAGGGCTGTTGATGTCGGACGATCTTTCCATGAAGGCGCTGGACGGGCCGCTGGCCGCGCGTGCGAAGGCCGCGCAGTTCGCCGGCTGCGACATCGTCCTTCATTGCAACGGCGGCATGGACGAAATGCGCGACGTGGCGAAGGAAGCAAAGGCCTTGGAAGGCGCTGCGCTCAAGCGCGCGAATGCGGCGCTCGCCCATCTCGTGGCGCCGCAGGACTTCGATGCGCAGGCGGGCGAGGCCAGGCTCGCATCACTCTTGGGGACGAAGGCATGAGCGAGTTCGTCGACACGTTCGAAGAGATGGAAGCCCACGCGGCGACGCCCGACAACGCGCTGGTGGTGACCGTCGACGGCTTCGAAGGCCCGCTCGATCTTCTGCTCGCGCTGGCGCGGACGCAGAAAGTCGATATTTCAAAGATATCGGTCTTGAAGCTCGCCGACCAATATCTCGAATTCATCGAGCGGGCGAAGCGTTTCAATCTCGAGCTCGCGGCGGATTATCTCGTGATGGCGGCCTGGCTCGCCTATCTCAAATCGCGCCTCATGCTGCCGCAACCGAACGCACAGGACGGCGAGCCGACGGCAGACGAGATGGCGGCGCGGCTTCGCTGGCGCCTGCAGCGGCTCGATGCCATGCGCGAGGCTGCCGCCCGCCTCATGGCCCGCGACCGCCTCGGCCGCGAGGTTTTCGCGCGCGGTGCGCCCGAGCCCGTCAAAGTGGTCAAGCTTTCGACCTACACCGACACGCTCTACGACCTGCTCACGGCCTATGCGACGCAGCGGCTGAAGAAGGTGGGCGGCAAGACCTACAAGCCTGTCCACATGCCCGTTCTCCTCATCGAGGAGGCGCGGGAGCGAATCGAGCGTATGCTGGGACGGATCGGCAACTGGAGCGGTCTATCCAACCTGCTGCCGATCGACTGGCAGGGCGGCCAGCGCCGCCGCTCGGCCCTGGCGAGCACGCTGCTCGCCTGCCTCGAATTGACGCGTGACGGACGGCTCGAATTGCGCCAGTTGAAGCCGTTCGACGAAGTGTATGTAAAAGACAAGGCGCCGGAGGGCGTGGCATGAATCGTGTGGTCCGTTTGGTCGAGGTGTCCGCCGAGATCGTGTCCGAGACCGAAGAGGAGCAACAGGCCCCGATGGAAGGGCTCAATCCCGAACATCTGCGCATGCTGGAGGCGATCCTGTTCGCGGCGTCCGAACCGCTGACGGCGAAGGCGCTGGCCACATCGCTGCCGCAGGGCGCGGACGTGCCGGGATTGCTCGCCGAACTTCAGCGCTTCTATGAACTGCGCGGCGTAAACCTCGTCTGCGTCGCGGAAAAATGGCAATTCCGCACGGCGCCCGATCTCGCCTTCCTGCTGCGCAAGGAACAGCCGGAGCAGAAGCGTCTGTCGCGCGCGGCGATCGAAACGCTGGCCATCGTCGCCTATCACCAGCCCGTCACGCGCGCCGAGATCGAAGACATCCGCGGCGTCGCTGTCTCCAAGGGCACGCTCGACGCACTGATGGAGGTGGGCTGGGTGAGGATCAGAGGCCGCAAGCGCACGCCCGGCCGCCCCGTCACTTACGGCACGACGGACGAATTCCTCGTCCATTTCGGCCTCGAAAACGTCGGCCATCTTCCGGGTACGGACGAATTGAAGGCCGCGGGCTTCCTCGACGCGCTGCCGCCGCAAGGCTTCGATGTGCCGAACCCGTCGGATCAGCTGGGTGTCGATGAGGATCCGTACGAAGGCGGCGAAGAAGTGCTCGCCACGGGCTCCGAAGACCCGATGGGGTGATGCGGTTCCTTCACCGTCATGGCCCGCAAATGCGGGCCACCCAGTTGAGGCTTTCGTGAACATCAAAGATTGAACCGCAGCGCCTTAGCTTTGTTCGCTTGGGCGGATGTCACCTAGGTGGCCCGCATTTGCGGGCCATGACACTGCTTTTTGATTTCTCTCGCTACTCCGCCTTCGTCGCGCTCACCAAACGCTCTGAGTGCAGCAGTCCCACCGGCTTCCGGTGATAGCCGCCCTTCAAGACCACGAGCCGCAGAAACCCGCCCTGCATCTTGTCCAGCGCGCGCGAGAGATGGTCTTCGTCGCTGATCGTGTCGGTGGCGGCGAGGCCGTTGATGGCGCGCAGGTTGGCGCTGTTGGCGTGATCGGCGAAAACGTCGACGATGTGCCGCGCGATGAGGACTTCCGCATCGTCGCCGGTGAAGTCGTTCTTCACGCGCAGGCTGGGGATGTAACCCACGAACTCGTTGTGCTTGTCGACCAGGATCAGATGCACGAAGTTCGGCTGCTGCTTGAGCGCCAGGAATATCCGTTTGAGCGTGACCGGATTGAAGGTCTTGTTGCCGTCCTTGGCTTCCTTGATCGTCACCACGACGTCCTTGTCGAGGTAGTTCGCCGGGTTTTTGACGATGTCGAGATCGTCGACGACGGTGTCGCAACGGATCGAAAGCTGCACCGCGCCGTCGCTTTTCGGAAAGCCGTCGATCAGGCCTTTGACGTCGCGGATGCGCTTTGAGAGGAATTTTTCGCGCGGGGTTTTGTCGGTCGGTGTATCGACCAGGACGCGCGTCAACACCGACACGGCGGCGCCGATGCAAAGGGCCGCGGCCACCATCATCAGAATTTCGGGCGACACGCGCACGCCGAAATAAAATGCGGCCATCACCGCACTTGCCGCAACGGCCCCCGCCGCGGCCGACACCAACACCTTACCCATACGCCAACATCCCCTCCGGCTGTTGTGGCCGGCCATTGCGAACGATGATAATCGAGGGTTTTGGCGAGGTCACGCGATGATCCCAAATTAGGTCTTGCGCGGTTAACCAAAACAAGGCAGCCAAGCCCGAACCAAGGAGACTCCCATGGCAGCGACGGAAACCGTAATCGTGGCAGGCGCGCGGACGCCGATGGGAAGCTTCCAGGGCGAGCTCGCATCCGTGACGGCGCCGGAATTGGGCGCGGCCGCGATCAAGGCGGCCATCGAACGTGCGGGCATCGCAGCGTCCGATGTTTCCGAAACGCTGATGGGCAATGTGTTGCCCGCGGGATTGGGTCAGGCGCCGGCGCGGCAGGCGTCGCGCTTCGCAGGTCTTCCCGACGACGTGCCATGCACGACCATCAGCAAAGTCTGCGGCTCCGGCATGAAGGCCGTGATGATCGCAAGCGATCAGCTGGCGCTCGGGCGCGCCGACATCATCGTGGCGGGCGGCATGGAGTCGATGACGAACTCGCCCTATCTGCTGCCCAAGGCACGCGGCGGCTATCGCCTGGGACACGGCGAGGTGAAGGATCATATGTTCCTCGACGGCCTCGAGGATGCTTACGAGCATCGCCTGATGGGCACCTACGCCGAAGATGCTGCGCGGCATTATCAGTTCACGCGCGTCGAGCAGGATGCGTATGCGACGGAGTCGCTTAAGCGGGCGAAGCGCGCGCAGGATGATGGTTCGTTCGCGGACGAGATCGTGGCGGTGAAATTCTCCGGCAAGGGCGGCGAGGTCGCAGTCGCCTTGGACGAACAGCCGCGCAGAGCCGACCCTGCCAAGATCCCCACTTTGAAGCCGGCCTTTGCGAAGGACGGCACAGTCACGGCGGCCAATTCGTCGTCGATTTCTGACGGCGCCGCGGCGCTGGTGCTGGCGCGCGGCGACGTGGCGGCCAAACGCGGTCTCAAACCGATCGCGCGCATCGTGGCGCAGGCCAGCCATGCGGGCGAGCCGCGCTGGTTTACGACAGCGCCGGTCGGCGCGATCTCCAAAGTGCTGAAGCTCGCCGATTGGCGCGCGGAGGATGTCGATCTCTTCGAGGTCAATGAAGCCTTCGCCAATGTGGCGATGATCGCCATGCGCGATCTCTCGCTGCCGCACGAGAGGGTGAATGTCAACGGCGGCGCCTGCGCGCTCGGCCATCCCATCGGCGCCTCGGGCGCCCGCATCATCGTGACGCTGCTGAACGCACTCAAGCGGCGCGGCAAGAAACGCGGCGTAGCCTCGCTCTGCATCGGCGGCGGCGAAGCGACGGCGATTGCGCTCGAACTGCTCTAAGACATGGCCATCATCAAATCCGCCATCCTGCCGTCGAGTGCGCCGTTCAAGGCGAATGCGCAGGCCATGGGCGCGCTGGTCGACGAACTGAAATCGCGGCTGGCGACGGCGGCCCTGGGCGGCGACGAGCGCTCGCGCGAGCGACACAAAGCCCGCGGCAAGCTTCTGCCGCGCGAACGCGTGGAAGGTCTCGTCGATCCCGGCACGCCGTTTCTCGAACTGTCGCCGCTGGCCGCGTTCGGGATGTACGAAGGCGACATCCACGCCGCCGGCATCATCACGGGCATCGGCCGCATCTCGGGCCACGAATGTGTCATCGTCTGCAACGACGCGACGATCAAGGGCGGCACCTATTATCCGATCACGGTGAAGAAGCATCTCCGTGCCCAGGAGATCGCGCGCGAGAACAACCTGCCGTGCGTCTATCTTGTGGACTCCGGCGGCGCGAACTTGCCGAACCAGGCGGAGATATTCCCCGACAAGGAGCATTTCGGCCGCATCTTCTACAATCAGGCGACCATGTCCGGCCTGGGCATCCCGCAAATCGCCTCCGTCATGGGCTCGTGCACGGCGGGGGGCGCGTATGTACCGGCGATGTCGGACGAAACCATCATCGTCAAAGGTCAGGGGACGATCTTCCTGGGCGGCCCGCCGCTGGTGAAAGCCGCGACCGGCGAAGTGGTGACGGCGGAGGAACTGGGCGGCGCGGACGTGCACGCGCGCATCTCGGGCGTCGCCGATCACTACGCGCACGACGACCATCATGCGCTCGCCATCGTCCGGCGCATCGCCGGTAATCTCAATCGTGCGAAACAGCCCAACATCCCGATCGAGGCGCCGCACCCGCCGTTCTACGACCCCGCGGAGCTCGACGGCATCGTGCCGCAGAGCCTCGCCACGCAATACGATGTGCGCGAAGTGATCGCGCGGCTGATCGACGGTTCGGATTTCGACGAATTCAAAAGCCTCTACGCCAGAACGCTGGTGACGGGTTTTGCGCGCATCGAAGGCATGCCCGTCGGAATCATCGCCAACAATGGCATCCTGTTCTCGGAATCCGCGCTCAAGGGTGCGCACTTTATCGAGCTGTGCTGCCAGCGCCGCGTGCCGTTGCTGTTCCTGCAGAACATCGCGGGCTTCATGGTCGGCAAGAAATACGAAGCGGGCGGCATCGCGAAAGACGGCGCCAAGCTTGTGACGGCGGTGGCAAGCGCCGCGGTGCCGAAGATCACCGTGATCATCGGCGGCTCTTACGGCGCCGGCAATTACGGCATGTGCGGCCGCGCCTTCGATCCGCGCTTTCTGTTCACCTGGCCAAACTCGCGCATCTCCGTCATGGGCGGCGAGCAGGCCGCGAGCGTGCTGGCGACGGTCAGGCGCGACGGTCTCGAGGCGCGTGGCGAAAGCTGGAGCGCGGACGACGAAGATGCATTCAAGGCGCCGATCCGCGCGCGCTACGAGGAAGAGGGCAATCCCTATTTCGCCACCGCGCGGCTTTGGGACGACGGCATCATCGCACCGGCGGACACGCGCCGCGTGCTCGCGCTGGCGTTATCGGCCTGTTTCAATTCCCCGATAGAAAAAACGTCATACGGCGTGTTCCGCATGTAATCGCGAAACCGTATGGTTATCGGGGCGTTAACCTCGAGTTGAATGGTCGTTTTGGGGGTCTGTCATGCACGATCTTATGTACTACCTGCATGTTATCATTGATTTTTTCCGAGAAGGCTTTCGCGAGGGCTTTGCCCGCGTCAACGCCGTCCTGGGTCTGGTCATCGCACTGATTGCCGCCTTCATGATGCCGGCCTGGAACAGGGTCTGGGCGATCACGCTGGGTGCAACGGTGGTCGCCCTTCTCGCCCTTTGGGCACTTCCGATCATCCAGGACCACGCGCCGTTCCGGCTGCCGTCCAATCTGATCGAAGTGTCCTATTGGCGCGAAGCCCTGGCACTTTATTTCGGCTTCCTCGTCGTCATCGCCGTTTTCTTTTTCCTCAAGACGACGGTGATGCCCAAAGGCGCCAAGGGCGGCGGCAAGCACTAAGCCGAACTGCGCACAGCTGCGAACGCGGAGGAGCCTCCTCCGCGTTTTCCGGCCCTTCCCACCACCCTGAAAACCGCCTAAGCATTTTGCCTCGCGCCCGGTTCGAGGCAGGATGAGTCAGCCACCGCAATTCAACGTCGTCACCATCAGCGCGTCGCCGCGGCTGAAGTGGCTCGGCTGCGCCGGCTGTCTGTTCGCCATCTTCGTCATGGGCGGTATCATCGGCGTGCTTCTATTCGGCTGGAAAACGCTTCTCGGGATGTGACGGCGCAGGATGACGCGTCCTTTTTCTTCGCTTCTCATTGCCAATCGCGGCGAGATCGCGATCCGCATCATGCGCACGGCCAAGCGCCTGGGCATCCGCACGATCGCCGTCTACTCCGACGCGGACGCGCAAGCCGCCCATGTCGCGGAAGCGCGCGAAGCCGTGCGCATCGGCCCGCCGCCGCCGCGCGAGAGCTATCTCAAGATCGACGCGATCATCGCTGCAGCCAAGACCACGCGCGCCCAGGCTATCCATCCGGGTTATGGCTTTCTTTCCGAAAACGCGGAATTCGCCGAAGCCTGTGCTGCGGCCGGCATCGTGTTCATCGGGCCGCCGCCCGAAGCGATCCGCGCCATGGGCCTCAAGGACCGCGCCAAGGATCTGATGGCGAAAGCGGGCGTCGCCGTCGTGCCGGGTTATCAGGGCGACGATCAGTCGGAAAAACATCTGGCGAAGGAAGCGGCGCGCATCGGCTTTCCAGTGCTGATCAAGGCGGTCGCCGGCGGCGGCGGCAAGGGCATGCGCCGCGTGGAAGCGGCGGCGGAATTCGCAAGCGCGCTGGAAGGCGCAAAACGGGAAGCGCAATCGGCCTTCGGCGACGCGCGCGTGCTGGTCGAGAAATACGTGACACGGCCGCGCCACATCGAGATGCAGGTGTTCGCCGACAAGCACGGCCAGTGCGTGCATCTCTTCGAACGCGACTGCTCGCTGCAGCGCCGCCATCAGAAGGTGATCGAGGAAGCGCCGGCGCCCGGCATGAGCGCCGAGATGCGCGCCAAGATGGGCGAGGCGGCCGTCAAAGCCGCGAAGGCCGTTGGTTATGTCGGCGCGGGGACGGTGGAATTCATCGCCGACGCTTCGCAGGGCCTCAGGAGCGACCGCTTCTGGTTCATGGAAATGAACACGCGGCTGCAGGTGGAGCATCCCGTCACCGAAGCCATCACCGGGCTCGATCTCGTCGAATGGCAATTGCGCGTGGCGGCGGGCGAGCCATTGCCCAAGAGCCAGGACGAGCTCTGTATCAACGGGCACGCCGTCGAGGCGCGTGTCTATGCCGAGGATCCCGACAAGGGCTTTCTGCCTTCGATCGGCAAGCTCGAGCGCCTGTGCCTGCCGGCCGGCATCGAAGACATTCGCGTCGATGCGGGCGTGCGCGAAGGCGATACGGTGACGCCTTACTATGATCCCATGATCGCCAAGGTGATCGGCTGGAGCGAAACGCGCGAAGGCGCCGCGGCCGTTCTTGCCGAAGCGCTGGCCGGGACGGAAATCGCCGGCGTCCGCACCAACACCGGATTCCTCGTGCGCGCGCTGCGCGATCGCGATTTCCTGAGCGGCGATATCGACACGGATTTCATCGACCGCCATCGCGCCAACCTGATCCTGGAACGCACGCGTGTACCCGCCGCGATCCTCGCCCGCGCCGGCTGCTTCCTTGTCGAAGAGCGCTCGAAGGCGCGGACCAACTACGATCCCTGGGGCGCGCAGGACGGCTTCCGCCTGTCGGGCGAGGCGCGCGAAAGCCTGGTCTTCGCCCCCGGTGGCGCGCGCGAGACCGTGGAGATCGTGCATCACCGAAGCGGCGGGCTGTCGATCTACGTCGCCGGCAAGAAGACCGAACCGTCGGCCCGCGCGGTCGCGATGCGGCTTTCCTCCGGCGATATCGCGGTGATGGACGAGGGCGAGACTTTCGTGTTGCCGCTGTTCGATCCCTTTGCAGCGACCGACATCGCCGGGGGGGCGGCCGAGCGCCTTTCGGCGCCCATGCCGGGCAAGATCGTGCAGGTTTTCGTCAAGCCCGGCGATCGCGTGACGCGCGGCATGCCGCTGGCCGTCCTTGAAGCCATGAAGATGGAGCATACCTTGGCCGCACCGGGCGACGCGCGGATCGAAGCCGTCGACGTGGCCCAGGGCGATCAGGTGGGCGAGGGCGCCGTGGTCGTGCGTTTCACCAAGCCGGAAAAACCAAAGGCCGCGTAAGTGACGCTTCATCTCATCAAGCTTTGTGTCGGTGTCGACACGCTCGACGAATTGGCGCGGTGGCAGAAGAGCCGCCTAGCCGAGCTCAAGAAGAAGAAAAAGCCGCTCGAGCTCGTGCATGTGACGCGGCAGACGCCCAAGCGCGCCGAGGAGATCCTCGACGGCGGCTCGCTCTACTGGGTGATCAAGGGCCAGATCGCCGCCCGCCAGCGCATTCTCGCGCTGCGTCAGACGACGAAGAACGGCGTCCCCCATTGCGGTATCGTCTACGAGCCCAAGCTGGTCGCTACGGCGCGGCGCTCGCACCGTCCGTTCCAGGGCTGGCGGTATCTCAACGCCGCCGACGCCCCCGCCGACGCGCGCGAACTCAAAGGCGGCAAGGGCCTGCCGGAAGCGCTCAAGGCGGAGTTGTCGGAATTGGGATTGCTGTAGCGCGTTTCGCTTCAAAACCGCCGCAATCGTCGCGCAAAGATTCTCCATCGCTTTGTCTTGGGGGATTCTATGGGGCGGTGGGGACTGGCTTTGCTGGGTTGGGTTCTCGCAGCCTCGGCGGCGAATGCGGCCGGTTCTGATTTGGAGCCGGTCGCGAAAGCTCTCGCGATCGTTCGTGCGTCCAAGCCGATCAACGATGAGCGCGACGCCGGGCCAGAACTGAACGCCGTGAAAACGTCGCTGCGCCTCTGGGCCGAAAGCCGTTTCGAGAGGTTCAGGCCGTTTGTTCCGATTTCGGATGGCGCCTCCCGGTCTGCGACCGGCTTGGACACTTTGGAAGCGCAGCTGAATGCGGATCTGAAAAATGCCGATCTGACCTGCGATGGGGTGAAAGCGCCACTTGCGCGTTGTGGGGATCCGGGGGCGCCCGGCTACGGTCCACGCGAAAGTTCACGCGGATATGTGGGTGGCGTAACTCTCCAGTTCCTGGAAGACAACCGCTATTTGCTTCTGGAAACTACTGTCGGCGTCGTATGTGGATACGATGAATCTGCCTATCTCTACAAATGGCGAAATGCGCGCTGGCAGCTCATTCTCGCAGCGGAGACGAACGACTATCGCAAGGGGCGTTACGGGCCACAGGAATTGATCTCTGTCGAGGCTTCGCCGGCCAATGTGGCGTGGAACGAGCCGGCACGAAAACCGCCATTGGTCCTGACGCTGGGCTTCTCACCATGGTGCAGTTCAAATTGGCAGGCCCTCTATGTAAGGCTGTGGCGAGTCTCGCCGAGCACGGTCGCGCCAAAGCCATTGTTGGACATCTCGCCCACGCTGTTCATGGGAGATGAGCCCCGGGTCGCTGCAGGAAGCATCACTGCCGATGACGTTTTGATCCAGTTCGAAGGAAACAGCATCGACAGTGGCGAGCGGACCCATGTGCTGCACTATGCAATCGGCGAAAATGACCGTCTCGAAAGGATCGCGCCGGTCGCGCTCAATCCCCGCGACTTCGTCGACGAGTGGCTGACGTCGCCGTGGTCGGAGGCTGCAATGTGGTCCCGGACGCCACCGAAGCTTGAAGCATTTCATCGCTCGCACCACAAAGACTTCTTGCTCGGCGAATTCGACGGGGATGCAAAACGGTGCCGCAGCGACGATGCTCTCTGGCAGATCGGATTTGCGGCGAATGGCGAGAAGGATGATACGGGCGAGACGTTCTATTATCTCGTGCGCTGGGACGCCCCTTATCGCTTCACATTGGAAGCCGTCCGCGACAGGTCGTTTGCAGGTTGCGATATCCCTGCAAAATCGCCGGACACATTCGGCACGTTGTTTCCTTTGCAGGATTGGCGGCGCTGATTTGCGTCATGATTTCGGATCGTCGCTAACGTAGCGTCTGTGTCTTTGTTCCCGTCTGAATTTCCAAATCGCTGCGTGCAATGGCGGCCGCTTTCCCGTGATCGACGGCTTGTGACCGCGGCCCAGGGCTCTGCTCGGAACTTGATATCCGAGACGTTCGTTCCTTGATCACGGGGTTTGGAGGACGCGCGGGACTCCCGCTGGGAAACCTGAATCACGGAGACGCACAACAATGAGAATCGGCTTTATCCTTTTGGGCGGCGTGGCCGCGATTGCGCTTCTGGGCGCGGCGGACATGCCCGCACTCGCACAATACGCGGGAAACCCTCCGCAATACTCGACGCCCGCGGAGCAGGCGCAAACGCAGCAATTGAACGAGCAGAATCTGAACGGCACGACGGAGTCGCCGGCCGAGCTGAACGGCGAAACGCAGTCGCAATACAATCGCCAGAACTATCCGAATACGAACAGTCCGACGGGCGGCTACTATTCGCAGAACACGAATCCGACGGGCAATTATTCCGGATATAGCCAGAACCCGCCGCAGCCCGTCGGTTCGCAGGACTACAATGCGAACCCATCGGGCAGCTTCGGTGGCTACTCCCAGAGCGGCCCCGCGCCGGCTTACGAACAGGGCGAGCAGGACCAGAATGCCGCCCCGCCGCCTGATGCTCAGCAGCAGCAATACGATCAGCAGATGCAGCAGTACCAGGAGCAGCAGCAGGACTATCAGAACCAGCGGCAGAACTACGACGCGCAGCGCGACCGCTACGAGCACAACATCCGCTGGTACGACCAGGCACGCTGGGCCTACGCCTATCCGGGCCCCGTCGTTTATGAATACGACGCGCCGCGCCTGATGCATCTCGACATGCTCGCCGAGCCGTCGCAGCAATTGGCGGACGTGCCGATCGAAGGTCCGAACGGCGTCTGGGTTGGCCGCATCCGCAATATCGAGACCGGGCCGGACGGACGTCCCGCGCGTATCGAAGTGGCGCTCAACCACCGCGTCTCGGTGTGGGTGAATCCCCGGCGGATCCGCTTCGATCCGAACGAACGCGTCGCCTTCACCAACCTGACGCGTGAAGATCTGTGGCAAATGCCGGGCGCCACCGTCGAAAGCTATCCGATGTAATTCGAACGGCCCAAGGGAAGACGGCGGACGGAGGCGCAAGTCTCCGTCCGTTTCCTCATGCGGGAACGGCTTCGGGTTTTGACGTAGCCAGCCTCAGGATCGAGGCGTAGTTCGGCTGGATTTCCATCCGCGGGCCGTAGCCTTTCGCCAGCAGCAGCCGATGCAGCTTCGGCAGGTTGTAGCAGGGCACGTACATCAGGAGATGATGGTCGACGTGATAGTTGACCCAATAGGGCGCGAGCACCGCGCGCTCGAACCATGATGCATACGTCGTCCGCGCATTGCGGAACGGATCGTTGTTGTCCGGCACGATAGCGTGCTCGGCAATGTTGCGCACGCGGGTGATGACCTGCTGCCAGGTGAGCAGCGGCAGGAGCCAGAACATCAGATAATAATGCGGCTTGCCGACGGCGGTGAGAATTGCCAGCAGCACGAGATTGGCGATGATCGGCCCGCCGAGCTTCTGGCGGAAACTAGCGAAGCGTTTGGCGAAAGGCTCGCCCGGCTTGCCCAGCGCCGCCCTGACCTGCGCGCGGCGCTGCTTGAAACCCGTCTGCCCCGTGATGTCGCGCACCATCTTGCGCCAGAAGCTCGTGCGCGTAATGGGAAACGGCGCCGACAGGCCGATGTCGGGATCGTCCGGCTGTTGCGTGTTGCGGTGATGGACGAGGTGGTAGTAGCGATAGCGGATCGTGTCGTTGAACACGGGATAGGCGCAGAGCCACTGGCTGATGGGGTCGTTCCAGGCCTTGGTGCGCATAAGTACGCCGTGCGCCGCATCATGCATGAGGATTGCAAGGCCCAGCTGGCGTCCGCCGATGAGGATGACGGCGACGACGAAGGTGAGCGGATTGGGCCAGAGGGCATAGAGCGCCATCGACGCGCCGATCACGAGCCACGCATGCGCGACGCACCAGAGGCCTCTCAAATCCGACCGCGCGCGAACCGACGCGGTTTCCTCGCGCGTGAAAGCCTCGTTGGTGTCGAAACGCGCAACCCGCATTCTCTAGCCCGTCATCTGCTTCGGATCGTAATAGAAGCGCTCTTCTGCGATCTTGTCACCCTGCCAGCGCTGATAGGCCAGTTCGTCCATCTTTCGCGTGGTGCCGTCAGGCGCGGTGAAGACGAAATTCCAGCGAATCACGACGTGGTCGCCGGAGCGGAAAGCCGGGCGCACGCAGTGCGAATCCACCTTGGCCCAAAGCTTCAGGAATTGTGCTTCGCGCCCGGCGAGCCCGCTGCGTCCTTTGCGCGGCTCGTCGTGATTTTCCTGCATGCTCGCGTCTTCGGCGTAGAAACGTTCAATCGCTTCCACATGCGCGTTGCTTTCCACAAGCGCGATGAAGGATTCGAGAGTGGCCTCGCTTGGCACGTTTCGCTCCACTGTCACGGGAACGAAAAATAAGAACCGCGTCAGCCCAAGTCAAACCGCGCCGGGCAGCCATGCGCCGGCGAGATAGGCCAGCGCGATGATCGCGCCGACGTCGCGGTTGGCGCGGAATATCTTCAGGCACAGGGCGGGATTGTCGATGTCGAGGCGGCGGACCTGCCAGAGAAGATGCGCGCCGGCGCCGAGCAGAAGGATCACAAATCCGGGATTGAAACGCGCGTCGGCCGTGAGAAACAGACACAGCGCCGCGAGGTAAAAGATTCCAATCCAGAGCCTGGACTGCGCTCCGAACAGGCGCGCCGTCGATTTCACGCCGATGAGCGCGTCGTCCTCCCTGTCCTGATGGGCGTAGATCGTGTCATAGCCGAGCGTCCAGAAGAAGCACGCGGCGTAGAGGAAGAACACGGACGGCGCCAGATGGCCGGTCTTCGCCGCAAAGCCCAAAAGCGCGCCCCAATTGAACGTCAGACCCAGCCAGGCTTGCGGCCACCACGTCACGCGTTTCATGAAAGGATAGATCGCGACGAGCACCAGCGATGCGGCACCAAGCACAATCGAAAAGCGATTGAGCGCGAGGAGCACGGCAAGCCCGGTCGCCAATTGCAGTGCGAGGAATATCCAGGCGGCGCGCACGCCGACGGCGCCGGAGGGGAGCGGTCTTCCGCGCGTACGCGTCACTTGCGCATCGATGTCGCGATCGACGATGTCGTTGTAGGTGCAGCCCGCGCCGCGCATGACGATGGAGCCGATTGCGAAAAGCGCGATCAGGCGAAGGTCGCCGGCGATATCCGGCGTTTGCCCCATGCCGCCCAGCGCCAGTCCGAAGACGCAGGGCCAGAACAGCAGCCACGTGCCGATCGGCCCGTCGAGCCGCATCAGACGCAGATAGGGCTGCGCGAATCCCGGCGCGCGTTCGACCCAGGTGCGGGGAATGACGTCTGCGGGGGCTGCGGTCATGCGCAATCTTCGCGCATTCGGCCGGCGGAGAACAGGGTGGACGCTGTCGCAGAATCCCCACTACAAGCGATTGATGGCCAAGGATGCGCAGTCCGATCTAACCTATCCCGGCGGCAAGGTGCGGCTTTATGTGGAAGCGCCGCTGGGCGAAGGTGCGCGCATCGCGCCTGATGATGCGCAGGCGCATTATCTTTTGCATGTGATGCGCGCGAAAGCGGGCGATACTGTGCGTCTTTTCAACGGCCGCGACGGAGAGTGGCTCGCGAGCCTCGCTGAGGTGTCGAAGCGGAATTGTTCGCTGGTGTGCGGGCAGAAGCTCGCGCCGCAATCGTATGTGCCCGACATCTGGCTCGTCTTCGCGCCGATCAAAAAGACTCCTGCCGATTACGTCGTGCAAAAAGCGACAGAGCTCGGCGTGCGCCGGCTTCAGCCCGTCTTCACGCGCCGCACCATCGTCACGCGCGTCAATCTCGAGCGCATGCGCGCGAATGCCGTCGAAGCGGCCGAGCAGTCCGAACGGCTGGACGTGCCGGAGATCGGCGAACCGCAATCGCTGAAGGCCCTGCTGGCGGGCTGGCCGAACGATCGCGCCATCCTCTTTTGCGATGAGGCCGGCGAGGCGCGGTCCATCGCCTCCGCGCTCGGCAACCTTCGAGCGGGCCCGGCCGCGATCCTGACCGGTCCGGAAGGCGGCTTCGATCCAGAGGAGCGTGAGACCATCCGTGCACGGCCGAACGTCGTCGCCGTGTCGCTGGGAAGCCGCATTTTGCGCGCCGATACGGCCGCATTGGCGGCGCTTGCGGTCTGGCAGGCCGTCCGGGGAGATTGGGGTTGACTTGTTGTTACCGTTGCCCGCGACTACATATTCGACAGCTAAACCGCCGGTTTACAATTCACACAAGAGACGTCGTGAAACGTCCGCGCCGGGCGATTTGCGAGGAAGGGAACGCCGCCGATGTCCATCCCCCAAGCTGCCGGGGGCGCGATTGAATCGCGCGCCGACCTTGTGCGGTATCTCGAAACGGGTTCGAAGCCGAAGTCCGAATGGCGCATCGGCACCGAGCACGAGAAATTCGTCTACGACCTGAAAACGATGAAGCCGGTCCCTTACGAGGGCCGCAACGGCATCCGTGCAATGCTGGAAGGCATGCGCCGGTTCGGCTGGGCGCCGGTGATGGAAGGCGATCATATCATCGGCCTTTCGCAGGACGGCGCCTCGATCAGCCTCGAGCCCGGCGGACAGTTCGAGCTCTCCGGCGCCGCACTGCGCTCGGTGCACGAGACATGTGCGGAAGTGAACCTGCACCAGGAGCAGGTGCGCGAGATCGCAAATGAACTGGGCGTCGGCGTGCTGGGTCTCGGCTATGCGCCGAACTGGGCGCTCGAAGACGTGCCGCAAATGCCCAAGGGCCGCTACAACATCATGCGGCGCTACATGCCGAAAGTGGGAGGCTACGGCCTCGAGATGATGTTCCGCACCTGCACCGTTCAGGTGAATCTCGATTATTCCAGCGAAGCCGACATGGTGAAGAAATTCCGCGTCGGTCTTGCGCTGCAGCCCGTGGCAACCGCGCTCTTCGCCAATTCGCCGTTCCGCGAGGGGCGGGCGAACGGCTTCCTCTCCTATCGCAGCCACATCTGGACCGACGTCGACAATGCGCGGGCGGGCATGCTGCCTTTCGTGTTCGAAGACGGTTTCGGCTTCGAACGTTATGTCGACTACGCGCTCGATGTGCCGATGTATTTCGTCTATCGCGACGGCCGCTACATCGACGTGGCGGGCAAGAGCTTCCGCCATTACCTCGACGGCAGCATTCCGGAGCTGAAAGGCGTCACGCCGTCGATGGCGGACTGGGCCGATCATCTGACGACCATCTTTCCCGAAGTGCGCATGAAGCGCTTCCTCGAGATGCGTGGCGCGGACGCGGGCGGCTGGCGGCGCATCTGCGGCCTGCCGGCGCTCTGGGTCGGCATCTATTACGATCAGACGGCGCTCGACGCGGCCTGGGACATGGTGAAGACCTGGGCCCCGGAAGAACGTCAGGCGATGCGCGACGCCGTGCCGAAACAGGCGTTCAAGACGCCGTTCCGCGGCCGCACGGTGGGCGATCTGGCGCGCGAGATGCTCGATATCTCGACGGCGGGTCTGCGCTTGCGCGCGCAGACGGATTCGATCGGCACGACCGAGGAAGGCTTCGTGCAGCCGCTCTACGAACTCGTCAATCGTGGCTATACGCGCGCGGAGGAAACGCTCGCCCATTTCCAGGGCGACTGGGCGGGCGACATGGGCCGCCTCTTCGACGCCTACAATTTTCTCTGAACCGTCAGCGGCCGCGTCGCGCGAGCAGGATGACGAGCGCACCGACCACCGCGATGCCGACGCCGTAATAGACCCACTGCGAATTGTCGACCATGAAGCTCGTCTTGGGATAGGGGATGTAACCCGCACCCTGACAGGCGAAGAAAAGCCCGGCGATGACGCAAAACGCGCCGATGACCATCAAAATAGTACGCATTGGAATTCCCCTCCTGGACCGTGACGCTATTTCGGCTGCGGGCGCCGTTCGGCGCCCTGGCGTTTCAGCATCCAGCCCGGATATTCGGGTGGAAGCTTGCTGACCTCGTCGAGCTTCGTCATTTCATCGGCCGTAAGCGAAAGGTTCGCGGCGGCAAGATTGTCGTCCAGCTGTTCCTGCGTTTTAGCGCCGATGATGACCGAGGTGACGAACGGCTTCGCGAGCACATAGGCAAGCGCCACCCTCGCCACCGATACGCCGCGCGCATTTCCGATCTCGCGCATCGCGTCGATGCATTTCCAGGCGCGATCCTTGTCGACCGGCGGAAAGTCGAACGCGGCGCGGCGCGTGCCTTCGGGGCCGTTGCTGCCCGGTACGAATTTGCCGGAGAGAAGGCCGCCCGCCAGCGGACTCCACACCAGCAGTCCGACTTTCTGATCTTCGAGCAGCGGGACGATATCGCGCTCGAGATCGCGACCCGCGATCGAATAATAGGCCTGCAGCGATTCAAAGCGCGCATGGGAGCGATGCTCGGCGAAGCCCAGCGCCTTCATGATCTTCCATGCCGCCCAGTTGGAGCAGCCCACATAGCGCACCAGCCCTCGCGAAACGAGATCGTCGAGCGCGCGCACGGTTTCTTCAACCGGCGTGACGGAGTCCTGCGCGTGGATCTGATAAAGATCGATGTGATCGGCGCCGAGACGTTCGAGACTGCACTGCACCGCATCCATGATATGTCCGCGCGAGGCGCCGATGTCGTTCGGTCCCTTGCCGACGCGGCCGTAGCATTTCGTGGCGATCACCACGTCGGAGCGTTTCACGCCGATATCTTTCAGCGACTGGCCGAGCAGCGCTTCAGAGCGACCCTCGGAATAAACGTCCGCCGTGTCGATGAAGTTGACGCCGGACTCGAGCGAGCGCGATACGATTCCCGTTACGGCTTTCTGATCGAGCGTGCCGACGACCTGCCAGAAACCTTGGCCGCCGAAGGTCATCGTGCCGAGACAGATCTCGGACACGAACAGGCCCGTGTTCCCAAGCTGATTGTAGCGCATCGTCACGTCTCCGGATGTCAAGCCGGCAGGATCGTAATCTCCGGCCACAGACTTTTCCAGCGTTCGGCCTTTTCGTGATACGCGGTCTTGCGAAAATTCGGGGTACTGTTCGGCCGCACAATCATGTGTGCGATATCGTCGAAGCCGCGCGGTGCATAGACGCTGTATGTCTGGTCCTGCCGGCAAATACCCACTTGGGCGTTGTGCATTAAAAAGCGATCAATGCCATCGATTGTGCGCGTGAGAGGCGGGTAAGGTGTGCCGAATTTCGCTTCGTACCAGAGATGCACGCGCGCCTGATTGCGGACCTCGATGGCGGCGCCCACATCGGCGAACACGTGTTTGGCGCGGGCGATAACGGCGTTCTCCGCATCCCACGACGTGTCGGGATCGAAATAGAAGACATCGTAGTCTCTGATGCCGTAGTCCGGCGCGCGATCGGTGAGCACGTTCCACGCCGTCTGAAACAATGCGCCCGATACGAGCCAGGCATCGGCCGCTTCAAGCTGCGGCAGGCGTGCAAGGATCGTGATGTTGACCGGATTGCGAAGAACGGCGGCGATGAACTTCGCTTCGGTCCTCTCTTCAGACGCCAGTGAACACAAGATCGAGCGCGGCAACGATGCGATAGCGGTCTGCTTCGAGGTTTCCGATCTTCATTCGCAGCAGAGCAACGGGTAGAGAAATTATTTCGATCGGATGCAGGAAGCAGGCTTTTCCTTTCAGCTCAAAGCGTGGATTGAGACGCCCCATCGGCCGTAAGAATTGCTCCGCAATGAATGGCACGCTGATGCGTGAATGTGTTTGATAATGATCGGATTGAACGACGACGTAGTAGGGGCGCTCCGTTCTATCCTTTCGGAAAGGAGAAGCGAAAACGTCAAACTGCCGGATCGTCGAGATCATCGAAGTCGTACAGTTCCGAGCCGACGATACCCGCGCGTTCGATCAGCGCGTTGTAAGAGTCGATCGACTCTTTGTTCTCCTCATGGAAGCGACGGAGGCGCTCTTCGCGGGTCAGCGCCCGCAGTGCATCTTCGAGCGTCTGTGAGAGATTGAGGCCGAGATCCTTCGCGACGGCGAGGACTTCCGCATCCACCGAGACATTGACCGCGCGCTTGGGGCCCGGCTTCGGGCCTGGTCCGATATGCCCGCTGTGCTTCGGGGGCTCCGGCGCCTGAAAGGGCCGGCCGGGATCGTTCAATCCGTGCTTCTTCATGCGCATAGCCTATGCGCATAACCTATGCAGATCAAGCAGCCGTGCCGCCGACCGTCAGGCCTTCCATGCGTAGGGTCGGCTGGCCGACGCCCACCGGCACCGACTGGCCGTTCTTCCCGCAAGTACCGATACCCGTGTCGAGCTTCATGTCGTTGCCGATCATGGTGACGTGGGTCATGGCTACCGGGCCGTTGCCGATCAGTGTGGCGCCCTTGATGGGGGCGCCGACCTTGCCGTTCTCGATCAGGTAGGCCTCTGTGCAGGAGAACACGAACTTGCCCGACGTGATGTCGACCTGGCCGCCGCCGAAATTCACCGCGTAGATACCCTTCGGCACCGCTGCGAGGATCTCCTCCGGCGTCTTGTCGCCGCCCAGCATGTAGGTGTTGGTCATGCGCGGCATGACGCTGTTGGCGTAGGACTGGCGGCGGCCGTTGCCGGTCGGTGCTACGCCCATCAGGCGTGCGTTCTGGCGGTCCTGCATGTAGCCCTTGAGGATACCATCCTCGATGAGAACGGTGCGGCTTGTAGGCGTGCCTTCGTCGTCGACGGTGAGCGACCCGCGGCGGCCGGCAATGGTGCCGTCGTCGACCACAGTGACGCCCGGCGCTGCCACCCTCTCGCCAAGGAGCCCTGCAAAAGCCGATGTCTTCTTGCGGTTGAAATCGCCTTCGAGACCGTGGCCGACCGCTTCGTGCAGGAGGATTCCGGGCCAGCCTGCGCCGAGCACCACGGTCATTTCACCCGCAGGCGCCGGAACGGCCGCGAGATTGACCAAGGCCTGCCTCAGCGCCTCGTCGACGCCGTCCTTCCAATAGCGCGGATCGAGATAGGTCTCGTAACCGCCGCGCCCACCGCCGCCATAGCTGCCGCTTTCCTGGCGTCCGTTTTCTTCCACGACGACCGAAACGCCGATGCGCACCAGCGGGCGAATGTCGCGATAGATCTCGCCGCCGGGACGCATGATCTCGACGGTCTGCCATTCGCCCGCAAGCGAGCAGGAGACCTGCCGCACGCGCGAATCCTTCGCCCGCGCATAGGCGTTCATGTCTTCGAGAAGCCTCACCTTCGTCGCGAACTCGGCCGAGTGCAGCGGATCGATATCGGTATAGAGCTTCGTGTTTGTGCGCTGAGGCGCCGCAGAGGCTGTCCCCGAATAGCCTTTGGTCACGGCCTGCACCGTATCTCCGGCGCGGCGTATCGCCGCTTCGGACAGCTCGGAGGCGTGCGCATAACCCGTCGATTCGCCTGCCACGGCGCGCAGGCCAAATCCTTGCATGGTGTCGAAGGTGGCGGCCTTCAGGCGGCCGTCGTCGAAAACGAAACTTTCGCTCTGGCGATACTCGAGGAACAGCTCGCCATCGTCTGCATGGCCGAGGGATTCGTCGACCAGCGCCTGAACGTTGGCGCGGTCGAGACCTGCCTGGTTGAAGAAAAGATCGGGGGTCTTGTCCATGGATCGCGAACCTCAAATACCGGAGCCGATTAGATAACCATCGGGCCGCCGAATTTCGACCGCATTGCGCGGCGTGCCAGAACTCCGCGTGGCATAAGGTCGCAATGACTTCATGGGTTTAGCCCCCCTAAATCGCGCCAGCGAATCTGTGCGGCAATGGGGGCCGTTCCTCAAGCCCGCTTTTGAGGTTGCCTGGATGTTACGCAAAAAATGGACGATGGGGGCGAGCGCGCTCGCAGGCCTGCTCAGCTCGACGGCAGCCGCGCTGGCCGCGCAGCCTCAGCCCTGGGAGATGAATTTCCAGCCGGCGGTCACGCCGGTGATGGCGGCAATCGAGGATTTCCACCGCCTGCTCCTCGTGATCATCACACTCATCAGCCTGTTCGTGCTGGCGCTGCTGGTCTGGATCATGGTGCGCTACAACCACCGCGCCAATCCGACCCCGAGCAAGGTCAGCCACAACACGCTGCTCGAAGTCGTCTGGACGCTGGTGCCGGTGATCATCCTCGTGCTGATCGCGATCCCGTCGTTCAAGCTTCTTTACTTCGAAGCCGACGCTCCGCCGGCGGATCTGACGATCAATGCGATCGGGCACCAGTGGTATTGGACCTACCAATATCCGGACAAGGGCAAGTTGCAGTTCGACTCGATCGTGCTGACGGACGATCAGGCGCACAAGAAAGGCGAGCCGCGTCTTCTGGGCGTCGACAATCCCATCGTCGTGCCCGTGAACAAGGTCGTGTGGGTCGTGACCACGGGCTCCGACGTGATCCACTCCTGGGCCGTTCCGGCATTCGGCGTGAAGATGGACGCCATACCGGGGCGCCTCAACAGGACGTGGTTCAAGGCCGAGAAAGAGGGTACCTATTATGGCCAGTGCTCGCAGCTCTGCGGCGCCAGACACGCCTTCATGCCCATCGAAGTGAAGGTCGTTTCGGAGGCCGCGTTCGAGGCCTGGCTGGCGAACGCAAAGAAGCAATTCGCCGCCAATGATGACAGCATGACGCGCACCGCCGCGCTGACGAAATAACAGGGATTGAATCAGATGGCTGAGTTGGCCCACGCACACGACGATCATCCGCACGGCTGGCGGCGTTACGTCTATTCGACGAACCACAAAGACATCGGCACGATGTATCTGGTGTTCGCGATCGTCTCGGGCTGTATCGGCGGGTTCCTGTCGATGATGATCCGCGCCAATTTGATGTTTCCCGGCGATTTGGTCTTTCACGATCCGCACAGATACAACGTGTTCGGCACGGCACACGGACTGATCATGATCTTCTTCATGATCATGCCCGCCATGATCGGCGGTTTCGGCAACTGGCTCGTGCCGCTCATGATCGGCGCGCCCGACATGGCGTTTCCGCGCATGAACAACATCTCGTTCTGGCTGCTGCCGTTCTCCCTGACGCTGTTGATCCTCTCGATGTTTGTGGAAGGCGACTCCGGCGGCTTGGGCGTGGGCGGAGGCTGGACGATTTATGCCCCGCTCTCGACGACGGGCTCGCCCGGTCCGGCGATGGACTTCGCGATCTTCGCGCTTCACATCGCCGGCGCCTCGTCGATCCTGGGCGCCATCAACTTCATCACCACGATCTTCAACATGCGCGCGCCGGGCATGACGATCCACAAGATGCCGCTTTTCGTGTGGTCGATCCTAGTCACCGCGTTCCTGCTGCTGCTGTCGCTTCCGGTTCTCGCCGGCGGGATCACGATGCTCCTGACGGATCGCCACTTCGGCACCAGCTTCTTCAATCCGGCCGGCGGCGGCGACCCGATCCTCTTCCAGCACCTTTTCTGGTTCTTCGGTCATCCCGAGGTCTACATCCTGATCCTTCCGGGCTTCGGTATGATCAGTCACATCGTCTCGACGTTCTCGAAGCGGCCGGTGTTCGGCTATCTCGGCATGGCCTATGCCATGGTCGCCATCGGCTTCATCGGCTTCCTGGTCTGGGCGCATCACATGTACACGACCGGTCTTTCGGTCGACACGCGCGCCTATTTCGTCTTCGCGACCATGGTCATCGCGGTGCCCACCGGCATCAAGATCTTCTCGTGGATCGCCACGATGTGGGGCGGCTCCATTGAGTTCAAGACGCCGATGCTGTGGGCGATCGGTTTCATATTCCTGTTCACGATCGGCGGCGTGACCGGCGTCGTGCTGGCGAATGCCGGCGTCGACGTCTCGCTGCACGACACGTACTACGTCATCGCGCATTTCCACTACGTGCTGTCCCTGGGGGCGGTCTTCGCGATCTTCGCCGGCTGGTATTTCTGGTTCCCGAAAATCACCGGATATACCTATAACGAAACGCTCGGTAAGCTTCATTTCTGGATCACGTTCATCGGCGTGAACCTCGCGTTTTTCCCGATGCATTTCCTGGGCCTCGCCGGAATGCCGCGCCGCACCGCGGACTATCCGGACGCGTTCGCCGGCTGGAATTTCGTCTCTTCGATCGGCGCCTTCATCGCGGGCTTCGGCGTGCTTGTCTTTCTCGCCGCGATGGCCGAAGCGTTCCTGAGCAAGCGCAAGGCTGGCGACAATCCCTGGGGCGTGGGCGCCACGACACTCGAGTGGACGCTGCCGTCGCCGCCGCCGTTCCACACGTACAACGAACTGCCGAAGATCACCTGAGGCACGGATCGATGGCCACGGCCGCTTCCTTCACCTTCAATGCCCGTGCCGCGACGGTGGGGGACTTCTTCGCGCTCCTGAAGCCGCGCGTGATGTCGCTCGTCATCTTCACGGGGCTGGCGGGGATCGTGGTGGCGCCGGGCGGCATCAATCCGGTCGTGGCATTTACGGCTCTTCTCTGCATCGCGGTCGGCGCGGGCGCGTCGGGCGCGCTCAACATGGCCTATGACGCGGACATCGACGGCCTCATGTCGCGCACGGCGACGCGGCCGATCCCGATGGGCAAGATCGCGCGCGGCGATGCGCTCGGGTTCGGCTGGACGCTCGCCGTCGGCTCCGTCGCCATCATGGGGCTGTTCGTCAATCTCGCGGCCGCGGCGCTGCTTGCGTTCTCGATCGCCTTCTATGTCGGCATCTACACGCTCTGGCTGAAGCGGCGCACGGCGCAGAACATCGTCATCGGCGGCCTCGCGGGTGCTCTTCCGCCGGCGATCGGCTGGGCGGCTGTGACGGGAAGCCTGACGCTCGCGCCGCTGGTACTCGTGCTCATCACCTTCCTGTGGACGCCGCCGCATTTCTGGGCGCTGGCGCTCTATCGCTCCGACGATTACGCGCGCGCCGGCGTGCCGATGATGCCGGTGGTGAAAGGCAAGTCCGCAACGCGCAGGCAGATCCTTGGCTATGCGCTCGTGCTGTTGCCCGTCGGATTGCTGCCGGGCGCGATCGGCCTCGCGGGCCCGCTTTACATGGCGGTCGCGGCGATCTTCGGCGGCTGGCTCGTCTGGGACGCGGTCGCGGTTTCGCGCGAAACCGACATCGAGCATGAACCTGCGGCGCGCCGTCTGTTCGGCGTCTCGATCCTTTACCTGTTCGTTCTCTTCGCCGCGCTGATCCTCGAGCGGCTCATGGGCATAGCGCCACTGGGCCGCGCGACGTTCGGTGCGTGGATGTGAGGCGATGAACGATGATGGCGATCAGAACGCGCGAAACGAACGGGCCAGGCGCATGCGCAACATCGCGCTGGCGCTCGTGCTCGGCGCGCTCGTGGTTTTGTTTTTTGTGATGACCATCGTGCGCCTGAAAGGCCACGTGTTGGATTTTACACAGTAGAGAGGCGAAGATGGCGCATGAGGGGGTTAAGCACGACTATCATCTGGTCGATCCGAGCCCATGGCCGATCGTAGGATCGATCGGCGCCTTCACAATGCTGGCGGGCGCCGTCTTCTGGATGAACTCGGGCTACAAGGGCTTCTTCGGGCTGCCGCTCGCAGGCAATCCGTACATCTTTGCCGTCGGCGTCTTCATCGTACTCGTCACATTCTTCGGCTGGTGGCGCGACGTCATCCGCGAGTCCGTGGTCCTGCACGACCATACGCCGGTCGTGAAGCTGGGCCTGCGCTTCGGCATGGTGCTCTTCATCGCTTCGGAGGTGATGTTCTTCGTGGCGTGGTTCTGGGCCTACTTCAACAGCGCGCTCTTCCCGCATGATGTCTCCATCGGCAGCTGGCCGCCGTCCGGCATCGTCACGCTCGATCCCTGGCACCTGCCGCTTCTGAACACGCTCATCCTGCTCACCTCGGGCACGACGGTGACGTGGGCGCATCACGCAATCCAGACCGGCGACCGCAAGGGTTCGATTGAAGGTTTGATCCTGACCGTCATCCTCGGCGCTTCGTTTACCTGCGTGCAGGCCTACGAGTATGCCCATGCGCCGTTCACCTTCGGCTTCAACAATCTGCCGCTCGTGCCGTTCACCGACCCTGCGCACATCAACCTCGCGGCCGGCGCCGGCAATTTCGACGCCATCTACGGCTCGACCTTCTTCATGGCGACTGGCTTTCACGGTTTCCACGTCATCGTTGGCACGATCTTCCTGACCGTATGTCTCTTGCGCGCCATCGCCGGCCAGTTCACGCCCAACCGCCATTTCGGCTTCGAGGCGGCCGCTTGGTACTGGCACTTTGTCGACGTGGTGTGGCTGTTCCTCTTCTCCTGCATCTATGTGTGGGGGCAGGGGCCTGTGACCGCAGCTTGAGCGAGAGCGGGCCAGGGACGTTACGCGCCGCCGTTTTCGGTCTCTGTCCGCGCTGCGGCAAAGGCAAGCTGTTCGACGGCTATCTGAGCATCGGCAAGCGCTGCAGCGCCTGCGGTCTCGACTACGCGATGTTCGACGCGGGCGACGGACCGGCTGTGTTCGTCATCCTGATCGTCGGCGCGATCGTCGCCGGCGGCGCGCTCATCCTCGAAGCAAATGTTTCGCCGCCCTACTGGGTTCACGCCGTGATCTGGTTGCCGGCGACGGCCATTCTGACGTTCGTGTTCTTGCGGCTGGCAAAGGCGTTGCTGCTGGTCCTGCAATACAAGCATCAAGCCCGCGAGGGCCGCCTGTCGAACTGATGTATTTCCGGCCGCTTCCGCGTTTCACCGCGTTCTGTGTGCCGTTGCTGGCGGCGCTCATCGCGCTCGGCGTCTGGCAGCTGCAGCGCCTGCATTGGAAGCTCGGCCTCATCGCCGAGATGAACGCGCATCTCCACGCGGCTCCGCTGTCGCTCGACCACATTCTCAAGCTGCCGCAGCAGGAGGCGCAATACCGGCAGGTGGCGCTCGACGGACATTTCGAGAATGACCGCGAATCCTATGTCTTCACCGCGACGGACACCGGCCTGGCCTCCTATCACGTCGTGACGCCGTTCGTGCTCGATGATGGACGGGTTCTGTTCGTCGATCGCGGCATCGTTCCGCCCACGCTGCGCAATCCCGCAACGCGCCGGGCGGGATTGCCGGCGGGCGAACAGCACGTCGTCGGCGTCTGGCGCACGACCGACGCGCCGGGTCTCTTCACGCCTCCCCCCGATCTCAAGAATCGCATCTGGTATTCGCGCAACATTGCCGGCATGGCGAAAGCGCTCGGGATCAAGCCTGCGGCGCCGGTCATCGTCGAAGCCGACGCGACGCCGGTGCCGGGCGGGTGGCCCAAGGGCGGACAGACAGTCGTTTCTCTGCCCAACGATCATCTGCAATATGCGCTCACCTGGTTCCTGATGGCTGCGAGTCTGGTCGTCATCTATTTCGCCTATCATCGGGCTCAGGGACGATTGGGTTTCAGGCTTTAGAGGCGGCATGCACTACCTCAGCACGCGCGGGGCGACCGAACCGCATTCCTTCGGGAACGTTCTTCTCGGCGGATTGGCGCGCGACGGCGGTCTCTTCATGCCGCAATTCTGGCCGCGCATTCCCGCCGAGGAAATAGCGTCATATGCGGATGCGACCTACCAGGATGTGGCCTGGCGCGTTCTCGAGCGTTTCGTCGGCGCATCTTTTGCCGAAGACGATCTGAAAGCCGATATCGACGCAGCCTATGCGACGTTCGACGCGCCGGACATCGCGCCGCTCGTCGAGATCGAGCCGGGTCTTCATCTGCTCGAGCTGTTTCACGGGCCGACGCTCGCCTTCAAAGACATCGCGATGCAGCTGCTCGGCCGTCTCTTTGCGCGTGCGCTGGCGAAACGTGGCGGGCGGGCGACGATCCTGGCGGCGACGTCCGGCGATACGGGCGCGGCGGCCATCGCGGCGTTTGGCGGCTTGCCCAACATCGACGTCTTCGTGCTGCACCCGCATGGCCGCGTGAGCGAGGTCCAACGGCGCCAGATGACGACGGCGGCGTTCGCCAACGTCCACAACATCGCCCTCGAAGGCAGCTTCGACGACGCGCAGGCGATCGTGAAGGGCCTGTTCGCGGACCGCGACTTCGCCGGGCGCACGCATCTGACGGCTGTCAACTCGATCAATTTCGTGCGCATCGCAGCGCAATGCGTCTACTACTTCACGGCCGCCGCCAAGCTCGGCCGCCCGCCCGTCTTCGTCGTACCGACGGGAAATTTCGGCGACGTCTTCGCCGGTGAAGCCGCCATGCACATGGGCCTCGGCATCGAAGAACTCGTCGTCGCCACCAATGCCAACGACATCATGGCCCGCGCGCTGAACGACGGCGTCTATGCGGCGGGTGATGCGCGCCCCACGCTCAGTCCGTCCATGGACATCCAGGTCGCGAGCAATTTCGAGCGGGCGCTGTTCGAGGCGTCAGGACGCGATGCCGCCTGGGTGGCGCAGGCGATGGACGCTTTCGCGCGCGAGCGCCGTCTTGCCCTGCCGACGCACATCCTGTCGGCCTTGCGCGCCCGCTATTCCGCCTTCGCCATCGACGATGCCGAGACGCTCGCCACCATCAAGCGCGTACATGTAGCGACGGGCCGGCTGGTAGATCCTCACACGGCGGTCGGCCTTGCGGCGGCGGCCAAGGTCAAAGGCCGAAGGACCGAGCCTGTGGTTGTGCTGGCGACGGCCCACGCGGCCAAGTTTCCGGAAGCCCTTGTTCAGGCAACGGGTATTTCCTGCCCCTTGCCGGAGCGGCTTCGCGCCCTTTATGAGAACGAGGAGCGCGCCAGCGTCCTGCCCCGAGATGCCGCGGCAGTACGCGCCTTTATCGAGATCAGGCTTTCCCGCCCATGAAAGTTGAAATTACCAAATTATCCAATGGCTTGACGGTCGTGACCGATCCCATGCCGCAGCTGGAAAGTGCGGCCGTGGGGGTCTGGGTCGACTGCGGTGCGCGGCACGAGGCCAGCGCCCTCATGGGCGTCTCGCACATGCTCGAACACATGGCCTTCAAGGGCACGGAGCGGCGGAATGCCAGAGACATAGCCGAGGAAATCGAGGCCGTAGGCGGCTTCCTGAACGCCTATACGAGCCGCGAGCAGACCGCCTTCCATGCACGCGTCCTGAAGGCCGATGTGCCCCTCGCTGTGGATATCCTCTCCGACATCCTGACCCGTCCGGTTTTCGACCAGGGCGAGCTGGAGCGGGAGCGGCAAGTTGTCCTTCAGGAGATTGGGCAGGCCCGCGACACGCCGGACGACATCATTTTCGACCACCTCCAGGCAGCCACCTATCCGAACCAGCCCATGGGCTGGCCGATCCTGGGCGACGAGGAAACGGTGGGCGCCTTCACGCGCGACGACCTCAAGGCCTACATGGGCGCCAATTATCGCGCCGGCGGCATGACCTTCATCGCCTCGGGCGGCGTGAAGCACGATGAGATGGTGACGCTGGCGGCGGAGCGCTTCGCGGGCCTGCGGCCCGGCATGGCACCCGAAGGCGAACGCGCGCGCTATGGCGGCGGCGATCTGCGCCTCACCGAAGAGCTCGAACAGGTCCATGTGGCGTATGCGTTCCCCGGCGTACGCAGCGCCGACGACGATATTTTTGCGGCACAGGTCTATGTAACGGCGCTGGGCGGGGGAATGTCGTCGCGCCTGTTCCAGGAAGCGCGCGAAAAGCGCGGCCTCTGCTATTCGATCTATGCCTTCGCCAACAGTTTCTCCGACAGCGGTTTCGTCGGCATCTACACCGGCACGGGCGAAAGCGAAGCGGGTGAAATTTCGGCCGTCGTCGCGGGCGAAATGGAATCGCTTGCGGAAACGGCGACCGAGACCGAAGTCGCGCGCGCCAAAGCGCAGCTCAAGTCCGGGCTGCTGATGGGCCTCGAACGTCCCGCTGCGCGCACCGAACAGATCGCGGGACAAATGCTGGCCTACGGGCGCGTCCTGCCGCCGGAAGAATTGAGCGCGCGCCTCGATGCCGTCGACGCCGCGGCCGTGCGCCGGTTCGGCGAGCGGATCATGCAGGCGGCCCGGCCGACCATCGCGGCTCTCGGGCCTGTGGGAAAGCTCGAAAGCCACACGATCTTTTCGCGGCGCTTCGCAGCGGGCCTGGCCCGCGATGCGGCCGAATGAACGCCGGGCCTATGGCGTTTATGCGGGGTCTGACATTCCCCGGCGGCCAATTGCCGGTCATCAAAGGCGAGCGTGTCTATCTTCGCTACCCGCGCGTGCAGGATTTTTTCGCCTGGTCGCGGCTGCGCGACGAAAGTCGAGGCTTCCTGTCGCCGTGGGAACCGTCCTGGGCGAGCGATGAATTGACCAAGGGCGCGTTCCGCCGCCGGCTCAAGCGTTACCAGCGCGAGGCGCGGCAGGATTCGGCCTATGCGTTCTTTGTCTTCCGCCACAGCGACAATCAGCTGCTCGGCGGTTGCACGCTCTCGAATGTCCGCCGCGGCGTCACGCAGACCTGCGGATTGGGTTACTGGATGGGCGAGCGATTCGCGCGTCAGGGCTATATGTACGACGCGATCTCTGCGCTCGTGCCCTTCATCTTCAAGACTCTGGGCCTGCACCGAATCGAAGCCGCGTGCCTTCCATCCAACGATCCGTCGCGAAATCTCTTGGCAAAGGCGGGTTTTCGTCAGGAGGGCCTGGCGCGCAGCTACATCCAAATCAACGGCGAATGGCAGGATCATGCTCTATACGCTTTGCTGGCCGAGGAAGCGCAGCTAGGTTGAGGCCGCCCGCAACGTGACGGAGCAATTGTGTCGAGATTGAAGACACTCGCCTGGACGCTGATCATCGGTTTGTGCGCCATCGCGGCGGTAGAGGGTTTGTCGTTTGCCGCCCCTGCGCCGAGTTCCACGGTCGTCGATTTCGCGGCGCCCGCTGCCATCATCGAATTGAGCGACAAGCTCACGCCCGATCGCACGGAGACCGACGGTTCGCGCTGGTACATGATGACGGCGCTGAACAATTCCGTGCGCCCGGCGACGCGCGTCTTCGTGGCAGGACAGCCGGCCAACGCCATCATGCGATTCTGGCCGCTGCCGGCGCGGCCGGCCGTCCTGCAGGTCGCCGCCTCGGATTCGCAGGTGATCGTCGAGAACGCGCGTGCGCATGGACGACATATCTTCCGTGTAACCATTCCGCCAGCTTCCACAGTCACGCTGGCCGTCCGCCTCGCCAACGCCGACACGCCACCGTCCGTTCTCGCCTGGACGGAACCTGCGCTCGTTTCGCATAACCGGAACCTTGCCGTGTTCGTGGCGGCGGTCGCGGGAATGATTGCGGCTGCGATGGCGATCATGCTGGGCCTCGCGGTGATGACGGGACACGCGGCGCCGTTCTGGGCATCGATCCTGCTGGTGATGATTTTCATCCTGCGGCTCGCCGTGACCGGGACGTTCGATGCAGGTTGGGTCGTGCGCGGCGGACCGTTCGGTCTCGAAGTGGCGCTGGGCGGCCTCGCGCTCGTCGTGGGACTCCGGCTCACCGATTTCATCGTGCCGATCGAGACGCTGTGGCCGGGCAGGCGCGCGCTGTTCAACCGGACGCTTATGGGACTTGTCGCTCTGGCTCTGCTGTCGTTCCTGGGCGTGCCCGGCGCCATGACGCTGATGGACATCCTGATCGTGCTGGGCGTGGCCGGCGTGACGCTCTACCTGGTGCGTTGCGGACGCCTGGGCAATCAGGCGGCGCGCGTGGCGGCACCGAGTGCGGCGGTGTTCGCGCTCGTCGCACTCGGTGCAACGGTGACGGCCTTCGGCGCGTTCCACGACAATCCCCTGGCGCCCACCGTCGTCGGCGGCTTCATGGCCGCAGGTGCCGTTCTTCTGGCGCTGGCGGTCGCCGCGGGCGAAGGGATCGCGATCCTGCCCGCATCGCGTTACGGCTCCAAGCGCGAAGAGCCGCCGCCGCCATCGGATGCTTCGCCGTCATCCGGCTCCGACACGACGGATTTGAAGGCAATCGGCGCCTCGCACCAAGGCGTATTCGATCTCGATTTTCTGGCGGAGAGCGTGCGTCTCTCGCGCGAGGCGGCGACACTGACGGGTTTCTCCGCGGCGCCTACGACGATCCCGCATTCCTTGTGGATCGAGCGCATCCATCCCGACGACCGCGCCACCTATCGCGAAGCCATCGACGACTACAAAAGCCATGCCGGCATCGCGTTCCGCATCGAGTTCCGCACGCTGAACGAAGCGGGCCGTTATGCCTGGTATGAGTTGCGTGCAACGATGATCGGCGAAGGCAGCAAAGCCGAACGTTGTCTGGGTCTTCTCGCCGACGTGACAGCGCGCAAGGAAGTCGACGCGGCACAGGTCGAACGCAACGCGCGCGATGCGCTGACGGGTCTCGGCAATCGCGTGGCGCTGATGGAGGCCCTGGAACCTCTGGGCGGGAAGCTCTCCGGCGTAATCTTCGCGCTGCTCGACATGGACCGTTTCAAGACCGTGCATTCGAGCCTGGGCGATGCGGGGTCCGACGCCGTGCTCGCGGGCGTGGCGCAAAGGCTGGCGCGGCGTTTTGCAAAAACCGGCGATGTCTTCCGGGTCAGCGGCGACACGTTTGCGCTTGTCTTCTCCGCGGGCCAAGCCGCCAGCAAGATTGGCGCCGATTTGATGGACGCGTGCGCCGCTCCCTTCGAGCTGGATGGACGCAACGTCTTCGTCACGGCGAGCGCGGGGCTTGCCGACGGCAGGGACGCGCTCGATCCGTTCGAGCTTTTGAAGAATGCCGAGCTCGCGCTGCTGCAGGCCAAGCGCCAGGGCGGCGCCTGTGCACGCATCTATACACCGGCGCTGGAAGCGACGGCGCCCGGCGACGCCGTGGCGCTCGAGGCCGATCTCAGGCAGGCGCTCAACGACAAACAGCTCGACGTCTACTACCAGCCGATCGTGCGCCTGAGCGACGGCACGCTCGCGGGTTTCGAGGCGCTGATGCGCTGGCATCATCCCGAGAAGGGCCTCATCGAGCCGTCGAGCTTCATTGCCCATTGCGAAGAGACGGGGCTGATCGTGGCCATCGGGCGCCTGGCGCTCGAACGCGCGGCCGAGGACCTGGCGCAATGGCAGCGTTTCTTCCCGCTCGATCCGCCACTGTTCGCCAGCGTCAACCTCTCGCGCCGGCAATTGCTGGACGCCGAATTCGAGCGCGTGCTGGAACGCGTGCTCGCGGCGCATACGCTTGAGCCCGGCACGCTGAAGCTCGAGGTGACGGAAAGCGCCGTCGCGAACGGCTCGGATACGCGCCAGATCCTGGCGCGGCTGCGCGAGGCGGGCGCAAGTCTCGCCATCGACGATTTCGGAACCGGCGTTTCGAATTTCCATCAGCTGAAGGAAATTCCGTTCGACACGGTCAAGCTCGACCGGAGCTTCCTCGGCCGCCACGGCGGCACGCATCACGACGCCGAGGGCACGGTGATCCTGGGTTCGATCGTCAATCTCGCGCACGACCTCGAGCGCGACGTGGTGATCGAAGGCGTCGAGACGGAAGGCGAAGCCGACTGGCTGCGCGGGCTCGGCTGCGAATACGGCCAGGGCTTCTATTTCAGCGCGCCATTGCCGCGCACCGAGGCGCTCGACTTCATCGCGCGTCACTATCGCGTGGAAACCGGTCAGGCCTGACCGGCGTGCGCCGTCAGGCCCGACGCGTCGATGCCCAGCTTGCGCAGCGCATTCGCCCATTTGAGGCTGAGATCGGCGTCGAACAGAATGGCGGCGTCCGTGTCGCAATGTATCCAGCCATTGGCGCGGATTTCGTCTTCGATCTGTCCGGGGCCCCAGCCCGCATAGCCGAGCGCGAACAGCGCCTTCCTCGGTCCCTTGCCTTCGCCCATGGCGCGCAGGATCTCGACGCTGGCCGTCAGCGAGATGTCCTCCGATACCGGGAGCGTGGAATCCGCACTCTCGTAGTCGCCGCTGTGGAGCACGAAGCCGCGGCCGGTTTCGACGGGTCCTCCGTAGAGCACGGGCATGTCGCGCGCCTGGGGCTGCAGCTCGAGTTCGAGCTTGTCCATCAATTCGCGGAACCGGAGCCCCTCGACGGCGCGGTTTATCATGATGCCCATGGCGCCGTCGAGCGAATGCGCGCACATGAAGATCACGCTCTTTTCGAAGCGTGGATCGGCCATGCCCGGGAGCGCGATGAGGAGTTTTCCTTCGAGAAAGTTCTCGCCTTCGATGGTGCGCGATTTCGCCTCGCCCCTCATATGGACACCTGGGGTGTCTGCGGCGGGCATTTCCGAGCGCGGCACGGGCGGTTCGCCCGGAGCGGGTGTTTTCGAACTTGCCATGCCCCAACGATAACACGAGGAAACGCGCGCGCCACACGTTATTCCGGGTATTCCGTAGGGGCATGCACGCACCCCTCGGGTTTCTCTTTCCGCTTCGTTGGCGCTGGGTTAAAAGCGCTGCGGTCGGCAATGTGAGGAGACGATGATGGCCATTAAAGTAGGTGACAAACTTCCTTCGGCAATTCTCATGGAAATGAAAGGCGGAACGCCGCAGCCCGTGAAGACTGATGATTTCTTTGGCGGCAAGAAGGTCGCCGTCTTTGCACTTCCTGGCGCCTTTACGCCGACCTGTTCTGCAAAACATTTGCCGGGCTTCGTCCAGCACGCCGACGCCATCAAGGCGAAGGGAATCGACGCAATCGCGTGTATCTCCGTTAATGACGCTTTCGTGATGGGCGCCTGGGGCGAGCAACAGAACACCGGCGACAAAGTCCACATGCTGGCCGACGGCAACGGCGACTTCACGCGCGCGCTGGGCCTCGAGATGGACGCCTCGAAATTCGGCATGGGCAAGCGCAGCCAGCGTTTCTCATTCGTCGCCGACAATGGAGTCGTCACGCAGCTCAACGTCGAAGAGCCGGGCGCCTTCGCCGTCTCCAGCGCCGATCACATGCTGAAGCACCTCTGAATTTTTCCTCCCCCGCACGCGGTGCGGGGGAGGAATATCTTTGCGGCGGACGAATCAGGGTATCGCCGCTCTCGCCAGCGCATCGGCGCGCTCGTTTTCGGGATGTCCCGAATGGCCGCGCACCCAGCGCCATTTGAGGTCGTGCTTCGCGCACAACGCATCGAGCTCGCGCCACAGATCCTCGTTCTTCACCGGCTTCTTGTCCGAGGTCTTCCAGCCGTTGTTCTTCCAGCGCGGCATCCACTGCGTAATGCCGTCCATGACGTAGCGGGAATCGGTGTGGATGGTGACGGACGACGAACGCTTGAGCGCTTCGAGCCCGCGGATCACCGCAGTCAGTTCCATGCGGTTGTTCGTCGTCGCGGCGTCGCCGCCGGAAAGTTCTCTTTCATGCGCGCCCGTGCGCAGGATCGCCCCCCAGCCGCCCGGCCCCGGATTGCCCGAGCAGGCGCCGTCCGTGAACATGTCGACGTTCGTCACAAGCCGTACCCGCTCGCAGATTCCACCGACAGGTGAAAGCGCAGGCGCTTCGAATAGTCCAGCGGGTCTTTCGGCCGCACGAGCGCGTTGGGGTCGCGCTTCAGCCAGTCGAACAGGCGCGTCAGCAAAAAGCGCAGCGCCGCGCCGCGCGCCAGCATCGGCAACGCATCATATTCCTGCTGCGAGAGCGGACGGCCGGCGTTGTAGGCGTTTGCGAGCGCGCGGCCCTTGGTGACGTTGTAGGAGCCGTCGCTTTCGAAGCACCACGCATTCAACATGATCGCGAGGTCGTAGGCGTAAGCGTCATTGCAGGCGAAATAAAAATCGATCAGGCCGGAAACCTGGTCGTGCAGGAAAAGCACGTTGTCGGGGAAGAGATCGGCGTGGATGACGCCCGACGGCAGCCCGGACGGCCAATGCGCGTCGAAGCCCTTGAGCGACGATGCGATCAATTCGCCGAGGCCCTTCTGCACGCGGTCCGCGTCGCCGAGCGTCGCCTGCGCCAGCGTATGCCAGCCTGTCAGCGACAGCGCGTTTCGCCGCTCAAGCGGGAAGTCGCGGCCGGCTTCGTGCAGTTCGGCAAGCGCGGTGCCCACCGCAGCGCAATGGCTCGCTTCGGGGCGGCGCAGCGAGAGGCCGTCGAGATAGGTGAGGACCGCCGCCGGCCGGCCGTTCAGTTCGATCCAGCGCGCGCCGGATTTCGTCTGAAGGGGAAGCGGGCAAGCGACGCCGCGTATGGCCAGATGATCGAGGAGACCCAGGAAAAAAGGGAGATCGGCGGCGCTGACGCGCTTCTCGTAAAGCGTGAGGATATAGTCGCCGGTCGTTGTCTGCAGAAAGAAATTGGAATTCTCGACGCCTTCGGCGATGCCTTTGAAGCTCTTCGGCTCGCCGATCGCGTAATCGCCAAGCAGCCGTTCCAGATCCTCGAAGGCGACATCAGTGTAGACCGCCATGACCCCTCAGACGGCAAGCGCGCGCGGAACGTTGAAGATCACGCTCTCGCGGGCCCCGGCCGCTTCGCGGATGTCGAGATCGAAATGCGCGCGCAAGGCGGCGATCACGTCTTCGACAAGCGTTTCGGGCGCCGACGCGCCGGCGGTGAGGCTCACGACATGGGCGTCGCGCAGAGCCTGCCAGTCGATCTCGGCGGCGCTCTGGATCAGCGAGGCATGCTTGGCCCCGGCCCTCAGCGCGACATCGACCAGCCTTTGCGAGTTCGACGAGTTGGGTGCGCCGACCACGAGCACGCAATCCGATTCGGGGGCGATCCGCTTCAGGGCTTCCTGGCGATTGGTGGTCGCGTAGCAGATGTCTTCTTTCCTGGGACCGGCGACATTGGGAAAGCGCCGCTTCAGCGCGGAAACGATCTGGGCCGCGTCGTCCACCGATAATGTCGTCTGTGTAATGAAGGCGAGGCGGTCCGGATTTTTCGGGACGAATTTCGCCACGTCGTCGAGACACTGGATGAGCGTGATGGCGCCGTCCGGCAATTGTCCCATGGTGCCTTCCACTTCAGGATGGCCCGCATGTCCGACGAGCACGATTTCGCGCCCCTGCCGGAAATGCTGCCGCGCTTCGACATGCACCTTGGAGACGAGCGGGCAGGTCGCGTCGAGGCTGACGAGATGGCGCTCCTCGGCCTCTTCCGCCACGCATCTGGCGACGCCATGCGCGGAGAAAATGACGTGTGCGCCCTCGGGCGCTTCGCTTAATTGGTCGATGAAGATGGCGCCCAGCCGGCGCAGGCGGTCGACCACAAAGCGGTTGTGCACGATTTCGTGGCGGACATAGACCGGGGCCCCGAACTTCGTGAGGGCCAGCTCGACCATCCGGACGGCGCGCTCGACGCCGGCGCAAAACCCCCTGGGAGACGCCAGGAGGAGCGTCAAAAAAGGCTTCGAAGACCCGGGCTCCTTGCCTTCGCGGCTTTCCATGCCTGTTCCGCTTGGCTACAGTCCGCCGCTCTTGCGGCGTCGGATGAGAAGTCGACTTCGGCACCCCAAAAGTCAAGCGGAGCCATCATTATGTCATCGCCGACCATTGCCCAGAAGGCGCCCTTCGGCGTCGACGTAGAGGCCGGCAAATCCTACTGGTGGTGCGCATGCGGCCGATCGGCCCGTCAACCATTTTGCGACGGGAGTCACAAGGGCGGTCCGTTCGTGCCGGTGGAATTCCGGGCGGACGAGACGAAAACCGTCTGGTTCTGCGGCTGCAAACAGACGGCCGGCGCGCCGCTATGTGACGGCTCCCACAACTCCCTATAGATTCCTTCAAGCCCTATTCTCGCAAGGTCCTATGTCCAGAACCCTTCGTCCTGTGATGCTCGCAGCTCTGATTCTCCCTATTCTTGCGGGATGCTCGAGCGACAAGGAAAACAATTGTCCGGGCGTCTCTTCGGTCGTGGAGACGTCGATCGCGACGATCTTCAAGCCGAATGCGCCGATCGACCCCTCGAACATCCTTTACACCGTCGAGATCACCCAGGTGCAGGGGTCCTGCGACGTCGACAAGACGGCCATCAATTCGAGCACGGATGTGAACGTGTCTTTCCGCGCGACGCGCCCGCCCAACGGTGCGGCGGCGACCTACAAGGTCCCCTATTTCGTCGCGATCTCGCAGTTCGATCGCATCCTGGCGAAGAAGGTCTATTCGGTCGAATTCCATTTCGAGCCCGGCCAGACGGAGACCACATTCTCAGACACGATCCAGTCGGCCGATGTCAGCGCCGGCAAAGACAAGAAGACATTCGACTATCTGGTCCTGATCGGCCTGCAGCTCACCAAGGCACAGCTGGACTACAACCGGGCGAGCGGTCGCCTCAACCCATGACGTCGCTTACGGCCGACTTGTCGGCCATCGTGGGGGACGCATTCGAGGCCGAAGGATTTCCGTCCGGCCTGGGAACGGTCAACGTCTCGGACCGGCCCGATCTCGCGCAATTCCAGTGTAACGGCGCGCTGGCCGCGGCCAAGCAGGCGAAGGCGAATCCGCGCGCCATCGCCGACAGGATCATCGCGCGGCTGAAGGCGAATCCGGTCTTCTCGAAAGTCGAGATCGCGGGGCCGGGATTCATCAATCTCGACGTTGCGGACAGTGAGCTTGCGACGCGCGCTGGCCGCATGGACCGCGATACGCGGCTGGGTGCGCCGGAAACCGGCAAGGGCAAAACGCTCGTCATCGATTTCGGCGGGCCGAACGTCGCCAAGCCCATGCATGTCGGCCATCTGCGTTCGGCCATCATCGGCGACTGCCTGCAACGGCTCTTCCGCGCGAACGGCTGGGCGGTGACGAGCGACGTGCATCTGGGCGATTGGGGCCTGCAGATGGGCCAGCTCATTTCCGAGATCGGCATCCGCGGCATCGCGCCCATCTATTTCGACGCGAATTACACGGGCCCCTATCCCGATGAGTCGCCCGTCTCAATGGACGATCTCGAGGAGATCTATCCGGCGGCCGCGGCGGCCTGCAGGGCCGATCCGGCGCGTCTGGAAGCCGCGCGCGCGGCGACGGCGGAGCTGCAGGCGGGACGTCCCGGCTATCGCGCGCTGTGGCGGCATTTCTTCACCGTCTCCGAAGTGGGCTTGAAGCGCGAATATGGGAGCCTCGGCGTCCAGTTCGATCTCTGGAAAGGCGAGGCCGACGTCGATCCGTTGATCGGCCCCATGGTCGATGACCTAAAAGCGCGCGGACTCGCGGTGATGAGCGAAGGCGCGCTGGTGGTGCCGGTCGCAGAGCCTACCGACAAGAAGGGGATGCCGCCGCTGATCCTCGTGAAGTCGGACGGCGCAGTGCTCTACGGCACGACCGATCTTGCGACGATCATCGATCGCGTCCGCAACCAGAACCCCGATTTGATTCTCTATGTCGTCGACCAGCGTCAGCACGGCCATTTCGAACAGGTCTTCCGCGCCGCGAAGAAAGCCGGGCTGAACGGCAGCCGGGCCGAGCTCGAGCATCTGGGCTTTGGCACGATGACGGGGCCGGACGGCAAACCGTTCAAGACGCGCGCCGGCGGCGTGATGAAGCTCTACGACCTGATCGCGATGGCGTCGGACGAAGCGGCGAAGCGCCTGGCGGAGCAGGGGCTCGCGGCGGACTATCCCGAAGACGAGCGCGCGGCGATCGCGAAGGCGGTCGGCATCGCCGCCATCAAATTCTCCGATCTCTCGAACCATCCGGCGTCGGATTACATCTTCGATCTCGCGCGCTTCACGCGCTTCGAGGGCAAGACGGGGCCGTACATGCAGTATGCGGCTGTTCGCATCCAGTCGATCCTGCGCCGGGCGGAAGGCGAGGGTCACAAACTGGCCGCACCGGTCATCCGTTCGCCCGAAGAACGTAATCTGGTTCTGGCGCTGCTGGGACTATCCAGTGCTATGGCCGGCGCCGAGGCCAAACGCGCGCCGAACATCCTCAGCGAATATGTGTTCGACGTGGCACAGAAATTCAGCCGCTTCTACTCCGAGCACCACATTCTTTCCGAAGCCGACGACGAATTGCGCGCCGCGCGTCTCGGACTCTGTGCGCTGACGCTGCGGGTGCTGGAGAAAGTGCTGGGACTGCTCGGGATAGATATCCCCGCGCGGATGTAATCACCGGGGCCGCGGACATCTTATCCGCAACGGCGCAGACATCTGGAAAATACGGGTGGGACGCCCGCGGTCCGGTGGAGGGTCAGCGAAATCTGCGCTCCGATTCCCGCGTCAGACCATAAGCCACTGAGAGCAAATCCGAGCCGCTCGTCATTTGCGCCGCCGGCGCTGCTTGCGAGAGCGCATGCCTCACCGCCGGGACGCGGCTCGAACCACCGGTCAGGAAGACCGTGTGGATCTGGTCGGCGCGGACGCCTGCATCGGCAGTACATTGCGCCGCGATCTCGCGGAGCTTGCGTGTCTTCTCCGCGATGGCGCGGTCGAATGTCGCTTGCGATGTTTCCGCGGCGAGGTCGCGTTCGAGGAAATCGAGCGGGATCGTCGTGCGCCTCTCGTCGCTCAGCGCGATCTTGGCGTCTTCGACGGCAAAGGCGATGCGATGACCGAGGCGCTTGCGGATGGCGTGCAGGAGGCGAACGGTCTTCTCCGGCGCGCGCGAATCCGCGACGAGAGCCGCCACCTCGCGCTCCGTCCGCTGCGTGTAAACGAAGTTGATGGTGGCCCAGGTCGCGAGCTCGTAATAGGTCGCGCGCGGCATAGGCAGGTCCTTGGCGATCAGCTGCGTGCCGAGGCCCAGAAGCGGCATGACGGCGTCGATATTCAGGAAGCGGTCGAAATCCGTGCCGCCGATGCGGATGCCGGCGTTGGCGAGGATGTCGTCGCGGCGGTCGACCCTGGCGCCCCGCGAAGGGCCGACGCGAATCACCGTGAAGTCCGACGTGCCGCCGCCGATGTCGGCGACGAGGACGAGTTCTTCGCGTGTCACCGTCTCCTCGTAATGATAGGCCGCCGCTATCGGCTCGTAGACGAAGGCGACGTCCTTAAAGCCAGCGCGGTGGGCGATGTCTTCCAGCACGGTCTCAGCCCGCGCTTCGGCCGCGTCGTCATGCTCGGTGAAGCGGACCGGCCGCCCATGCACGACCTGGTCGATCTCGTATCCGGCAAAGGCTTCGGCCTTGCCCTTCAGATGCCGGATGAAGAGCTCCACGACTTCCGTCAGCGCGATGCGCTTGCGTCCGACCGCCGTCTTCTCGTCCATCAGCGAGGAGCCGAGCACGGTCTTGAGCGCCCGCATCAGCCTTCCGTCATGCTGGCCGATATAGGCATCCACCGCCTCGCGGCCGTAGAGCACGCGGCCGTGGCTCTCGAAGTCGAAGAAGATTGCGGAAGGAATGAGCGTGTTCGCGCCTTCCAGCGGCGCAAGCGTGGGTACGCCGTCGCGCACGATGCCGAGCGCCGAGTTCGACGTGCCGAAATCCAGTCCGCAGGCAGGCATGAGGTCCCTTTCGTGGGCAGTGCGAAGGGGCTCCATCTAATACACATAAAGTGGGCTTGCCAGTCTGTTTGACGACCCTTAAACTGCAGCAACGCATGAGGGATCGCCGGAAACGGCGGTCCCTTTTTGCTGGGGCCGTCTGTGTACGGATCATCGGTCGCGCAGGGGAACGCCATGAAGCTCTATGACGAAAACATGCCGGCGCCGAACCCGCGCAAGGTGCGCATCTTCCTCGCGGAGAAAGGCATCGCCGTGCCGCTCGAGCGCGTGCGCATGATGAAGCGCGAGCACAAGGCGCCCGAATTTCTCAGGAAGAATTCGCTGGGCCAGCTGCCCGTGCTCGAGCTCGACGACGGCACCTGCATCTCGGAATCGCTGGCGATCTGCCGCTATTTCGAGGAGCTGAACCCGAAGCCCGCTTTGTTCGGCACGAACGCGATCGAACGTGCTGAGATCGAGATGTGGATACGCCGTGCCGAGTTTCGTTTGTGGGCGCCGATGGGACAGGTGTGGATCAATGACGATCCGCGCACCGCCGCAGTCAATCCCAACCAGTTCAAGGATTACGGCGCCCACAACCGCAAGGTCGTCGCCCGCGCCATGACGTGGGTCGACAGCGAGATGGCCGACGGACGCACATTCCTCGCCGGCGACCGCTTCTCGATGGCGGACATCGTGCTCCTCTGCGGCATTGATTTCGCCCGCTTCGTCGAGATGGACATGCCGGGGGACGCGCAGCACTTGCGCGCTTGGCACGCCCGCGTCTCGGCGCGTCCGAGCGCCGGCGCGTGAGCTTCAGCGCAACGTCACCATCAACAGCCCGCGCTTCTTTCCTGTCACGTCGTCGATCGTGTTCATCGCGGCGAACAGGCGGCCCGCACTGACGAGATAGATCCCGTAGTCGTGGTTGACGTCGCCCACGAGCACGAGATCGCGGTTCGCAAGATAGGCGAGGATGGGCGAGAAATGCCCGTGGCCCCGCCCGAACATCGGCCCGCGATGAAAATTGATCACGAAGCGCAGGCGCGGATCGTTGGCGCGGGCGAGAAAGCCGCGGAACGCCGCCAGGTCGAGATCGCGCAGCAGCGTGACGGAATCGCCCGTCGTTTTGCGGAGCACGTTTGCTTCCTGGTCTAGCGTGAGACCGGGAATGACGTAGCCGAAGAACGAGGTCACGCCCGCCTGACTCATCACATCGGTCTGGCTGTCCCGGCGTCCCATCGAGTGCAGAACGTCGGCCGCGCTGGTGGGCCCGCAGACGCTCGGATTGTGCTGATATTCGAAAGTGCGGGCGAGATAGGATCGCGCGACCGGCGTCCGCTCGGCCTCGGCGATCAACGCTGCATCGCGAAAGCTTGCGCTCCGCTCGATCGAGGTCACATGGGCGTAAGGCGATGCGCTGAAAGCGCCGAACATCCACGCGCCGCCCGCGACGACGACCGCGCACAGCGCGGCGATTTCTGAACGCCATTTCATCTTAAGCCCCCGAGCGAACCGTCGCGCAGGCTCGCATGTCCGGCAACGCGCTGTCATGAGGGTAATTGACAAACCGACCGGGCGGGATCACTTCAGTTGGGCGAGCCACGGCGCAAGGGCGAGCACATGAATCTGCAGCATCCCATCGAGCGGCCGCACCTCATCGGTTCGGAGGTGCCGGAAAAGCCGTTGCCCATCCTCAAAGCATTTCGGGTCGCCAAGCAGAACATGCTGGCGACGATCCCGCGCGTGGCCTATCGCGAGCCGTTCTGGCAGGGCGCAGCGCTGTTCGGCGGGGCGCTTCTCGTGAGCGATCCCCAGGGCGTGAAGCACCTGCTGCTCGACAATGTCGCCAACTATCCCAAGGCCGATATCGAGCGCGATGTCCTGGGTGCCGCCTTCGGCGACGGCCTGCTCGTCAGCGAGGGCGAGAAATGGCGCACGCACCGCCGCATCATGGCGCCCGCCTTCGATTTCAAAAGCCTCGTCTCCTATACGCCCGCGATGACGGAGCGTGCCGCCGCCTTCGCGGAAGGCTGGGAGGCGCGCGGGACCGGTGCGACCGTCGATATCGCCGCCGAGATGACGCAGCTCACGCTTCAGATCGTCACGCGCACCATGTTCTCGGCGGACGCCGGCGACATGGGCGACATGGTCGGCGACACGATGCATCGCGGGCAGGAGCAGCTCGTCTTCTCGCTCATCGATCTCGTGCCTGTCGTCGGCAAATGGCACCTCGGCCGCATGATGGCCCGCGTGCACAAGACGTTCTCCGCGCTCGACGCAGCGATTTATCGCCTGATCGATGCGCGCGGCCGGACGCCGGCCAATCCGCCGCGCGATCTCCTCGATCGCCTGATCGCCGCGCGCGACAGCGAGACGGGCATCGGCATGACCGAGCACGAAGTGCGCGACGAAGTGGTGATCATCTTCCTTGCCGGCCACGAGACGACGGCGGTTGCGCTCACCTTCGTCTGGTATCTGCTGTCGCAGCATCCGGACGCGGAAGCGAGGCTCCACGCGGAGCTCGATGCGGTGCTGGGCGGCCGCGTGCCGACGCATGCCGACATCGCGAACCTGCCTTTCACGCGCATGGTGATCGAAGAGTCGATGCGGCTTTACCCGCCCGCGCCGGGCCTTGCCACGCGCCAGGCGAACGACGCCGACACCATCGCGGGCCGCAAGGTGAAGAAGGGACAGATGGTCGTGGTTCTGCCGTGGGTCCTGCATCGCCACGAGATGCTGTGGGACGACCCGCTGCGCTTCGACCCCGAACGCTTCGCGCCGGAGAAGAGCGCGGCGCGCCCGCGCTTCGCCTATCTGCCGTTCGGCGGCGGTCCGCGCATCTGCATCGGCGCGCAGCTCGCCATGATCGAGGCAACACTGATCCTGGCCACGTTGGCGCAGCGTTTCCGTCTGCGTCTGGCGCCGGGTCCCGAAATCGAACTGGCTTCGCGCGTGACGATAAGACCGAAGGACGGTATGGCGATGCTTCTGGAGCGGCGTTAGGCCGAAGTTGTGAATCGTGCGTTGTGTCTTATGTATAGGGATCGGCGCTGGACAATCCGGCTCACAGCGCTCAATGGGGCCCGCCGGCAATCGCGCGCCGTCTGGAGCGTAGCGGCGTTAAGGAAATTCACGATGCGCAAGACGATGGCTGCTGCAGCAGCGCTCGGATTCGTTGCGGCGATTTTTGCCGGAGGCACGGCACTTGGCTATGGCGGAGGCCATGGCGGCGGTGGCGGTCATGGTGGCGGCGGCTACCATGGCGGCGGAGGCCACGGCGGCGGATGGCATGGAGGACATTACGGCGGCGGCTGGTACGGCTGCTGCGGATGGGGCATCGGCGTCTACGGCGTTCCCTACTATTGGGGCGACGATTACGGCTACTACGATCCCTATTACGATTACGGCAACGACTATGGCGGCTATTCGGGCGAAGCGGGACCGCCGCCCGGCGTGCAGGCGACGCCGGGATCCTGGTACTATTGCGCCCCGTCGAGGAGCTATTACCCGTACGTCCAGTCGTGCGCGCAGCCCTGGCAGCCCGTTCCGGCCGCACCGCCGCCGCAACCGCCGGGCTGACGCGTTCTGGCGGCAGCGGCTCGCGCAGACGGCCTGACCGTTCTCGTGCGCAATCGGACGACCGGCGTCAGGCGCCCTTCGCGTCGCTTTTCCGGAAGCGCTTCGAAAGACCGACATAAAGGCTCGCGGCCGCCAGACCATAGAGCGGCCACTGAAGGCTGTCGTTGAGGGATTCGGGCAGGGCGAAGGATGCGATGCCGAAACAGAGCGAGGCCATCAGCGAGAATTGCTGCAGCGGAAACCGCAGCCGGCGCGTCTCTTTCCAGGCCCGCAAATCTTCGTCGGCCGCGTCGGTGCGCGGCGGCGGCACCTGGGGCCGCGGCGCAGGCTCAGCGATCGGCGCGACGATAGCGGCGGCCGGCGGCTCGCTCCGCGGCTGGGGCTGATTGCGCCGGCCGAATGCCTGGCGGTTCACGATCGCTCACTCCTCGCGGACGGCAGGCCCAGTGTCGCGGGCGCCGGTTAGAGCCCGTTTAACAATTCCCCGAAAAGCGGAGAAACCTACCGCGACAACGCGCAGATCCAGTTCGTTTCCCACGTCTTGCCGCCGTCCGGCGAGAACGCCTGCTCCATGCGCGCCGCGTGCGGCCCCTGATCGAGCCACAGAAAGCGCACGAGGACCGAGCGGCCCTTCCAGTCTTCCGTGTCGAAGAACGCGCCGCGCTTGCCCGTGAACTGGCCGACCGTCGCGGGCAGGCCGAGCGTGCCGTTGTCGAGATCGACGAGATAGATCGACCATTGATGCGATTTCGGATTGTAGAGCCTCAGCGTCTGCGCCTTGATGTGCTGCGTCTTGTCGGTCGTGCCCCACACCTCGAACTGCTCGAAGTTCGCATTGCTGTCGAGCAGCTTGCGATGGTTCGAGATGCCGTCGTAGTCGATCCATGTGTTCGAGCCCACGAGCCGGTCCGGCAGGCGGCGCACATGCGCCTTCCAGTCGCCGATCAGGAAATCGAAATCGTGCGAACCGTCATGGGTGGGATCGACGGCCGTTGCAGCGTCCTGCGCCGCCGGCGCGGCGGACGCTTTGACGGCGAAGGTGGGTGCTGCGGCCGCGAGCCCCGCGACAAGCCCCAGGACGACAGCGCCGCGGCGCATCTGTATGTGATCGGACATGAAAGCCTCCTCGTTTGCGACGGAGGCGTTATACGCGGTGAAACATGCCAGCCGATGTCATGTATTCCGGGCCGCGGAAACAATTCCGTGAGACTACGGCTGATACCCGCCTGCCATCCACGCCTTGAAGAGCGCGATGTTGGCGGCAGACCAAGGGCGCGGCGGGCTTCGGCGGCATGATCGCTCCGCCCGTTCCGTCCAGACGATCGAGCACGGCCTGGGCGTTGGCGGGCTTCGACATGTAGGCGTATTCGCCAAGCATCACGTGCCCCCGCGCCATATGGGCAATGTCGATCGCCGTGAAGAGCGGAAGAATGTCGGCAGCAAAGGATGGCGCAGCCATGTGTTTCCTCCATGCTGAACGCGGTGCGTCTATCAAACTGCGCCGGCAGGAGCAATAATTCCTCGCGGCGGAGCCGCCGGCGCACTACAGTTCGCGGGGGGAATGGAATTCGTCAAATTGCCGCCGCCGCCTTCCATCACATCCCGGAGAAGCCTGCGCCATGCTCAAAGCGTACTGGGCCTACGAATTCAACTGCGAGCTGTCGATGGAAGCAATTCTTGCCGCCTGGAACGCGGCCGGCCCGTGGCAGTGGGTTTTGGGTGAAAGCGCCACCTACGGAGACTATCTCAACTGCCGGCCGGAGGAGCACGTCCGGGTGCGGGTCCACGAATATCCGCAGATGCTGTTCGTCCGACGGCTCGACAGAGGCTTCTCGGCATTGCTCGAAATCCGTCCGGAGGGCACGGCGACACAGGCCGGGATCGACGGCGTCTTTCGCCGCCTGCTGCAGGCGATCGATGCCACGAACATAACCGAGATAGACCCTTATGATTGATGGCGATGCGCGCGAAGAACGGCCGTCCTGAGCGCGTCGTCCTGCGCGACGAGCGCACCGACGGCGACCGGCGTTTTCTCTCGGCCGAGATCGGCGCCGAGGGCGAACTGATCATCACGGGCCACGATCTCGGAGACGGCGTTTCCGCACTTACCGGCTACAGCGAATACGAATGGACCTGGACGATTGCCGCGGCCGACGTGCCCAAACTCGCCGCCGCGCTGAAGGTTCGCGGCGTGTTCGGCACGGCCTGGCGCCGCAACCGCCGCCTGTTGCGCGCGCTGCGGCGGCGGTTCTCCGGCGCCAATGCCGGCCGGCTCGGGCCGTTTCTCAAGGAGCACGACATCCCGCACGCGTTGTGGAATCGCGTCGGCGACTGAGCCGGGCGATGCGGCATGGCGATGGGGGAGGCGCGTCCGGGTCTGAAGAACCGGCCAAGCCAATCTGGCGAGGACGGCGTCAAAAGCGCGCCGTTGACCGTCAGATGGAGTATCCTTGACGCAAGTGGTCCCGCAGGGACCGTGAAGGGGGAAACATGCGCCGCGTATTGCTCGCTCTAAGCCTGACGCTCATTGCTCTGCCGGCCTCTGCACAGATCAGAGATCAGAATTGGACGAACTGCACCACGAGCAATGATCCCGATACCAGCATCGCGGGATGCACCACACTGATCCAGTCCGGCCAGGAAACAGTCTCGGCGGATATCGCCACCACGTATGAGGATCGCGCGATCGCCTATGGGCAAAAAGGTCTCTGGGATCAGGCGATCTTGGATTTAAGCAAAGTAATCGCCCTCCAGCCCGATAACGCCGATGCCTATTATGATCGCTGCGTCGGTTATGGAAGCAAGGAGCTTTGGGACCGGGCGATAGCCGATTGCAGCCAGGCAATCGCGCTAAAGCCGGATTATGTCACTGCCTATAACAATCGCGCCCTTTGCTACAACGCAAAAGGTCTCTACGACCTGGCGATCGCCGACGAAAACCACGCCCTTTCGCTTAATCCCCGCGATTACGTCTTCAATGTGTATTTCAATCGCGGCAATTCCTACGCGGCCAAAGGCCTCTACGACCAGGCGATTGCGGATTACACCGCTGCGATTTCGCTCAAGCCCGATTTTGCCGTTGCCTATGCCGATCGTGGCCGCGTCTATGAAGCCAAAGGTCTCCATGACCAGGCCGTTGCCGATTATCGGGCGACGCTGAAGCTCGTTTCTTCGGGCTCGGAAGAGGCGCAGGATGCACAGGCCGGGCTGAAGCGCCTGGGCGCCGCGCCGTAAAGGGAAAACGCGCCCGTCGCCAATCCGCGCGCGGGCGGATATGGTTTTCGTCGCCGCCATGCGCATCAGGGGGAATGCCGATGTCCGACAAGCCCGTCGCCGAGCGCCTGCAGGTCAAGGGCGATCGCACGCTCGCCGTCGTCGGCGCGTCCGGCGCGGTGGACCGGAAAATCGGCGCCAAGAGCGCGCGCACGGACATCGCCGAAGCCGACGTCGTGCTGCTGTTTGCGGAGAACCGCGCCCGGCTCGACAAGGCGCTGCCGGCGGCGCTCAAGACGGCGCGCAAGGACTCCATCTTCTGGGTCGCTTATCCGAAGCTCGCGTCGAAGCTGGCCGCCGATCTCAGCCGCGACATCATCCATGCGCTCGCGCCGAAGCACGGCCTCGACACGGTGAGCCAGATCGCGATCGACGACGACTGGTCGGCGCTGCGCCTGAAACGGATCGCCTGATTTCGTCGGGCCACGCGCGTCTTCGGCGCGCCGCGTCTCCGGATGTCTCCGCGCGCCGTCTCTTAACGGGAAAACAATCTCTGCGCCGTTAGATGAAGCATGAACGCGATCACCCTGGATCATCGCCCGAGGGCTGCCTGGCGGCCGGAGCGTTGCGGCCGGGTTGCCCTGGTGCTGCAGGGCGGCGGCGCGCTGGGGGCTTATCAGGCGGGGGTTTATCAAGCCCTGCACGAGGCCGGCCTCGAGCCCGACTGGGTGTCGGGCGTTTCGATCGGCGCGATCAATGCGGCGATCATCGCGGGCAATCCGCCGGAGCGGCGTCTGGCGCGCCTGAAGACGTTCTGGCAGCGCATCACCGACCGCACCGTGTGGGGGCACACGCCCGACGGCGACATCTTCCGGCGCGCGCGCAATCTGGCGAGCTCGTGGATGACGGCGGCGACCGGACAGCCCGGCTTCTTCGCGCCGCACATGATCAATCCGTGGTTCGCGTTCGCGGGCGCGAAAACCGCCACGAGCTATTACGACAACGAGCCCCTGCGCGAGACGCTGCTCGAACTGGTGGATTTCGACCGGATCAACCGGAAGAGCTGCCGCTTCTCGGTCGGCGTCGTCAACGTGCAGAGCGGCAATTTCCAGTTCTTCGACAATCAGACGGCGGACATCGGGCCCGAGCACATCATGGCCAGCGGCGCGCTGCCGCCGGCCTTCGCGCCGGTGAAGATCGGCGCCGACTATTTCTGGGACGGCGGCATCGTCTCCAACACGCCGCTGCAGCATCTCCTCGCGCAGGACGACAACACCAACTGCCTCGTGTTCCAGGTGGATCTCTACAGCGCGCACGGCGCCTTGCCGCGCACCATCCAGGAAGTGGGCGACCGGCAGAAGGACATCATGTATTCCTCGCGCACGCGCCAGGTGACCGACATGTTCCAGCGCCTGCAACGCTGGAAGACGCGCGCCCACCGCGCCCTCCTGAAAATTCCCGAGGCCGATCTGACCGACGAGGAGCGCGCCATGCTCGACAAGCTCGCCGATCTTCCCGTCCACACCATCATCCAGCTGATCTACCAGCAGCAGGCCCATGAAGGGTACGGCAAGGACTACGAGTTCTCGGGCACCTCGATGCGCGAGCATTGGGCGATCGGCCACGAGGACACGGTCGCCAGCCTCGGCCACAAGGAGTGGCTGGTCATTCCCCCCGACAATGGCGGCATCGTCACCCACGACGTCCATCGCGACCGCCATCGCTGAAGCGTGCGAACGGGCGACACGATGCCTGTTCGCCGATGCCGCGCGATGCAGTCTGCCGAACGCTGCCGGATAAGGCGCGGGCGTGATGAGATCGCGGCCTGGCCGGCCGGCGGATGACGGGAGATGCAATTCTTGCTAGCTTGCGCGGGACTCGAAGGGATGGACCCACCGATGGCGGAAACGGGACGCGGCAAGAAATTCGTGGTCGTTCACGCGTACACGAAGAAGAAGGGCAGCAAGACCATTCGCGTTGCCAAACACGAACGTTCGACGCCGCGAACGTCGAAGGGCAGCAAGAAGTAGCGGCGCGTTCGATCGGTTCACGACCTCTCACCAGTCTGTCGCGGAACGAACGGAAAATGGTGCGCGTGTAGGCGCATTTCCGTGCCCGTCATCCTGTTTCGCCTGAAAGCCGCGCGGCATGAAACGCATCGTCGTTCTGGGGTGTGCGGGAAGCGGCAAGACGACGTTCGCGCGCCGGCTGGGCGAGGCGTTGCAGGCGCCCGTCATCTGCCTCGACGATATCTGGAACAGCGACCGGGCAGGCGGCTCGATGCCGCGCTTTCGTCAGGTGCTGGAGACGATGCACGCGGGCGACGCGTGGGTCAGCGACGGCAATTTCGCACAGGCGACGTTCGACCTGCGCCTGCCGCGCGCCGATCTGATCGTCTGGCTGGAACGGCCGCGCGCGCTGTGCCTGTGGCGGGCGGCCGGCCGCGTCTTCCGTCCGGGCGAAGCGCACCGGCTTCGCGATCTGCCGAAGGTGATCCGCTTCATCTGGAATTTCGACCGCATCAACCGCCCGAAGATCGAGGCGGCACGAAAAGAGTTCGGTGTCGACCTTCCGGTGGTGCGGCTAACATGCAAGAGGGAGACGGAGGCGTTCCTGCGCTTGACGAATCGCTGGGACGGCGACGGCGGCGAGGCGACGGGCGTCTATCTCGACGATCGCAGTTACAGGTGAGGTGAGCCATGTTGATGACGAAACGCAAGCCGGCAACGATCGGCGAAATCCTGACCGGGGAATTCATGGGGCCGATGGGCCTCACGCAAGGCGCGCTCGCCGAAGCGATGGGCGTCCCGCGCAAGCACGTGAACGCGTTGTGCAACGACCGCCGAAGCGTCACGGCGCCCACCGCGCTCATCCTCGCCCGCGTCTTCGGCAACAGCCCGGAGTTCTGGCTGAACGTGCAACGGCGCAGCGATCTGTGGGAGGCGATGCATTCGCCGAGCGAACGCAAGCGGATAGAGCGGGCGAAGCCGGTGAAGAGTGCGGCGTGAGGGGATAGATTGCTGTCATTGTGTTCGTCCAGGGAGACCGCCATGGAAAACGCCGCAGCCTCCGTCGAAGCCCGCAACAAGGCGCTGGTCCGCGACCGGTTCGATGCCTGGGCGCGCGGCGACGGCGGCCCGTTCGAGCTGTTGGCCGACGATGCGGTCTGGACGATCGAAGGCAATTCGGCGGCGTCGAAGACCTATGCCGGCCGCGAAGCCTTCCTGCGCGATGTGATCCGGCCGTTCAACGCGCGCATGCGCGTAGGCCTCAAGCCCATCATCCGCTCGCTCCTGGCCGACGGCGACATCGTGGTGATCTTCTTCGACGGCCATGGCACGGCGCGCGACGGCAAGCCCTACGCCAACACCTATTTCTGGCTCTTCGAAATGCACGACGGCAAGGTCACGCGCGCGTCCGCGCTATTCGACAGCGTCGAGTTCAACGATTTCTGGGCGCGGGTGGGGCCGGCGGAGCAGTAGGCACAGAGTTCGGCGAATACGTATTGTGTCGCCGTATTAGCGCGGGCGCCCCGCCCGCAAGGCGGCGAATATGTATCGCGTCGCCAGATTTTGCTTCTGGTCATCGTATCCGGCATCCAAACCGTCAACCGGGATATCTTCCTTACAGCGAAGTTTTCTAATTAACACCTAGCCATTACTGAACATCGGGGTTCAGTTGCCCGTATCCCGGCGAGTAATTCAAGAAAGACCTAGTCATATCACGATCTATGCTTGACATGGACCAACGGATTATTTTGGATAGCTTCGGGGAACGTTGGGGGCGACGCGAGTCAATCGTGTCGTGGGACTATTATGCGTGCATTCAGAGCCATTGTGACTTCGGCTGTAATCATAATTACAGGTTGCGCCGAAATGCCGAGCGAGACACTCACCTATTATTTCCCGATGGCAGAGACGAACGTTGTTGTCACTGAGACGGTCGGTTGCGATGCCAAAAGCACAATGCTCGTGTCCGCGTCGAGTGTTGTAGCGGCAACGACCTATAGCCGCGATTCAAGACCGAGCGCCAAAACCGCCAAAATCGATTATTCGCAGTATGGCGGGCCGTTCAGCGATGCAGACCTTGCCCTGAGCCTTACATCGGATGGAAGGCTATCCGGAATTAACTCGACGACAGCGGGAAGCTTGGGCTCAACAATTGCAAGCGCCACCACATTGGCGACGACAATCGCGAGCGTCGCTGCATTGTATAATGCCACTGTTCCAGGAAAGCCATCAAAGGTGGAAGCAATCAAAGACGCCTGCAAGGCGATTGCAGATTACGCCCATGCAAAGTCTGCGGATGGATCGGGAAAGCTGGTGACACTTACTTACACGGTCAACGTGCTCTACGCGAATGGCGGTTCGCAGCTCACGATTGACGAGCAGAACAACCCAGCGGGCGACAAATTAAATGATGACGGCTCAATTGACCTTATGCCTGATCCCGACAGTGTTGGCATTCACGAGCGGATTCCACAGATTGAGGGCATGTACCACCTATCTCTTACTGGTACGAATAGCATTGGGAGCATCGCCTCCTGGAGCGGCTACGACACGTGGGACCCTGCGAGGGATGCGAAAGATGCGCCGTACGGATACACACCGATTGAACTGAACAAGACGCGTCCGGTCGTTCTTAACGTAATGGGCCCGGACTCCACGATCGAGAAGTCAGTGCTGATTTGGGCGGGGCCTGTCTCTGTTCCGACGACCGATCACTATCCGCTGCTCGTGCCGAATGGCACCTTGTTCGGCTCTCAGAACTTTACGTTGTCACTGTCTGATGATGGCGGAATCGCGAAGCTTGAGTACAGCACAAAATCTAGTTCAAGTGACCTCGTCAGTGCTGGGAATGCGATTGCAGGTGCCGTGCCAACCAATGCGATGAAAGCATCGTCGATTCAGGCTCAAGCGGATCTGATTTACCAACAGCAACGTCTAGTGATCTGCAAGACTACGCCGGCTTCTTGCGCCGCAAACTGACAAAAAAACGAAACCGCGAGTCCCGAACGAACGAATCCGGCGACACGATACCTATTCCCAAGGAACGCGCTCTTCGGTGAAGGTGCGATCCGACTATTTGCAATTTTGGTGATTAGGTATCGTTTCGCCGGATTGCGATCCCGATTGCAGCATAAAGCGCTGTTCATTTCGCTGGGGGGAAGAATGTGCGACGCTGAAGAAAGTGAAGCTAGCGCGACGAGCGTAGAAACGGCTTTTGGGGCATACAGAGCGCAATACCCAGCTCGGCCCGCGAACCTAGCTGTAGTTCTGCATGAAAGCGAATTGCGGCTCCTAACCTCGGCAGAAGGCGTTAGCGAATTCTCCATGGCGCCGGCTCAAGGGCCACTCGTCGGTACGCCCCCCAGCGAGCAATCGGTCGAAGGCACAAACAGGCATCTTTGGGTCGTTCGCGAAGCCAATTTGCCTTATATTCTGGAGGAGCCAAAACCGGGCGTCAATTTGCCCCGGATTTGCCACACGAATCTGACCGGCGGAGCCGATGCGCATTGTGGCGGGGAGTTGTGGTTCTTTGATGACTCTTCGATAATCATCAACGGGGCGTCCGGCCGATATCCGCCCCGAGACGCGAAGGAAATTGAAAGGATCGCCGAAGATTATAGGGCTTCCGGGTAAGACTCCTCCGCTTGCCATTCTTCCGTCGTAGCGACATTTTTTGTCTTGATACTTTCCAGCGGAATCGCCCTGTATAACGCGTTCCAAATCTGATATTTTGCAGT
>DATJRP010000066.1:0-18309 GCA_035504555.1 Rhizomicrobium sp. | reverse complement strand
GATACAACGGCATCCCGCGCAAGACCTTCTATCTCTTCCTCAAGGAATGCGAGTTCCGCTTCAACTACGGATCGCCTAAACAGCAGTTCGAACAACTCAAAAAATGGGCTAACCTCTAACCCTTATCTACGTCAGCCCCATTTTTTATTTGGCGTAAGATGGGAATCGACACGCCATCAGATGATCCCCCATGCACGGTCCCACCTCCCACAACTACTTCTCCCAGCGCCTCCGTCTCCACTACGTCGACTGGGGCAACGAAGCTGCGCCGCCGATGGTGCTCATCCATGGCGGACGGGATCATTGCAGGAATTGGGATTGGGTCGCCGAGCGGCTGGCCGACCGCTATCACATCATCGCGCCGGATCTGCGTGGCCACGGCGACAGCCAGTGGGCGGAAGGCGCGAATTACAGCGAGATCAATTACGTCTACGACATCGCGCAGCTCGTCCATCAGCGCGCAGCCGCGCCCGTCACCATCATCGCCCATTCGCTGGGCGGTTCGATTGCGCTCCTCTATGCGGGTCTCTTCCCCGAGACGGTGAAGAAAGTCGTCGCCATTGAAGGCCTGGGTCCTTCGCCCGACATGCTGAAACGCCTGCAGGACGCCGCCATCGAGACGCGCGTGCGCAAATGGATCACGGACCGCCGCGAGATGACGGCCCGCACGCCGCGCAAATACCCATCCGTCGACGAAGCCGTCGCGCGCATGAAGGAGGAGAACAAGCGTCTCAGCGACGCGCAGGCGCGGCATCTCACGATCCACGGCCTGCTCCAGAACGAAGACGGCACCTATTCCTGGAAGTTCGACAATTTCGTCCGCATCGGCGGCGGGCCTTGGGGGCTGGGCGTCGAGGATCAGCGCCACATCTGGGGCTGCATCGCCTGCCCGGTGCTTCTCGTGCGCGGCGCCGAATCCTGGGCGTCCGATCCGGTCGCCGACGGCCGCATCAGGCATTTCAAGAACGCGCGGCTCGTCAACGTCGAAGGCGCGGCGCATTGGGTGCACCACGACAAGCTCGACGTGTTCATGGAGCACGTGAACGCGTTCTTGGAAGATCGATTCCCCTAAGTGTCATTTCCGCTTGCGCGGGAACGACACCGTTTTTTGTACTTAGCCCGGAGCGGGCGTCCATATGACATCGTCGATCTTGCGCGCGCCGGTCGCCAGCATCACCAAACGGTCGAAGCCCAGCGCCACGCCGCTGGCGTCCGGCATCATGGCAAGCGCGGCCAGAAAATCCTCGTCGATCGGATAACGCTCGCCGTAGACGCGATCCTTCTCGTCCATCTCGGCCACGAAACGCCTGTGCTGCTCCAGCGCGTCCGTCAGCTCGCCGAAGCCGTTGGCGAGCTCCACGCCGCAGACATAGAGCTCGAAGCGTTCGGCCACGCGCGGGTCGGCGCGACTCGCACGCGCCAGCGCGGCCTCGCAGCGCGGATAGTCATAGAGGACGGTCGGACGGCCGACGCCCAGCATGGGCTCGATCGCGGAAACGAGGATCTTGCTGAAGATGTCGGCCCAGGTGTCGTTCTCGGCGATGGGATGGCCGGCCTTCACCGCGGCCTGCGCCAGCGCCTCGCGCGATCCCATCCCGTCCGGGGACAACGTCGCCAGCAGATCGACACGCGCATGCTTCGCAAACGCGCCGGCGACGCTCAGGCGCTCGGCTTCCGCAAACGGATCGCAATCGCGTCCCCGGAACGACAACGCCTTCGCGCCCGTCGTTTGCGCCGCGGTTTTCAGGAGCGCGAGACAATCGGCGATGACGGCCTCGTAGGGCTCGCCGGCGCGGTACCATTCGAGCATGGTGAATTCCGGGGCATGCAGCGGCCCGCGCTCGCGATTGCGGAAGACGCGCGCGAATTCGAAGATGCGCCGCTCGCCGGCGGCCAGGAGCTTCTTGCAGGCGAATTCGGGCGAGGTGTGCAGGTAGAGCGGCAACCGCGTGCCGCCGGTGGCGATCCAGTCCGTCTGGAAGGCGTGCAGATGCGCTTCGTTGCCGGGCGAGACGGCCAGCGCCCCGCATTCCACCTCGACGAAATCCTGTGCATCGAAATAGGCCCGTGCCGCCCGTTTGATCCGGCCGCGGGCGAGAAGCACGGCGCGCCGGTCGGCGTGGACATGAGGCGACCACCAGGGGGAAGGCTTTTCCGTCATCGCGTTTCGGGGCGTTGGAGCCTCTTGGCCCGGCAAGGCGGCGCTGCTATGACCGCGCCGCAAGTTTCGAGGTGTTCCCAATGGTTTCCGTCATGGCCAGCACGGTCCGCAAGGGCAATGTCATCGAGTTGAACGGCAAGCTCTACGTGGTCCTGACGGCGGAGAACATCCATCCGGGAAAGGGCACGCCCGTCACGCAGCTCGAAATGCGGCGCATCTCGGACGGCGTCAAGATCAACGAGCGCTACAAGACGACGGATTCGCTGGAGAAGGCCTTCATCGAGGAGCGCACCTACAACTACCTCTATCATGACGGCAATCACTACGTCTTCATGGACCCGGAGAATTTCGAGCAGGTCTCCGTCCCCGAAGACGTGGTCGGCGACACGGCGCCCTATCTGCAGGAAAACATGGAAGTGCGACTGTCGACATACAACGGCACGCCGATCTCCATCGTGCTGCCGGCGCGTGTGACTCTCGAAATCGTGGAAACGGAGCCCGTCGTCAAAGGCCAGACGGCGTCGGGCTCGTTCAAGCCCGCCAAACTTTCCAACGGCGTGCGCACCATGGTGCCCACGCACATCGTCGTCGGCACGCGTGTCGTCGTGCTCACCGAGGACGGCTCTTATGTCGAGCGCGCGAAGGACTAGAGCCTGAAATTCGCCAGGTAGATGATCGCGAAGGCGATCGCGACGAGCGCCGTACTGATCACCAGCACATAGCGTACGTGGCCGGGCGCCTCGCCCTGGCGTGCGCGCGTGGTTTCGATTTCGCCGGGACCGGTGTGGCCCTCTGCGGGCGGATAGGTTTTGGGTTGGTCTTGCGCCATGACACGGAAACGCGTCAGGGCAGCCGCTGGTGCCGGTTAAAATTCTGAAGGAGGAAGGAGGTTGAGCGGACACCCAGTTCGGGGTGTCGAAGGGGCTGGGGCGTACCGGACCGGACATCCGCTCGGTTCTTAGAACGCCACACTTGCTAACCGGTTCCAAACTTTTGCGGGATTCTCGCGAAGGTCAGAAAAAAATCCGTCGTCGTGCGGAGCACAACTTTCGGCTGTGCTCCGTTATGCCTCGGCCCTGCGGTTCAGCGGGTGGAAGAACAACGCCTGTCCCACGGTCGCCTGTACGGCCTCTGGCAGGAAGGGCTTGGCGATCAGGTATGTGGGCTCCGGCCGCTCGCCCGTCAGCAGCTTTTCCGGATAGGCCGTGACGAAAATCACGGGGATGTCGAAGCCCTCGAGGATCTTGCTGACGGCGTCGAGGCCCGAGCCGCCTTCGCCCAGATTGATGTCGGCGAGGATCAGGCCCGGCTTCTTTTTCAGCGCCAATTCAACGGCTTGATCGCTCGTCGCGGCGGTCGCGACCACTTCGTGACCAAGCTCCGTGATGAGGTTTTCGAGGTCGAGCGCAATGATCGGCTCGTCTTCGATGATGAGCACCCGCGAGGCGAGCTCGCTCTCGATGGAATGCTGCGCCTCGATGATGGCGCGCTCCACGTTTTCCGGCGCCATGCCCAGGATGGCTCCCGACTCGTCGAGGCTGAACGACTCGACGGCCGTCAGAAGCAGCGCCGCGCGCTGCTCGGCCGACAGCGCCAGAAGCCGGCTTTCCGGCCCTTTTGAGCCTTCCGCCAGGCCGGACGTCGCCTCCAGCCCACCGCCTGCCGTCGACCATATCCTGTGGAATAGATGATAGAGGGCCACCCGCGGTGGGAGGTCGTCGTCCAGCGCCTGTTCGCCGGCCAGCAGAGCCGTCAGCGCGGCGCGGACATAGGCGTCGCCGCTCTCCTGCGAACCCGTCAACGCCCTGGCGTACCGCCGCAGATAAGGCAAATGCGGTGCGAGCGCACGCGACATGCTCATGGTGACATGCTCCTTCGACGAGTGGGCGAATTCAATTCAAAGAACAAACGCTAGCCAAAAAAGTTCCCCCCGCCGGAACTTTTCTCGAAACCCCACGTTTGCCCTAGCACGGTGCCCGAGAGACGTCTCGGCGGGTTTTACTCGCGCAGGACTGTGCCTCCAGGCGTTAAGGTGCACAAAGGCAGGGCTGGGATTTGAATTCCGTGAGCAACGAGCAAAAAGGCGACCGGGAGAAAAACCGGATTATTCGCGTGCGCCAGCGCGCGATCGGGCGAGAGTTGCGTCGCATTTACGACAATGTGGTCAAAGAACCCGTCCCCGACGATTTTCTCAATTTGCTGCAGAAGATCGACGAGCACGAGGACAGCCACGAAGACGAGCCGGAGGAGCGGTGACCGCAGCGCAACCCGGACCGGCGAAGCCGCCTCGTACCCAGAACGATCCCGACAGCGAGTTCAAGGCGGGACTTCTGGAACTCATTCCCTTTCTGCGCGCCTTTGCGCGTTCGCTGTGCGGCAATCCCGATATCGCCGACGATCTCGCTCAGGAGACCCTCGTCAAGGCATGGCAGTCGCGCAACACGTTCGCGCCCGGCACCAATCTCAAAGCCTGGCTGTTCACGATCTTGCGCAATCAATTCTATTCGGACCGGCGCAGGGCCTGGCGGCAGGCGCCGTGGGATCAGGATGCGGCGGAACGCATTCCGGGCGCTTCCGAAGAACAGTCGTGGGCTGCGGAATTGTCCGACACGGCGCGCGCGCTCACCTCGCTCTCGGACGAACAAAGGGAAGCGTTGATCCTCGTCGGCGCCGGCGGATTCTCCTACGAAGCGGCCGCGCAGATCTGCAATTGCGCCGTCGGTACGGTCAAAAGCCGCGTGGCGCGCGCGCGCAAGACGTTGATCGGCATTCTCGAGGGCACTGACCCGCTCCCCGCGAGTGCCGGCGACGATTCCGCCGACGCGACCAACGACATCATGGCGCAGCTCGATCGCCTGGCGCCCGGCGCCTCGGTAAAGGCGAAGCTCAAGAAAAGTGCTTCGAAGTAGCGGCTGGTCGCTCCGGCTGAGGCTCCTGCTCTGGGTCGGTCTCGTTCTTTTGCCGCCGGCGCTTCTCAGCATCATGCAGGGCATCTCCAATGCGCGTCGCGACGTGGCCGACCTGCATGAGCAGCTGATCGCCACCGCCCGCGCCGCCGCGGCCCCCGCGGAGAACGTCCTCGCAGCGGCACGCGACATCGCACTTGCGCTTTCGCATCTGCCGGAGATCCGCGACGGGACGTCGGAATGCGACACCGACCTCGCCAGCGCCATGCGCGGGATCGCCTTCTTCAGCAACATGGCGCGGACGAACGCCTCCGGCCACATCTTGTGCGCCGTGCTGCCGGAGAGCGTAGGCATCGACGCAAGCCGTCTTCCGATCTGGCGCACGGTCGAGACCGCGGGCGATTTCGTTGTCGCAGGTCTGACGGACAGCAGGATCCAGCACAAGCCCATCGTGCTGGGGCTCCTGCCGATCCACGATGCGGCCGGGCATTTCGACGGCACGCTCAACGTCGCCATCAACGTGAACTGGCTCAACGGCGTCCTCAAATCGAGCCGGCTGCCGCCCGGCTCCGTCATGGCGATCTTCGATCGCGCCGGCAACATGATCGCCTCCACCAATGCCGACGTCTCGCGCGCCATATTCGCGCATCGCAGACCTGAGGACGGCGAAACGGCGGTGCACACCGTCCGGGATCGAAAAGGCACGGCATGGACGTACGCGACGGCGGCGCTTCTGGGCCCGAATGTCTACGTCGGTTTCGCCATGCCGGACACGAAACTCTTCGGCGGCGCCTACCGGCGCGCATCCCTCGACATGTTCCTGCCGTTTGCGATGATCCTTCTCACCTGGGGCGCGATCTGGATCGTGACGGATCGCCAGCTGACCCGCTGGATCATCTATCTGAAGCGCGTATCGGCCACTTACAGGAGCGGCCATTATCTGTTGCGGCCGTCGCTCGACGATGCGCCGAGCGAGCTCAGGCTTCTGGGCGACGCGTTGTCGGAAATGGCCGGCGCGATACACGAACGCGACCGCTCGCTCAGAGACGCCATCGCGCAGAAAAGCCTGCTCATCAAGGAAATCCACCACCGCGTGAAGAACAATCTGCAGGTGGTGATGAGCCTTTTGAGCCTGCAGGCGAAGCGGCTCAGGGATCCCGTCGCGCAGGAGGCGCTGCGCGACACGAGTACGCGCATCAACGCACTCGCCCTCGTCCATCGCATCCTCTACGAGATCGACGACGAAAACACCGTCGACGTGCAGAAGCTGCTCGAGCAATTGGCCGAGCAGACGAGCGAAGGCTTCGGCGGCGACGGCCGCGCGGTCCGGGTGATCACCGACATCGTTCCACGTTCGGTCTCCAGCGACATGGCGGTGACGTTGTCGCTGTTCGCGGTCGAGGCCATCACCAACGCCTTCAAGCACGCGTTTCCCGCCGGCCGCGACGGCACGATCCGCATCGTTCTCGAAGCGGCGGACGATCATCGCCTGCGCTTCGCCATCGAGGACGACGGGGTGGGCTTCAACGACGCGGACGTACCGACGAGCATCGGCTCGCGCCTGATCAGGACCTTCGGTCAGCAGATCGGCGGCGTCACCAAAGTGCATTCCGTTGCAGGCAGAGGCACTACGGTCGAAATCGCATTTCCCGATCCGGCCTGCAAGGAAGAATAGAAGTGCTCAAACATGGATGGCGTGGCCGAGCGCTTTCAGCGCGGATTCGTGGAAGGCTTCGCTGAGCGTGGGATGCACGTGGATCGTGCCCGCAACGTCTTCGAGCGTCGCGCCCATTTCGAGCGCATGGGCGAATTCGCCGGACAGCTCCGAGACATGCTGGCCGACGGCCTGGATGCCCAGCACGCGATGATCGTCGGCGCGCGCCAGCACGCGCACAAAGCCTTCGCCGGCATCCATGCTGAGCGCACGCCCATTGGCGGCGAACGGAAACTGCGCCGTGATGACATCGTTCTTGGGCGCTTCGTCGGGCAGGAGGCCCGCGCTGACGATTTCGGGTTCGGTGAAGCAGACGGCGGTGATGGAAACCGGATTGAAGCGACGCTTATGGCCCGCGATGATCTCGGCCACCATCTCGCCCTGAGCGCTTGCCTTGTGCGCCAGCATCGGCTCGCCCACGAGATCGCCGATCGCCCAGACATCCTTCATCGAGGTCCGGCACTGATCGTCGACCTTGACGAAGCGTCCCGCCATGTCGACGGCCATGTTCTCGAGGCCCCAGCCTTCGGTGTTCGGCCTGCGGCCGACGGTGACGAGAATTCTCTCCGCGGGCAGCTCCATAGTTGTGCCGTCCCTGGCTTCGACGGCGAGCGCCGCGCCGCCTTTCTTCTCGACAAGCGATTTCGCCTTTGCGCCCAGATGCAGCGTCACGCCGTGCTTGGTCAGCCATTTGTGCACGGGCTCGGTGAGCTGCGTGTCGTAGAGCGGAAGGATGCGGTCGAGCGCTTCGACGACGGTGACGTCGCTGCCCATCTTGCGGAAGGCGATGCCGAGCTCGAGACCGATATAGCCGGCGCCGACCACGACGAGTTTTTTCGGCAGCGTGTCGAGCGACAGCGCGTCGGTCGACGAGATCACCGGGCCGCCGAACGGCAGATGCGGCAGCGACACCGGCAGCGATCCATTGGCGAGGATGACAAGCTCGGCCGCTATGGTCGTCGTCTTGCCGTCCTTCGCCGCGACGGTGCAGGTCTTCGCGTCGGAGAAATCGGCCCAGCCCTGCACGACGCGGACCTTGGCGCGCTTCAAAAGCGCCGCGACGCCGGTGTTAAGCTTGCGGACGACGCCTTCCTTCCACGTCACCGTCTTTGCCATGTCGAGCACGGGCGCGGATGCGAGCGTAATGCCGTTAAGGCCCGTCGACGCGGCTTTCGCCATCGTCTCGAATTCGGCCGCCACATGGATCATCGCCTTCGACGGGATGCAGCCGCGGATGAGGCAGGTGCCGCCCAGCGTATCGCCCTCGACGAGCGTCGTATCGAGGCCCAATTGGCCTGCGCGGATCGCCGCCACGTAGCCGCCGGGACCGCCGCCGACGACGAGGACTTTGGTTTGGATGCGTTCGGTCATGGGGATTCCGTTGAAGCAGGAGTGAATGAAAAATGCTGAGTAGTGAATGGTGAGTGGAATGTGGATTTCCACCACGCACCACTGATTACTCACCGTTCACCGCCTTCTTATTCCATAAACAGCGTCGCCGGATGCTCCAGCAGCCCCTTCAGCTTCTGGATGAATTCCGCCGCGTCATAGCCGTCGACGACGCGATGATCGAAGGACGAGGACAGGTTCATCATCTTGCGCACGACGATCTGGCCGCCCTGCACCACGGGCCGCTCCACGATGGCGTTGGGCCCGATGATCGCGACTTCGGGATGATTGATGACGGGCGTCGTGACGAGGCCGCCCAGCGCGCCGAGGCTCGTGATGGTAATGGTCGAGCCGGAAAGCTCGTCTTTCGTCGCCTTGTTTTCGCGTGCGGCGGACGCTACCCGCGCCACTTCCGCGGCGCTGTCCCACACATCGCGCGCTTCGGCATGGCGCACGACCGGCACGATCAGGCCGTTGGCCGTCTGTGTGGCGATGCCGATATGCACGGCGGCATGGCGATGGACCACGCCCGCCTCGTCGTCGAAGCGCGCGTTGATCTGCGGATATTCCGGCAGGAGCTTCACGAGGCCGCGCATCAGGAACGGCAGCAGCGTGAGCTTCGGCTGGTCGGTGCGCCTGGTCGCGTTCAGATGCGCGCGCAACGCTTCCAGCTCCGTCATGTCGATCTCTTCGACATAGGCGAAGTGCGGGATGCGGCGCTTCGATTCCTGCATCTTCTCGGCGATCTTGCGCCGGAGGCCGATCACCTTGATTTCTTCGACGCCGTCGCGCCTGGCGTAGCCGCCGCTGCGCGCCTGCGAGATCGCGCCGCCCGACGTGACATAGGCATCGAGATCCGCATGACTGATGCGCCCGGCCGGACCCGTGCCGGGCACGAATTGCAGTTTGACGCCGAGTTCTTCCGCGCGTGCGCGCACCGAAGGCGACGCAAGGGGCTTCGTACCCGGCGCACGCGCCACGACCGCTCCGCGGGTTTCAGCTCGGGCGGCGACCGGTGCTTGGAGCTCTGCCGCTCTGGCAGCACGCGCCGGCGTCTGCGGCTTGGCCGGAACGGGCTTGGCGGGCGCGGGCTTTGCAACCGGCTTCGCGGGAGCCGCATGTCCGTTGGTTGCAGCGTTGCCGGCGCCCTCGACATCGAGTTCGACGAGCGGCGCGCCGACGGCGGCCATGTCGCCCGGATTGCCGTTCAGCGACACGACCACGCCCGAAACCGGCGACGTCATTTCCACCGTCGCCTTGTCCGTCATCACGTCGACGAGGTTCTGGTCTTCGTGCACGTGATCGCCGACGGCTACGTGCCACGCGACGATCTCGGCCTCGGCAGTGCCTTCGCCCACGTCGGGAAGCTTGAAGACGTAACGGCTCATATCAACCCTCCAGCGCGCGCTTCATGGCGGCCGCGACACGGCCAGGTCCGGGAAAATACTGCCATTCGAAGGCGTGCGGATAGGGTGTATCCCAGCCGGCCACGCGCTCGATCGGCGCTTCGAGATGATAGAAGCAGTGCTCCTGCACCAGCGCCGAGAGTTCGGCGCCATAGCCGCTGGTCTTGGTGGCTTCATGCACGATCACGCAGCGTCCCGTCTTCTCGACGGAGGCGACGATCGTCTCGATGTCGAGCGGCACCAGCGTGCGCAGGTCGATCACTTCCGCATCGATGCCGCTGTCTTCGGCCGCCGCCAGCGCCACGTGCACCATGGTGCCGTAAGCGAGCACGGTCACGGCCTCGCCGGCGCGCACGATCTGCGCCTTGCCGAGCGGCACCGTATAATGTCCATCGGGCACATCGCTCGCGGGATGTTTTGACCACGGCAGCACGGGCTTGTCGTGGTGGCCGTCGAACGGGCCGTTATAGATCCGCTTGGGCTCGAGGAAGATCACCGGATCGTCATCTTCGATGGCGCTGATGAGAAGTCCTTTCGCGTCATACGGCGTCGACGGGATCACCGTCTTGATGCCGGCCACGTGCGTAAACAGCGCTTCCGGGCTCTGGCTGTGCGTCTGTCCGCCGAAGATGCCGCCGCCGTACGGCGTGCGCAGCGTGATCGGCGCGTTGAAGTCGCCGGCCGATCGATAACGCAGGCGCGCCGCTTCCGAGACGATCTGGTCGAAAGCGGGATAGATGTAATCGGCGAACTGGATCTCGACGCAGGGCCTGAGGCCATAGGCACCCATGCCGATGGCGATGGCGACGATGCCGCCTTCGCCGATCGGCGTATCGAAGCAGCGGGTGACGCCGTATTTCTTCTGCAGGCCCTCTGTGGCGCGGAAGACGCCGCCGAAGTAACCCACGTCTTCGCCGAAGACGAGCACGTTGGGATCGCGCCCCATCGTGACGTCCATGGCGGAGTTGAGCGCCTGGATCATGTTCATCGTGGCCATGATTCAGACTCCCATTTCCTGGCGCTGACGGCGCAGATGCCAGGGCACATCGCGGAACACGTCTTCGAACATCGTGCTGGCGCTCGGCAACAGTCCCTGCCCCAGCGTGCCGTGGCTTTCGGCTTCCTTGTTCGCGGCGCGCACCGTCTCGACGACCTCTTTATGCAGCGCTTCGTGCTGCTCCTCGTTCCACGCGCCCAGATGGATCAGATGCGTCTTGAGCCGTTTGATCGGATCGCCGAGCGGCCACTCGATCGGTTCTTCCGACGGGCGATAGCGGCTCGGATCGTCGCTCGTGGAGTGGCCTTCCATGCGATAGGTGTAAAGTTCGATCAGCGTGGCGCCGAGATTGGCGCGGGCGCGTTCCGCCGCCCACTGCGTCGCCGCGTAGATGGCGAGGAAATCGTTACCGTCGACGCGCAGTCCCGGAATGCCGTAGCCGATCGCGCGCGACGCGAAGGTGGACTGCTCGCCGCCCGCGATGCCCTGGAAGCTCGAGATCGCCCACTGGTTGTTGACGACGTTCAGGATCACTGGCGCGCGATAGACGGACGCGAAAGTCAGCGCGGCATGGAAATCGCCTTCCGCGGTCGAGCCTTCGCCGATCCAGGTGGAGGCTATGCGTGTGTCGCCCTTGTAGGCGGAGGCCATCGCCCAGCCGACGGCCTGGCTGAATTGCGTGCCGAGATTGCCGGAGATCGAGAAGAAGCCGTGCGCCTTGCTCGAATACATGATGGGCAATTGCCGGCCTTTGAGCGGGTCGTTCTCGTTGGAATAGACTTGGCACATCATGTCGACGAGCGCATAGCCGCGCAGCAGCAAAAGGCCCTGCTGGCGATAGCTCGGGAAGCACATGTCGTTCTCGTCGAGCGCGGAACCCTGCGCGATCGCCACGGCCTCTTCGCCCGTGCATTTCATGTAGAACGACGTTTTGCCCTGACGCTGCGCGCGATACATGCGGTCGTCATAGGCGCGCACCAGCATCATGAGTCGAAGGCCGCGCTTCAGCGTCTCCGCATCGAGTTTCGGATTCCACTGGCCGACGGCATTGCCGTCATTGTCGAGCACGCGGATGAGCGTGTAGGCGAGATCGCTGATCTCGCGCGGTTTGGCCGCGATATCGGGCCTGCGCACGGAGCCGGCCTCCGGCACCACCATGCCGCTGAAGTCGGGTTTGTCGCCCGGCCGTTGCGCAGGCTCGGGGATGTGCAGGCTGAGCTTCGGTTCGTTTTTCATGGGTTTGGCCCTGGCGGCTTGAGAAGACGCGCGTGCCGCGGAACCCGCTGATATCTGTCCCTTCCCAACTCCGTCAAGGATGCCGCAGGGACGCAATAAACACGCTCCCATGCGTCGCAAAACGACAGGACGTAAGCGGCCATCCCCGGCCCTGGATACGAAACGCCGGCCGGTTCAGACCGCCCCCGTGAGCCCCGCATAAATGCCGAAGCCGGCCGTCACGAAACAGATCACGCCGACCACGACGGCGTAGGTGCCCTTGAGCCGGTGGGGTTCGGGAAGCGCGCGCGTGGCGAGCGCATAGAGGAAGCCCAGCACGATCGGCAGAAGCAGCGCGTTCAGGACCTGCACGCCGACGCTGAGTTTCACCAGATCGGCGCCGGACGCCACGAGGACGCCGGCCGCCACAAGGCAGAGCGTGAAGATGCCGTAGAACCAGGGCGCCTCGAGCGGATGGTCCGCGAGCGAGCGGCGATAACCGGCCACTTCGCCGACACCCCAGGCCGCTGTCAGAGAGACGACGATGGTGGCGACGATCGCGGCCCCGCTCATGCCGACCGCAAACACGACACGGCCCAGATCGGTGCCGAGGAACGGCGTTATCGCGCCGGAGATTTCCTGCACCGTGTTGAGCGGCGCGTCGGGATTGATACGCCCGATCGTGGCCGCTGTCGCCACAAGCACGCCGATCATGACGAGCTGCGCGATCACTGCGCCGCCGGCCGTCTCCCACCTAAGCACCCGCAGATCGCTGGGGCGCAGTTGTTTCTCGACGACCGCGGATTGCTGATAGAAAATCATCCAGGGCATGATGACGGCGCCGATATTGGCCGTCGCGAGATAAAGATAGCCGCGGTCGTAAAGCGGCATCCGGGCGAGCCCGCCTAAGAGCGCGCGCGGATCGGGATGGGCCCGCCACGCGATCCAGATGAAAAGCAGTTCGAGTGCGCCGAAGATCATGGCCAAGCGCTCGACCGAGCGGTAGGAACCCGTCCAGACCATCGCGATCAGTCCGGCGATGACGCAGGCCACGGTGACCCAGGCGGGCACGCCGAAGAGCAGACCCACGCCTGCCAGACCGCTCAGTTCCGAAATCAATGCGCCGATGCAGGCGACGGCCAGCGTCGAGACCGACAGCCAGGCCCAACCGCGTCCGAAGCGCTCCATGATCAGTTCGCCGTGGCCGCGTCCCGTCACGGCACCGAGGCGGACGGTAAGTTCCTGCACCATGAAAAGGATGGGGATCAGCAGGAACTGCAGGAGCAGGAGCTGGTAGCCGCGCTGCGCGCCGCTCTGGGCGGCCGTAATGATCGAGCCGGCATCCGTATCGGCCAGCATGACCACGATGCCCGTTCCGGTAACCGCCAGGACACGGCGAACAGGGGATCTCAGCAGGGGTATGGTCTGGATGCTCACAAAATTCCCTCTTTACGCATGGGGCAAAACCCGCCGGCAGCCGGCAGACGGACCTAAGGCCAGTTGCGAATGATTTGCAAGTGCGGATGCTACCTTGGCCGATTGACCTATTTCTTCTTGGCCCCCACACGCTGTCGTTGATTTAAGTCACCTGGCGCACCGACTGGGATGGCGCGGCGGGCGGGGGAGCTTTCCTTTGCATGTTGATAAGCCGGCGCGCGCGGGCAGCATTGAGCGATCCGTGCGTGCGAAGCGCAACGCTTTCTTTGAATTGGGCGATCGGCCGCCGGCTTCACCGATAATTCAGTTAAATTTGCGCAAATTGGCCCAATAGGGCCAAGAGGCGACGAACGGCGTGTCGGTGCTTCAGACCGTTGGCGCGCGAAAGCGAACGGACGTCGCTGCGGGCGACAGCGAACGGGTCGACACGCGCGTTCGTACGCTGCAATTCGAGACTATCAACGGCTCTGCGCCGAGCGCGGTCGCCAATCTGCCGGCGATTATCATGCTCGCCGTCATTATCCGCCGCACCGTTCCTACCAACGAACTTGCGGTCTGGATCGGAGCAGCCGCCGTCGTCCTCGCTGCCCTGATGGCATTCGCGAACAATGCGTTGCCGTCGCTGCGCACCAGGAGTCCGTCGAGCCGTCTCGCCATCCACGCCACTTTTGCGACACTCATAGGTTCGCTCTGGGGCGGGGCGGCATTCGCGTTCGCCCCCGCACTCAGCGAGGGCGAGATGATGGTGCTGACGGTGATGGTGCTCGTCTGCAACGCAGCCTGCGTCAGCGGCATCGGCCCCTATCTTCCGGCTTTTTTCGGTTACTGCGCGGCGTCGCTGCTTCCACTCGCTGTCGCACTTTATCGCAGGCCGGAGATCGAGGCGCATTATTTCGCGCTTCTGATGCCGCTTTACGTCGGCGTTATCGGCATGAGCGCGCGCGACTATAACCGGCAGGTGCTCGCGACCTTCCGTCTGCGCGCCGAAAACGAAGCGCTGGCGGAGAACCTCGCGCGCGCCAATGTCGCCACAGCCGAGGCGAAACGTTCGAAATGGACGACGCTCGCGCATCTGAGCCACGAACTGCGCACGCCGATGAACGCGATCATGGGCTTCTCGCAAATGATGCGCGATCAGATCTTCGGCACTCTGGCCGAACGCTATCGCGACTATTCCAGTCATATCCACGACAGCGGCGCCCATATGCTCAATCTCATCAATACGATCCTCGACGTCTCGCGCGCCGAAGCCGGGCAGCTGACGATCGAAGATGTCGGAATAGCGCCCGTCGATCTGATCGAGGAATGCCTGCAGCTCGTGGAGTACGCTGCCGCCGCCCAAAGGCTCACGCTCGAGCGGCATTTCGCGCCAGCACCGCCCGACGTCACGGTAGACCGGACAAAATTGCGCCAGGCGCTGCTCAATCTTCTCAACAACGCGATCGCCTATACGCGCGAGGGCGGACGCGTCACGGTGCGCCTTTTCAGCGATGCCGATGGTCTGGAGATCGCCGTGTCGGACACCGGTGTCGGCATCGCCTCGGACGACATCGAGAAATGCCAGGAACCGTTCGTGCGCGTGGGCAATCCGCTGATCGCAGGCGCGGAAGGCGCGGGGCTCGGCCTGCCGCTCGCCCGCCGTCTCATAGAAGCGCATGGCGGCGCGTTCACGCTCTCAAGCGAACTCGGCCGCGGCACGACGGCGACGATCCGTCTGCCCGCCGCGCGTTGCGTGTGGCGCGAGGCGGAACGCAAGAGCGCCTGAGACGCCGCATTCTCAATCCGGCCTGTCGTTCAGCTCCCGCTGCATCAGAACGGTATCGACCCAACGGTTGAGCTTGAATCCGACCTTCGTCAGCGTGCCGACCATGCGGAACCCGAACCGGCGATGCAGCGCGATCGATCCCGCATTGCCGCTGTCGCCGATGACGGCGATCATCTGGCGCCATGGCCCGCCTTCACAGCGTTTGATAAGCGCATCTAAAAGCGCAGTCCCGATGCCGCGGCCATATTCGCCCGTCCGCAGATAAACGGAGTCTTCGATCGTGTGGCGGTAGGCCGGCCGGGTCCGGTAGGCGCCCGCGTAGGAATAGCCGACGATCCGGCTGTCCGCTTCGGCAACAAGATAGGGCAGTCCGAGCGCGAGTACGGCGGCGCGGCGGCCGACCATGTCCGCGACTGACGGCGGCGTTTCTTCGAAGCTCGCCAGACCTTCCAGAACATGCAGGGCATAGATCGCCTGGAGCTCGGCCATGTCGGACTCGGCGGCATCCCGGACGAGGATCGCCTTTTTCATCGCGGGCGGGATTTTGCGCATGACGGATCCGGTCATGTTTAGTATCGTGCCAGTATGTCCACTATAGTGAACGATATCGGCTCCCGTCTAGCCGACACATTGAAACGGCTGCGGGACAATCGAGGCTGGACGCTGGCCGATCTGGCGACGCGCTCCGGCGTGTCCCGCGCCATGATCCACAAAGTGGAATCCGGCGCCTCGAGCCCCACGGCCACGCTGCTGGGACGCCTGTCCGGCGCCTTCGGGCTGACGGTGTCGCAGCTGCTCTTGGAAGCGGAAGGCAGGGGATCGCGCGTCGCCCGCGCCAGGGACAATCCCGTGTGGACCGATCCCGAGACCGGATTCCGGCGGCGCGTGCTGAGCCCGCCGGCGCTTGCCGGACATCTGGAATTGATCGAAGGCGAGCTGCCGCCCGGCGCCGCCATCTCCTATCCCGCATCCGCCTATCAGTTTCTGGAGCACCAGATCCTGGTGCTGGCGGGAGAACTCACATTCGTCGAAGGCAGCACGACGCATCGCCTGAAGCTGCGCGACTGTCTCGCGCTGGGTGCGGCAGCGGACTGCGAATACCGCAACGAGGGGCGAACGCCGTGCCGCTATCTCATCGCGCTGACGCGGCGTGCGGCGTGAATGCGGCGTCTCGCATTCGCGTGCATGGCGCAACGCTGCAACGTCGGAATTTCCGCCCTTCGATCGGCCACAATGGCGGCCCGCCGCTCGATCTCAGCTGGACGGCGTGGAATTGGCGCCGCGCGCATGCCCAGGCCTGGAAACCGCCCGGCCGCGAAATCGCGCTGTTGCGGCTGCGCCGCGCCGAACAGCTTGGATTGAGCTACCGCGCCTATACGTCGGTGCTGCTCGACCGCGGCGTGCGGCTCGGCGGTGTTGTCGTGATGCTGAACGGCGCACTGCTGTCTCAGCCGGATCGGATTGCGTCCAAGCTCTCTTCGCTGAAAGACTGTGTGGTCCTCTTGTGCAGCGACGCGGACGGGTTGGCGCTGCGCATTTCCGCCGAATGTCGAAGCTGCCGTCGCGACACATTGGGCAGCGCGTTTGCCAATGCAGTATCGGGCACAACACCCTGTTCGTTCTTCATGGTCGGCATGAGAGAGGCAGACGACGCCATCGCGCGCACGCTCGGCGTCAGCCTGTTCGTCGACGCGCGCGATTACTTCAATCTTGATTGAGCGATACCGACGTCGAAGTTGGGTCCCTGCTTTCGCAGGGACAATTCTTTCGTCGCGCAGCGACGAAAGAATTGGTTGCGGGGCTAGGATTTGAACCTAGGACCTTCAGGTTATGAGCCTGACGAGCTACCGGGCTGCTCCACCCCGCGACACGTACTTTTACTATATTTTTCAGCTACTTACTTGCGCACCAATCTAACCAATTCGCTCCGTCGAATCTGCCTGGGTAAGTATTTGGGTAAGAATCCAAGGTTCGGGTAGGCCGCCGAGAAGGCCCGTTTGATTACTCCGGACCGTGGTTTATAGCGAGAAAAATAACACTAGCCATTTCAATAAGTTAACGGCCCGCCGATCGCATTCGCGCTCGAACCTCGCCATTCTTGCTTCGCGCTAAAGTGCCGAGCCGCCGCTTAGCGCGTTGGCTCGCACCAAATGATCATCCCGCGGCGGAGAATGAAGTGGCTCTTGCAGCCCTTTTGACGCCAAACAGAAGGTTCCAAGCTGACGGCCCCATCTGCATGCTCGCGCACATCCCAGCGGGGCCTTACTTCACGAAGTAGATTGAGCCTTATCACCTCGCCGCAGCCGCAAGGACACAGCATCGCGGCCGCCCAAGCGTTTGCGCCTTCACCCGCTATATAGAGTGTCGATGCCTTAGGCCGATCTGGCAGATCTTCGACGTGCTCGAAGCGAACCTGCGCGGGCTTGGCTGGCGTCCAAAGCGACGAAACGGCATTCCAGAGCCAAAGCCAAAACTGAATGAGCCAGTTCAAGACGTCTCCTCAGGATCACTGAGTTCAGGCATAGACAGAAGCGGGCGCACATCGCCTTTACCTATACGAGACGAAAAAGTCCCACTCGACTCCGGCTCGCGCTCCCGAAACTCATTTCCCTGGACGAAGCAATATCTCACGATCGCTGACTCCGCGTTTTCGTCGAGCCGGTAGGGATGCAGTCTCGCAAGGAACTCATTCACGGCGATGCTCGCCATTTGCATATTGATGCTGATCACTGCCGGTCGATCCTCCAGCACGCCGTGAATATAGCCCGCCTTCACCTGATCACGGTATGCCTGTGGATCAGTCCGACGCAAACCCGAAGCTTTCAATTGTGCCAAGGTGTAGACGCGGCGATCGAGCAAGCTGGCTCCGTCGGGACGAATGTAATGCACGGCGCCACAGGCTTCCTTTATTCCGCCGTGTCCGTCGGCGACGAGCTTCACGCCGATATCGAAGTAAGGCAGGACATAATAGGCGGCCAGGCGATTTAGCAGATGGCGTCCTTCAACGCCGTCCATACAGCCGAAGACAACATCGCATTCCGCAACCGCCTTGGCTGCTGCGGGCGTCGCAAGATCAGTTGCGAAAATTTCCAGCTCTGTGCCAAATCCCATCGCCGCGATCGCGCGGGCCATCGCCTCAACCTTGTGGCGCCGGAGATAAGCGTCTTCGCGTGTTGAATTCAGGATGCGATTTAAATTCTTGGTCTCAACCCGATCGGGATCGACGATCACGAGGCGCCCGAAACCAAGCCTCGCAAGCTGCTCGATAACAGGGCTTCCGGTTCCAGAACTACCGATCACGGCGGCGGACATATCGCGT